>DASSQD010000097.1:0-132291 GCA_035702665.1 Burkholderiales bacterium
TTCCGCAAGCACGGCACCGAGGGCACCTGGTACGCGCACGCATCGGTGGGCACGCTGCACGTGCGGCCGGTGCTCAACATGAAGGGCGACGGCGCGGCGAAGATGCGCGCCATCGCCGAGGAGGCCTGCGCCCTCGTGAAGCGCTACAAGGGCGCGGCGTACTCGGGCGAGCACGGCGACGGCCTGGTGCGCTCGGAGTGGATCGAGCCCGTCATCGGGCCGCGGCTCACCGCCGCGCTCTGCGAGATCAAGGCGCTGTTCGACCCAAAGGGACTGATGAACCCGGGCAAGATCGTGCGGCCGTCGAAGCAGGACGATCGCACGCTGTTCCGCTTCAAGCCCGGTTACGCGATCCCGAAAATGCGCGAGGCGCTCGACTGGAGCGAGTGGACGGTGCCCGGCGCCGGGAGCACGGGGTTCGCGGCGGCGGTGGAGATGTGCAACAACAACGGCCACTGCCGCAAGTTCGACGCCGGCACCATGTGCCCCTCGTACCGCGCCACCGGTGACGAGAGGCACCTGACGCGCGGCCGCGCCAACACGCTGCGGCTCGCGCTCTCGGGCCAGCTGGGCGCCGACGCTTTCACGTCCGACGAGATGCGCCGGACGCTGGACCTGTGCGTGTCCTGCAAGGGCTGCAAGCGCGAGTGCCCGACCGGCGTCGACATGGCGAAGATGAAGATCGAGTTCCTGCACCACTACCACGCGCGCCACGGCTATTCATTGAGGGACAGGCTGGTCGCCTACCTTCCGCGCTATGCCCCGTGGGCTTCCCGCTTTGCGGGAATCGCGAATGCGTACCAGAGGATCGGCAGGCGGGCCCTCGGATTCGCCGCGCAGCGCCCGCTGCCGAAGTGGCGCCGCGCCTTTCTCGGCTCGCTCCGCAGCTGGAGCGGCGAAGGGAAAGCGGGCGAAGTGGTGTTCTTCGTCGACACCTTCAGCAACTACTTCGAGCCCGAGAACGCGCGCGCTGCGCTCGCCGTGCTGGACCGCGCGGGCTATTGCGTGCACATCGCGCGTCCCGCGGAATCCGATCGAAGCGCGCGCCCGCTGTGCTGCGGCCGCACCTTCCTCGCCGCCGGCATGGTCGAGCAGGCGAGAGCGGAGGCGAGGCGCGTGCTCGCCGCGCTGGAGCCCTACGTCGGGCGGGGCGTTCCCGTCGTCGGGCTGGAGCCCTCGTGTATTCTGGGGATGCGCGACGAGTTCAAATCCCTGCTGCCGGGCGGGGAGACCGACGCGCTCGCGCAGGATGCGTTCCTGCTTGAGGAGTTCCTCGTCAAAGAGCACGAAGCCGGACGCCTCGCGCTAAAGCTCAATCCGATCCCGGAAAAGCGCGCCTTGCTCCACGGGCATTGCCACCAGAAAGCCTTCGGCGCCATGCCGGCGGTGCGCGGCGCGCTTTCCCTCGTTCCGGAGCTCAAGGTGGAGACGATCGAATCCTCGTGCTGCGGCATGGCGGGCGCGTTCGGCTACGAGGCCGCTCACTACGAGGTCTCGATGAGGATGGCCGAGGCTTCGCTCCTCCCCAGGGTGCGCTCGGCGGGCGAAGACACGATCGTCGTCGCCGACGGC
Organism: Burkholderiales bacterium; assembly: GCA_035702665.1. Classification (GTDB taxonomy): domain Bacteria; phylum Pseudomonadota; class Gammaproteobacteria; order Burkholderiales; family SG8-39; genus VBDM01. The sequence continues at coordinate 1,573 of DASSQD010000097.1, forward strand.
ACGAGCTGCCGCCACCAGATCGAGGACGGCGCGGCCAGGCAGGCGGTTCACGTGGCGCAGGTGCTCGCCCGCGCTCTATCCTGATGGTGCTGGAAGGTGCCGCGGCGGCGCTCGCGCTCGCGCCGATCGCCTTCGCCGGCGGCTTCATCCAGGGGCTCACGGGCTTCGGCTCTGCGCTGGTCACCATCCCGCTCGCGACCTACTTCGTACCCCTGCCCTTCGCGCTCGCGGTGTTCGCGATCGTCGATTTCGGCAACGGCCTGAGGCTGGGGCTGGAGAACCCGAGGAACGCCGTCCTCGGCGACATCGCGCGCATGGTGCCGTTCATGATCGTCGGCATCGTCGCGGGGACGACGCTGCTCGTGAATCTGCCGCGCAAGGCGTCGCTTCTCGCGCTCGGCGTCTTCGTGCTCGCCTACGCGCTCTACAGCCTCTCGCGCGGCGGGGCGCTCGCGATCGTCAGCCGCAACTGGGCGTTCTTCGCGGGATTCTGCGGCGGCCTGTCGGGAACCCTGTTCGGCGCGGGCGGGCCGCCGTACGCGATCTACCTGTCGCACCGCCCGCTCTCGAAGGAGCAGTTCCGCGCGACCATGACGCTCACCACCATCTTCAGCATCGGCATGCGCCTCGTCGCGTTCGCGGTGACCGGGCTCCTGATGCAGGACGGCGTGTGGATCGCGGCGGCGGCGGCGATCCCCGCGGGCCTGTTCGCGATCTACTTTGCTTCGAAGATATTCCGCGCGGTCTCGCGCGAGATGGTGATGCGGGGGGTGGCGGTGCTGCTGCTGGCGAGCGGCGCGTCGCTCGTCGCGCGCGGGCTCGGCTGAAGGCTTCTAGGCGGGGATGTCCGGGTCGAGCTGGCGCTCGATCCAGGAGATCTGGTCCTTGATGAGGAGCTTGCGGCGTTTCATTCGGGTGAGGGCGAGTTGGTCGTGGCCGGGGTCGTCCGAGATTCGGTGGATTGCGGTGTCCAGGTCCCGGTGCTCGAGCTGCAACTCCCGCAAGCGTTCCCTCATCTGAGCCTGCATTTGTTCGCTCCTTGCTTCGACCATGTCACGCTTAATTCTAGACCTTCTGCGGCCGACGCCAAGCCCACGCGAGCATGCCGATCCCGACGAGGATCATGGGCAGCGACAGCCACTGTCCCATGGAGAGATTCAGCGCAAGAAGCCCAAGGAAATCATCGGGCTCTCTGAAGAACTCGACGGCGAAGCGCAAGCACCCATAGCCGATCAGGAACGCGGCCGACACCGCCCCGACGGGGCGGGGCTTCGCCGAGTAGATCCACAGGATCGCGAACAGCAGCACCCCTTCCAGGGCGAACTGGTAGAGCTGCGACGGATGGCGCGGCAGGGGTCCGGCGCCCTGGAAGATCATGCCCCAAGGTACGGTGGTGACCCGTCCCGGCAGCTCACCGTTGATGAAGTTGCCGAGCCTCCCCGCGGCGAAGGCGAGCGGGCTGAGCGGCGCGAGAAAATCAGTGACCTCGAGCCATCGCAGTCCGTGCTTTCTCGCCACCCACCACACCGCGAGCAGCACGCCGAGAAATCCTCCGTGAAAGGACATCCCGCCGTGCCAGACCGCAGGGATCTCCAGGAGATGGGAGAGGTAGTACCCGGGCTTGTAGAAGAGCACATAGCCCAGCCTTCCGCCGAGGACGACGCCCAGCACCCCGAAGAACAGCAGGTCGTCGAGCGCCGCGTGGCTGACGCGGCCGGCCTTCGCCTGACCGATGCGTAGCCGTCCCAGCCAGAAGGCCGCGGCGAACCCCACCAGATACATCAGCCCGTACCAGCGCACGGCGATGGGGCCGAGGTGGATCGCGACCGGATCGAAGTTCGGATGGACGAGCATCGGGGAGCGTTCTAGTAGAATGAAAGCCTAACCGATAGTCGGCGATCCCGCACCGGAGTTCCCCGCATGAGCGACAACTGGAGAAGCAGGACGATCACCCACGGCGACGCGCGCTCGCCCAACCGCGCGATGCTGCGAGCCGTCGGATTCGGCGACGGCGATTTCGACAAGGCGATCGTCGGCGTCGCCAACGGCTATTCCACCATGAACCCCTGCAACGCGGGCATCCAGCCGCTGGTCGACAGCGCCGTCGCGGCGGTGAAGGCGGCGGGCGCGATGCCGCAGGTGTTCGGCTTCCCCACCGTCACCGACGGCATCGGCATGGGCACCGAGGGCATGAAGTACTCGCTCGTCTCGCGCGAGGTGATCGCGGACGCGATCGAGACCGCGGTGAACGGCCAGCTGATGGACGGCGTGCTGTGCGCCGGCGGCTGCGACAAGAACATGCCGGGCGCGATGATGGCGATGGCGCGCATCAACGTGCCGGGTATCTTCGTCTACGCCGGCACCATCAAGCCGGGCTTCTGGAAAGGACAGAAGCTCACCATCGTCTCGCCCTTCGAGGCGGTGGGCGCCCGCGCGTTGGGGAAGATCTCGAAGGAGGACTTCGACGGCATCGAGAAGAACGCCTGCCCGTCGGTGGGCGCCTGCGGCGGCCAGTACACGGCGAACACCATGTCGTCCTCGTTCGAGGCCCTGGGCATGAGCCTGCTCGGCTCCTCGCAGATGGCCTCGCCCGACCCGGAAAAAGCCGATTCCTCCGCCGAATCCGCGCGGGTGCTGGTCAACGCAATCCGCAAGAACATCCGTCCGCGCGACATCATCACGCGCAGGTCGATCGAGAACGCGATCGCGCTGGTGATGGCGACCGGCGGGTCGACCAACGCGGTGCTGCATTACTTGGCCATCGCCGCCGCCGCAGCAGTGAAGTGGACGCTCGACGATTTCGAGCGCGTGCGCAGGAAAGTCCCGGTGCTGTGCGCCCTGAAACCTTCGGGTGCCTATGTCGCAACCGATTTCCATGCCGCCGGGGGGCCTCCGCAGGTGCTGAAAATGCTGCTTGCGCACGGCGTGCTTCACGGCGATTGCATGACTATCACCGGGCGAACGCTCGCAGAGGAGCTCGCCGGCGTGCCTGACGAGCCGCGAGCGGACCAGGACGTCATCCGCCCCTGGTCCAAGCCGCTGTACGCGCAAGGGCACCTCGCGATCCTGAAAGGCAACCTCGCGACAGAAGGCTGCGTCGCCAAGATCACCGGCCTCAAGCAGACCTCGATCACGGGGCCCGCGCGCGTGTTCGATTCCGAGCCTGCGGCGATGAAGGCGATTCTCGCGAAGAGAATCAAGCCGGGCGACGTGATCGTGATCCGCTACGAGGGACCGAAGGGAGGGCCCGGCATGCAGGAGATGCTGGCGCCGACCTCGGCGCTCATCGGGCAAGGGCTGGGCGAGTCGGTGGGCCTCATTACCGACGGCCGCTTCTCCGGCGGCACCTGGGGCATGGTGGTCGGCCACGTCGCGCCCGAAGCCTATGTGGGCGGAACCATCGCGCTGGTGAAGGAAGGCGATTCGGTCACCATCGACGCGAAGAAACGCCTGCTGCAGCTCAACGTCTCCGCGAAGGAGCTTGCCGCGCGCAGGAAAAAATGGAAGCAGCCCAAGCCGCGCTACACGCGCGGGCTGATGGCCAAGTACATGAGGCTCGTATCTACCGCGAGCAAGGGCGCGATCACCGACGGCGCTTAGTACTTGAACGGCGAGTCCATGAAGGTCTGAGGCGGGGTTCTTCCCACCAGCGACTCGAGCAGGATCAGTTCGGCATCGGTGTGATTGGAAACGCTCGCCGGCACGATCGCGTTCTTGCGCCCGTCGCCGTAGATGTAGCGCGGCGCATCGTGATGCCGCGTCGAGTAGGATTCTCGCGCTACGCCCCGCGCATCGGCGACCTCGGCCGTCCCGTAGCACAGGCAGAAATACGTCCGCCAGGGCTCGGCTTCGATGTACGCGCCGGTTCCGCGCACGCCGATAGTCGCCGTGGCCGTGGTGAGGCGGTGCTGGCCGCCGCCGAATACCGAGAGCAGTGCGCCGGTCACGAGCCGCACCGCGGCGACCGCCGTGCCGCTCCCGGCGAGCTCGGCGCGGCTTTCGCTTCGCATGAGGAACGCATCCCGTCCGACGACGAAAGCAGCGAGCGCATTCTTTCCGAGAACGATCGTGTCTCCCGGACGAACGGGCGTTCCCGCAGCGGCGGGCTTGCCGTTGACGCTCACCTCGCCCCGGGCGGTGCGCACGCCCTGCGCGGTGCTCTGCGCCAGCGCGATCCTCAGCGCCGCAGGCAGGCCGGCGCCGGCGGCGAGGGCGAGCAGCGCGTGGCGGCGCGAGGGCGTCATGCCCGCGCCCCGACGTAGGCGCCGATGTCGACTGCGTCGATGTGGCGCCTGTCCATGTAGCGCTCCGCGTAGTCGCGGTAGACGCCCGATTGGAGAAACAGATCGAAGAGATCAGGGTCGATGTGCCTTTCCTTTTTCATGCGCGCCATGATCCCTATCGCTTCCGAGAGCTTCTTGCCCTGCTTGTAGGGACGATCGGCGGCGGTGAGCGCCTCGAAGATGTCCGCGATCGCCATGATGCGCGCCTGCACGCTCATGTCGCCGCCGAGCAGGCGCTTGGGATAGCCGGTACCGTCCATCTTCTCGTGGTGGCCTCCGGCGAGCTCCGGCACCGACTTGAGGTGCTTCGGGAACGGCAGCCGGGTGAGCATGATGATCGTCTGCACGATGTGGTCGTTGATCTTGTAGCGCTCCTCCTCGGTGAGCGTCCCGCGGGCGATCGACAGATTGTGGAGTTCGCCGCGGTTATACAGGTGTCCGGGCACGTTCATCTTGAAGCCCCAGGGGTTGTCTCCGGGTATCCGGTCCTGCGCCCCGCGCTCGATGACGTGCTCCGGCTTGTCCGCAAGCAGGAACTCCGTCGCGGGGAGCCGCGCCGCCGGGCGGCGCGCCATGCGCTCGCCCTCGTCGCGCGACACGCCCAGCCTGTCGTCCAGCGTTCGCTGCCAGGTGCGCGCGGCGATTGCCTTGAGCCGCGCGACCTTCTCCGGCGCCATGAACTCGCCGCCCTCGTTGCAGGCGCCGACGAAGGCGAACTCCTCGTCGAGCGTCCGCAGCTGCGCCTCGAGCGCCGCCTTCAGCTGCGACGCGTCGCCGCCCGCGGCGATCGCCTTGAGGCAGACGATCTCGGCGTCGCGCTTCAGGACCTCGAAGCGCGTGCGGATCTCGTGGATGCGGTCGTAGATGGTCTCCAGCTTGGTCGCCTTGTCGACGACGTACTCGGGCGTGGTGACCTTGCCGCAGTCGTGCAGCCAGCCCGCGATGTGCAGTGCCTCCCAGCCGTTCTCGTCGATGTCGAACTGCGCGAAAGGCCCGGTCTTCGCGTCGCAGGCCGCGCGCGCCAGCATCTTGGTGAGCTCCGGCACGCGCTGGCAGTGGCCGCCGGTGTAAGGCGACTTGGCGTCGATCGCGCTCGCGACCAGGCTGATGAGCGATTCGAGAAGCGCCTTTTGAATCAGTAGCAGGCGCTGATTGTCGATCGCCGCGGCGGCGGCCCCTGCGAAGGCCTCGACCAGCGCGAGCCGCTCGCGCGACGGCTTTTCGGCGCCCCTCTCCAGGAAGACGCACAGCACGCCCACGCCTTCGCCAGCGCGGTTGAGCAGCGGGACGGTGATCAGCGTCACCGGCGCCGCGCCGAAATGCGCGTCGACGAACTCCATGCCCGCGGGGCGCTTTCCTTGCAGATCGTGCATCGCGGCCGCCGCCTGGCGCGTCGCGCCCGCGACCGGATTCGCGGCATCCTCCACGGCGAGATCCGCGAGCGGCATCTCGCCGGGGCCGCTCCCCCACGCTCGCGCGGCCGGCTTCAGCGCGCGCCCCTCGTCGTCGAGGAGGTAGACCACCCCGCCTCTACCCCCGGCTGCGTCGTGCGCCTCCTTCAGCACGCGCTGCAGCAGGCGCTCGTAGTTGCGCTCGGAAGCGAGCGCCGTGGTGATGTCGAGAAACTTGCGGATCGTTCCGCGCATTTCCGCCATCGCGCGGCCAAGATCCGCGACTTCGCCGATCCGCGTGCGCGGCGCGGGCGCCTCGCTGAAATCGAACCGCCGTATCGCCGCGGCCTGGTCGGTGAGGGCGCGCAGGTTTCCGGCAATGCGCTGCGCGATCCACCACGTGAGCGGCACGCTCACGAGGATCACGAGCGCGGCCAGCATGAGGGTGCGCCGGAGCGCGGCGTTCTCCTCCTGCAGCAGCTCGTCGAGCGGCGTCGCGATGGCGAACCAGTCGAGTCGGCCCCCGCCGGCGCTCGCCCGGGTCGCCTTGGCGAGCCACTCGCGCCCGCCGCTCTGCAGGCGCGCAATCTCGGCGAACCTCGCCGGATCGGCCGCGACCGCGCCCAGGACCGGAGACACGTCGCCGATCGGCGAGAGCACGGCCTTCTCGCCGGCGGCCCCTGCGGCCAGCCGTGCGGGATCGGAGAAGGCGATCGCCCCGTTGCCGTTCCCGTCGAAGACGGCGAGCTGCGACGAAGGGGTGGGGCGCACCTCGCTCAGCTTCTCCGAGATGTCCCGCAGGGACACGTCCGCGCCGACGACCGCGCGCCCGTTCGCGGCGCGGCGCGCTATCGTGAGGCCCACCGCGCGCGTCGTGAAGAACACGTACGGCGCGGTGACGACGGCGTCGCGGCTTTTCATCGCCTGCACGTACCACGGGCGGCTGCGCGGATCGAAGCGATACCCGGGCCGCGCGACCTCCGAGATGCGGCGCAGGTCGGCGTCGAACAGGGCAAGGTGCGGCTGGACCGCGCCGCGCCGCCGCTCGACGCTCTGAACCAGGAAGGCCGCGTTCCGCGGCGCCTCGAACTCCCGCCGAGACGCGTCGTCGGACAGCGAGCGCACCAGGAAGAAATCGCCGTTGTCGTATCCGACATAGATCGCCGCGACCTGGGGCCTGCGCTTGAGCACCTCGGCCAGCGTCGGCAGCGTGGACATGCGCGCGACCAGGGATCCGGCTGCGGTGAGAGGGGCGACCGACGCCCAGGTGACCACGGTTTCGACGGGCTCGAACAGGCTCTTCAGGGCGGTGTTGGCCTCCTTGTCGATGCGGTGGATGAGGTCTCCGGCGGCGCCGAGCACGATGCGCTTCCCCTGGACGTGGTTGCTCCAGGCGATCACGCCGCACGCCGCGAAGATCACCGCCGTAAACGCCGTTGCAATATGAACTCTCAGCGGATGGCGGTGCCACAGGGAGAGCAGACCGGGCTTTCGCGAGCTTGTCTGGGACATGGGTTCTCCCGGGCGGACGCGGGGCAGAAAGTATAAGCTGCAAGCTCATGCCCAACCGCCTCGCCGATCAGACCTCGCCTTACCTCCGGCAGCACGCGGACAACCCGGTCGACTGGCATCCGTGGGGCGAGGAGGCGCTCTCCCTCGCGCGCGCTCAGGACAAACCCATCCTGCTGTCCGTCGGCTACTCGGCCTGCCACTGGTGCCACGTCATGGCGCACGAGTCCTTCGAGGACCCGGCGGTCGCGGAGGTGATGAACCGGCTGTTCGTGAACATCAAGGTGGACCGCGAGGAGCGTCCCGACCTCGACCAGATCTACCAGCTCGCGCACCAGATGCTCGCTCAGCGCACGGGTGGCTGGCCGCTCACCATGTTCCTCGCGCCCGACGGCGCGCCGTTCTTCGGCGGCACCTACTTTCCGAAGGAGCCGCGCTACAACCTGCCCGGATTTCCCCAGGTGCTCGAGCGCATCGCCGAGGCCTACCGCGAGCACCGCGACGAGATCGGCCGGCAGAACCGGACGCTGCTCGCCACCTTCGAAGGAATGCATCCGGGCGCGCCGGCGCACCATTCGGAGCTGTCGGCCGAGCCGATCGCGGCCGCCCTGCGCAGCCTGAAGACCAATTTCGACGCGCGCTTCGGCGGCTTCGGCGGGGCGCCGAAATTTCCCCATCCGGCCGAGATCGAGTTCTGCCTGCGACGCTCGGCCGCGGCGGGCGACGGCGCCGCCGAGCGCATCGCGACGCACACGCTGGAGCGCATGGCGCTCGGCGGCATCTACGATCAGCTCGGCGGGGGTTTCGCCCGCTACAGCGTCGACGCCGAGTGGATGATTCCCCACTTCGAGAAGATGCTCTACGACAACGGCCCGCTGCTGCGGCTGTACGCGGACGCCTGGACCGTGACACGAAACCCGCTGTTCGCCCGCGTCGCCGAGGAGACCGCGGACTGGGCCATGCGGGAGATGCAGTCGCCCGAAGGGGGCTACTACTCCTCGCTGGACGCGGATTCGGAGCACGAGGAGGGCAAGTTCTACGTCTGGACGCCCGAGGCAGTGCGCTCGCTCGTGTCTCCCGAAGAGTACGCGGTGCTCGCGCCTCACTACGGGCTGGACGGCCCTCCCAACTTCGAGAGCGCGCATTGGCATCTGCGCGTGGTGCGGCCGCTCCCCGCGGACGCGGCTCCGCTGCTGGCCTCGGGGCGCAGGAAGCTCTTCGAGGCGCGCGAGAAGCGGATTCACCCCGGGCGCGACGAGAAGGTGCTGGTGAGCTGGAACTCGCTCATGATCGCCGGAATGGCGCGCGCGGCCGCGGTGTTCGGCCGGGAGGACTGGCTCGCCTCGGCGAAGAGGGCACTGGAATTCATCCGCGGAAGCATGTGGAAAAACGGCCGGCTCCTTGCGACCTACAAGGACGGAAAGGCGCACCTCAATGCCTACCTGGACGACTACGCCTTCCTGCTCGCGGCGCTGCTCGAGCTGATCCAGGCGGAATTCGATCCGGGCGCGCTCGCGTTCGCCGAGGACCTTGCCGAGGTGCTGCTCGACCAGTTCGAGGACAAGGACAAGGGCGGCTTCTTCTTCACCAGCCACGACCACGAGAAGCTGATCCACCGCCCCAAACCCGGCTACGAGAACGCCACTCCCTCGGGGAACGGGGTCGCGGCGTTTGCGCTGCAGCGCCTGCATTTCCTGACCGGCGAGGCGCGCTACGCGCTGGCCGCCGAGCGCACCCTCGCGCAATTCCACGCGGAGCTGGCCGAGCACCCCGGAGGCCACGCTTCGCTGCTCGCCGCTCTCGAGGAGCATCAGCGGCCGACGCGCACGATCATCCTGCGCGGGCCGGACGCCGAGACGCGTCGCTGGCGCCGCGAGCTCGCCGGCCGCTACACGCCTCACACGATGGTGATCGCGATCGGCGCCGCGGCGAGCGGCCTTCCGCCGGTGCTCGCCAAGCCCGCGGGGGTTCGCACGAGCGCCTGGGTGTGCGAGGGAACCCACTGCCTCGCTCCGATCGATCGGCTGGAGAACCTGCTCGAGCAGGTTTCCAAGCCGGAGAAAATCCAGTAGCATGGCCCGAATTTTTTAATCAGGAGATTCCATGAAATACACGGTCATTTCGGCGTCGCTCGCGCTCGCGCTGGCGAGCGGCGCGTCGCTCGCCGCCGATGCGGAGCAGCTTCTCAAGGACAAGGCCTGCCTCAGCTGCCACCAGCTGGACAATAAGCTGGTCGGCCCGGCATACAAGGACGTCGCCGCCAAGTACAAGGCGCGCAAGGACGCCGAGGCGTATCTGGTGTCGAAGATCAAAGCCGGCTCGACCGGCATCTGGGGCCCGATCCCGATGCCGCCGAACGGAACCGTGAACGACGCGGAGGCGCACACCCTCGCCAAGTTCATCCTCACCGTGAAATAAGGTCTGTCCTGGAACCGGAGGCCGCCATGACTCGCACTTCAGTCCTCGTCGTTGCGCTGGCCCTTGCGGCAGCTTCCGGTTGCAGCGACAAGAAGGCCCCGGCTTCGGGGAAGGTCTCGGTGGTCATCGGCAGCGTCGCTCCGCTGACCGGCGGCATCGCCCACCTCGGCAAGGACAACGAGAACGGCGCGCGGCTCGCGATCGAGGAGGCGAACGCCGCGGGCGTGAAGATCGGCGGGAGGGACGTCCAGTTCGACCTGATCTCGTTCGACGATCAAGCCGACCCCAAGGTCGGCACCACCGTGGCGCAGAAGCTCGTCGACACCAAGGTCTCCGGCGTAGTCGGGCACCTGAACTCCGGAGTCACTATTCCCGCCTCCGCGATCTACAACGGGGCCAATCCGCCGATCCCGATGATCACCGGGTCGGCCACCAACCCCAAGCTCACCGAGCAGGGATTCAAGAACGTGTTCCGCGTGGTCGGGCGCGACGACCAGCAGGGGCCCGCGATCGCGAACTATCTCGCCGCGACGGTGAAGCCCAAGGTCGTGGCGGTGATCGACGACGCGACCGCCTACGGCGAGGGCCTCGCGAACGAGGTGGAGAAGACGCTCGCTGCCGCGGGCGTGAAGGTGCTGCCTCGCGAGAAGGGCACCGACAAGACCACCGACTGGAAAGCCGTGCTCACCAAGGTGAAGGGCGAGAGTCCGGACGCGGTGTTCTACGGCGGCATGGACGCCACCGGCGGCCCGCTGCTGCGGCAGGGGCGCGAGCTCGGCATCAAGGCGGTGTTTTCCTTCGGCGACGGCTCCTGCACCGAGAACATGAAGCAGCTGGCCGGCGAGGCATCGGACGGACTGCTGTGCTCGCAGGCGGGCATTCCTCCCCAGGCCGCGTCGAAGAAGTTCCTCGACGCCTACAAGAAGCGCTTCAACATCGACCCGATCCTGTATTCGCCGTTCACCTACGACGCCGCGAACCTGCTCATCGCGGCGATGAAGAAGGCCGACTCGGCCGACCCGGCGAAGTACCTGCCGGAGCTGCAGAAGATCGACTACACCGGCGCCACCGGCAGGATAGTGTTCGACGCGAAAGGTGATCGCAGCGACGCCGAGATGACGATATTCACCATGAAGGCGGGAGTGCTCGCGCCGATCGCCATCATCAAGAGCGGCAAGACCGTCAAGTACGAGGACTTCATCGCGCAGTCCTCCGCAGCGGGCGCCGGGGACGCGGCCAAGAAGTAAGCGCGCTTGAAGGATGTCTCCACGACGGCACCCGCGGGTGCCGTTTTCATTTTCTGAGCCCGCATGGACATCTTCATCCAGCAGCTGATCAACGGGCTCACGCTGGGCGCCGTCTACGCCGTGGTCGCGCTCGGCTACACGATGGTCTACGGCATCATCCAGCTGATCAATTTCGCCCACGGCGAGGTGGTGATGGTCGGCGCGATGGTCGCCTACTCCGTGATCGGCGCGCTCGGTCCCGCGGGGCTGCCGCCGCTCGTCGTGGTCCTCGTCGCCACAGGCTGCGCGATTCCCGTGTGCATGGCGATCGGCTACGCCATGGAGCGCATGGCGTACCGACCCCTGCGCGGCGCTCCGCGCCTCGCTCCCCTGATCACCGCGATCGGCATCTCGATCATCCTGCAGCACGTCGCGATGCTGATCTGGAGCCGCAACCCGCTCGCCTTTCCGCAGATCGTCAGGGTGGAGTCCTACTCGATCGGGGGCGCGACCATCACCAATGTGCAGATCGCGATCCTGGCGATCTCGGTGCTCATGATGGCGGGGCTCGCGGCGGTCGTGTACCGGACGAAGCTCGGCACCGCGATGCGCGCCACCGCGCACGATCCGCGGGTCGCCGGGCTCATGGGCATCGACGCGAACCGCATCATCGCTCTGACTTTCGTCATCGGGGCCGCGCTCGCCGCGGTCGCCGGAGTCATGGTGGCGGAGTACTACGGCATCGCGCACTACGCCATGGGTTCGCAGCTCGGCCTGAAGGCGTTCTGCGCGGCGGTGCTCGGCGGCATCGGCAACATCCCCGGAGCGATGCTCGGCGGCGTGCTCCTCGGGGTCGTCGAGGCGCTCGGCGCGGGCTACATCGGCGATCTGACCGGCAACGTGTTCGGCTCCAACTACCAGGACGTGTTCGCCTTCATCGTGCTGATCGGCGTGCTGGTGCTGCGGCCGTCGGGCCTGCTCGGCGAGCGCGTGTCGGACAGGGCGTGATGCGCGACGCGATCGCCCGCCTGAAGGGGCACCCCGCGGCGCCGTGGATCGGCGCGGCGGCGGTCGCGCTCGCGCTGCTCGTCCTGCCTTTCGTTCTCGCCGCCGCGGGCACCACCTGGGTGCGCGTCACCAATCTTGCGATCCTCTACGCCATGCTCGCGGTGGGGCTGAACATCGTGGTCGGCTTCGCCGGCCTGCTCGATCTCGGCTACATCGCCTTCTACGCGGTGGGGGCGTACGTGTACGCGCTGCTCGCCTCGCCCCACTTCGGCATCCACTGGCCTTTCTGGGCGATCCTGCCTGTGGGCGCGGCGGTGGCCGCGCTCTTCGGCGTGCTGATCGGCGCCCCCACCCTGAAGCTGCGCGGCGACTACCTCGCGATCGTGACGCTCGGATTCGGCGAGATCGTGCGCATCTTCCTCAACAACCTGTCGCGGCCGGTCAACATCACCAACGGCCCGCAAGGCATCGCGCGCATCGATCCGTTGCGACTCGACGGGATCGATTTCTCGAAGTCCGGCAGCTTTCTCGGCCTCGATTTCAGCGGGCCGATCAAGTACTACTACTTCCTGCTGCTGGTCCTGCTCGGCGTGGTCTTCGTCTGCCTGCGGCTCCAGAACTCGCGCATCGGCCGCGCCTGGGAGGCGATCCGCGAGGACGAGGTCGCCGCGCGCGCGATGGGGATCGACACCACGCGCCTGAAGCTGCTCGCGTTCGCGATGGGAGCCACTTTCGGCGGCGTGGCCGGCGGCATGTTCTCGGCGATCCAGGGCTTCGTGTCGCCCGAAAGCTTCGTCCTGGTCGAGTCGATCATGGTGGTGTCGATGGTCGTGCTCGGCGGGATGGGCAACGTCTGGGGCGTGATCCTCGGCGCACTGCTCCTGTCCTACGTCCCGGAATTCCTGCGCTTCACGGTCGAGCCGCTCGAGCGAGAGCTCTTCGGGCGCACGCTGATCGAGCCGGAGGTGATCCGCATGCTGATCTTCGGCTTCGCCCTCGTTCTCGTCATGGCGCTGCGTCCGGGCGGGCTGTGGCCGTCGTCGGTGAGGAAGCGGGAGCTTGCTGCCCGCAACACGCCATGAGCGCCCTCCTCGAGGCGAGGAACGTCAGCAAGCGCTTCGGGGGCATCGAGGCGCTGTCGGACGTGAGCTTTTCGATTTCCCGCGGCCAGATATTCGGATTGATCGGCCCGAACGGCGCCGGAAAGACGACGCTTTTCAATTTGCTCACCGGCCTCGCACCCGTCGACCGCGGCTCGTTCGCGCTCGACGGGCACGACCTCGCGGGACTGAAGCCCGACCGCGTGGCCGCGCGCGGCATCGGGCGGACATTCCAGAATATCCGCCTGTTCGCAAACCTGTCGGCGCTGGAAAACGTCATGATCGGCCGGCACGTGCGCACTCGCGCTGGGGTTCTGGGCGCGGTGCTGCGCAACGCGGCGACGCGCGCCGAGGAGGCGGGGATCGAGCGCCGGGCCGCCGACCTCCTCGACTACGTCGGCATCCGCTCGCGGGCGAACGAAGCGGCCGGCGGGCTGCCGTACGGCGACCAGCGCCGGCTGGAGATCGCGCGGGCGCTGGCGACCGATCCGGTGCTCCTCGCGCTCGACGAGCCCGCGGCGGGGATGAACGCCTCGGAAACCGCGGCGCTGCGCGGGCTGCTCGAGCGCATCCGCCGCGACGGCACGACGCTGCTGCTGATCGAGCACGACATGCGGCTGGTGATGAGCGTTTGCGACCGGGTGCTCGTGCTCGACTACGGCCGGAGCATCGCCGAAGGGGCGCCGGCGGAGGTGCAGCGGGACCCGAAGGTCGTCGAAGCCTATCTCGGCGGCGCGGAGCAGCGGCAATGAAGCTGCTCGAGATCCGTCGCCTGGAGGTGGGCTACGGCGGCATTCGCGCGGTGAAAGGGATCGATCTCGAAGTCGCGGAGGGCGAGCTTGTTTGCCTGATCGGCGCGAACGGCGCGGGAAAATCCTCGACGCTCCGCGCGATCGCCGGGCTCGTCCCTGCGGCGGGATCGATCCGCTTCGGCGGCCGCGATCTCTCCGGGGTTCCCGCCTTCCGGCGGGCGCGCTCCGGGTTGATCATGGTTCCCGAGGGGCGGGGCGTGTTCTCGCGCCTGTCCGTCGAGGAGAACCTCGAGATGGGCGCATACGCGCGCGCCGACTCGGGGGTGGCCGCCGACCGCAGGCGCGTGTTCGAGCTCTTCCCGCGCCTTCTCGAGCGGCGCACTCAGATCGCGGGAACGCTGTCGGGAGGCGAGCAGCAGATGCTCGCCATCGGCCGCGCCCTCATGGGTCGTCCGACGCTGCTCGCGCTCGACGAGCCGAGCATGGGGCTCGCGCCCATAGCCGCGCGGCGCATCCTGGAGGTGATTCGGGACATCAACCGCGCCGGCGTCACCGTGCTGCTGGTCGAACAGAACGCCCAGGGCGCACTCGCGCTCGCGCATCGCGCGTACGTTATGGAGAGCGGCCAGATCGCGATCTCGGGGCAGGCGCAGGCGCTGCTCGCCGACCCGCGCGTGCGCGGAGCCTACCTTGGCGAGGTCAGCGCGTAGGCGTCACGCCGCCTTGTCCGCGGCAGTCGTGAACGAGTCCGAGTAGAACTCGGACTCGGGCAGCGCGCATTTCCCGGTGAAATCGCGGCGCGCGGAATCGACCATGATCGGGACGCCGCAGGCGTAGATCTGGACGCTCGAGAGGTCGGGAAGATCTTCCATCACCGCGCGGTGCACGAACCCGGTACGGCCGCTCCAGCGATCCTCCGGCAGCGCATCCGAGACGACAGGCACATACTTGAAGCGCGGGTGCTCGGCAGCCCAGCGAGCGGGAAGGGCGTCGAGATAGAGATCCTTCGGCCGGCGCGCGCCCCAGTACAGCGTCATCGGCCGCGGCGAACCCTTCCGCAGCGCCGCCTCGATGATCGCCTTGATCGGCGCGAAGCCGGTTCCGGAGGCGACGAACACGATCGGCTTGTCGGACTCCTCTCGCAGGAAGAACGTGCCGAAGGGCCCCTCGAAGCGGAGGATGTCGCGCTCTTTCATGGTCTTGAAGACGTGATCCGTGAAGGCGCCGCCGGGGACGTGGCGCACGTGCAGCTGGATGAACTCGTCGTCGTGCGGCCCGTTCGCCATCGAGAAGCTTCTTCGCGTGCCGTCCTTGAGCAGGATGTCGATGTACTGTCCGGGCAGGAACATCAGCCGCTCGTTGGCCGGCAGCTTCAGGTACACGATCATGGCGTCGTCGGCCGCGCGCTCGAGCTTGTGCACTCGCGCGGGCAGCTTCCTGACCTGGATGTCGCCCGCCTTGCGCACTTCCCGCGCCTCGATGACCACGTCGGAGAGCGGCTTCGCCTGGCAGAAGAGCGCGAGACCGCGCTCGCGATCCTCCGGCGTGAGCGCCTTCTCCGAGTAGCGCCCGTAGTCGATCCGGCCCTCGACGAGCTTCCCCTTGCAGCTGCCGCAGGCGCCGTCGCGGCAGCCGTAGGGAAGCACGAGCCCCGCGTCCAGGGCGCCCTGCAGGATGCTGGCTCCCTCCTGCAAGTGGAACTGGTGGCCGGTATTGCGTATCGTGACCTGATGCATCTCGGTGCGGGTAAAATTCTCTCGTGGAACCGCTGCTCATCGTCGGTTGCGGCGACGTCGCCCGTCGCGCCCTGCCCCTGCTCCGCGCGAGGTACCGGTTGTGCGCGCTCGTGCGGCTGCGCGATCCGGCGCTCGCGGGCGCCGGCGTCGAGCAGATCGAGGGCGACCTCGACGTTCCCGGATCCCTCGACCGGCTCGCCGGGCTCGCGCGTCGCGTCGTGCATCTGGCCCCGCCCGCGCACGCCGGCTCGCAGGATTCGCGCACGCGCAACCTGCTCGCGGCGCTTTCGGGGACGGCGAAAAGCGGCGCCATGTTACCACGGAGATTCGTGTATCTCTCGACGAGCGGCGTGTACGGCGATTGCGCCGGCGAGCGCGTCGACGAGACGCGCTCGCCGCGTCCGCTGACCGAACGCGCGAGGCGCCGGCTGGATGCCGAGCAGGCCGTGTCCGAATGGGGCGCGCGCGAAGGCGTCGAGGTGGTAGTCCTGCGCGTGCCCGGCATCTACGCTCCCGACCGATTGCCGCTCGAACGACTCACGCGGGGTACTCCCGCCTTGAACGCGGATGAGGACGTCTACACCAGTCACATTCACGCCGACGATCTCGCGGCGATCGTCGCGGCGGCGCTTCACTCTGCGCGCGCCTCAGGCACCTACAACGCGAGCGACGACAGCACGATCAAGATGGGCGACTGGCTCGACCTCGTGGCCGACCGCGCGGGCCTCGCGCGGCCGCGTCGCGTCTCGCGCGCCGAAGCCTCGCGCGTCGTTCCCGCGGACCTGCTGTCGTTCATGAGCGAGTCGCGGCGCCTGTCGAACGAGCGCCTCAAGTCCGAGCTCGGCGTGCGGCTGCGCTATCCCACGGTGGTCGATGGCCTGGCCTCAGCGGAGATCGCCGCGTGATGCCGGCCGACGCCTTTCTCGTAATCACCAACCTGCCCGACCGCGACAGCGCCGGCAGGCTCGCACGTGCGCTCGTCGAGAAGCGCCTCGCCGCCTGCGTGAACGTCCTGTCGCCGTGCCGCTCGGTCTACCGCTGGCAGGGGAAGACCGAGGATACGGAGGAGTTCCCGATGCTGATCAAGACCACGCGCGAGCGCTACCCGGCGCTCGAGTCGGCGATCCGCGCGGAGCATCCCTACGAACTTCCCGAGATCATCGCGGTCCCATTGGCCGGCGGGCTGCCCGCCTATCTCGAGTGGGTCGCTTCGGAGACGAAGCCGGCCTAGCCATGCGCCGATTGCTCCTCGTGCTGCTCCTCGTGCTCGCTCCGGTCGCTCATGCCGCCGACGGCGACGATCTGCTCGAGCCCGACAAGGCGTTCCGCTTCTCCGCGCAGGCTCTGGACTCGGGAACCGCCGAGATCCGCTTTCGGATCGCCGACGGTTACTACCTCTACCGCGATCGCTTCCGCTTTGCCGCCGAGCCCGCCTCGGTGACGCTCGGCTCGCCGAAGTTCCCGGAGGGCGAGATCCACGAGGACAAGTTCTTCGGCAAGCAGGTGACCTATCGCAGGGAGGTTCGCATTCTCCTGCCGCTCGCTGCCACCGGCTCGGACCGCGTCAAGCTTTCTGTGACTTCGCAAGGCTGCGCCGACATCGGCGTGTGCTACGTCCCGCAGGTACAGAGCGCCGAGCTTCGCCTCGCTTCCCTGGGGGGGGCGCGAACCTCGATCTTCGAGAAAGGTAGTCCCTTGTCCTCCACGCCCCCGGCACCCAAGGCCGCGGCGAAGGACGATCTGCACTTCGCCAGCGTTCTCGAATCGGGGCGCCTGTGGGTGGTGGTGCTTGTGTTCTTCGCGGCCGGATTGGTGCTGACGTTCACGCCCTGCGTCCTGCCGATGATCCCGATCCTGTCGGGAATCATCGTCGGCGAGGGCCGGAAGGTGACCCGCAGGCGCGCAGGCTTGATCTCGCTTGCCTATGTTCTCGGCATGGCGGTGACGTATACCGCGATCGGGGTCGCGGCGGCATACTCGGGGAGCCTGCTCTCGTCGGCACTGCAGAACGCCTGGGTCCTGGGGGCTTTTGCCGCGATATTCGTCCTGCTCGCGCTCTCGATGCTCGGGCTGTACGAGCTGCAGTTGCCTTCGGGCTGGCATTCGCGTCTCACGGAAACGAGCAACCGGCTGGGAGGCGGACACTGGGGCGCGATCATGCTGATGGGAGCGCTCTCCGCCGCGATCGTTTCGCCCTGCGTGGTTGCGCCGCTCGCGGGTGCGGTGCTGTACATCGGGCAGACCCGCGACACCGTACTCGGTGGGACGGCGCTGTTTTCGATGGCGGTGGGAATGGGGGTGCCGCTCGTGCTAGTGGGCGTCTCCGAAGGCGCGCTTCTTCCCAAGACAGGCCATTGGATGCGCGCCGTCAAGCACTTCTTCGGAGTGCTGCTTCTCGGCGTTGCGATCTGGATCATATCGCCGGTGGTTGCGACCCCGGTGCAGATGTTCCTCTGGGCGGCGCTCCTGGTCGGGTCGGGCGTGTTCCTGCGCGCGCTCGAGCCCCTGGGCAGGGAAGCGTCGGTCTGGGACCGGCTGGGGAAAGCCGTGGGCCTGCTGGCACTGCTCGCCGGCGCCGCGCAGGCCGTCGGCGCGCTTTCAGGGGGGCGCGATCCTCTGCGGCCACTCGCGGGATTGTTCTCGGACGCGCCCGAGTCATCGCTCCCCTTCGAGACCGTCAAGACCGTTGCCGACCTGGATGCACGCTTGCAGTCGGCGGCGGGCAAGGTGGTGATGGTCGATTTCTATGCCGACTGGTGCGTATCGTGCAAGGAAATGGAGCGCTTCACCTTCGGCGACCCGCAGGTGAAGGCCCGGTTGGGCCGCATGCTGCTGCTGCGCGCCGACGTTACTGCGACCACGCCCGACGACAGGGCGCTGCTCAAGCGCTTCCACCTGATCGGGCCGCCCGGCATCGTCTTCTTCGACGCGAGCGGGCGCGAGATCGGGGGGCTGCGCGTGATCGGCTATCAGCCGCCCGACAAGTTCATGCGCTCGCTCGATCTCGCCGCGAGCGCCGGACTGTAGGGAGACTGCTCACCGCGCGCCCTTGATCCAGCTTGCCGCGTCGAGCGCGAAGTACGTGAGAATTCCGTCCGCCCCGGCGCGCTTGAACGCGAGCAACGCCTCCATCGCGCACTGCTTCTCAGCCAGCCAGCCGTTCTTGAACGCCGCTTTCAACATGGCGTATTCGCCGCTCACCTGGTAGACGTAGGTCGGCGCCTTGAACTCATCCTTCACGCGCCGGACGATGTCGAGGTAAGGCATTCCGGGCTTCACCATCACCATGTCGGCGCCTTCCTGCAAATCGAGCCCGACCTCCCACAGCGCTTCGTCGCTGTTCGACGGATCCATCTGGTAGGTGAACTTGTTTCCCTTGCCCAGATTCGCCGCCGAGCCGACCGCGTCGCGGAATGGACCGTAGAATCCCGAGGCGTACTTCGCCGAGTACGCCATGATGCGCGTGTGGATGAGCTGGTTTTCCTCGAGTGCTGCGCGGATGCGGCCGATGCGTCCGTCCATCATGTCCGAAGGCGCGACGATGTCCACTCCGGCTTGCGCTTGGACCAGCGCTTGCCTCTCGAGCACGGCCAGCGTCTCGTCGTTGACGATGTACCCGGCGTCGTCGATCAGGCCGTCCTGGCCGTGGCTCGTGTAGGGATCGAGTGCGACGTCGGTCATCACGCCCAGTTCCGGGAATTTCTTCTTGAGGAGCGCGATTACCCGGGGGATCAGGCCGTCAGGGTTGGTCGCCTCCTTGCCGTCGGGGGTCTTCAATCCGGGCTCGATCGAGGGAAACAGTGCGATAGCCGGTACACCGAGCTTCAGGCAGCGCTCGGCGACAGGGAGCAACTTGTCGGCGGTATACCGGAATACACCGGGCATCGAGGCTACTGGCTGCGTCCGCTGCTTTCCCTCGATCACGAAAACCGGATAGATGAGATCGTCCGCGGTCAGAACATGTTCGCGCATCAACCGGCGCGAAAAGTCGTCGCGTCGCATGCGCCGCATGCGAACTGCGGGGAAGCTGCCATACACCTGCATGATCTCTCCTTCTTTCCAAAACGGATCAACCGGTTATCGTATCGAAGCAACGCTTCGGGAACCTTTCCGTTCAGCGCCACTCCTATGCTGTAGACGACTTCGGTCGTCTCCCGCTTCTCCTCCCTGAGCGGGGTGCCTTAAACCTTAAGGCATTTTGCCCCGGGCTGATTTCCCCTTTTGGCCCGGGGGCTTTTATTTCCAGACCCCCGGTTCTGCCGGGGGTTTTCATTTCGGCTCGAGCCACCTTCGGATCACTCCTCCGGCCTCGTCTACTCCGGTCTTCCCGAGACTGGAGAACAGCTGCACGGATATCTCGGGAAGAAGCGCACTGACCTCCGCCTCCAGCCGTCGCAGCGCGCTCCGCCCCGCTTCGCGCGACAGTTTATCCGCTTTGGTCAGCAAGACATGCACAGGTTTCCCGGTCGGCCGGAACCACTCGAGGAGGCGCCGGTCTAGCACGGTCAAGGGATGGCGCACGTCCATGACCACGGCAAGTCCGCGAAGTTCGGCGCGCGTGCGCAGGTAGCCGCCGAGCAATGCTTCCCACGGCGCGCGCACGGCGTCCGGGACCTTGGCGTAACCGTAGCCGGGGAGGTCGACGATGAAGCGCTCCGCCTCGATCGCATAGTAATTGATGAGCCTGGTCCGCCCCGGGGTCTTGCTCACCTGCGCCAATCGGTGCCCGATGAGCGTGTTGATGGCGCTCGATTTGCCGGTGTTCGAGCGGCCGGCAAAGGCGACTTCGCCGGCGCTCGCCGGAGCCTGATCGAGCGTTGCAACGCTCTTGAGGAAGACGGCACCGCTGAAAAACGACATGGGTGTCCCGGACAATTTGCTAGAATATCAGCCTTTTGAGCGGCGATTTGCGATGGAAAACGGGGTGAGGCAAGCATGGGCGCTGGCGGGCTTACTGATTTGCGCCGCACCTCTTGCCGGCGCGGAGCCTGAGGCGAAGGCCGATCCCGCCAAGGGCCAGAGCATCGTCAACAAAGTGTGTTCCGCGTGCCACGGCGCGGATGGAAACAGCCCCACTCCCGCTAACCCGAAGCTCGCCGGACAGGTCCCGGAATACATTCAGAAGCAATTGGGCAACTTCAAATCGGCGCAAGGAAAGAAGGCCGAGCGAGAGAGCCCGATCATGGGCGGCATGGCCGCCTCTCTCTCCCCCGACGACATGCGCGACGTCGCCGCGTACTTCGCGGCGCAGACGCCCAAGCCCGGCACGGCGAGGCACGCCGACACGATCGCGCTCGGCCGCAAGATCTGGCGCGGAGGCGATCTCGCGAAAGGCCTCCCGGCGTGCGCGGGCTGCCACGGTCCGGCGGGGGCCGGGCTGCCCGCGCAGTATCCGCGCCTGGCAGGTCAGTATGCCGAGTACCTCGAAGGGCAGTTAAGAGCGTTCCGGGCTGGCGAGCGCAGGAACGACGCGAACAAGATGATGGAATCGATCGCCTCGAAGATGAGCGACCCCGAGATCCGCGCGGTGGCCGATTACATCTCCGGACTGCGCTGACTCCATCGTTCCGCACGTACATTTCCCTTCTCCGGCGCGCAAGCCGCGCGACACCTTGGAATAAATCTTCCGGGCGGCGCGTTCGTATCGGGCGCTTCTGTTTCGTAGAGGGGAATGGTGAATCGGTGCCAGATCGCGCCCGCTGGAGTCTCTCCACGGGGAAATTTGCTGCGCGCTAGAATGCGCGCTGCATGGATCGCCAACTCATCGTCGAGCACATACCCAGGCTGCGGCGCTACGCGCGCGCGCTCGTCGGCGACCGCTACGTCGCGGACGACCTGGTCCAGGACACCTTGGAGCGCGCTTGGAACAAGTTCTACCTGTGGCGCCCGGGCAGCGATCTGAGGGCATGGCTGTTTACCATCATGCACAACGTCTTCGTCAATCAGGCGAGACGGCGTCGCTATGAGGTCGAGCAGGCCATGGACGAAATGCCGGCGGTCGCGGTTCGCGCCACCCAGGGCGAGCAACTCGAGGTCCAAGACGTGGACCGCGTGCTGCGCGCGCTTTCAGCCGAGCAACGCGAAGTGGTTTTACTCGTGGCGGTGGAGCAGCTTACGTACGAGCAGGTCAGCCGCGCGCTGGACATCCCGATCGGGACGGTCATGTCGAGATTGTCGCGGGCACGTGAGCGCATGCGACAGCTACTCGGCGGCCAGGCCGTGATGCCCTTGAAGGTCGTAAAGTGAAGCCGGTCACCGACGTCGAACTGCACGGCTACGTCGACAGCGCCCTGTCCGAGAGCGCCCGGGCGAAGATAGAGACCTGGCTTCGCGCTCATCCCGAAGACGCCGAACGGGTGCGGACCTACGCCGAGCAGAACGCCCTGTTGCGCTCGCTCTACGGACCGGTGCTCGACGAGCCGGTGCCAGCGGCACTTCTAGCCGTGCGTCCGTGGGGATGGCGCCGCTACGCGGTGGCGGCGGCGATATTCGCGCTCGGCGTTGGTCTAGGCTGGCTCGGCCGGGGCGTGCTCGTCGCACCGCAGGTGGTTCCGGTGTCCTTTGCCCGACTTGCAGCAACGGCGCACGTGGTCTATGCGCCCGAAGTACGCCACCCGGTCGAGGTGACCGCGAATGAGGAAGATCATCTCGTCGGCTGGCTTTCGAAGCGACTCGGCACTACCCTCAAGGCCCCCAAGCTCGCTCCGGTGGGCTATGACCTAGTCGGCGGCCGGCTGCTTTCCGGCCCGCAGGGGCCCGTCGCGCAATTCATGTACCAGGACGCGCGCGGCCAGCGGCTGACCCTCTACGTTTCCAGGCAGAGGGGCGAGCCGCGCGATACGGCTTTCCGCTTCAGCCAGGAAGATCGCATCTCGGTCTTCTACTGGGTGGACGGCAACTTCGGCTACGCGCTCTCCGGCGAGATGAAGAGGGACCGGCTGCTTCAGGTCGCCGAAGTCGTCTACAAGCAGCTCAACCCCTAGTCGCCAGCGCGTCTCCGGGGCGCGCGGGGTGCGCCCCGCGCCGGCGCGCCAGCGACCGCTGCAAGCGCTCGAAGTACAGGAAGACGACCGGCGTAATGTAGAGCGTCAGGAACTGGGAAAGCACCAGGCCGCCGACCACGGCGAGACCCAGCGGCATGCGCGCGCCACCGCCTGCGCCGAACCCGATCGCGATGGGCAGGCTTCCCATGAGCGCCGCCATCGTGGTCATCATGATCGGGCGGAACCGCACCACCCCCGCCTGGTGAATCGCCTCTTCCGGGGATTTGCCTTCCTTGCGCTGCGCCTCGATGGCGAAGTCGATCATCATGATCGCGTTCTTCTTGACGATGCCGACCAGCATGATGATGCCGACGAAGGCGTACATGTTGAGCTCGATGCCGAAAGCCATCAGCGTCAGCAGCGCGCCCAACCCTGCGGTGGGCAGACCCGAAAGAATCGTCAGCGGGTGAATGAAGCTCTCGTAGAGGATTCCCAGGACGAGATAGATCACGAAGATCGACAGCACCAGCAGGATTCCCATGCCCTGCAGCGAGCTCTGGAACGCTTGCGCGGTTCCCGAGAAGGTGCCGGTCAGCGTCGCGGGCACCTGCATCGCACGCATTGCCGCCTGGACCTGAGCGATCGCCTCCGACAGCGCGACGCCGGGACGCAGGTCGAACGAGAACGTCACTGCGGTGAGCTGACCGAGGTGTGTGACCTGCAGGGGACCGACGCCGAAATTGAACTTCGCCACGGCGTTGAGCGGAACCAGTGCGCCGGTGGAGGAGCGCACGTACAGCATCGGCATCACCGAAGGGTCCTTCTGATAGCGATCGGCGAGCTGCAGGATCACCCAGTACTGGTTTGTCGCCGTGTAGATGGTGGACACCTGGCGTTCGCCGTAGGCGTTGTTGAGCGCCTGCTCGACCGACTGAGCGGAAACGCCGAGTGCCGCCGACTTTTCACGCTCGATCTCGACCGTGACCTGGGGGCGAGTGATCTGCAGGTCGCTGGTGACATCGAGCAGGCCGGGCAGCGAGCGCAGCTTCTGCTCGATCAGCGGCGCCCACTGGTAGAGCTCGTCGATCGTGGCGCTGCGCATGACGTACTGGTAGGGGCTCTTGGTCAGATTGCCCCCGATGCGGATCGCAGGAACGTTCTGGATGAATACCTTGGCGCCCATCACGTTGGCGAGCTTCGGCCGCAACCCCCGCACGACCTCGTCGGCGGGCTTGCGGTTCTTGAAGGGCTTCAACGTGATGGTGATGCGCCCGATGTTGATCGACGGCGAGAACCCGGTCGCGCCGACGAAGGACATCGCCGCCTCGACGTTGGGGTCCTGGGCGATGATATTGGCCACCTGACGCTGCATGTCGGCCATGGCCGTGAACGAGATATCCTGCGGACCCTCGACGAAGCAGAACAGCTGGCCGGAATCCTCGCTCGGCAGGAAACCCTTCGGCGCCCGGACGAAGAGGACCCCCGTCGCGATGCAGATGGTGACGAACGCGACCATGACGGCGCGCTGGTGCTCGAGCACCCACCTCAGGCTCACCTCGTAGCCGAACTTCCACGCGTCGAATGCCCGCTCGAAGGCCATATACACCCGGCCGTGCCTCCCGCTTTCCCCGTGCGGCTTCAGGATGCGGCTGCACATCATTGGCGTGAGCGTCAGCGAGACGAAGCCCGAGATCAGCACCGCTGCGATGATCGTCACCGCGAATTCATGTAACAGGCGCCCGAGAATGCCCCCCATGAACAGCACCGGGATGAATACCGCGGCCAGCGATATCGTCATCGAGATGATGGTGAAGACGATCTCCTTCGAACCGTCGAGAGTCGCCTCCATTACGCTCTTGCCCTGCTCGATGTGGCGTGTGATGTTCTCCAGCATCACGATGGCGTCGTCCACCACGAAGCCCACGCACAGCGTGAGCGCCATGAGGGATATGTTGTCCAGGCTGTAGCCGAAGAGGAACATCACCGCGAAAGTCCCGATGATCGACATCGGCAGCGCAATCGTCGGAATGATCGTTGCGGAGATGTTCCTCAGGAAGATGAAGATCACCATCACCACCAGCATCAGGGCCATGTACAGCGTGAACTGCACTTCGTGCACCGAATTGCGGATGCTCACCGAGCGATCGTAGAGCGTCTCAATGTCGATGGCCGGGGGCACCTCGGCGCGGAACGTCGGGAGGAGCTTCTTGATGGAATCGACCACCTCGATGGTGTTCGTCCCGGGCTGGCGCTGGATCGCGAGCACGATGCCGCGCTTGCCCTTGAACCACGCGCCCATCTTGTCGTTCTGGACGCTGTCGAAGATGGTGCCGAGCTCGCTCAGGCGGATCGGCGATCCGTTCCGGTAGGTGACGATGATGGGCCGGAAGGCCGAGGCGTCCTGGAGCTGCCCGGTCGCCTGGACCGCAAACATCCTGTCCTTGCCATACAGGGTTCCGGTAGGCAGGTTGACGTTGGCTTGCGAGACAGCAATCTCGACCTCGTTGATGCCGACGCCGCGCGCGGCGAGCGCATTGGGGTCGACCTGAACTCGAACTGCGTACTTCTGCTGCCCGAACACCTGCACTTGAGCGACACCGTTGATGGTTGAGATGCGCTGGGCCAGATACGTCTCCGCGTACTCGTCCACGGTCGAAAGCGGCATGGTCTGCGACGTCAGCGCGAGATAGTAGACGGGGAAATCCGCCGGATTCACTTTCCTGAACGACGGTGGAGCAGGCATCGTCGCCGGCAGCTGCCGCGCCGCCGAGGCTATCGCCGAATTCACGTCCTGCGCGGCAGCGTCGATGTCGCGGTCGAGGGCGAACTGGATGGTGACGCGCGTGATTCCCTGGCCGCTCACCGAGGTCATCTCGTCGATCCCGGCGATCGTCGAGAATTGCCGTTCGAGCACCGTCGCGACTGCGGACGCCATCGTCTCCGGACTCGCGCCGGGCAGCTCGGCCGTGACCTGGATCGTAGGGAAGTCGACGTTGGGAAGCGTGGACACCGGCAGGAGCCGGTAGCCCGCGAGCCCGAATATCAGGATGCCGGTCATGACGAGCACGGTCATGACCGGGCGCCGGACAAACAGCTCGCAGAAATTCACGACGGTTGGATGGCCTTGCTGATCTGGACGCGCGTCTTGGGACCCAGGCGCAGCTGACCGCGCGTGACGACTTTCTCGCCTTTGCTCAATCCGCTCGCGACGATCGTGTGATCGCCGTCGGTGCGCTCCACCTCGATCTTGCGGACGTCGGCCACCATGTCCCGGCTGACGACGTAGACGTATTGCCCCTCGGGCCCGGTCTGCACCGCCGTCGAAGGAATAACGATCGCGTCGGGTTGCTCGAACAGCCGCACGCTGACGCCGACGAACTGCCCAGGCCACAGGGAGTTTTCCTTGTTGGCGAAGCGCGCGCGCAGCCTGATGGTGCCCGTGCTCGGATCGACTGCGTTGTCGACGAAGATGAGCGCTCCGGTCCCCGCGGGCCGATCGGAGCCGGGCGCGAGCGCGTCGACCACCAGCGGCCCCGAGGCCATGTGCTCGCGCACCTCGACGAGACGCTGTTCCGGGACGGCGAAATTGACGTAGATCGGATGAACCTGGTTGATGACCACCAGCGGATTGACGTCGTTGGCCTTGACCAGGTTGCCGAGCTGGATCTGTATCTTCCCCGCGTAGCCTTCGATCGGCGCGGTGATAGTGCAGTACTCGACGTTCAGCCTGGCGTTGTCGAGAGCCGCCTGGCTCGCCCTCGCCGTCGCTTCAGCGGTGGTCGCGTTCGTCCGGATCTGGGCGTAGGCCTCCTTGGAGACGAAGTTCTTGTCGAGCAGATCCTGGTAGCGCTTCTCCTGGGATCGGGCTTGCTCAGCGGCGGCGCTGTCGCGCAGCGCGTTCGCCTCGGCCTGGCGCAGCGCCGCTTCGAACGGGCGCGGGTCGATCTTGAACAGCAATTGCCCCTTCCTCACTTCCTCGCCTTCCTTGAAGCCTACCTGGATGATCTGCCCGTCCGCGCGCCCCTTCACCGCGACCGTCGAGTACGCCTCGACGTTGCCGATCGCCTGGATCCGGAAGGGGACCAGCTTCTGCACGACTTCCTCGACGGTGACGGGAACGGCGGGAGGGCCCTTGGGCGCCTTGCGCTCGTTCGCGCGTATCTCGGCGCCGAAGTAGGTGAGCAGGCCGATCGCGACGCCGAGCATTCCCAGGCCGCCGAGCACCATCCAGCGCTTGCTTGTTCCTTGCGCCGCGAGGCGCGATTGCATTAATGAAGTCATGGCATCGCCAACAACGGAAGCGCGCGGCGCATTCCGTCAGCAAGAAGGACCGGAATGAGACCTGCAGCCGATCTTTCCGTTCATCGATTGCTCCTCCAAGCGTGAACGGCTACCGTAGGTCCTGGTAACCCTCGCCCACACTTCCCGATTCCCGATCGGAAACGACCCAATTTACGGCAAAAGGCGCTCCGACGCAAAGAGAGTCTCGACCCGTTCCCGCTCCCGAACCAGCCATTGCCGCGCGCCATCCACGATGATTTCGGCAGCCCGCGGCCTGGAATTGTAATTCGAGCTCATGGCCATGCCGTAAGCGCCGGCGGACATGATCGCGAGAAGATCGCCGGCGGCAAGCGCGAGCGAGCGTTCCTTCGCGAGAAAATCCGCCGACTCGCACACGGGGCCGACGATGTCGTACCGTCGCGCCGGTCCCTCGCGTCGGATGACCGGGAGCACCTCGTGCCAGGCGTCGTACAGCGCCGGGCGGATCAGGTCGTTCATCGCCGCGTCGACGACGGCGAAGTTCTTCGTTGCGCCGTGCTTGAGATACTCGACCCGCGTGAGCAGGAGCCCGGTGTTGCCTACGAGCGAGCGCCCCGGCTCGAACAGGATGCGAAGCTTGCGTTCGCCAAGGCGACCGAACAGGCTACCGAGGTAATCCTTCAGCGCCGGCGGATTCTCGTCGCGATAGCGAATTCCAAGGCCTCCGCCCAGATCGAGCTGGTCGAGCCGCACGCCCGTCGCTTCGAGCGCGTCGACGAACTCGAGCACTTTCTCGAGCGCCGCCACGAACGGCCCGATATCCGTGATCTGCGAGCCGATATGCACGTCTATTCCGGTGACGCGGATGCCCGGTAGCCTCGCCGCCTTGCGGTAAAGAGGCATTGCCGCATCGTAGGCGATGCCGAACTTGCTTTCGCGGAGACCTGTGGCGATGTAGGGATGCGTCCTGGGATCGACGTCGGGATTCACGCGCAGGGACACCGCCGCCGTTTTCCCCGCAGCCGAGGCCAGCGATGCGAGCCGGTCCAGCTCCCCCTCGGACTCGACGTTGAAGCACAGGACGCCGGCACCGAGGGCGGCGCGCAGCTCAGCCTCGCTCTTGCCGACCCCGGAGAAAACGATCCTGTCGGCGCGCCCGCCCGCGGCGAGAACCCGAGCCAGCTCGCCGCCCGAGACGATGTCGAACCCGGAGCCGAGCCGCGCGAGCAGGTTCAGCACGGCGAGATTGGAATTCGCCTTGACCGAGTAGCAGATGAGTACATCGCGCCCGCCGCAAGCCTCGCTGAACTCGCGATAGCCGCGCTCGATCGCCGCGCGCGAGTAGACGAATGCAGGTGTGCCGTACTGCTTCGCGATCTCGACGAGGGGCACGTTCTCCGCGCACAGCGTGCCGTCTTGATACGAAAAAAAATTCACTGGCGCGGTGCGGGTTTGCTATTCTGCTGCTGCGAATCTCGTTCCGGCGAGGGAAGGTAGAGGGCGCCCTTGTTCCCGCAGCCCGAGAGGGCGACGAGAGCGAGCAGGACAACAGCGACGCGGCGCATGGCGGTACTCGTTCGTATCTGATGCTAGTCTAGCACGCGATGATTCCAAACGAGTTCGAAAGCCAAGCTGAAAGGATGCTGGAGGAGATCGCGCATGCCGTGGAGGCAAGCGGCGCGGACTGCGAGTGCGAGCCCAAGGGCTCCGGCGTGCTCGAGATCGAGTTTCCTGACCGCAGCCGCATCATCGTGAATCGTCACTCGGCGGCCCAGGAGATCTGGGTCGCGGCGAGATCCGGCGGCTACCACTTCCGTTTTGACGGCTCCGCCTGGGTCGATACCCGCGACAAGCGCGAGCTGCTTGCGGCGCTGTCGGCCCTGATTGCCGAGCAATCTAGAACAGCTGGTTCCTGACGTCCTCCGCGGTCCGCACGCCGGCGTCGGCCGGGCCCTGCTCGGCGGGCACGCTCTCGCGAAAGAACAGCTCGGGGCGCCCGTCGGGAGATTGCAGGCCGCTCTCGTTGACCTTGGCGACGACGATGCCTTCGGGGCTTCGCTGGAACATCTCCGGCACGCCCTTGAGGGCCTTGGCCATGTAGCTCATCCAGATCGGAAGCGCCGTGACCGAACCGGTTTCGCCAGGTCCTAGCTTCTTCGGCTGATCGAAGCCCACCCACGCGACTGCCGCCAGCGTCGGCTGGTAGCCGTTGAACCACGCGTCCACGTAGTCGTTGGTGGTGCCAGTCTTGCCGGCGAGGTCCTGCCTCTGCAGCGACATGGCGCGGGCGGCGGTGCCGTAGCGCACGACGTCGCGCATCATGCTGTCCATGATGTAGGCGTTGCGGGCGTCTATGACTCGCAGCGACTCGTCCCCGGCGCGCGTAGGCTCGGCCTGCGCGAGCACGTTGCCGCGATCGTCCACGATCTTCTGGATCACGTACGGTTCGGTGCGATACCCTCCAGTAGCGAACACCGAAAAAGCGCGTGCCATTTGAAGCGGCGTGGCCGCACCCGACCCGAGCGCCATGGTGAGATAAGGAGGATGCCGATCCGCGTCGAAGCCGAAGCGGGCGATGTAGTCTTGCGCATACTGTGGCCCGATGGCTTGAAGTACGCGGATCGAGACCATGTTCTTTGACTTGGCCAGGGCCATGCGAAGGCTCATGGGTCCCTCGTACCGCCCGTCGTAGTTCTTCGGCTCCCAGACCTGCCCGCCCGTCAGGGCGGCGTCCACCACCACGGGGGCGTCGTTGATGACGGTGGCGGGCGTGAATCCCTTCTCGAGAGCCGCTGAGTAGATAAAGGGCTTGATGCCCGACCCGGGCTGGCGATATGCCTGCGTGACGTGGTTGAACTGGTTGCGGTTGAAATCGAATCCTCCCACCAGAGAACGCACGGCGCCGTCCTGCGGGTTCACCGAAATGAACGCGCCCTCGGCGTCAGGAAGCTGCACGATCTGCCAGTTGCCCTTGTCGTCCTTCTGGATGCGGATCACGGCACCCGGGCGGATTCGCTTGGCTACTGGGGTCCTCGGATCGAGCATGCGCTCGGCGAACTGCAGCCCTTCTCCCGCAATGGTGACGGTCTCCCCGCCGCGCCGGTACGCGGTGACTTTCTTGGGCGCGGTCTCAAGCACGAGCGCCGCGAGCAAGTCGTCGCTGTCGGGATGGTCTTGCAGCGCTTCTTCATAGTCTTCCTCGCCGGCGTCCTTGATGTCGACGAAGCCTTCGGGGCCACGGTATCCATGGCGCCGGTCGTATTCGAGCAATCCCTGGCGAAGCGCCGCGTACGCGACCTCCTGGTCGGTGCGCCTGAGCGTCGTATATACGCGGAACCCGCGCGTGTAGATGTCATCGGGATAGCGTTCGTAGAGGACCTGACGCACCATCTCGGCGACGTACTCGGCGTGGATTTCGTATTCGGTCGCCGCCTCGCGCTTCACCGAGAGAGGCGCGGCCTGGGCTTCCTGGTACTGCGCCTCGTCGAGCACGCCCAGGTCGCGCATACGGCGCAACACGTACAACTGGCGCTGCTTTGCGCGCTTCGGATTGATAACCGGATTGAACGAAGACGGAGCCTTGGGCAGTCCGGCCAGCATCGCCATCTCCGCCACGTTGAGCTGAGCCAGCGTCTTGCCGAAATACACTTGCGCGGCCGCACCAAACCCGTAGGCCCGCTGACCGAGATAGATCTGGTTGATGTAGATCTCGAGGATCTGGTCCTTGGTGAGGCTGTTCTCGATCTTGAACGCGAGCAGGGCTTCGTACAATTTTCGCGTAAGCGTTTTTTCCCTCGACAGGAAGAAATTCCTCGCGACCTGCATCGTGATCGTCGAAGCTCCCTGCGTCTTGCCGCCCGTGAGCAAATTGGAATAGGCCGCCCGGAGCACGCCGTGATAGTCGACTCCCGTGTGCTGGTAGAAGCGCTCGTCCTCGGCGGCGAGAATCGCCTGCTTCATCGGATCGGGAACCTCGTCGATGCTCACAAGGGAGCGCCGTTCCTCGCCGAATTCTCCGATCAGCACGCCGTCGGAGGTGTAGACCCGCAGCGGGATCTTTGGCTGGTACTCCGTGAGCGCTTCGATCGAGGGCAGGTTCGGATACGCGACCAGGACGACGAAGCCAGCGAGCGCGAGACCCGCTACTCCCAACCCGGCGAGCGCCAGCACCGGGAAGGCGATCCATCGAAGCCGCATTCAGGAAATGTCCGCGAAAAGGTTGTTCATTATAGGCAGTAGAGTCGGTGGGCCGCAGTAGGTTCACCGTAAGCCGTTAATATCTAGCGAAATATTTGCTTTACAGGATGGGGGGTTGTTGCTAGCATTTAAGGTAAATTATACTAATCGGCCCTAAACGGGCATACCTGAAGGGAAATCCAGGTTGGAGCTGAACCTCAACTGGGACATTTTCAAGCCGAAGGCGCCGCCGCTTTTCGGCATGGACATTTCGTCGTCCTCGGTGAAGCTCGTCGAGTTGGCAGACGCCGGCAAGGGAAATCCACGCGTCGAGCGCTACGCCATCGAGGCCTTGCCCAAGGACGCCGTGCTGGACGGGAACATCACCAACCTCGACGCGGTGGTCGACGCGGTCCAGCGCGGCTGGAAGCGGATGGGGACGCGCACCAAGAACGTCGCTCTGGCGCTGCCGACCGCGGCGGTGATCACTAAGAAGATCATCGTTCCCGCCGGGCTGCGGGACGAAGAGATGGAAGTCCAGGTCGAGACCGAAGCCAACCAGTACATCCCGTTCGCGCTCGAAGAGGTCAACCTCGATTTCCAGGTGCTGGGTCCCTCTCCGTCGGGCCCCGAGGAGGTCGAAGTGCTTCTGGCGGCCTCGCGCAAGGAGAAGGTCGAAGACCGGGTCGCAGTCGCCGAGGCCTCCGGACTCAAAGCCATCGTCATGGACGTGGAGTCCTACGCTATCCAGTCCTCCTTCGAGCTCATTCAGCGGCAGTTTCCCGAGCAGGGCAAGGACCAGAACATCTTCCTGGTCGACTTGGGCGCCAACGTGATGAACATCACGGTACTGCGCAACGATCAGACGGTGTACACGCGCGAGCAGGCCTTTGGCGGCAGCCAGCTCACGCAGGACATCATGCGCGTTTACGGCATGAGCCAGGAGGAAGCGGAAGCGGCCAAGCGATCCGGCGGGCTGCCGGAGAACTACGAGTCCGAGGTGTTGCGGCCCTTCATGGAAAACGCGGCGCTCGAGATGCAGCGCGCGATGCAGTTCTTCTTCACGTCGACCCAGTACACGTCGGTCGAGCACGTACTGCTCACCGGTGGCTCCGCCGTGATCCCAGCGCTCGACGAGATGGTCCAGAGCCGCACCCAGATCAACACCATGGTCGCGAATCCATTCGCGAGCATGGCTATCTCGCCGCGCGTTCCCCTCAAGAAGCTGGTTGCGGATGCGCCGTCGCTTATGGTGGCGTGCGGGCTCGCCATGCGGAGATTCGATCCGTGATACGCATTAACCTGCTCCCTTGGCGCGAAGCGCGCCGCAAGGCCCAGCGCCAGCATTTGGGGGTGCTCGGAGGCATGGTGGCCGTGCTCGGCCTCCTGATCGTCGGGGCAGTGCACCTGACGATTGCGGGATATATCGCCGTGCAGAGCGAGCGGAACGAGTTCCTGAAGAAGGAGAACGTCCGGCTCGACAAAGAAATCGAGGAAATCAAGAAGCTGAAGACCGAGATCGCAGCTCTGCTGGCGCGCAAGCAGATCATCGAGCGCCTCCAAGCGGATCGCGCTCAAGCCGTCTATCTGCTTCAGGAACTGGTGCAGCAGGTACCGGATGGCGTCTACCTGAAGTCGATCAAGCAGACGGGCCTGAAGGTCAACCTGACGGGCTACTCGCAGTCCAACGCGCGCGTGTCCACGTTGATGCGCAATTTCTCGGGCTCGCCCTACCTCGAGAACCCGGAGCTGGTGGAAATCAAGGCGGCGACGGTCAGTAACAAGCGCGTTTCCGAATTCAACATGAACGTGAGCGTCAAGCGCCTCGGGGGCGAAGAGGCTGGCAAGGCGAGCAAGGCCGCGCCGAAGGCGCCTGCAGCCGCCGCCAAGGGCTGAACCTCGATGAAAAAGCTGCTCGACCAGTTCAGGAATCTCAACACTCGCGACCCCGGCTCGTGGCCGCCGCTGCCGCAGGCGATGCTGCTGGTCGGGCTGCTGGTCGCTATCGTGGCGATGGGCTATTTCTTCGACTGGCAGGACGAGATGGAATCCCTCGATGCCGGGCGCCAGCAGGAGGTGAAGCTCAAGGACGAATACGTCGCGAAGATGCAACAGGCGATCAACCTCGATCTCTACCGGCAGCAGCTGCGCGAGATCGACAGCTCCTTCGGCGCTCTGCTGAGACAGCTTCCAAACCGCTCGCAGATGGACGCCCTCCTCGTCGACATCAACCAGGCGGGACTCGGTCGCGGCCTGCAATTCGAGCTGTTCAGGCCGGCCCCGGCGGAGACCAAACGCGAGTTCTACGCGGAGTTGCCAGTCACGCTGAAGCTCAACGGCAGCTATCACGACATGGGGCAGTTCGCGAGCGACATCGGGCAGCTCTCGCGCATCGTCACGCTCAACGACATCGCCCTCACGGGAGGCAAGGACGGCACCCTCGTGATGGACGTGACCGCCAAGACGTTCCGCTATCTGGACGAGGAAGAGGTCGCGGCGCAGAGCCGGGCGGCGAAGGGCGCGAAGGCGGGCAAGAGATGAGAAGCGCCGTCGTCGTCGTGGCCGCCGTCTTCCTCGCCGCCTGCTCCGGGGAGGAGTTCGGCGACCTGAAGGCCGAGCTGAAGGAAAAAACCAAGGACATGCGCGGAAGGATAGACCCGCTGCCCGTCGTGAAGCCGTATGAGCCCGTTCCGTACAAGGTTTTTGATCAAACGGATCCTTTCAGCACGGCAAAAATCGAGCTGGTGACTAAGTCGGCGGGGGCTGGCGGGGGCGGGCTGAAACCCGATCTCAACCGTCCGAAAGAGCCGCTCGAGGCGTATCCGCTGGAATCGCTGAAGATGGTCGGCGTGCTGCAACAGAAGCGGGCGAACTTCGCGCTCGTCAAGGCGGACACGGGCCTGTACCGCGTGAGCGTCGGCAACTACATGGGACAGAATTTCGGATTGATCACGGCGATCACGGACAGTCAGATCCAGCTCAGAGAGCTCATCCAGGATGCGGTGGGCGACTGGACCGAACGCCAGAGCACCCTGCAATTGCAGGAAGTCGGAGGGAGGTAACAATGAAGAACACGCTCGTGCGCAGACTCTTTCAGGCGGCGATCTGTTCGATCGGCCTGCTTCTGTTCGCCTCGCTCGCCAAGGCGCAGCAGAACAGCATCGAGAATTTCGATGTCACCCAGGCCGGCGGCCAGGTCGTGGTTCGGGTCACTATGAAGAACCCGATCACCTCGCCTCCAGGCAGCTTCACCATTGCCAGCCCCGCCCGGATCGCGTTCGACTTCGCCGACACCACCAACGGGCTCGGGCGGAACAGCCAGGACATCGGGGAGGCGGCGCTGCGGTCGATAAACGTCGTGCAGGTGGGCGACCGCACCCGCCTAGTGCTCAACCTGCGCAATATGGTTCCGTACGAGTCCAAGGTCGAGGGCAGCACCTTCCTGGTCACCCTCGCCGCGACCGGACCCGCCAGAGCGGGGGCGGCGCCGGCGGCGAGCTTCGCCGAGGGCAGGTCTGACGTTCAGCACTCGCTGCAGGACGTCAATTTCCGCCGGGGACGCAGCGGCGAGGGACGCATCGTGGTCGAGCTGTCGGATACATCGACGGGTGTGGACATCCGCCAGCAAGGTCAGGCCGTCATCGTCGACTTTCTCAAGACCAGCATCCCCGAGGTGTTGCGCAAGCGCTACGACGTGGTGGACTTCGGGACTCCGGTCCAGACCTTCAGTATCTTCCCGCAGGGCGACAACGTACGCATGGTGATCGAGCCGAAAGGACTGTGGGAACACAACGCCTACCAGACTGACACGCAATTCGTGCTCGAGGTGAAGCCGATCCAGTACGATCCCAACAAGCTCGTGCAAGGATCTCGCAGCGGCTACACCGGCGAAAAGCTCTCGCTCAATTTCCAGAACGTCGAGGTGCGGAGCGTTCTGAACGTCATCGCCGACTTCACCGACCTGAACATCATTACCAGCGACTCGGTGGGCGGCAACCTCACGCTGCGGCTTAAGGACGTGCCCTGGGATCAGGCCCTCGACATCATTCTCCAGACCCGCGGTCTCGACATGCGCAAGAACGGCAACGTGATCTGGATCGCGCCGCGCGACGAACTCGCGACCAAGGAGAAGCTGGCGCTCGAATCGAACGCGCAGATCAGCGAGCTCGAGCCGCTGCGCACCGAGACGTTCCAGCTCAACTACGGCAAGGCCGACATCTTCGCGAAGCTCTTGATCGATCCCCTCCAGCGCATCTTGACCAAGCGGGGCTCGGCTTCATTCGACCTTCGAACGAACCAGGTGTTCGTCCAGGACGTACCGTCACGTCTGGAGGAAGTGCGGAAGCTGGTCGCCCAGGTCGACATCCCGGTGCAGCAGGTGCTGATCGAGGCCCGCATCGTCGAAGCCAACGACACTTTCTCGAAGAATCTCGGCGTGCGCCTGGGCAACGTCGCGCTGCCCATCACGCAGAGTGCCAGCAGCTCCGGCCCCAGTCCGGTCGGAACGAGCAGCACGACGGGCGTGGCAGTGACCCAGACGGGAACGCTCGAGGACCTCACCAATCTGTTCCCGGGCAATGGCGGACAGATTTCCACCAAGGTGCCTCAGAATCTGAGCGTCAACCTGCCCGCGGCGCCGGTGGGGAACGCTGCGGCGGCGGGCTCGATCGCGCTGCTCATCACCAACCGTCTGACGGGAGCCTTGGCCCTGGAGCTGTCCGCGCTGGAAGCCGACGGCAAGGGCAAGATCATCTCGAGCCCGCGCGTGATGACGGCAAACAACGTCGAGGCCCTCATCGAGCAAGGCACCGAACTCCCCTATCAGCAGGCCACCTCGAGCGGCGCGACCTCGGTCGCGTTCCGCAAGGCGAACCTGGCGCTCAAGGTCAAGCCGCAGATCACGCCCGACGGCAACATCATCATGACGCTGGACATCAACAAGGACTCGGTCGGCCAGAGCACCAATGCGGGCTTTGCGATCGACACCAAGCACGTCCAGACCCAAGTGCTGGTGGAAAACGGCGGTACGGTCGTCATCGGAGGGATCTACACGCAGACGCTGCAGACCACGATCACGAAAGTGCCGTTCTTCGGGGATATCCCGTTCCTCGGAGTCTTGTTCCGGAACAATTCGCGGTCGGACAACAA
Organism: Burkholderiales bacterium; assembly: GCA_035702665.1. Classification (GTDB taxonomy): domain Bacteria; phylum Pseudomonadota; class Gammaproteobacteria; order Burkholderiales; family SG8-39; genus VBDM01. The sequence continues at coordinate 37,563 of DASSQD010000097.1, forward strand.
GACCGAGCTTCTGGTGTTCATCACCCCCCGGATCGTCGAGCAGCGCATCGTCCAGCGCTGACACCAGGGCAGACTCCGTGACAGGGGCCGGCGACGCCGGCCCTTCTGCTTTCTGGCCCGAAAAGACGGGTTGCTACAATACCTCCGTGAAGACCAACCGCAGACTCTTCCTGGTCGGCATGATGGGAGCGGGAAAGACCACCGTCGGCCGCCAACTGGCCAAGCGCCTGGGAAAGAACTTTCACGACACTGATCGCGAGATCGAAGCGAGAACGGGCGTGTCCGTGGCCGTGATCTTCGATATCGAGGGCGAGGCCGGTTTTCGCAAGCGGGAGGCCGAGGTCATCGAGCACCTCACGGCGAGGGATGACATCGTTCTGGCGACGGGAGGGGGCGCGGTGCTCGACCCCCGTAACCGCGAGCATTTGAAGAGCCGCGGCTTCGTCATCTACCTGCATGCGCTTCCTCCGGTCTTGTGGCAGCGCACGCGGACCGACAAGTCCCGGCCCCTGCTGCAGGGAGCGGACCCGCGCGAGCGCCTGGAGTCTCTCTACGCCGTTCGCGACCCGTTGTACCGCGATGCCGCCGATCTCGTGGTCGACACGGGACGGCAGGGCATCGGCCCATTGATCACGCAGGTTCTGGCCCGGATCGACGAAGCATGCAGACTCTCGGCGTGAGCCTGGGCGAGCGTTCCTACCCGATTTACATCGGGACCGGGCTGCTCGCCCGCGCGGACCTTGTTCTCCCCTTCCTCTCGCGAAAAAGAGCGGCGGTCGTCACGAACACCACTGTCGCGCCGTTGTTCTTGAACCAGATCGCAGACGCGCTGGCCCGCGAAGGCGTCGAGGTCGTCCGGATCATTCTGCCGGACGGCGAAGATCACAAGGATTGGCAGACGCTCAACAAGGTTTTCGACGCGCTGCTGATGCGACGCTGCGGGCGGGATACGACCCTCGTCGCGCTCGGCGGGGGAGTGATCGGCGATCTCGCCGGATTCGCTGCGGCGACCTATCAGCGCGGGGTGAGCTACATCCAAGTCCCGACCACGCTGCTTTCGCAGGTCGACTCGTCTGTGGGCGGCAAGACCGCGATCAACCATGCGCTGGGGAAGAACATGATCGGGGCGTTTCATCAGCCTCGCGCGGTACTCGCCGACATGGACACGCTGAGAACTCTGCCGGAGCGCGAGCTGCGCTCGGGCCTAGCCGAGGTGATCAAGCACGGGCTGATCCGCGATGCCGCGTTCTTTGCCTGGCTCGAAGCGAATGTCGAGCGCCTGCTCACGCGCGACGCCGACGCGCTGGCGCAAGCGGTGTTGCGTTCTGTGGAGATCAAGGCGGACATCGTCGCTCAGGACGAACGCGAGAGCGGCCTGCGCAAAGTGCTCAATTTCGGCCATACCTTCGGGCACGCCATCGAAACGGGGCTGGGCTACGGCGCCTGGCTGCACGGCGAGGCCGTCGCCGCGGGGATGGTCATGGCCGCGGATCTGTCACGCCAGCTCGGCTATCTCTCAGAAGCCGATACAGGGAGGATCCGGTCGCTGCTGCAGCGCGCCGGCCTGCCGATCGCCGCGACGGGGATTGCCCCTGAGCGAATGCAGCAACTCATGAGCGTGGACAAGAAAGTGAAGGAAGGACGAATCCACTTCGTTCTGCTCGAGCGCCTGGGAGCGGCGACGCTGCGCGACGATGTTCCGCCCGCTGCGCTGGACCGCACGCTCTCGCGCCTCGCCGCCTAAGGCGCCCTTGCTGCTTTGCAGCAACGGGCGAACACAGGTATAGTCAAAGACCCGGTCTGCTTTTGGCGCAGCGAGCGCCTGCAGCCTTTTCGCCGAGAACCAACGTGAGTCAGAGTTGCCGCCCCGAGCCTCAGGGCCTGTATCACCCTGTCAACGAGCACGACGCCTGTGGCGTGGGCTTCGTCGCCCATATCAAGGGCAAGAAATCCCATGCCATCGTCGAGCAGGGGCTGACGGTATTGCGCAACCTGACCCATCGAGGCGCGGTGGGGTGGGACCCCAAGCTCTCTGACGGAGCCGGCTGCCTGATCCAGATTCCGGACCGCTTCTTCCGCGACGAGATGGGGAAGCAGGGGGTGAAGCTTCCGGTGGCTGGCCAGTACGGCGTCGGCTTGGTATTCCTACCACAGGACCCTGCGTCCCGCCTCGCCTGCGAGTACGAGATCGAGCGCGCCATCAAGGACGAGGGACAGGTGCTGCTCGGCTGGCGGGACGTCCCCGTCGACAACAGCGACCTCGCTGAGCCGGCCAAGCGCCTGGAGCCGGTGATCCGGCAGGTGTTCATCGGGCGAGGCAAGCGGGTGACGGTCACCGACGCCCTGGAGCGCAAGCTCTACATCATCCGCAAGAGCTCGGGGCACGCGATCCAAGCCCTGAAGCTCCGGCACGGCAAGGAGTTCTACGTGCCGACCATGTCGGCGCGCACTATCTGCTACAAGGGCATGCTGCTCGCGCACCAGGTCGGCGAGTACTACAAGGACCTGCAGGACCCGCGCGTCGAATCGGCGCTCGCGCTGGTGCACCAGCGCTTCTCAACCAACACCTTCCCGTCGTGGGACCTCGCGCACCCATTCCGCCTGATCTGCCACAACGGCGAGATCAACACGCTGCGGGGCAACGTCAACTGGATCCGGGCGCGCCAGGGCGCGATCTCGAGCCCCGTGCTCGGCAAGGACTTGGACAAGATCTGGCCGCTGATCTACGACGGCCAGTCGGACTCGGCCTCTTTCGACAACGCGCTCGAGCTCCTCGTCATGGGCGGCTATTCGGTCGCGCACGCCATGATGATGATGATCCCCGAGGCCTGGGAAAACCACACGTTCATGGATCCGGCGCGGCGCGCGTTCTACGAGTACCACGCGGCGATGATGGAGCCCTGGGACGGGCCGGCCTCGATCGCCTTCACCGACGGCCGCCAGATCGGCGCGACGCTCGACCGCAACGGGCTGCGGCCGTCGCGCTACATCGTCACTGACGACGACCTCGTGATCATGGGCTCGGAGTGCGGCTGCCTGCCGGTGCCGGAAGAAAAGGTCGTCAAGAAGTGGCGCCTCCAGCCCGGCAAGATGTTCCTCGTCGACCTTGAGAAGGGCCGCATCATCGACGACAAGGAGCTCAAGGACTCGCTCGCGGGGGCGAAGCCCTATCCCGAGTGGATCGAGCGCATCCGCGTCAAGCTCGACGAAGTCGAGACCGAGAAAACGCCGCCGTTGAAAAGCGCGGTGGCCCTGCTCGACCGGCAGCAGGCGTTCGCCTACACCCAGGAAGACATCAAGTTCATCATGGTGCCGATGGCGCAGAACGGCGAAGAACCGGTCGGCTCCATGGGCAACGACTCGCCGCTCGCGGTCCTGTCGAACAAGGACAAGACGCTCTACCACTACTTCAAGCAGCTCTTCGCGCAGGTCACGAACCCGCCCATCGATCCGATCCGCGAGGAGCTCGTGACTTCGCTCGTGTCCTTCATCGGGCCGAAGCCGAACCTGCTGGGCATCGACGAGATGAACCCGCCGTTGCGGCTGGAGGTCTCGCAGCCAGTGCTGGACTTCTTCGAAATGGAGAAGATCCGGCACATCGAGCGTTACACGGGCGGCAAGTTCCGATCGCTCGAGCTGGACATCACCTACCCCCTCGGCTGGGGCAAGGAAGCCGTCGAGGCGCGCCTTGCATCGCTGTGCGCCCAGGCCGAGGACGCCGTGCGCGGCGGCTATTCGATCATTATCATCTCCGACCGCCTGATCGAGCGCGAGCGCGTGGCGATCCCGGCGCTGCTCGCGCTGTCCGCGATCCACCAGCACCTGGTGGGCAAAGGGCTGCGCACCAGCGCGGGCTTGGTCGTGGAGACGGGCTCGGCGCGCGAGGTGCATCACTTTGCGCTGCTCGGCGGCTACGGCGCGGAGGCGGTCCACCCCTACCTGGCGATGGAAACGCTCCTCGCGCTGGCGGCCAAAGGCCTGCTGGGGCAGGAGGTCGACGGCAAGAAAGCGATCAAGAATTTCGTCAAGGCGATCGGCAAAGGGCTGAAAAAGGTAATGTCCAAGATGGGCATTTCGACCTACATGTCCTACACCGGTGCGCAGATCTTCGAGGCTGTGGGCCTCGCGCGGTCGATGGTCGACAAGTACTTCACCGGGACGACTTCATCGATCGAGGGCATCGACATGTTCCAGGTGGCCGAGGAAGCGATACGGATACACAAGGCCGCGTTCGACGAGGCCGACCCGGTGCTCGCCAACATGCTCGACGCCGGCGGGGAGTACGCCTGGCGGGTGCGCGGCGAGGAGCACATGTGGACCCCGGACGCGATCGCCAAGCTGCAGCAGTCGTCACGGCAGAATTCCCCTCAGGCGTACAAGGAGTACGCCGCGGTCATCAACGACCAGTCACGGCGCCACATGACCTTCCGCGGCCTGTTCGACTTCCGCTTCGCCCCGACGCCAGTACCGATCGACGAGGTCGAGCCCGCGGCAGAGATCGTCAAGCGTTTCTCGACGGGAGCGATGTCGCTCGGCTCTATCTCTACCGAAGCGCACACGACGCTGGCGGTCGCGATGAACCGCATCGGCGGCAAATCCAACACCGGCGAGGGCGGCGAGGACCGCAAGCGCTATGCGCCCGTCAAGGCCGGCGAGAGCCTGCTGTCGCGGCTGGGCGCGAACCGCGTCGCGCACGACATCGAGCTCAAGGAAGGCGACGTCCTCAAGTCCAAGATCAAGCAGGTTGCCTCGGGGCGCTTCGGCGTGACGGCCGAGTACCTCGCGAGCGCCGAGCAGATCCAGATCAAGATGGCTCAAGGGGCGAAGCCCGGGGAGGGCGGCCAGCTGCCGGGGCGCAAGGTGTCCGAGTACATCGCCGAGATCCGCTACGCGACCCCGGGGGTGGAGTTGATTTCACCCCCGCCGCACCACGACATCTACTCGATCGAGGATCTTGCGCAGTTGATCCACGACCTCAAGAACGCGAACCCCCGGGCGTCGATTTCCGTGAAGCTCGTGTCGGAGGTGGGCGTGGGCACGGTCGCGGCGGGCGTTTCCAAGGCCAAGTCGGACCACGTCACCATCTCCGGGCACGACGGCGGCACCGGCGCGTCGCCCTGGTCGTCGATCAAGCACGCCGGTACGCCCTGGGAGCTGGGGCTCGCCGAGACTCAACAGACGCTGGTGCTCAACCGCTTGCGCGGCCGCATCGCGGTGCAGGTCGATGGACAGATCAAGACCGGCCGCGATGTCGTGATCGGCGCGATTCTCGGGGCGGACGAGTTCGGTTTCGCGACCGCGCCGCTGGTGGTGAGCGGCTGCATCATGATGCGCAAGTGCCACCTGAACACCTGTCCGGTGGGCGTCGCCACACAGGATCCCGTTCTCCGTAAGAAGTTCTCGGGCAAGCCCGAATACGTGGTCAACTACTTCTTCCTGGTGGCCGAGGAGGCTCGGGAGCTGATGGCGAAGCTGGGCGTGCGCAAGTTCAACGACCTGATCGGCCGTAGCGAACTGCTCGACACGAAGAAAGGCATCGAGCACTGGAAGGCAAGGGGTCTCAATTTCTCGAAGATCTTCCACATGCCGGACATGCCCGCAGAAGTCGCGCGCTACAACTCCGAGAAGCAGAATCACGGCCTGGAGAAGGCGCTCGATAACCGGCTGATCGAGCTGTCGCGCGCCGCGCTCGAGCGCGGCGAGAAGGTGTCGATCGACATGCCGATCAGGAACGGCAATCGTACCGTGGGCACCATGCTTTCGAACGAGATCGCGCGACGCTACGGCCACGACGGGCTGCCGGACGGTACCATCCACGCACGCTTCGCCGGCTCCGCTGGCCAGAGCTTCGGCGCTTTCCTCGCGAAGGGCGTGACGCTGGAGGTGATCGGCGATACCAACGACTACTGCGCCAAGGGGCTTTCAGGCGGGCGGATCATCGTTTCGCCTTCCCCCAAGTTCCGCGGCGAGCCGACCGAGAACATCATCACCGGCAACGTCGTGCTCTACGGGGCGATCGCCGGCGAAGCCTATTTCCGGGGAGTAGCGGGCGAGCGCTTCGCCGTGCGCAACTCGGGGGCGACCGCGGTGGTCGAGGGCCTAGGCGACCACGGCTGCGAATACATGACGGGCGGCACCGTGGCTGTCCTCGGCGTCACGGGACGCAACTTCGCGGCCGGCATGTCGGGCGGCGTCGCCTATGTTCTCGACCTCGATCGCGAGTTCGTGAAGCGCTGCAACATTGCGATGGTGGACCTCGAGCCGGTGCTTTCCGAATCCGAGCAGCATGGAAAGGTCGCCGGCCACCTCTGGCACCGGGGCCAGACGGACGAAGCGATCCTGAAAGACCTCATCGACCGGCACGCGAGGCTGACGGGCAGCAGGCGCGCCCGGGAAATTCTCGAGAAGTGGGCGGATTACCGCGGCCGCTTCGTCAAGGTGTTCCCGAAGGAATACCGGCGTGCGCTCGGCGAGCTTGCCGCGGCGCAGAAACAGGCGGCGGCCTGATGGGGAAGATCACCGGGTTCCTCGAATACCAGCGACTTGCGGAGGCTGCAGAAGACAAGGAGCTGCGCAAGAAGCACTACCGCGAGTTCGTCCTGCACCTCTCGGACGAGGAGGCGAAAATCCAGGGCGCACGGTGCATGGATTGCGGCACGCCGTTCTGTGTCTCTGGCTGCCCGATCAACAACATCATTCCAGACTGGAACGATCTCGTCTGGAAGCAGGACTGGAAACGCGCGATCGAGACGCTGCACTCGACGAACAACTTCCCGGAATTTACCGGACGCGTGTGCCCCGCGCCCTGCGAGGAAGCGTGCGTACTGCGCATCAACGCCGATCCCGTCGGCATCAAGTCGATCGAGCACGCGATCATCGACAAGGCCTGGGAATCCGGCTGGGTGGGCCCGCAGCCCGCGCTTCACCGCAGCGGCAAGCAGGTTGCTGTCGTCGGCTCGGGACCTGCGGGACTCGCCTGCGCGCAGCAGCTTGCGCGCGCAGGGCATGACGTGGTGGTGTTCGAGAAGAACGATCGCATCGGCGGGCTGCTCCGCTACGGCATTCCCGACTTCAAGATGGAAAAAGGGCTGATCGACCGGCGCCTGGCGCAGATGAGCGCAGAGGGGGTGAGCTTCCGCACGCGGGTGTTCGTCGGCAAGGCGCGCCCGAGCAAGGGCGTCACGGACTGGGCGAACGAAGTACTGTCGCCGGAAAGACTCATGGCCGACTTCGACGCCGTGGTGCTCTCGGGAGGCGCCGAGCAGCCGCGAGACCTCCCTGTCCCGGGGCGCGAGCTCGACGGCGTGCACTACGCCATGGAGTTTCTGCCGCTGCAGAACAAGCGTGTCGCCGGGGACGCGGGTGTCAGGGACCTCTGGGCGACCGGCAAACACGTCATTGTGATCGGCGGCGGCGATACCGGCAGCGACTGCGTCGGCACATCCAACCGGCACGGGGCGAAATCGGTCACTCAGTGGGAGTTGCTCGCCAAGCCGGACGATCCAACCTTCAATCCGGTCTGGCCGTACTGGCCGCTGCGGCTGCGCACCTCCTCGTCTCACGAAGAGGGCGTGAATCGCGACTGGTCGGTTGCGACGAAGGAATTCGTGGGAGAAGGCGGCAAGGTGAAGGCGCTGAAGGCCGTGCGCCTCTCCTGGAGCGACGGAAAGATGACCGAGGTGCCGGGCTCGGAATTCACCGTTCCCGCGGACCTCGTACTTCTGGCGATGGGCTTTGTCTCGCCGGTGCAGTCCGTGCTCGATGCCTTCGGCGTGGAAAAGGACGCGCGCGGGAACGCGAAGGCCGCGACCGAGGGCAAGAGCAGCTACGCGACTTCGGCTTCGAAGGTGTTTACCGCCGGCGACATGCGCCGCGGTCAATCCCTGGTCGTATGGGCGATCCGCGAAGGGCGCCAGTGCGCGCGCGCCGTCGACGAATTCCTGATGGGGTTCTCCGAGCTGCCGCGCTAGCGCGGCAGGAAGCTACATCTGACGCGCGCCGGCCGCGGAGCGGGCAGTGGAGAAGGCCGGGCGCCCGAACGGCTTCGGCCTTGCGATCGGGTGGTGCGCGAACGGCCGCTGGTGGAAGTGCGGCCTTGCGAGCACGACCGCGCCGTAGTACGGCCAGTAACCGTCGTGGTATGGATCTGTTCCGGCGTAGTCGCAGTCGACCCGGCGAGCCCGCTGGCATTGCTGGTACCACGAGTCTGCGGCCTTTTGCGCCTGTGCGTCCGAAACGGCCCGCGCGTAGCGCTCGGCATCCAGCTTGCGCTCGATCCGGTCGAGCTTCTCGGACAGGGCGCTGTCGCTTGCGCTCGCGAGCACCGTTTTTCGCGCCTCGCCCGTGCCCACGATCGAAAGTCTCGAGGATTTCGGGTCGAGCTGCGTCGCCTTGCCGTTTGCCGGCGCTTCGCTGGAGTAGTTGACGACTCCCTTATCGTCGACCCACTTGTAGACTTGCGCGAAGGCCGGGACAGCCGTGAGCGATACGGCGGCGAAACCCGATGATAGGATGAGGCGCATGCATTCGTTAACGCCGCTCATGATGCTGCAGATTACACGCATTTAGCGCCACGGCAATCGTCTCGACCGGGCCAGCCGTGCTAACATCGCGCATCCGACTGAATTCGCTTCGCTTTTCGTGAATATCGTCATTCTCGCCGCGGGTCCGGGCAAGCGCATGCACTCGCGCACGCCGAAGGTCCTGCATCGCTTGGCAGGTCGGCCCCTGCTGTCGCACGTTTTCGCGGCGGCCGAGCAGCTTGCGCCGAGGGTCACCTGCGTCGTCTACGGCCATGGAGGCGAGGCCGTGCGACGGGCCTTCGGCGAGAACGGCGCCGTTTGGGTCGCGCAGGAGCCGCAGTTGGGCACCGGGCACGCGGTCATGCAGGCGGTTCCGCATCTGGACGAGCGCTGGCCGACGCTGGTCCTGTACGGCGACGTTCCCCTGATTCGACCGGAAACCCTGGCGCGCCTGATCAAGGCGGCGGGAAAGGGCCTGGGGCTGCTGACGGCGACGCTCGACGATCCGGTCGGCTACGGTCGCGTCCTGCGCAAGGGAAGGAAGGTCGTGGGAATCGTCGAGGAGAAGGACGCGAGCGTTAAGCAGCGCGCCCTGCGCGAGATCAATACGGGCATCGTCGTCGCGCCAACCAAGAAGCTCAAGGCTTGGCTGGCGAAGCTTCAGAACAACAACGCGCAGAAGGAGTACTACCTGACCGATATCGTCGGGCTCGCCACGAGGGAGCGCGTGCCCGTGACCGCGATCCAGGCGGACGCGCCCTGGGAGACGCTGGGCGTCAACAGCCAGGGCCAGCTCGCCGAGCTGGAGCGTATCTACCAGAGAAAGCTCGCCGCGGCGCTGCTGGAGCAGGGAACGATGCTCGCAGATCCCGCTCGGTGCGACGTCCGCGGCACGCTCGCCTGCGGCGCGGACGTCGTCATCGATGTGAACTGCGTCTTCGAGGGCGAGGTGAGGCTCGGCGACCGGGCCTTCGTCGGCGCGAACTGCCTGCTGAGGAACGTGACCGTCGGTCCCGGAACGCGCATCGAACCATTCTGCCATCTCGAGGACGCCGACATCGGCGCCGATTGCAACATCGGTCCGTACGCGCGCACGCGCCCTGGAACGCGCTCGAGCCTCGCGGCGCAGGTGCATATCGGTAACTTCGTCGAAATCAAGGCGAGTAGCATCGGCGAAGGGTCCAAGGCCAATCACCTGACCTATATCGGCGACAGCGAAGTAGGCAGGAACGTCAACGTCGGGGCCGGCACCATCGTGTGCAACTACGACGGCGCGAACAAGCACCGCACCATCATCGAGGACGATGTCTTCATCGGATCGGACACGCAGCTCGTTGCGCCGATCCGGGTCGGGCGCGGCGCGACCCTGGGCGCGGGCACGACGCTCACCAAGGATGCGCCGCCCGGCGAACTGACGCTCTCGCGCGCGAAGCAGGTAAGCATCGCGGGCTGGAAGCGGCCCGTTAAGGCGAAGAAATAGAGGCGAACGTGTGCGGCATCGTCGGAGCGGTTGCGAAGCGTAACGTCGTTCCCATCCTCATCGAGGGGCTGAAGCGGCTGGAATACCGCGGCTACGACTCGGCCGGGGTCGCCGTGATGAACGGCAGGCCCGGCCATGCCGCCCTCCGGCGTGTGCGCTCCACCGGGCGCGTCGCCGAGCTCGAGAAGCTCGCGGGGGCGCAAGGGCTGTCGGGCGATGTCGGCATCGCGCACACGCGCTGGGCGACGCACGGTGTGCCTTCCGAGAAGAACGCGCACCCGCATACCTCGGGCGGTGTCTCGGTGGTGCACAACGGCATCATCGAGAACCACGAGGAGATGCGCAAGCGCCTGCGCGCCAAGGGCTACGAGTTCGTTTCGGACACCGACACCGAGGTGATCGCGCACCTGGTGCATTCGAATGTGCAGGCCGGCGCGAAGCTCTTCGACGCAGTGAAGAAGAGCGTGGTCGAGCTGGTCGGGGCTTACGCGATCGCGGTAGTGAGCGAATCGGATCCGTCGCGACTCGTGGTTGCGCGGCACGGGGCTCCGCTGCTCCTCGGGCTGGGCAACGGCGAGAATTTTGCCGCCTCGGACACGTCGGCGCTCATCCAGGTGACGCAGCGGATCATCTATCTGGAGGACGGCGACTGCGCCGAGATCGAGCTCGCGGGCGTGCGCATCGCCGACGCCAAGGGCAATCCGGTCGAGCGGCCGGTGCACCTGAGCCAGCTCACCGCCGACGCGGTGGAGCTCGGCCAGTATCGCCATTACATGCAGAAGGAGATCTTCGAGCAGCCGATGGCGGTCGCGAATACCCTCGAAATGGTGACAGGGGCGCAGTCGGTCTCACCGCAGCTCTTCGGCGCGGACGCCGAGCGCGTCCTGGGCGACATCGACTCCGTGCTTATCCTCGCCTGCGGCACGAGCTATCACGCGGGCATGGTCGCCCGTTACTGGATCGAGGGCCTGGCCGGCGTTCCCTGCAACGTCGAGATCGCGAGCGAATACCGCTACCGGGAGTCGGTGCCGAATCCCAAGGGGCTGATCGTCACCGTGTCCCAGTCCGGCGAGACCGCCGACACGATCGCCGCGCTCCAGTACGCGAAATCGCTCGGACACCGCTATTCCCTATCGATCTGCAACGTGCCCGAGTCCGCACTGGTGCGCGCCTCCGACCTGCGGTTCCTCACGCGCGCGGGGCCGGAAATCGGCGTCGCATCGACGAAAGCGTTTACCACCCAGCTCGCGGCTCTGGTGTTGCTTACCATGATCCTCGCCAAGATCCGCGGCAGGCTTCCGGCCGAGCGCGAAAGCGCGGTGCTGCAATCCCTGCGCCACCTGCCGCGGGCGCTGGAGAGCGTGCTGCACCTGGAACCGCAGCTCAAGATGTGGTCGGAGAAGTTCGCCCAGCTCGAGCACGTGCTGTTTCTCGGACGGGGCATTCATTACCCCATCGCGATGGAAGGCGCCCTCAAGCTCAAGGAGATCTCCTACATCCACGCCGAGGCTTACGCAGCGGGAGAGCTCAAGCACGGACCGCTCGCGCTCGTCGACAAGCGGATGCCCGTGATCGCGATCGCCCCGAAGGACGCCCTTCTCGAGAAGCTCAAGTCCAACCTGCAGGAGGTTCGCGCCCGCGGAGGCGAGCTGCACGTGCTCGCCGATCAGGACACGCGCATGGTCGCGACCGAGGGCGTTCACGTCATCCGCATGCCCGACCATGCGGGAATGCTCTCTCCCATCCTTCACACCGTGCCGCTGCAGCTCCTCGCCTACCATACGGCGCTCGAGCGCGGCAACGACGTGGACAAGCCCAGGAATCTTGCAAAATCGGTTACCGTCGAGTAGGTGCCCCGGGTACTGGCGCAGGTTGATTTAGGTCAAAGCGACTCGTAGGTCCCGGCTATACTCTGCTTCCGATGAGCCGACCTAGGCACGGAGAAGACAGCTTGTGACGCCCTTTCTCACCCGCCAGCACAGACGCCGGATCGCGGTGTCCGCCCTGGCGCTGATCGCGTTCACGCATGCCGCGCTCGCCGTGTCCGGATGCCTGTCGAACGCGATGCCTGCTTCGGAAGCGGGCTGCGAGGAACATCAGCAGGCGGCGTCGAACGAGCTCGCGGTATCCAACGGGCTCCTGTGCCGGACACATTTGCAGGCCGAGACCCAGACACTCGACATCTTCAAGCTGCCGCAGCTTCCCAGCTTCAGCATGCCGGCGCTGGTTCTCGCACCGGTGCGCAGGTTCGTTCCGGTCGAATTCGGAATCATGCTTGCCGCGCGAGTCCCCGTCGCGGGCGCGCCGCCTCCACCTCTCAACGTCCTCTATTCCCGCTTCCTGATCTAGCCGCCGCTGAGCTGCGGCGCCGCATGTTGCGGCGCCGCCGTCCTGCTCATCGGAGGCTTTATGGTCTTTGCTTTTCCCGGGCGTCTCGCGCGCTCGATCGTTTGTTCCTGCATCGGTTTCGTTTTCGCGGCCGCGCTATCGCATGCCGAGGACGGCCGGCCACTATCGCTCGCCGAGGCGCTGCAAATCGGCGAACGCGGCTCTCCGCGCCTGGCCGCGCAAAGCGCGGCGCTCGCGGCGGCGCGGGAACTTGTGCAGCGCGCCGGCGAGCTGCCCGATCCGAAGCTGCGTTTCGGTATCGACAATCTCCCCGTCAGTGGACCGGACCGGTTCCAATACAACACCGACTCCATGACGATGCGCAGGATCGGCCTCATGCAGGACATCCCCAACGGGGAAAAGCGGCATCTTCGAGAGGCTCGCGCCGCGCGCGAGCGCGACGTCGAAGCGGCGAACCTCGCCGCGCAGCGCGTCGGTGTAGAGCGCGAGGTGGGGCTCGCCTGGATAGAGCTCTGCTACGCGCGGAAAGGTCGTGTGCCGCTTGCCGGCCTGGCCAAAGAATTGCAGCTTCAGCTCGACACGGTCTCGGCGGCGATCGCGGCGGGCCGCCAGACGACCGGCGATGCGCTGGCGCTTCGCAGCGCGCTGGAAGCCGCACAGGATCGAATTATCGAACAGGACCGCACAATCGAGCGCGCGCGCGCCGCACTCGCCGCATGGCTCCCTAAGGACGCCTCGCGTCCGCTCGCCGATCCGCCCGATACGGGCCGGTTCGATCACGCCCCCACGGCGCTGCTCGCCAACCTGGACGAGCATCCGGACCAGAAAGTCTATGCGGAGCGCGAGGCGCTGGCGCGAGCAGAGGTCGCGCTCGCGTCGAACTCGAAGAAGCCCGATTGGAGCGTCGAGCTGTCCTACGGCCAGCGGGGCCCGGCTTTCGACAACATGATCACCCTGATGGTGAGCGTGGATCTTCCCTGGGAGGCCGAAAAGCGCCAGGACCGGGATATCGCGGCCAAGCAGCGGCTCGTCGATCAGGCGAGCGCGCAGACGGAAGAGGCGAGACGCCTCCATGAAGCGGAGCTTCGCGGCATCTACGCCGACTGGCAAACCGCGGGCGTGCGCGTCGAGCGCTTCGAGAAGCGGCTCCTGCCGCTTGCTCAGGAGCGGGTTGCCGCCGCGCTCGCCAGCTATCGCGGCGGGCGCGGCGAGCTCGCGACGGTGCTGGAGGCGCGCCGCGCAGAAACCGAAACGCAGATCAGCCTACTGCAGACCCAGCTCGAGCGCGCCAGAGCCTGGGCAAAGCTCAATTTCCTGCTGCCGAGCGAGGTGCAGCCATGAAACGCGTGCATTTCGTTCTCGCCGGCTTCGTTCTCGTCGCCGTTGCAGCGGCCGTTGGCGGTTACTGGTACGGCACTTCGCACGTCACGCCGCCCGTCGCCCAGCCCGACCAGAATTCCGCGGACAGAAAGATTCTCTATTGGTACGACCCGATGGTTCCGCAACAGCGCTTCGACAAGCCGGGCAAGTCTCCCTTCATGGACATGGACCTCGTCCCGAAGTACGCGGAGGAGGAGAGCGGCGCGGGCGGCGTCACGATCGATCCGCGGGTCGCGCAGAACCTCGGCGTGCGCACCGCCGAGGCCGCTCGCGGGCGCCTCGAGCGCCGCGTCGAAGCGGTCGGCAGCGTGGTGTGGAACGAGCGCGGGGTCTTCGTCGTGCAGGCGCGCTCGGGTGGTTTTGTGGAGAAGCTGCATGCGCGAGCGCCGCTCGACCGGGTCGAAAAGGGTCAGCCGCTCGTCGACCTGCTCGCGCCCGACTGGGCCGCGGCGCAGGAGGAGTACCTGCTGCTGCACCGCAGCGGGAAGGAAGCGGGTCTCGCCGAGGCCGCGCGGAACCGCCTGCAGCTGCTGGGCATGAGCGAGGAGCAGATCAGTTTGCTGGAAAAAACGGGCAGGCCGCAGACGCGCATTACCCTGTACGCGCCTATCGGCGGCGTGATCGCCGAGCTCGGCGTGCGCGAGGGCATGACGGTGGCTGCGGGCGCGATGCTGTTCCGCCTCGTCGATCTCTCGACCGTGTGGGTCAACGCCGACGTGCCCGAGGCGCAAGGAGCGTGGCTGCGCCCCGGGACCGCGGTCGAAGCGCGCGTGCCGAGCTTTCCCGGTCAGCTGTTCCGCGGCCGGGTGAGCGCGATCCTGCCGGAGGTGAACACGGTCACGCGCACGCTGCGTGCGCGGGTCGAGCTCGCCAATCCGGGAGGAAGGTTGAAGCCCGGCATGTACGCAACACTCGGCTTCGCCGAGGACGCAGGCGTGCAGGCGCTCATCGTGCCGTCGGAAGCAGTCATCCGCACGGGCGAGCGCAGCGTGGTGATCGTCGCCGAAGGCGAAGGCCGGTTCCGCCAGCAGGACGTCGAGCTCGGCTTCGAGTCCGGCGGCAGGGTCGAGATTCGAAAGGGCCTCTCAGAGGGCGACAAGGTGGTTGTCTCCGGGCAATTCCTCATCGACTCCGAGGCAAGCCTCAGAGCCACCGGGACGCGCATGAAAGGCGGCGCCCAGGGGGCGGGAGCGCAAGTCCATCGCGGTGTGGGCGAGATCGTAAGCTTCGGCGCGGGCCAGCTGCTGATCAGGCACGGCGGCGTCCCGAGCGCGGAAATGGGCGCGATGACCATGCCGTTCAGCGCTCCGCCCGGCGTCGTTCCGTCGGGGCTGAAGAAAGGCGATCGGGTTCAATTCGACTTCAGCGCGCAGCCCGACGGCCAATTGCAGATCACCCGGATCGGCCCTGCGGATGCGAGCTTGCCGGATCACGGAGCGCACAAGTGATTGCCGCCCTCATCCGCGCTTCGATCGCCAACCGGTTCCTGGTGCTGCTGGCGTCGCTTGCGCTCGCCGCCTGGGGGGTGTGGGCAGCGCTCAGCGTGCCGCTCGACGCCATCCCGGATCTGTCGGACGTGCAGGTGATCATACGCACGTCGTACCCGGGACAGGCGCCGAGGATCGTCGAGAACCAAGTCACCTATCCGCTCACCACGACGATGCTCTCGGTACCCGGCGCCAAGAGCGTGCGCGGCTACTCGTTCTTCGGCGACTCGTTCGTCTATGTGATCTTCGAGGACGGCACCGACCTCTACTGGGCGCGCTCGCGCGTCCTCGAGTACCTGAACCAGGCGCAGTCGCGGCTGCCGCGCGAGGCGAAGCCCGCCCTCGGCCCGGATGCGACCGGCGTCGGCTGGGTTTACGAGTACGCGCTCGTCGATCGCAGCGGGCGACTCGATCTTTCGCAACTGCGCGCGCTGCAGGACTGGTTCCTGCGCTACGAATTGAAGGCGGTCCCCAACGTCGCCGAGGTCGCAAGTGTGGGCGGCATGGTGAAGCAGTACCAGATCGTCCTCGATCCGGCCCGACTGCGCGCATTCAACATCACGCAGGCGAAAGTGATCGAGGCGATTCAACGCGGCAACCAGGAAGCCGGCGGCTCGGTGCTGGAGCTCGGCGAAGCGGAATACATGGTGCGCGCAAGCGGCTATCTGCAATCGCTCGACGATTTCCGCAGGATCCCGCTATCGGCGAGCGATGCGGGTGTTCCGGTCCGTCTGGGCGATGTCGCGCGGATTCAGACCGGCCCGGAGATGCGGCGCGGCATCGCCGAGCTCGACGGCGAAGGCGAGGTCGCCGGCGGCGTGATCGTGATGCGCTCGGCGAAGAATGCCCTCGACACCATAGCCGCGGTGAAGGCGAAGATCGAATCGCTGAAACCCAGCCTTCCGCAGGGTGTCGAGATCGTGCCCACGTACGACCGCTCTGGGCTCATCAAGCGCGCAGTGCTCAACCTGGGCGAAAAGCTCGTCGAGGAGTTCGTCGTGGTTGCCCTCGTATGCCTGGCCTTCCTCTTTCATCTGCGCTCGTCGCTGGTGGCGATCGTGTCCCTCCCCTTAGGCGTGCTCGCGGCCTTCGTCGTCATGCACTACCAGGGGGTGAACGCGAACATCATGTCGCTCGGCGGCATCGCCATCGCGATCGGAGCGATGGTCGATGCGGCGGTGGTGATGATCGAGAACGCGCACAAACACGTTGAATCCTGGCGTGTCGCCCATCCCGGCGGGACGCTCGCGGGCGAGGAGCGCTGGGGCGTGATCGCCGAGGCGGCCACCCAGGTAGGGCCCGCGCTGTTCGTGTCGCTCCTCATCATCACCTTCTCCTTCATCCCGGTGTTCACGCTGGAGGCGCAGGAAGGGAGACTGTTCGCGCCGCTGGCCTTCACCAAGACCTACGCGATGGCGGCCGCCGCTGGCCTCGCCGTCACGCTCGTCCCGGTGCTCATGGGCTATCTCATCCGCGGGCGCGTCCCGCAGGAGGAAAAGAACCCGCTCAACCGTACGCTTATTGCGGCCTACGCGCCGCTGCTTGCGGCGGCGCTGCGCCATCCGAAGGCGGTGCTTGCCGCCGCGCTCGCGCTGCTTCTAGCAACCGCGCTGCCTGCGAGCCGGCTGGGTGGCGAGTTCTTACCGCCACTCTACGAAGGCGACCTGCTCTATATGCCTTCGGCGCTGCCCGGCCTTTCGGCCGGCAAGGCGGCGGAACTGCTGCAGCAGACCGACCGGCTGATCAGGACCGTGCCCGAGGTGGCGAGCGTCTTCGGCAAGGCCGGGCGCGCCGAGACCGCGACCGACCCCGCGCCGCTCGAGATGTTCGAGACCACCATTCAGCTCAAGCCCCGCGCGGAATGGCGCCCGGGAATGACGCCCGACAAGCTCGTCGAGGAGCTCGACCACATCGTGCGCGTGCCCGGCCTTTCCAACATCTGGGTGCCTCCGATCCGCAACCGCATTGATATGCTCGCCACGGGCATCAAGAGCCCCGTGGGGGTGAAGGTCGCCGGCACGGACTTGAAGGAGATCGACCACGTCGCACGCGAGATCGAGCGCGCGGTGAAGGACGTGCCGGGTGTCAGCTCGGCGCTCGCCGAGCGCCTCGCGGGCGGCCGCTACATCGACGTCGACATCGATCGCGACATCGCGGCGCGCTATGGCCTGAACGTCGCCGACGTGCAAAGCGTCGTGGCCGCGGCGATCGGCGGCGAGAACGTCGGCGAGACCGTCGAAGGGCTGCAGCGCTTCCCCATCAGCGTGCGCTATCCGCGCGAGCTGCGCGACTCGGTGGAGAAGCTCCGGGAGCTGCCGGTGGTGACCGAGCGCGGCGCGCAGATCCGTCTGGGAGACGTTGCCGCGGTGAAGATCGCCGACGGCCCGCCGATGCTAAGGAGCGAGAATGCTCGTCTTGCAGGTTGGGTTTACGTCGACATCCGCGGGCGCGACCTGCGCTCTGCGGTGCTCGACATGCAGCGCGCGGTCGCAGACAAGGTCAAGATCGCGCCGGGGATCTCCGTTTCCTGGTCGGGCCAGTTCGAATACTTGGAGCGCGCTACCGCGAGGCTGAAGGTGGTGGTGCCCGCAACCCTCGTCATCATTTTCGTGCTGCTCTACCTGCTCTTCAGGCGCGCAGCCGAGGCGCTGGTCATCATGGTCCTGCTGCCTTTTTCGCTTATCGGCGGCCTGTGGCTGGTGTGGTTGCTCGGGCACCACGTGTCGGTTGCGACGGTTGTCGGCTTCATCGCACTCGCCGGCCTCGCCGCGGAATTCGGCGTGGTGATGGTGATCTACCTCGATCAGGCGATCGAGCGGCGCACCGCCGCAGGGAATCCCCTCACCGACGCCGCGCTCCTTGAGGCTATCCGCGAGGGCGCAGTGCTGAGGGTACGCCCCAAGGCGATGACGGTCGCGGTGGTGATCGCGGGCCTCCTGCCCATCATGTTCGGCGCGGGCGCCGGGTCGGAAGTGATGCAGCGGATCGCCGCGCCGATGGTGGGCGGGATGATCACCGCGCCGCTCTTGTCGATGTTCGTCGTTCCCGTCGCGTACCTCCTGCTGCGCCGGCCTCGTTTGGCGCCCGCAGAGCGCACGGGCGCGCGGCGAAACGAATTGCCGGGAGGCGCCCGGCCATGAGGCGGGAATTCTCATGCCGGTACGGGCAGCTTATGGACAAGATCGCGGTGAAAAACATGCGGGATTGGTGACGCAGGCACGGGCCAGCTGTTGCAAAGCGCGATTCGATTCTCAACCACGAAGAAAGGAAGCATCGACATGAAGATGTCACAGTGTTTGTTCCTCGCGGTCATCCTCGCTGTGTCCGTGGCGGCGATTCCCTTGGCTCGCGCCCAGGGCATGGGCAGTATGGAGTTGAAGGGCACGGACATGGGTAAGGATAAGAAGTCGGAAAGCATGACTCACAAAGGTACCGGCACCGTGAAGAACGTCGATTCGGCAGGCGGCAAGGTGACGATCGCGCACGGCCCAATTCCGACGATGAAGTGGCCGGCCATGAGCATGACGTTCACGGTGAAGGACAAGGCGCTGCTCGGCAAGTTTTCGCGGGACAAGAAGGTCGAGTTCGAGTTCGTGCAGCAGGGCCGGGACTACGTCATTACTTCTGCAAGATAAGCAAATGACGTGCCCCGGGCTCCCCGCGAGGCGCGGTGACCTCTTATTGCTTGATCGAGGTCAAGCCTCAATGCAAAAGTGAGCGTACCGTGCAAGTGATGAGAACGCCAAACACCGCAACAGACCCTGTCTGCGGCATGACCGTCGATATCGCCACCGCGAAATACAGGCACTCCCATGGCGGTTCGACATGGTACTTCTGCAGCAAGCATTGCCTCGACCGGTTTTCCGCCGACCCCGGGCGCTACGCCGGGGCGAAGCAGGAGCCTGCGCCGAGCGCGCACGCGGGCGCGATCTACACCTGCCCGATGCACCCGGAGATCCGCAGCCCGAAGCCGGGAAGCTGTCCCAAGTGCGGCATGGCGCTCGAGCCTCTCGTGGCGAGCGCCCAAGACGAAGCCAACCCCGAGCTCGTCGACATGACGCGCCGCTTCTGGACGGGACTTGCTCTGACTGCACCCGTGTTTGCTCTCGCGATGGCGGAACACGTCCCACCACTGCACGGCATTCTGCCGGGAGCAAAGGTCTCGGGGTGGGCTCAGCTGCTCTTCTCGATCCCCGTCGTGCTCTGGGCGGCATGGCCGTTTTTCGTGCGCGGCTGGCATTCGCTCGTGTCGCGCAGCCTGAACATGTACACGCTGATCGCACTGGGCACCGGGGTCGCATTCGCCTACAGCGTCGTCGCATTCTTCCTCCCCGGGCTCTTTCCCGTGGCGTTCCGCAATGCATCGGGCGAGGTAGGGCTCTACTTCGAGGCCGCGGCTGTGATCTCCGTGTTGGTCCTGCTCGGCGAGGTGCTGCAGCTGCGTGCGCGTGAGAACACGAGCGGGGCAATCCGCGCGCTGCTGAGACTCGCGCCGGCGACGGCGGCCCGCGTAGGCGCGGACGGAAGCGACCAGGAGGTGCCGCTCGACCAGGTGATGCGAGGCGATACACTGCGCGTGCGGCCGGGAGACAAGATCCCGGTCGACGGTGAGGTGCTCGAGGGCCGCTCCAGCGTGGACGAGTCGCTGGTGACCGGCGAATCGATACCGGTGGAGAAGTATCCCGGGGAGAAAGCGACCGGCGGTACCCTCAACGGAACGGGCAGCTTCCTCATGCGCGCCGAGCGGGTCGGCGCCGAAACGCTGCTCGCGCAAATCGTGCAGATGGTCGCCGAGGCCCAGCGCACGCGCGCGCCGATCCAGCGCCTCGCCGACGTAGTGTCGTCCTATTTTGTCCCCGCAGTGGTGGGGATCGCGATCATCGCCTTCCTCGCCTGGTCCGTGTACGGACCGCCGCCGGCGATGGCGTTTGCCCTGGTGAGCGCGATATCGGTCCTCATCATCGCCTGTCCGTGCGCGCTTGGACTCGCCACGCCGATGTCGATCATGGTCGGTACGGGACGCGGAGCTCAGGGCGGCGTCCTGATCCGGAACGCAGAGGCCCTGGAACGTATGGAGCGCGTCGACACGCTGGTCGTGGACAAGACGGGAACCCTGACCCTGGGCAGGCCCGAGCTGACGACCGTCGCTGCGGCCGAGGGCTTTACCGACGCGCAGGTGCTGCAGGTTGCGGCGAGCCTGGAGCGCGGCAGCGAGCATCCGCTTTCGGCCGCGATTCTAGCCGGGGCGCGCGAGCGGGGAGCCAGGGCCTTGCCCGTGGAGAATTTCAACGCGGTCGCGGGTGGCGGGGTGCAGGCCACTCTCGATGGGCGCGCGGTCGCGCTGGGGAGTTTCCGATTCGCAGAATCGCAGGCTGCCCTGCCGGAGATCTGGAAAGAGCGTGCCGACGCGCTGCGAAAAAAAGGCGAGACCGTGGTGTTTCTCGTCGATGGCGGGCGTTTCGCCGGACTCCTCGGTGTCGCCGACCCCATCAAGACGTCCGCTCCCGAAGCCTTGCGCGCGCTCGAAAGGGATGGGATACGCGTGATCATGCTCACCGGGGACAACGAGCTGACCGCGCGGGCCGTGGCGGACCGGCTCGGAATCCGCGAAGTGCGCGCCGACGTCCTCCCGCAGGAAAAGGGCGCCGTGGTGAAGGCGCTGCGCGCCGAAGGCCGTGCAGTGGCGATGGCCGGGGACGGGGTGAACGACGCGCCTGCGCTGGCCGAGGCCGAAGTCGGGATTGCCATGGGAACGGGTGCCGACGTGGCAATCCAGAACGCGGGGATCACTCTCGTGAGAGGCGACCTCTCCGGCATCGTGCGGGCGCGGCGCCTTTCGCGCGCCACGATGCGCAACATCCGTGAGAATCTGTTCCTCGCGTTCGTCTACAACAGCATCGGTGTGCCGATCGCGGCGGGGGTGCTGTTTCCGTGGACGGGGCTCCTGCTCAACCCGATGATCGCGGCGGCGGCGATGAGCGCGAGCTCGGTCTCCGTCGTTGTCAACGCCCTGCGGCTGCGGCGCGCGAAGCTCTGATGTGCCTCGGCAAAGGCCCGTTTATTGACGTTAACGTAAACGTCAAGTAGGCTTTTCCATCCCGCAGGTCCGGACGTTCCCGAACCAGCCATGACCGATCTCAGTGCCTCCCGGCACACCGAGTACAAAGCGAAGAACAAGATCCGCTTCGTCACCGCGGCGTCGCTCTTCGACGGCCACGACGCCTCGATCAACATCGTGCGCCGCATGCTGCAGGCGAGCGGCTGCGAGGTCATCCATCTCGGCCACAACCGCTCCGTCGAGGAGGTCGTCTCGGCCGCGCTCGAGGAGGACGTGCAGGGGATCGCCGTGTCTTCCTATCAGGGCGGCCACGTCGAGTACTTCAAGTACCTGCTCGATTGCCTCCGCGAGCGCGGCGGCGAGGACATCAAGGTGTTCGGCGGCGGGGGCGGGGTGATCGTCGCGGGAGAGATCCGCGAGCTGCAGAGCTACGGGGTGGCGCGCATCTATACCCCGGAAGACGGCCAGAAGATGGGGTTGCAGGGCATGATCAACGACATGCTCTCGCGCTGCGACGAGGATCTGTCGCAGCGGGCGCCGCGCGACCTGGTGGCCGTGAAGCGGGGGGACCGGCGCTCGCTCGCTCGCCTCCTGACCGCGCTGGAAGATGGCGCCCTCGATCCCCTGCTCCGCTCCCAGGTGCTGGCCGAAGCCGGCGCCCTCGCGGTGCCGACGCTCGGCATCACGGGAACCGGCGGCTCGGGCAAGTCCTCGCTCACCGACGAGCTGGTCCAGCGCTTCAGGCTCGATCAGAAGGACCGCATCGACATCGCCGTGCTCGCCGTGGATCCATCCCGGCGCAAATCGGGCGGCGCGCTGCTCGGCGACCGCATCCGCATGAACGCCATCGGCGGAGGGCGGGTCTTCATGCGCTCGCTCGCGACCCGCGGCGCACAAGGTGAGGTCGCGAAGAGCCTTCCCGACCTGATCGCCGCCTGCAAGCTCGCGGGATTCGGCCTGGTCTTGATCGAGACCTCGGGAATCGGGCAGGGCGACTCCGGCATCGTGCCGCTCGTCGACGCCTCGCTCTATGTGATGACGCCGGAGTACGGCGCTGCGAGCCAGCTCGAGAAGATCGACATGCTCGACTTCGCCGACTTCGTCGCCATCAACAAGTTCGATCGCAAGGGCGCGGCGGACGCGCTGCGCGACGTGCGCAAGCAGTACCAGCGCAACCGCAAGCTTTTCGACCGCTCGCCCGACGAAATGCCGGTGTACGGGACGATCGCCTCGCGGTTCAACGACGATGGCGTCACGGCGCTCTACCAGGGCATCCTGCCTCTGCTGGTGGAGCACGGGCTGAAGGTCGGGCCGGGCGCGCTTCCCGTCGCGCGGGCGCGCGCGTCGTCGGGGAAGAACGCCATCGTGCCGCCCGCACGCAGCCGCTACCTCGCGGAGGTCGCCGCTACGGTGCGCGCGTATCACGTGCGAGCCGCGGAGCAATCGCGGCTCGCGCGCGAGCGCCAGCAGCTTCTCGGCGCGAAGGCCATGCTGGTTGCGGCGGGGAAGGATGCCTCTGCGCTCGAGCCGCTGATCGATCAGAAAAGCCGCGAGCTGGGCTCCGACTCGAAGCGCTTGCTCGACGCCTGGCCGGAGACGCGCAAGAGCTACGCCGGCGACGAGCAGGTCGTCAGGGTGCGCGACCGGGAAATACGCACCCGGCTCGGCACGGTCTCTCTCTCCGGGACGCGCGTGCCGAAGGTGGCGCTGCCGCGCTTCGAGGACCACGGCGAGATCCTCGGCTGGCGAATGCGCGAGAACTTGCCGGGATCCTTTCCGTTCACCGCGGGCGTATTCGCGTTCAAGCGCGAGAACGAGGATCCGACCCGCATGTTCGCGGGAGAAGGCGACCCCTTCCGCACCAACCGCCGCTTTCACCTCCTTTCGAAGGACATGCCGGCGAAGCGCCTGTCGACCGCCTTCGACTCGGTGACGCTCTACGGCTTCGACCCCGATCCGCGCCCCGACATCTACGGCAAGGTCGGCAATTCCGGCGTCTCGATCGCCACGCTCGACGACATGAAGGCGCTGTACGCAGGCTTCGATCTTTGCGACCCGGCGACGAGCGTCTCGATGACGATCAACGGGCCGGCGCCGACGATCCTCGCGATGTTCCTGAACGCCGCGATCGACCAGCAGGTCGAGCGGTTCGGCCGCGAGCCGACCGCGTCGGAGCGCGGCGAAATCAAGGCGCGCACGCTCTCGACTGTCCGCGGCACGGTCCAGGCGGACATTCTCAAGGAGGATCAGGGGCAGAACACCTGCATCTTTTCGACCGAGTTCTCGCTCAAGGTCATGGGCGACATCCAGGAGTACTTCGTCGAGCACGACGTCCGGAATTTCTACTCGGCGTCGATCTCCGGCTACCACATCGCCGAGGCCGGCGCGAACCCGATCTCCCAGCTCGCGTTTACTCTCGCCAACGGCTTCACCTTCGTCGAGGCCTACCTCGCGCGCGGCATGAAGATCGACGATTTCGCGCCCAACCTGTCGTTCTTCTTCAGCTACGGGATGGAACCCGAGTACGCGGTGCTGGGCCGCGTGGCGCGGCGTATCTGGGCGGTGGCGATGCGCGACAAGTACGGAGCGAACGAGCGCAGCCAGAAGCTCAAGTTCCACTCGCAGACTTCGGGACGATCGCTGCACGCGCAGGAGATCGCCTTCAACGACATCCGCACCACGCTCCAGGCGCTGATCTCGATCTACGACAACACCAATTCGCTGCATACCAACGCCTACGACGAGGCGATCACGACGCCGACCGAGGAGTCGGTGCGCCGCGCCATGGCGATCCAGCTCGTGATCAACAAGGAGTGGGGACTCGGAAAGAACGAGAATCCGAACCAGGGCAGCTTCATCGTCGACGAACTGACCGACCTCGTCGAGGAAGCGGTGCTGAAGGAGTTCGAGGCGATCGCCGATCGCGGCGGCGTGCTCGGGGCGATGGAAACCGGCTACCAGCGCGGCAAGATCCAGGAGGAGTCGATGACGTACGAGCACAGGAAGCACGACGGCTCCTACCCCATCGTCGGCGTCAACACCTTCCGCAATCCGAACATCGATCCCATGCCCCAAAAGGTCGACCTGATCCGCTCCACGGAGGAAGAAAAGCAGTCGCAGCTCGCGCGCCTCGCGGATTTCCACGCCCGCCACGCGAAGGAACGCGGCCCGATGCTGCACCGGTTGCAGCAGGCGGTGATCCGCGGCGAGAACGTGTTCGCGGTGCTCATGGACGCCGTGCGCGTCGCCTCGCTCGGCCAGATCACGCACGCGCTGTTCGAGGTCGGAGGGCAGTACCGGCGCAATATGTAGCATGAGGTCTTTCATGTTTGGCGGGCTCCGCAGGTACCGCTTCTTGCTTGCCCTCACACTGCCGGTGATGCCGGTCCTGGGGTATGTGTACCGAAGCAATTTCACGACCCTGATCTACGGCATCGTCGTCATCGGACTGCTCGACTTCGTGGTCGGCAGGGACCGGAGCAATCCGCCGCCGGAGGCTCTGCCTGCGCTGGAGAAGGAAATGTTCTATCGGGCAATCCTGTACGCCTGTGCGGCGTTCGACCTTTCGCTCATCGTCTGGGGCGCGATGATCGCGGGCCGCGGCGGGCTTCCCGCCGTTCAAGCCGCGGGCCTGATGCTCTCGGTGGGCTTCGTCACCGGAGCCCAGGGCATCACCTTCGCGCACGAGCTCGGCCACGCGCGCTCGAAGTTCGACCAGTTCCTGTCGAAGGTGCTCCTGACTTCGGTGTGCTACGGCCACTTCTTCATCGAGCACAACCGCGGCCATCATGTGCGCGTCGCCACGCCGGAGGATCCCGCCTCCGCGCGCTTCGGGGAGACCTTCTACGCCTTCTACCCGCGCACTCTCGCCGGCAGCTGGCTGAGCGCCTGGAAGCTGGAAGCCGAGCGGCTCAGGCGTCATGGTCGCCGCTTCTTCAGCTGGCGCAACCAGATGCTGTGGTTCAGCGCGCTGCCCGTGCTCATAGCGGGGGGCCTGTGGCTCGCGCGGGGCCCCGTCGCCGCGATGTTCTTCTTCGTGCAGAGCTGGATGGCGTTCACTCTCCTCGAGGCCGTGAACTACGTCCAGCACTACGGTCTCTCCCGTCGGCGCGTGGAAAGCGGAGCCTACGAGCGCTTCGGTCACGGCCACTCGTGGAACGCTTCGGAAACCCTTACCAACTGCTTCCTCATCCACCTGCAACGGCACTCCGACCACCACGAGAATCCCGCGCGTCCGTACCAGGCGCTGATGCATCACGACACCAGTCCGCAGCTTCCGACGGGCTATTCCGGGATGCTGCCGCTCGCTTTCTTGCCGCCGGTGTGGTTCGCGGTGATGAACCGGCGACTTGAGGCGCTTCGCTAGCGGTCTCTCCTCGGTCGGGCCCGGATTTGCCATAATGTCCCGGCATCCCGAGGAGGAGGGCCATGGCGGAAGCGTTGCAAGACACCTTTCCGCGTCTTCTGCTGCATCAAGCGAGAGTCCGTCCTGATCGTCCGGCGGTCCGGGAAAAAGACCTCGGCATCTGGCAGATGTGGACCTGGGCGCAGGCGCTCGAGGAGGTGCGCGCGCTCGCCTGCGGCCTGGCCGCGCAGGGGTTCAAGCGCGGCGACCGCCTGGCGGTCGTCGGAGACAACCGGCCTCGCCTCTACTGGGCCATGATGGCGGCACAGGCGCTCGGCGGGGTGCCGGTGCCGCTCTACCAGGACGCCGTAGCGGCGGAGCTGGCGTTCGTTCTCCAGGATGCCGACATCGGCTTTGCGGTCGCAGAGGACCAGGAGCAGGTCGACAAGCTCCTCGAGAACATTCCGAAGTGTCCCCAGCTCGAACGGATCTACTACGACGACCCGAGCGGGCTGCGCCACTACGCGCAAGCGGAGCTGACGAGCCTGGACGCCCTCCAAGCGCTCGGTCGGGAGCACGCCCGGCGGCACCCGGAATTCTTCGATGCCGAGGTCGCGAAAGGCCGCCCCGACGACATCGCCGTGATCCTCTACACCTCGGGGACCACCGGCAATCCCAAGGGCGTCGCCCAGACGCACGCGGCGCTGATCGAGACCGCGCGGGTGCTCGTCGCCTTCGACGGATTCACGGAGGAAGACGAGGTGCTCTGCTATCTCCCGATGGCTTGGGTGGGCGACTTCCTCTATTCCTACGCGCAGTCGCTGGTGGCGGGTTTCTGCCTCAACTGCCCCGAGTCGCCCGAAACCGTGATGATCGACCTGCGCGAAATCGGCCCGACGTACTACTTCGGGCCGCCGCGCGTCTACGAGGCGATCCTCACCCAGGTGATGATCCGCATCGAGGACGCGGGCTGGCTGAAGCGACGCATGTTCCACGCCTTCATGGCGCTCGCGAAGCGCGTCGGGATGAACATTCTCGAGGGGAAGCCGGCGCCGCTGAAGGACCGGGTGCTGTACACGCTGGGAGAGCTGCTCGTCTACGGTCCGCTGAAGAACGTGCTCGGCCTGTCGCGCCTGCGCGTCGCCTATACGGGCGGCGAGGCGATAGGGCCGGACCTGTTCGACTTCTACCGCTCCATCGGCGTCAACCTGAAGCAGCTCTACGGGATGACCGAAACCTGCGTGACGGTGAGCATGCACGCCTCGGGCGAGGTCAGGCTCGAGACCGTCGGCAAGCCGATGCCGGGCGTCGAAGTACGCATCGCGGACTCGGGCGAGGTGCTGGTGCGCTCGCCCGGCGTCATGCGCGAGTACCACAAGAGCCCGGATGCGACGCGCGAGGCCATCGACGCGAACGGCTTCTTCCACACCGGGGACGCCGGTTTCTTCGACGCGGAGGGGCATCTCAAGATCATCGATCGTGCGAAGGACGTGGGCCGCTTGGCCGGCGGCGCTCTGTTCGCGCCGAAGTACCTCGAGAACAAGCTGAAGTTCTTCCCCTACATCAAGGAAGCGGTGTGCTTCGGCCACGGGCGCAACGAGGTGTGCGCCTTGGTCAATATCGACATGGCGGCGATCGGCAACTGGGCCGAGCGCCGCAACATCGCCTACTCGGGCTACGCCGACCTCGCAGCCCGGCCGGAGGTATGCGAGCTGGTGCGCGAGTGCGTCGAGAAGGTCAACCGGGACTTGGCGGCCGACGCCGCCCTCGGCGGCTCGCAGATCCACCGCTTTCTCATCCTGCACAAGGAGCTCGACGCCGACGACGGCGAGCTCACGCGCACGCGCAAGGTGCGCCGCCG
This sequence comes from Burkholderiales bacterium, assembly GCA_035702665.1. Lineage (GTDB taxonomy): Bacteria > Pseudomonadota > Gammaproteobacteria > Burkholderiales > SG8-39 > VBDM01. The sequence goes on from DASSQD010000097.1 coordinate 65,045, forward strand.
CCACATCGCCGAAAAGTACTCGACTCTGGTCGAAGCCCTCTACTCGGGCAAGCCGAGCTGCTTCGTCGAGACGCAGATGCGCTTCGAGGACGGGCGCACGGGAACGGTCTCGGCCAACCTGGCGATCGTGGACGCCGGGACTTTCAACGTCGCCGCGGCCCGCAAGGCCGCCTGACCCGCTCCCCTGCGAGACGGCCGTGGGCAGGACCGTGGGCGGACCGATCCTCGAAGTCGAAGGCATCTCGCTTTCCTTCGGCGGGGTCGTCGCGCTGCAGGCCGTGTCCTTCGATGTCCGCGAGCACGAGATACGCGCGATCATCGGACCGAACGGCGCGGGGAAGTCGTCGCTCCTCAACGTGATCAACGGTTTCTACCACCCGCAGGAGGGCTCGGTCTCCTTCATGGGGACCAAGCGCCGCAGCGTCGATCCTCACGAGGCCGCGTTGCAGGGTATCGCCCGCACCTTCCAGAACATCGCGCTCTTCCGCGGCATGACCACGCTCGACAATCTGATGACCGGGCGGGCGTTGAAGATGAAATCCAGTTTCGTGCAGCAGGTGATCTACTGGGGAGCCGCGCGGCGCGAGGAGCTCGAGCATCGCGCCAGAGTCGAGGAGATCATCGATTTTCTGGAGATCCAGCACATCCGCAGGACGCCGGTCGGGCGGCTGCCCTACGGCCTGCAGAAGCGCGTCGAGCTCGGGCGCGCGCTCGCCATGGAGCCGGAGCTGCTGCTGCTCGACGAGCCCATGGCCGGCATGAACGTGGAGGAAAAACAGGACATGTGCCGGTTCATCCTCGAGGTCAACGACCAGCTCGGCACGACCATCGTCCTTATCGAGCATGACATGAGCGTGGTCATGGATCTCTCGGATCGCGTCGCGGTGCTTAACTACGGCCGCAAGATCGCCGACGGCACGCCCGACGAAGTGCGGCACGACCGGGCGGTGATCGACGCGTATCTCGGAGTCGCGCAATGAGGCAGCAATGACGCACCTCCTCTACGGCATCTTCATCGATCCGTTCGTGCAGATGGCCGCGGCGCCCGATCTTCTGGTCCAGACGCTCTGGGAGGGCCTGGTGAGCGGCGTCCTGTACGCGCTCATCGCACTCGGTTTCGTCCTCATCTTCAAGGCGTCGGGCGTCTTCAATTTCGCGCAGGGCATCATGGTCGTGTTTTCGGCGCTCACGCTGGTCGGCCTCAACGAACACGGGGTGCCCGCCTATCTCGCCCTGGCGCTCACGATCGTCGTGATGCTCGTTCTCGCTATCGCCGTGGAGCGCGTCATCCTGCGGCCGCTCGTCAACCAGCCCGACATCATCCTGTTCATGGCGACCTTCGGGCTCACCTATTTCCTGATCGGTCTCGGCGAGCTCATTTTCGGCGGCGACCCGAAGATCATGATCTCGGACCAGTTGCGGCTGCCGAGCGGGTCCTACCGTATTCCCGTATTCGGCGGATACGTGCAGATGCAGAAGATCGACATTGCCGCGACGATCATCGCTTCGCTCATGGTCGCGACGCTCGCGGTCCTGTTCAACCGCACCCGCATCGGCCGTGCGCTACGCGCCGTCGCCGACAGCCACAAGGCGGCCCTGTCGGTCGGCATCTCGCTCGAGCAGATCTGGGTCATCGTGTGGTTCGCCGCCGGGATCGTCGCGCTAGCGACCGGCATCATGTGGGGCGCCCGCTCCAACGTCTCGTTCGCGCTGGAAATCATCGCGCTCAAGGCGCTTCCGGTCCTGATTCTCGGCGGCTTCACCTCGATTCCCGGCGCCATCATCGGCGGCATCATCATCGGCGTCGGCGAGAAGTTCGGCGAGTTCTACTGGGGCCCGCTGCTCGGATCCGGGATCGAGAGCTGGCTCGCGTACGTGATCGCCCTCGTGTTCCTGCTGTTCCGACCGCAGGGGCTGTTCGGCGAGCGTATCATCGAGCGGCTCTGAGGGGGTGCGATGCTCTACCGCGAAGTAGGCCAATACAAGACGAGCTACAGAGCCGACCAGGCGCTGTTTCCGATACTGCAGGACCGGATCGGTATCGCCGTCATTCTGCTGCTCGCTTTCGTGGGCGTGCCGCTCACCGCCTCGAGTTTCACCATCGACTCGATCCTCATTCCGGTCCTGGTCCTCGCGCTTGCGGCAACCGGGCTCAATCTTCTGACCGGCTACACCGGGCTGCTGTCGCTCGGCACCGGCGGCTTCATGGGCGTCGGGGCCTTTGCCTGCTACAAGCTGACGACACTCTTCCCGGGGGTGAACATCATCATTCTCATCCTGTGCTCGGGATTCTTCGCCGCGGCCGTCGGAACCGTGTTCGGCCTGCCGTCGCTGCGCATCAAGGGATTCTATCTCGCGGTCGCGACGCTCGCCGCGCAATTCTTTCTTTCCTGGTGCTTCATCCGGATTCCATGGCTCTACAACTACAACGTTTCCGCGTCGATAGAAGTACCGACGAAGACTTTGTTCGGCCTCGCCGTGACCGGGCCGACTTCGTCTCCGGTAACGCGCTACCTGATCGTGCTGTCGATCGTGGCGTTCCTGACCCTCGTGGCGGCAAATCTCGTGAGGGGCCGCATCGGCCGCACATGGATGGCGGTGCGCGATATGGATCTTGCCGCGGAGCTGATCGGGATCAGACTCTACCAGACCAAGCTTCTCGCTTTCGCCGTTTCCTCGTTCTATTGCGGCGTCGCAGGAGCGATCATGGTGTTCCTCTGGCTGGGCAACGCCGAATCGGAAAGCTTCAACATCAACCAGTCGTTCTTGATCCTGTTCATGGTGATCATCGGCGGGCTGGGCAGTCTGCTGGGCTCGTTTCTCGGCGCGGCGCTGATCTGGGGATTGCCGATCGTGCTGCGGGCCGCGCCCGCGTTCTTCGGCGTCAACATACGGAGCGCGACGGCGGAGCAGATCTCGTTCGTGATCGTGGGCGCGCTAATCATTTTCTTTCTGATCGTGGAGCCCTACGGGCTTGCGCGGCTCTGGCAGGTCGGCAAGCAAAAGCTCAGGATGTGGCCTTTCCCCTATTGAAGAGGTAGACTGGCCGGGCGATTCCGCAGGCTGGTGCAGTCTGCGCCGGCCTGCCAATGACGAAGGAGGAGAAAATGCGCTTGAAGAAGCTGGTTCTCGGCGCGGCGTTCGCGGGCGTGGTCGGGGTTTCCGTCCCGGTTTCGCAGGCCGTCGCGGAAGACACGCTGTTCGTGCCGCTGTTCACCTATCGCACGGGCCCGTTCGCAAATTCCGGCATCCCGATCGCCAACGGAATGCACGATTATTTCAACATGCTCAATGCCCGCGACGGCGGCATCGGCGGGGTGAAGGTCCTGGTCCAGGAGTGCGAGACGGGATACAAGAACGAGAAGGGCGTCGAATGCTACGACTCGGTCAAGAGCAAGCATCCGCTCGTCATCACCCCGTATTCGACAGGCATTACGCTCGCGCTCATCCCGAAGGCCTCGGTGGACCGCATCCCGGTATTTTCGATGGCCTACGGCTTGTCGGCGGCAGCGGTCGGCACGGACTTTCCGTGGATCTTCAATCCGCCGGCGACCTACTGGGACGGGATGTCGATCGTCCTGAAGTACATCGCCGGCAAGGAAGGCGGATTGGCCAGCCTAAAAGGCAAGAAGATCGGCTACATCTATTTCGACGGCGGCTACGGCCTCGAGCCGATCCCGCTCCTCGACCAGTTCGCCAAGGAGTACGGTTTCTCGGTGACGAAATATCCGGTGCCACCTGCCGACATGCAGAACCAGTCGGGATTGTGGCTCAGCGTGCGTCGCGACCGGCCGGACTGGATGATCATGTGGGGCTGGGGAGCGATGAACCCGACCGCCGTGCAAGAGGCCGCCAAGACCGGCTTCGCGATGGATCACTTCATCGGCGTATGGTGGTCGGGCAGTGAGAACGACGCCCGCCCGGCGGGCTCCGGGGCGAAAGGCTATCTGTCGCTCAACTTCAACGCGGTCGGCGCCGGTTACCCCGCGATCAAGGACGTCGAGAAATACGTGATCGCCAAGGGCAACAGCCAGACGCCGAAGGACATGGTCGGCGAGAACTTCTACAACCGAGGCGTCATGAACTCGGTGATAATCGCCGAGGCCATTCGCAACGCGCAGAAGCTCACGCACAAGAAGGTGGTCGACAGCGCCGACGTGCGCCGCGGACTGGAAACGCTGACGATCTCGGACGAGCGCTGGAAACAACTCGGCCTGCCCGGATTCGCGGCTGCGATCCATGTGACCTGCCAGGACCACAACGGCCACCACGCCGCCTACGTCCAACAGTGGGACGGCCGGAAGTGGGTCAAGGTTTCGGACTGGCTCACGCCGATGGAGGACAAGGTGCTGCCGTTGCTCTACAGCGCCGCCAACGACTACGTGAGCAAGAACCAGCCCTGGCCGAAGCGCACCGAGGCTTGCGACGACAAGACGTTGTGACCTGGGCCTTCCGCACCGGTCGCCCGGCGCGGAAGGCGCAATCCTGGAACGAGCAATGAGCGCGGCGGCACCGGCCGGCTCGCGTCCCTCACGCGCAGCCGCAAGCGAGACGATCCTTTCCGTCAACAACATCGAGGTCGTCTACGACCACGTGATTCTCGTGCTCAAGGGTGTTTCCCTCGGCGTTCCGCGCGGTGCGGTCGTCGCGCTGCTCGGAGCGAACGGCGCCGGGAAGACGACGACGCTCAAGGCGATCTCCAACCTGCTGCACTCCGAGCGCGGCGAAGTCACCAAGGGCTCGATCGTTTTCGACGGCGCCGAAGTGCAGGCACTTTCGCCGAACGAGCTCGTGCGCCGCGGCTGCACGCAGGTGATGGAGGGCCGCCATTGCTTCGGTCATCTCACCGTGGAGGAAAACCTGCTCACGGGGGCCTACACGCGGGCTGCGGGCCGCGCCGAGCTGTCGCGGGACCTGGAGCGGGTCTACGGCTATTTCCCGAAACTCAAGGAGCGCCGCGCGACCCTGGCCGGCTACACCTCGGGCGGCGAGCAGCAGATGACGGCGCTCGGGCGTGCCCTCATGGCGCGTCCGACCATGATCCTGCTCGACGAGCCCTCTCTCGGTCTGGCGCCGCAAGTCGTCGAGGAGATATTCCGAATCGTGAAGAGTCTCAACGGCAAGGAGAAAGTGAGCTTCCTCCTCGCCGAGCAGAACACCAGCATCGCCCTGCGCCATGCCGACTACGGATACATACTGGAAAACGGCCGGGTCGTCATGGACGGCGCCGCCGCCGAGCTCGCCGCGAACGAGGACGTGAAGGAGTTCTACCTCGGCATCGCCTCGGGCGAGCGCAGGAGCTTCAGGGACGTAAAGCACTACCGCCGCAGGAAGCGGTGGCTCTCATAGGGGTTGGAAAGCAATGAGAAACGCATTCGCATTTCTTGCGCTCGCCGGCGCGGCCGCCACGGCGTTCGCCCAAGGTTATCCGAACAGGCCTGTCCGCCTGGTGGTGGGCTTTGCCCCGGGGGGCGCCGCCGACATCATCGCGCGCACGATGAGCGACCCTCTGGCGCGCGCCCTCGGACAGGGCATCATCGTCGACAACCGGCCCGGCGCGGGGTCGAGCGTGGCCGCCGAGCTCGTCGCCAAGGCGCCCCCTGACGGCTACACCATCATGATCGCGAGCCAGAGCGGCATGATCATCAATCCGCTCATCAACAAGAACGTCGGCTACGTTACGGCGCGCGATTTCGTAGCGCTCACGCAGGTCACCAGTTCGCCGCTCGTGGTGGCGGTGAATCCGTCGCTGAGGGTCCATTCGATCGCCGAGCTCATCGCCGAGGCGAAGCGATCACCCGGCAAGCTCAACTATGCGAGCTCGGGAAACGGCTCGCTGCCGCATCTCGCGGCGACGCTCTTCAGCGCGCTCGCCGGCGTGCAAATGGTGCATGTGCCCTACAAGAGCGGGGGTCAATCGGTCCAGTCGGTGCTCGCCGGCGACACGCAGGTGACGTTCGCCACCGCCCCGTCGGTGATGCCCCTGGTTCTGAGCGGCCGCCTGCGCGGCATTGCAGTCACGACGCGCGTGCGCTCGGCGCTGATCGCCGGTCTTCCCGGGATGGAGGAGGCCGGGCTCCCGGGCTACAACGTTTCGATCTGGTACGGATTCTTCGCGCCCGCCGGCGCGCCGCGCGACGTCGTGACGCGATTGTTCCAGGCCACGATCCAGTCGCTCCAGGACGCGAAGCTCAAGCAGGTGCTGGCGCATGACGGCACCGAGGCGCTGGGCTCGGCGTCTCCGGAGGCCTTCGCGGTGTTTCTGCGCGGGGAAGCGGAAGTGACCGCCCGGGTGATCCGCGAGTCCGGAGCGAAATTCGAGTAGCGCGATCCTAGGACGGAGTTACCGGAAAGGCGCGCGTCAGGAAGATCAGGATCACGAGCAGCACGATTCCGATCCCAAGGCTCCAGCCGATCAGCTTCTTCTCGACCGGCAGCAGGGGCTCGGCCGGCATCTTGCGAATCTCATCGCCGATCTTGGGTTGGTCCATCTCGGTCCTCCACTGTCAGCCGGCAAGGGGGGGCTTCACCCCGCCGAAAAATACCCAGGAGATCACCAGGCCCACCCAGATCACGAACCCGAACAGGCAGACGACGTAGACTGCAGCGAGCTTGCCGATGCCTTCTTCCCAGAGCTTCCTGAAGTTGGACATGACCCCGATGGTGAAGAAGGTCATGATGAAGAAGATTCCGCGGAACGCGTTGGCCTCGCCCATCGCGGAGCGTATCTTCGCGGTCGTCTCCGGGGTCGCGTGCAGCGCCAGGACGAGTACCACGACGAAGGTCAAGACGTAGCCGAGGATGAACTTGGGAAAACGCTCCCAGATCTCGCCGATGCGCGCCTTGTCCTGCCGCACCTCGATGTGGTTGGTCCAGATGTAGGCGAGCACGAACGCCCAGACGCCGATGAAGATGTCGATGAAGACCTTCACCATCGTGGTGGCTCCGAGTATCCAGCCCTTGGCGTAGTTGACGCCCTCGGCTGCGGCGGCCGCCAGAATCTGCGCTTCGGCGATCGCCCCGCTCGCCACCGCGGCGCCGTCGGTCTTCACCGCGAGCCCCATCCACGCGCCCGCCACCATGGGCTCGTGCGCGAGAAAGGCCCGGGCCGCGAACGGCAGGATCAGCAGCTCGACCACGGCGAAGACGACCACCAGCGAGGCCACCATCACCGGCACCACCGGTCGGGCGCGGATCGCGGCGCCGGTGGCGATGGCCGCGGAGACGCCGCATATCGAGATGCCGGAAGCGAGCGGCGCGGCCCACTCCCGGCTGAAGCCGAACCATTTGCGGGCGACGAAGTACACCACGGCCCAGTAGATCAGGTACGCCTCGACGATCGCGGCGAAGCCGCGGAACATGACCGACTTGGCGAGGATGGGTTGCGCGGCTGCGGTCACGCCGAGAAATCCGCCGAGGATCACGATGGCCGTCTTGATGTACCACTCGGGCCGCACCGCCTCCTTCATCCATTGCGCGAATCCGGGCGTGAAGTTGCCGACGAAGAGCCCGGCGAGTAGCGCGACGATGAAGCCGCCTTCGTTGGTGAGCTTGAGCGACCAGGAAAGGCCGAACCTCTGCATGTCGGCCGGCGTGTTCACGGCGAGGCTGGCGTAGCTGCCGGCAATCCAGGCGAAGTAGCTTATCCAGAACACCGCCGTGAAGCCTAGCGCAAAGCGCTTCAGGTCGGCCTTGAGCGCGGCTGCTGCCGCGGTCATGACGACGAGCAGGGCCGCGTAGGTGGCGAGCAGGGCCCCGACGCCGCCCAGCCCCGCATACGCCTTCGAGAGCGGCGAGAGCGCTTTTGAAGCGTCGTTCCAGACGGCCGTGGTGACGACCCACCCGAGGACGTCGCTTCCTGCGAGCACACCGAGGGCGAGCACAAAAACGAGCAAGCCGATCCAGACCGACAGCCAATCCTCGCTCAGACCTCTGGCGTCCTGGGCCATGACTTCCCCCCTCGCACGAGGCGCAAACTTACGCCCTGCCCGGCGAAACGGGAACAAATCAAAGATTACATCGATATAACCCGATCTGATTTGTGTGCTATGTTGCCCCACCGGCCTTCGCCGAACGATCAATGCCGGAGTACTACGACAGCCTCGAGACCCGCGACCCGGGCGAGCGCGAAGAGGCCCTGATGGCCGCGCTCCCGGACCACATTGCCCATGCCAAGCGCAACGCACCTGGATGGGCCCGCGTCCTCGCCGGCGTCTCGCCGGAGGCGATCACCAACCGCGCCGCGCTGGCCACGTTGCCGGTGACACGCAAGTCGGCGCTCGCCGACTTGCAGAAGGCCGAGCGTCCCTTCGGCGGGCTGAACGCCGCTCCCGCGGCGCAGTTGGGCAGGATCTTCGTCTCGCCCGGGCCCATCTACGATCCCGGCGGCGACGGCCGGGACTGGTGGCGCACGGCGCGCGCGCTGTTCGCCGCAGGATTCCGGTCGGGCGATATCGCGCTGAATACGTTCGCCTACCACTTCACCCCCGCGGGGGCGATGCTCGAATCCGGCGCGCTGGCGCTCGGCTGTGTGGTGGTGCCGGCTGGAGTCGGACAGACCGAAATGCAGGTCGCGACCCTCGCGGACCTCCGCGCAACCTGCTACATCGGCACGCCGTCCTTTCTCAAGCTCATCGTCGAGAAGGCCGACGAGTCCGGAGCGGACATCGGCAGCCTGAAGAAGGCATCGGTCGGCGCCGAGTATCTGCCCCCGGCGCTGCGCGCGTCGATGGGCGACCGCGGTGTGCGCGTGCTGCAGTGGTACGGATCCGCCGATCTCGGATTGATCGCGTACGAATCCGAAGCGCTCGAAGGCATGATCCTCGACGAGGGGCTCATACTCGAGATCGTGCGCGTCGGCACCGGCGACCCGGCGCCGGAAGGGGAGGTCGGGGAAGTCGTCGTCACCAGCCTGAATCGCGACTATCCGCTGATCCGCTTCGGCACCGGGGACCTGTCGGCCGTGCTGCCGGGCCCGAGCCGCTGCGGCCGCACCAACACGCGCATCCGCGGCTGGATGGGCCGCGCCGATCAGGCAACCAAGGTGAAGGGCATGTTCGTGCATCCCGCGCAGATCGCCGAGATCGCGAGGCGCCACCCTGAGATCGTCAAGGCGCGGCTGGTCGTGGCCAATCCCGATGGCAACGACCGCATGACGCTGCGCTGCGAGGTGCGCGGCGCTCCGGCCGCCGACTTGGCGCGCGCGATCGAGGAGAGCCTGCGCAGTGTGACCAAGCTGCGCGGCGAGGTCGCGCTCGTCCCCCCGGGCGAGTTGCCCAGCGACGGGAAGGTGATCGAGGATGCCAAGCAATATGGCTAGGTTGAGCTCGCTGTGCGTCTTGTCGGCCGCGGTGCTGGTCGCGGCCGCGCCCCCGGCCAGCGCCGAGGAGACCGTCACCGTGTCGGGGCGCAAAGGAGAGACGCAGTCGTATCTTCTGATGCACAACGCCCCCGCGCCGAAGGCGGTTGCGGTCATGTTCCCCGGGGGCGAGGGTTTGATGAAGCTGCGGACCGAGGCCGGCGGGGTGAAGTTCTCCCAGGGGAAGAACTTCCTCGTCCGCACGCGCGGGATGTTCCGCGACAACAACGTCGCCGTGGCCATCCTCGATTCACCCTCCGACCAGCAACGCGCCGGGATGGACGACGGCTTCAGGACCGGACGGGCGCACGTCGAGGACATCGCCGCCGTCGTGAAGGATCTCAGGTTCCGGTTTCCGAGCGCGAAGATCTTCCTGATCGGCACGAGCCGCGGCACGCTGTCGGCGGCCTACGCCGGGCGCGCGCTCGGCGACGCGGTCGACGGGGTGGTCCTCACCTCTTCGGTCTTCTACGGCGGGAAGCGCGGCATCGGCCTGTCCGGCTTCGATTTCGGCGCGATCAAGGCGCCGCTGCTTTTCGTCCACCACGTTTACGACCGTTGCGGCGCCTGTCCCTACGGCGCGGCCGAAGCCCTGGGCCGCACCTTCCCGCTCATCAGCGTGAGCGGCGGCAAGCCCGCCGAATCGGACCCCTGCGAGCCGCTCGCGGCGCACGGCTACTTCGGCAAGGAGGAGGAGACGGTGAAGGCGATGAAGGACTGGATGCTGGGCCGGCCGTTCGCCCGGAGGATCGACTAGCTTGCGCCCGGAGCCGCTTTCCGGCGTCCGCGTACTCGACCTCACGCGCCTCCTGCCCGGCGCGATGGCAACCCTGCACCTCGCCGACATGGGAGCCGACGTCATCAAGATCGAAGATACGGAGGCCGGCGACTATTCGCGCGCAATGGGGCGCATGCGCGACGGCATGTCCGACTCCTTCAGGCTGCTCAACCGCAACAAGCGCGCGATGCGGCTCGACCTGAAGCAGCCGCGCGGCCGCGAAGCCTTCCTGCGACTGGCCGGGCGCGCCGACGTCGTGGTCGAGGGATTCCGGCCCGGCGTGATGGCGAGGCTCGGGGTCGGCTACGACGCCGTTGCGGCGGTCAACGCGCGCATCGTCTACTGCTCGATCTCGGGCTATGGCCAGGACGGGCCCTACGCGCAGCGCGCCGGGCACGACATCAACTACATCGGCTATGCCGGCGTCGGCGACCAGATCGGAACGAGCGAGCGCCCCGTCGTCCCGAATTTCCAGATCGCCGACCTCCTCGGCGGGGCTCTCGTCCCGGCGATGGGGATACTTGCCGCGCTTCTCGATGCGCGATCGAGCGGCCGCGGGCGCCTCGTCGACGTGTCGATGACCGACGCGGCGCTCGCGCACGCAGTCTTTCCGCTCCTGGGATTCCTCGAGCGGGGCAAGGCGCCCTCGCGCGGAACCGGAATGCTCGACGGCGGGCTGCCGTGCTACAACGTCTACCGCGCGAAGGACGGGCGCTTCATGGCGGTCGGCGCGCTGGAGAGAAAATTCTGGGCGACGCTGTGCGATATACTCGGCTGCCCGGAGCTGAAGGACAGGCATATCGTGTACGGCGCGGACGCCGAGCCGGTGAAGGCGCGGCTCGCGCAGATTTTCGCCTCGCGAACCCAGCAGGAGTGGACCGAGGCCCTTGCCGGCGCCGACTGCTGCGTAAGCCCGGTCCTCCTCCTGGATGAAGCGCTGGCCAACGAGCAAGTACGCGCCCGGGGCATGGTCGTGGAAGAAGGCGGGATCACGCAGTTCGCGCTTCCGCTGAAGCTGAGCGAATTCGAGTTCGGGATAGCGCGGGCGGCGCCCAAGCCGGGCGAGCATACCGACGAGATCCTGCGCGAGGCGGGGTATGGGAACGGCGAGATCGAAGCATTGCGTCGTGAAGGAGTGATTTGAAAGTGACGACCGCTCGGCGAAGCCTGTTGTGCCTCGCGATTGCCGTTTTTCCTCTCTGGACCGGGGCGCAGGAGTCGCTCAAGGATCTCGACACCCCCTACGTGCCCACGCCGCAGGCGGTCGTCGACCGCATGCTCGAGCTCGCGCGCTTGAAGGCCGGCGAAACCGTGATCGACCTCGGCTCCGGCGACGGGCGCATCATGATCGAGGCGGCGAGCAAGTACGGCGCGCGCGGCTTCGGCGTCGAGATCGACCCTCGGCTCGTGGCGCTCTCGAGCGAGAATGCCGCCAAAGCCGGCGTCGCCGACCGGGTGAAATTCCTGCAGCAGGATCTGTTCAAGACGGACTTTCACGAGGCCGACGTCCTGACGCTCTACCTGCTGCCCGATGTGAACCTCGCGCTGCGGCCGAAGATTCTCGCCGAGCTGAAGCCCGGGTCGCGCGTCGTATCGCACGACTATGGCATGGGGGACTGGCCTCCGGACGTGCAGGAGACGATCCCGGCGCCCGACAAGAAAGTCGGCGCGCGCAAGGAGAGCCAGGTCTACCTGTGGACCGTGCCGGCGAATGTCGGGGGCGACTGGAATTTCGGCCTGTCGTCCGGAACGAAATCGAAAACCACCCGGCTCGTGCTCAAGCAGAGTTTCCAGGTCGTCTCCGGCACGGTGGAGCTGACCGGGAAGGGCAACGTGCGTTTCACGCAAGGCAGGGTCAGCGGCGATGAATTGCGCCTGACGCTGCCCGCCGGAGCGATCGGCCGCGGGCCGGTCGAGATGGTCGGGCGCGCCAGCGGGGATACCCTCGCCGGCACCCTGCGGAGAGCCGGACGCGAGGTCGCGAAATGGAACGCGAGCAGGCGACCTTGAGCGCGTGCAGGGCCTGCGTCCTCCTTCTTCTGCTGCCCTTCGCCGCGCACGCTGGCGCGTCCTCGACGGATTCCTCCACCATGTATCCGTACGTGCGCTGCGACGGATTCGCCGGCGGGGTGCGCGGCGTCGCGCTCGACCGGCGTCCGGAGGGCGCTGCGCCCTGGCGGGAAGTCGGTTTCGGCGACAAGCTCGAGCGCGTTTCGGTGGTCGAGGGGTATCGGGTCGTGTATTCCTATCCGAGGACGCTCTGGTTCGCGACTCTGAAGGCCGAGCGCTCGGATCCCGCGAAATACGCCGACGACAAGCGCATCGTCACCGAGAATTTCACCGCGATCGCAAACGGCGACGACGCCGCGCTCTCGAGTTTCTCCGACAGCGGATTCGAGGGGCAGACGTTGACGAAAAGGGTCCTGAGAGGGAGGACCTTGGGCATCACCCAGATTCTGTCGGACGACGACGCGGTGATCGTGACGATCTATTTTGCCAATCAGGCGCCCGAGAATCGCGCCTTCCAGACGCACGAGGAATTCCTCGCCCTGCGCGACGATTTCGTCCGCGGCTATATCGGCTGCGTCACGCGGAGGAAAGCTGCGCCTTCGCTGCGACGCTAGCCGCCCCTGGCGACCACCCGTCCGTCCCGGCGCTGGAGCGCGCCGGCGCGCTCCAGATCGCTCAGCAGCCAGTCGGCGAAAGCCGCCGGATCCAGCCTCAGGTACTTGCGGTTGATCTCTGCGAGGATCGCGACGCGTTCGAGGTAGGCGGGCACGCTCGCAAGCGGCATCGAGCGCTTCTCGAGCATCGAGAAGGTGAACAGCACCTTGACGACATGCCGCGCGAGGCGCGTGATGTCCTCCTCGTATCCTTCGAGGCGCGAAAAAGCGCGCTCGAGCGCCCGGGCGACGTCGGCAAATGGCTGGCCGTGGCCGGGGATCACGATTTCGCAATCCAGGGTTGCGATGTGCTCCAGGGTCCTTCGCGTTTCGGCGAGAGCAGTCTCGCGGCCGAAAAGCTGGGCGAACACGGCGCCGAAGCCATTCTCCCAGAGCGCGTCGCCCGAGATCAGCACGCGCGTTTCCGGCGAATAGAACATGACCGCGTGGGTGTCGTGCCCGGGCGAGGCGACCACTTGCCAGTCGCGGCTCCCCAGGCGGAGCGTATCGCCGTCGGCGAATGTGGCGTCGTAAGTGAACCGCTCGGCGCGCTGATCGGCTGCCGAAAGGATGAGGTCGCGCTCGTCCCAGCGGTCGACGAGCGGCGCCTCGCCCTCCGGGATGCTCGTCGTGCAGCGGAATCGCCGCCGCAAGGCGGCGTTGCCCCCCATGTGATCCGAGTGGCAATGGGTATTGACGAGATGATCGAGCGATCCTCCCCGCAGCGCGTGCTCGACCAGTGCCACGGTCTGCTCCGCGTGCGCGCCGTAGCCCGAATCGATCACGGTCGCGCCGCCGCTTGCGTGCAGCACGACGTTGTTGGACGAGAGCCAGCCTCGCTCGAGGACCTGGATGTCCCTCGGCAGATTCACGGGCGCTTCGCCGAAATGCGCGCGAGGACGGCGCGCTTCTCGTCCGCGCTCATCGCCGACCAGGCGGCAATCTCGTCGAGCGTGCGAAGGCATCCCTCGCACAGTCCCGTATCGGCGTTCATCTTGCATACATTGATGCAGGGCGAGACGACCTCGTCGGCTTGCGCGGCACTCACGAATTCAGCTTGGCGGCGAGCGCGCGCGCGACGCGCGACGCGGGCTCGCGGCCCAGCGCGCGGCAGATGAATTCGCCCGCGCGGAAGAGCTTCTCCAAGTCGACGCCGGTGGCTATCCCCAGGCCGTCGAGCATGTAGATCACGTCTTCCGTGGCGACATTGCCCGTCGCTCCCTTGGCGTAGGGGCAGCCTCCCAGGCCGGCGACCGAGCTGTCGAATATCTTCACCCCCAGCTCGAGCGAAGCGTAGATGTTCGCGAGCGCCTACCCGTAGGTATCGTGGTAGTGCCCGCCGATCCTGGCGATCGGGACCTTCCTCGCGACCGCTTCGATCACGGCGCGGATCTTCTTCGGCGTGCCCACGCCGATGGTGTCCCCGAGCGAGACCTCGTAGCAGCCCATGCGATGCAGCTTGTCGGCCAGGTCGGCGACCGCGCGGGGGCTGACCTCGCCTTCATAAGGGCAGCCCGCCACGCAGGAGATATAGCCGCGGACGCGAATTCCCGCCGCTCTCGCCGCCGTGACCACGGGCGCGAAGCGCTCCAGACTCTCCGCGATGCTGCAGTTGATGTTCTTCCTGCTGAAGGTCTCGGTCGCCGCGCCGAACACGGCGATCTCCTCGGCCCCGGCGTCGCGTGCGGCCTCGAAGCCTTTCATGTTCGGCACCAGCACCGGATAGGCGACCCCGGGGCGCTTGCGGATCCCGGCCATGACCTCGGCGTGGTCGGCCATCTGCGGAACCCACTTGGGCGACACGAATGCGGTCGCCTCGACCGCGGAAAGGCCGGCGTCCTGCAGCCTTTCGATCAGCTCGATCTTCACGGACGCTGGAACGCTCTTCGGTTCGTTCTGCAGGCCGTCGCGCGGGGCGACGTCGACGATGCGCACCTTGCGAGGCAGGCTCATGAAGCCTCCGCTTCGAAGTCGAACAAGGCTCGTCCTACTTCTTCTTCGTCGGGCGCGCCGCCCGCTTTGCCGCCTTGATCCACGCGGGCTGGCGCTTCTCGAGAAACGAACGCACGCCCTCCTTGCCCTCGTCGGACGCGCGTGCCGTCGCGATCCGAACCGCCATGTCGGCCATCAGCTCCGGCGCCAGCGGGCGCTTGGCGACCGCACGAATCAGCTCCTTGGTCACCGCGAGCGCGCCGGGCGCGCCCTGGACGATCTCTCCGAGCATGGCGTTCACCGTCGCGTCGAGCTCGTCCGGCCGCACGATTTCCTGGATGAAGCCGATGCGGTAGGCCTCCGCCGCGGTGAAGCGCTCCGCGGTGAGGAAGTAGCGGCGCGCAGCGCGCTCGCCCATCGCGGCGAGCACGTAGGGGCTGATTGTTGCCGGCGTCAGCCCCAGCCTGACTTCGGATACGGCGAATTCCGTGTCGGCCGAGGCGACCGATATGTCGCAGGCGGCGATGAGCCCCATGCCTCCGGCGAAGGCGGCTCCGTGCACGCGAGCGATCGTGGGTTTCTTGATTGCGTGGAGCCGGTTGAGCATGGCCCCGAAGGCGGCGGCGTCCTTGCGGTTCTCCTCGAAGTCCATCTCCCCCATACGCTTCATCCAGTTCAGGTCGGCCCCGGCGCAGAACACCTTGCCTCGCCCCGCGAGCACGAGCGCACGGACCGCGGGATCGGCGTCGAGCTCCCCGAAGGCGGAAGTCAGCTCGCCGATCATCGTCTCGTTGAATGCGTTGCGGACGTCCGGACGGTTCAGCCAGAGCACTGCGACGCCCTGTACCGCGTGGATTTCGATGGTTCCGTAGGCCATGCCGTTCTGTCTCCTGTTACATCCGGAATACGCCGAACCGCGTTTCCTCGATCGGAGCGTTGAGCGAGGCCGCGATCGCCAGCGCGAGGGTGCGCCGCGTCTCCTCGGGCGCGATCACGCCGTCGTCCCACAGGCGCGCGGTGGCGTAGTAGGGGTGTCCCTGCTCCTCGTACTGCTCGAGAATCGGCCGCTTGAATTCCTGCTCCTCCTCCTTGCTCCACCTCCCGCCTTTCGCCTCGATGCCGTCGCGCTTCACCGTGGCTAGCACAGAGGCGGCCTGCTCCCCGCCCATCACGGAAATGCGCGCGTTCGGCCACATCCACAGGAAACGGGGGCCGAAAGCTCGCCCGCACATGCCGTAGTTGCCCGCTCCGAACGAGCCGCCGACGACGACCGTGAATTTAGGCACCCGGCTGCACGCGACTGCGGTCACCAGCTTTGCGCCGTCCTTGGCGATGCCTCCGGCTTCGTATTTCTTGCCGACCATGAAGCCGTTGATGTTCTGCAGGAACACCAGCGGAATCCTGCGCTGGCTGGCGAGCTCGATGAAGTGCGCGCCTTTCAGCGCGGATTCCGAGAAGAGAATGCCGTTGTTCGCGAGGATTCCGACCGGGTAGCCGCGGATGCGTGCGAATCCCGTCACCAGGGTCGGTCCGTATTGGGCCTTGAATTCGTCGAGCTCGCTTGCGTCGACGATGCGCGCGATCACCTCGCGCACGTCGTAGGGCTTGCGCTTGTCCTGTGGGATGATGCCGTGCAATTCCCCGGCTGCGTAGAGCGGCTCGGTCGCCTCGCGAACGTCGAGCTCCGCGCCCCGCGCCCGGCCGACGCGTGCAACGATCGCACGGGTGATCTCGAGTGCGTGGGCGTCGTCATTCGCGGTGTGATCGACCACGCCCGACTGCCGCTCGTGCACGTCCGCCCCCCCCAGCTCCTCTGCGGTGGCGATCTCGCCGGTCGCCGCCTTGACGAGCGGCGGGCCGCCGAGAAAGATCGTTCCGTGCCCCTTGACGATGATGCATTCGTCGGACATCGCCGGCACGTAGGCGCCGCCGGCCGTGCACGAGCCCATCACCGCCGCGATCTGCGGGATTCCCGCGGCTGACATCGTCGCCTGGTTGTAGAAGATCCGGCCGAAGTGCTCGCGGTCGGGGAACAC
The DNA here is from genome assembly GCA_035702665.1 of Burkholderiales bacterium. Lineage (GTDB taxonomy): Bacteria > Pseudomonadota > Gammaproteobacteria > Burkholderiales > SG8-39 > VBDM01. Next base: position 81,812 of record DASSQD010000097.1, read on the forward strand.
GTTGTCCTGCTCGGGCAGAAAAGCCCCGCCCGAGTCGACCAGGTAGATGCACGGCAGGCGGTTCTGCAGAGCGATCTCCTGAGCGCGCAGGTGCTTCTTCACCGTCATCGGGTAGTACGTCCCACCCTTGACGGTGGCGTCGTTCGCGACGATCACGCATTCCCTGCCGGAAACCCGGCCCACGCCCGTGATGATTCCCGCACCCGGCGCCTCATCCCCGTACATGCCGAAGCCCGCGAGCTGGGACAGCTCCAGGAACGGCGAGTCGGGGTCGAGAAGGAGGCGCAGCCGCTCGCGCGGGAGGAGCTTGCCGCGGGCGACGTGCTTCGCGCGCACGGTTTCTTCGCCGCCTTGCGCGGCACCTTCGACCTTGGCGTGGAGATCGGCGACCAAGGCGACCATCGCAGCCGCGTTGGACTGGAATTCAGCCGAGCTTGGATTCAGCTTGCTCCGGATGGCCGGCATGTCACCAGCCGCCCGTCGCCAGCCACTTGTCGATCTGCTCCAGCCGGTCCGAGCCCCAGAACGGCTCGCCGTCGACGACGATGTAGGGGGAGCCGAACGCGCCGATGGCGATGGCCTTGTCCACCTCGATCTTGGTGAGGTCCTTGGTCGCTTGATCGCCGATCCCCGCGCGCACCTCATCTGCGCTCAGGCCGGACCTGGCGGCGACGGAAACCACGTTGTCCGCGCTCGATATGTCCACGTCCTCGCGGAAGTAGGCCCCGTAGAGCGCCTTGGCGAGTTCCTTCGCTCGCCGGGGATCCTTCGCGTTCATCCAGTAGAAGGCCCGGCACGCGGAAACCGAGGCGATCGGAAACACCGAGGGATGCCTGAATGTCACGCCTAGGTACTTGGCCGTGCGCAGCATGTCGCGCAGGTGGTACGGCCCCTTCACCGGTATCGAGGGCAGGGGCGTGCCGCCCGTCGTCTTGAACGCCACGCCAAGCAGGAAAGGCCGCCACTTTACGTCGCGGCCGTGTTTCGATGCAATCGCGTCTATTTTCTGGCTTGCGAAATAGCCGTACGGCGAGGAGAAATCGAAATAGAAGTCGATGGGGCTCGCCATCACGCGATCTCGATCGCCATCGCCGTCGCTTCGCCCCCGCCGATGCACAGGCTCGCGATCCCGCGCTTGCCGCCGGTCTTCCTGAGAGCGCCGATGAGCGTTACGAGGATGCGGGCGCCCGAGGCGCCGATCGGATGGCCGAGCGCGCAGGCGCCGCCGTGGATGTTGACCTTGGCGTGCGGCAGGCCGTGCTCCTTCATCGCCGCCATTGTGACCACTGCGAACGCTTCGTTGATCTCATAGAGATCGACCTTCGAGGGGCTCCAGCCGGTGGCATCGTAGAGTTTCTTGATGGCGCCCACGGGCGCCGTGGTGAACCAGTTCGGCTCGTGCGAGTGGGTGCTGTGCGCGACGACCGCGGCGAGGGGCTTGAGTCCGAGCTTTTCGGCGGTGGAGCGCCGCATCATGACCAGCGCCGCGGCGCCGTCGGAGATCGAGCTCGAGTTCGCTGCCGTGACGGTGCCGTCCTTCTTGAAAGCGGGTTTCAGCGTCGGGATCTTCTCGAAATTTGCCTTGAACGGCTGCTCGTCGTGCTCCATGAAGCGCTCGGCCTTGCCAGTCTTGATGGCGATCGGCGTGGTTTCCCAGGCGAAAGCGCCGTTGTTGTTCGCCGCCTGTGCGCGCTCGAGCGACGCCACCGCGAACTTGTCCTGTTCGTCGCGGCTGAAGCTGTACTTCGCCGCGCAGTCCTCGGCAAAATTGCCCATGAGCTTGCCCTTGTCGTAAGCATCCTCCAGGCCGTCGAAGAACATGTGGTCGATCACCTGCTGGTGCCCCATGCGGTAGCCGGAGCGCGCCTTGGGAAGGAGGTAGGGCGCGTTGGTCATCGACTCCATACCACCGGCGACCATGATCTGGTTGACGCCGGCGGCGAGCATGTCGTGCGCGAACATCGCCGCCTTCATTCCCGAGCCGCACATCTTGTTGACCGTCGTAGCTCCGGTGGCGAGCGGCAAGCCGCCGCCGATGCTCGCCTGCCGAGCCGGCGCCTGGCCCTGGCCCGCCGGCAGGACGCAGCCCATCACCACTTCCTGCACCTGGTCGGCTTTGATTCCCGCGCGCTCGACCGCTGCGCGGATGGCGGCGGCGCCGAGCTGCGGCGCGGAGAAATCCTTCAATTCGCCCTGGAACGCGCCCATGGGCGTTCTCGCGGCGGAAACGATTACGATCGGATCATTGGTCATGACAACCTCCAGAAGGAACCTTGGTTGAAGATATTCAAGCCGTTTCGGAAAAGAGCTCGCGCCCGATGAGCCAGCGGCGGATCTCCGACGTCCCTGCCCCGATCTCGTAGAGCTTCGCGTCGCGCCACAGGCGCCCGGTCGGGGCTTCGTTGATATAGCCCATGCCGCCGAGGCACTGGATGGCTTCGCCCGCCATCCAGGTGGCCTTCTCGGCCGCGTAGAGGATTGCGCCAGCGGCGTCCTTGCGCGTGGTCTCGCCACGGTCCAGCGCTTGACCGACCGCGTAGACGTAGGCGCGGCAGGCCGAAAACGTCGTGTACATGTCGGCGAGTTTCCCCTGCATCAGCTGGAACTCGCCGATCGCCTGGCCGAACTGCTTGCGCTCGTGGACGTAGGGCACGACGACATCCAGGCACGCCGCCATGATGCCCAATGGACCGCCCGCGAGCACCGCGCGCTCGTAGTCCAGGCCCGACATGAGGACCTTCACGCCCTTCGATTCCTCGCCGAGCACGTTTGCCGCCGGCACCTCGCAGTCCCGGAACACCAGCTCGCAGGTGTTGGAGCCGCGCATGCCGAGCTTGTCCAGTTTCTGCGCCGTGGTGAACCCCTTCATCCCTTTTTCGACAACGAAGGCGGTTATCGATTCACTCGTTTTGCCGTACACCACCAGCACGTCGGCATCCGGCCCGTTGGTAATCCACATCTTGTTGCCGTTGAGCACGTAGCGATCGCCCCTGCGGTCCGCGCGCAGGCGCATGCCGACGACGTCAGAGCCCGCGCCCGGCTCGGACATGGCGAGCGCTCCCACCCAGTCGCCCGAGACGAGCTTCGGCAGGTACCTGTCTTTCTGTGCCGCGCTGCCGTTCCTGCGAATCTGGTTGACGCAAAGGTTGGAGTGCGCGCCGTACGACAGGCCGATCGACGCTGAAGCGCGCGAGATCTCCTCCATCGCCACGATATGGGCGAGATAGCCCATCGCAGTGCCGCCGAACTCCTCTTCGGCCGTGATGCCGAGGAGGCCGAGTGCCCCGAGCTTCTTCCACAGGTCGAGCGGAAACTGGTTGGTGCGGTCGATTTCGGCTGCGCGCGGCGCGATCTCGGCGGCGGCGAATGCGCGCGCCGAGCTGCGCAGCATATCGATGTCCTGCCCGAGCGCGAAGCGCAGGCCCGGCAGGTCGGCGGGGGCGACGCCGCCTTGGGAGAGGTTCGGGGTGCGGTCCATGGACGCGCTTCCGGGTGGGGAACTCTACTTAACGTTTACGTTAACGTCAATCTCGTGCAAAATCAATATCTCAGCGCCGCCTCGCGGAACGGGCGCTGAGGAGCTTCTTAGACTGGCGCTCGAAGCCGCGGATCTCCTCGAGTGCCTCGTCGATCTCCTCACGTTGCCGCTCGAGCTGCTCGCGGCGCGCGGCGAGCGCCGCGACGAATTTCTCGAGCTGCGGCCTCTCGTCGGGAGCCGAGTCGTAGAGCTCGAGCATTTCGCGGACCTCGGCGAGGGAAAATCCCAGCCGCTTGCCGCGCAGAATCAGTTTCAGGCGCACGTAGTCGCGCTTGCCGTACACGCGGCGACCGCCGTCGCGCCGGGGCGAGAGCAGACCCTCGTCTTCGTAGAAACGGATCGCGCGCGGGGTGACGTCGAGCTCGCGCGCGAGATCGCCTATAGTGCACGGATCGCTGATCGACTCGGTGGCGTCGGCCGCCATAATTTGAGAAAATTCAGCCGCAGAGATGCAATTCTACCGCCGGCGAGACTGGCGGAGCACCCATCAGAGTGAGTCCCGAATCCATCCTCGAATACCCCAGGGCTGCGCCACCCGCGGGCGGCGAGACGCTGGAGATCGCACCCGGGGTCCACTGGGCGCGGATGCCGCTGCCGTTCGCGCTCGACCACATCAACCTGTGGCTTCTCGAGGACGAGATCGAGGGAACGCCGGCCTGGACGCTCATCGACTGCGGCATCGGCGACGACGTCACCCGCGGGCTGTGGGAGCGCATCCTCGCCGAGCGCGTGGCCGGGCGTCCAGTGACGCGCCTCGTCGTCACGCACCACCATCCTGATCATGCTGGCCTCGCCTCCTGGCTGATCGAGCGCACGGGCGCACAGCTGTGGATGCCCCAAGCCGAGTATTTCGCGGCGCACGCGATGCGTGAGGGCAGCGCGGGATTCGCCTTCGACAGGGTCGTCGCCATGTTCGAGCGCAACGGGCTGGCGGGGGAGAAGCTCACCCTGATGCAGCAGCGCCGGAGCAACTACCGCAACCGCGTGCCCGCGTTCCCTGCCGACTACCGGCGCCTGCTCGACGGTGACACGCTGCGCATCGGGCGGCGGGGCTGGCGGATCATCATGGGCTACGGGCACGCGCCCGAGCACGCCGCGCTCTACTGCGAGGAGACGGGCGTGCTGGTCTCCGGGGACATGGTCCTGCCCAAGATCTCGACGAACGTGAGCGTCTGGGCGAACGAGCCGGAGGGCAATCCGCTCGCGCTCTTCCTCGATTCGCTCACGCGCTACGCCGGATTGCCCGCGACGACGCTCACCCTGCCCTCGCACGGACTGCCCTTCCGCGGCCTGCGCGAACGCATCGCCCAGCTGAAGGAGCATCACCGCCAGCGCCTCGACGAGCTGCACGAGGCCTGTGAGGGCCCCAAGAGCGCCGCGGACGTGCTCGACACGCTCTTCCGCCGCAAGCTCGACAGCCACCAACTGTTCTTCGCGATGGGTGAGGCGATGGCGCACCTGCACCTGCTCGAGCGCGACGGGCGCGTTGCGCGCGCGGTCGGAGGCGACGGCGTGGTGCGCTACGCCCGGACCTGAGCATGTCGGCCGCGCAACCGTCGCACGACCCCGCGCAGAGCGCGAAGCTCTTCGCCGAGGTCGCCGAGCGGTCCGGCCGCCTGATGGGAGAATTCCTGCAGAGGCAGGCTGCCAGCAAGGGAGGCGAACCCGTCGACGAGTTCGGAATCGCCAGCGCGTTCGTGGACCTCACTGCACGGATGCTCGCCGAGCCCTGGAAGCTCGCTGAGATGCAGGCGAAGATGTTCTGGGACCACGTCGCCCTGTGGCAGGCGACGGCGCTGCGCATGCTCGGCGGGAACCCGGCACCGGTCGCCGAGCCCGGCAAGGGCGACAATCGCTTCCGCGAGCCCGACTGGCAGGACATGTTCCTGTTCGACTACTTCAAGCAGTCGTATCTCATCGCCGCGCGCCACCTGCAGGAGACGGTCGCTTCGGTCAAAGGCCTTCCCGAGGAAGGCCGGAAGAAAGTCGCGTTCTACACGCGCCAGTACATCGATGCCCTGTCGCCCTCGAATTTCGCGCTGACCAACCCGCAGGTGCTTCGCGAGACCGTACAGTCGGGCGGGCAGAATCTGCTGAAGGGTCTGAACAACCTGCTCGCCGACATCGAGCGCGGCGGCATTCGCATGACCGACGAGAAGGCGTTCAAGGTCGGAGAGAACGTGGCCACCACGCCGGGAAAGGTGGTCTTTCAGACGGACCTGATGCAGCTTATCCAGTACCAGCCGACGACAGAGACCGTCTTCGAGCAGCCGCTGCTCGTCATTCCGCCCTGGATCAACAAGTACTACATCCTCGACCTGCGCGAGAAGAATTCCTTCGTTCGGTGGGCGCTCGCGGAAGGACACACGGTGTTCGTCGTTTCCTGGGTCAACCCGAACGAGCGTCTCTCCGGCAAGACCTTCGAGGACTACATGCTCGAAGGACCGCTCGCCGCGCTCGACGCGGTAGGGAAGGCGACCAGCGCGAGCAAGGTCAACCTCGTCGGCTATTGCCTGGGCGGCACGCTGCTTGGGGCGACTCTCGCCTGGATGGCGGCGAAGGGGGACTCGCGCGCGGGCTCGGCGACGTTTTTCGCGTCTCTCCTCGATTTTTCCATTCCGGGAGAGCTCGGTGTGTTCATCGACGAGGCGCAGGTCCAGAATCTCGAGCGCCGCATGGGCGAGCGCGGCTATCTCGAGGGCTCGGAGATGGCGGCGACCTTCAACATGCTGCGCGCCAACGATCTGGTGTGGTCGTTCGTGGTTCACAACTATCTGCTGGGGCGCGACCCCTTTCCGTTCGATCTGCTCTACTGGAACTCCGACTCGACGCGCATGCCGGCCCGGATGCACAGCTTTTACCTGCGCAACATGTACCTCGCCAACCGGCTCAGGGAGCCGGGAGGCATCACGCTCGCGGGCGTGCCCATCGATCTGCGCAGGATCGTCCTGCCGGCTTACTTTGTTTCGCCGGTCGAGGATCACATCGCCCCCTGGAAATCCACCTACCTCGGCGCGCGTCTGCTCTCGGGCCCGACGCGATTCGTGCTCGGCGGGTCCGGGCATATCGCCGGCATCATCAATCCGCCTTCGTCGAGGAAGTACGGTTATTGGACGAACGAGGCCCCAGCGGGATCGGCGGAGGCGTGGCAGTCGCAGGCGACGCAGCACGAAGGCTCCTGGTGGAACGACTGGAGAGATTGGATCGCGGGCATCAACGGCGCCGGCCGCGTGCCCGCCCGGATCCCTGGCGAAGGCGCGCTGCCAGCGATCGAGGACGCGCCCGGCTCCTACGTCAGCGTCAGGTAGCTGCCGCTTTCCTGAATCGCAGAAGGTACCGAAGCGCCTTGATCGCGCGGCTGCCGTACCACGCCGTCATCTCCCCGTCGATCAGCACGACTTTCCGTCCTGGCAGCAGCGCGCGCACTTCCGCGAGGTGGCCGTCGCGAAAGCGATACGGTTCGCTCGACAGCAGCACCGTGCGAGCTTCGGCCAGCACCTTGTCGTCGAGCGATATCCTCGGATAACGCTCGCTGGCCTTCTCCGGAACGGTCTCCCATTTGACCAGCGCCAGCATGCGCGACACATAGGTGTCGCGGGACACGGTCATCCAGGGTTTCTTCCAGATCAGATAGAGCACCCTCTCGGGAGAGAATGTCCTCGCCGCGGCCTCGAGCGCACGGTATTCCGCTTCGAACCTTCCGCACAGGTCCTCGGCTTGGCGGTCGCGCTCGAAGATGCCTCCCATCAGACGGTAGAGGGCCAGGTTGTCGCGGGGTGCCAGAGGATGGGTGACGACCGGCGTCGGGACGAATTCGGCGAGAGCCCGTGCGTCTTCCTTCCGGTTCTCGTCGAGATTGAGGATCACGTGGGTGGGCGAAAGCGCGCGCAGCTTTTCGAGGTCGACGTCCTTGGTGCCGCCGACCTTGGGGATGGCGCGCACGGTCTCGCGCGGGTGGATGCAGAACCCCGTCCGCCCTACGATTGCGCCCGCTAGGCCGAGATCGCAAAGGAGCTCGGTGATGCTGGGCACGAGACTGACGATGCGCGGAGCGCAGGCCGCGGGGACGTGCCGCGTGCCCGCGGCGTCGACGAGTTCCGGCCTCACCGAGGAAGGCCGCGGGCTTTCCTCGGAGCGCCCGCAAACAGCCGGTCGAAGACCCAGCGGGGCAATCTGCGAAGGACGAGCGACACCAGCGCCATCTGCCAGGGGATGACCGCGAGGCGGCGCCTGGCGGCGATGACGCGCGCCATGCGCCGCGCAGCGTCGTCGGCGTCGATGAGGAAGGGCATGCGGTAGCGGTTCTCGGCCGTCATCGGCGTGCGGATGTAGCCGGGGCAGAGGGTTACGACGGAAACGCCGGATCCGTGGAGTTCGACGCGCAGGCTCTCCAGATAGGTGATTGCAGCCGACTTCGATGCGCTGTAGGCGCCGCCTCCGGGCAGCCCCCGGAAGCCGGCGACGCTGGCGATACCGACCAGGGTGCCGCTGCCCCGCGAGCGCATCGCATCGACGAAGGGCTGGAACGTCGCCACCATGCCGAGCACGTTCGTTTCAATGATCTTCCGGAATACGGGTAGGTCTTCCGGGTTCTCGGTGAGCGTCCCCGCGCCGACACCCGCGTTCGCGATGACGATATCCGGAACGCCGAAGCGGCTCATGAAGTCGACCGCGGCGGCTCGCACGGTGGCCGCATCGGTGACATCGACCCGATAGCAGGATCCCGCGCCGCCCAGGCTGGAAAGAAGCGCTTGCGTGTGCTCAAGCCGCCTCGCGCAGAGTCCCAGGGTCCAGCCGCCGCGGGCGTAGTGGGCGGCGAGCGCGGCGCCGATGCCCGTCGACGCGCCGGTGATGAAGATCTTGGCCGTGGTCGGCACGCAGCGCTAGCGCTGGCGGTGTTCTTCGCGCGCGAGCCTGACGAGCTGGTCGAGCACCTGCACGACCTGCCCGGTTCCGCCCGCCAGGCGCGCGGAAGTGAGGAACCTGCCGTCGACGATGAACGTGGGTACCGCGCGCACGCCGTAGGCCTTCAGCAGCTCGCGCGCCTGCGTGACCCTGTCGGCGACCGCCGGTGAAGCGTAAGTCTGCACGAACAGGTTCCGCTCGATACCGTTGCGGGCCGCCCAGTCGGCCATGATTTTCTCGTCGTTGAGCTTGACGTCCTCGAAGTGGATGTTGTCGTAGACGGGCCAGTGCAGGCGCTCGACCTGCCCGAGCATCTCCAGGGTGTAATAGAGCTTTGCGTAAGGCTCCCAGGCCTCGCTCGAGAGTGCCGGCACCCGGCGGATCGCAACGTCGTCCGGCGCGCTGGCGAGCCAGCGCGAAAGCCCGGGCTCGGTCTCATAGCACACCGGGCAGCCGTAGTAGAAGAACTCGATGACCTCGATGCGTCCGCCGGCCGCGGCAGCGTACGGAGGATCGATCCGCTGGTATTCCCGTCCCTGCTGGAGCTGGGCCGACGCGCTCAGGGCGAGCAGCGCCAGCGCCGGCGCGAGCAGCCATCGCTCGAGGCGGCTGCGTCGCTTCATTCGGCGCGCTCGCCTGCGGCGGCTACTTCGTTTTGGGGAGCTGCTTGCGCACTTCGGCGATGAGGGAGTCGGCGGTCGCGAGCATCGCCTTTTGCGAGGTGTTCGCCAGCACGAGGTAGCGGCCTTGTACACTCAGGGTGGGAACGCCCTCGAGGCGATACGCGCTCGCCATTTGCGCGGCGCGGCGAAGCTTGCTCTCCACCGAGAAGGAGTGGAACGCGGCGTCGTACTTGGCCATGTCGACTTTCTGCTTGGCCAGCCAGTCTGCGACCCATTTCGCATACGCGTCGCCGTGCAGCCTGACGCCGCCCTGTTGATGGATGGCGTTGAAGAGCGAGCGGTGCACGCGATCTTCCTCGCCGATTGCGTCCAGCGCGTAGAAGATGCGCGCGTCGACCGCCCAGTCCTCGTTCAGTATTCCGGGGACTCGCTTGAACTGAACGTCACGGGGCAGGCGCTTCACCCAAGCCTCCAGATCGGGCTCGAGCGCGTAGCAGTGCGGGCAGCGGTACCAGAAGAACTCCATGACCTCGATCTTGCCCGCGGTGTCGACGGCCTGCGGTGGGTTCAGCGCGACGTAGTCGGTGCCCTCTACCGGGGCGCGCTGGGCGAACGCGGCGAAAGCAATGAGCAGGCCGGACAGGGCGCTCAGCAGACGAAAGGGCATGAGAAGGTCTCCTTGGAGCCGATTCAATTTGTGGCGGTGTCGCTGATCTTGACCAGCGATACCTCGATGCCGTTCTGCGTCAGTTGCTGCCGGATGCGGTTGATCTCGTCGACGCGGGTGTAGGGCCCGAGACGCACGCGGTACCACGTGCCCTTCCCGGCAACGTTCGCCGGCTCGACGTTGGCTTCCATGCCCATCAACGCCAATCGGGCCTTGAGGCCGTCGGCATCGGCGGGATTCGGGAAGGAGCCGGCCTGGAGGAAGTAGCTCTCCTTGGGCGCCCCCGGCTTGGGCGGCTGCTTCGCCGCTTCGCGCATCTGGCGCTCGGTGACGGACTCCTCCTTGCCGGGGAGAATCCGGTAGAAATCGAATCGCGGCTTGTCCTCCGCCTTGGCCGATTTCGACGCGTCGGCCGCCTTCTGATCCGCGGCCAGGGGCTTGTCCTGGGCCTTGGGCCGGTCGGCGAAGGGTATCGGTGTCTTGAAGAAGTAGATCGCAATCCCCGCAGCGACCCCCAGCCCGAGCAGAAACCCGAAAAAGAGGCCGATCAGAAAGCTGCCCGAGGAGTCCGCTCTCGGGGCCTGGATCTGCTTGTAGTCAAAGCTCATTGCGATGCATCACATTTTCTCGGGCTGGCTTACGCCCAGCAGGGAAAGCCCGTTGCGCAACACCTGGCGAACTGCCTGGCACAGCGCCAGCCTCGCCAATCGCGCCGGCGCCTCGGGGACGAGTACGCGTTCGGCATTATAGTAACTGTGAAATTCCCCCGCTAGCTCTCGCAAGAAGAAGACCACTTGGTGCGGGGCAAGTTCCGCCGCAGCGTTCTCCACGATCTCGGGGAAATCGCCTAGGCGCTGCAGCAGCTGCAGCTCGCGCGAGCCGGTGAGGGGCGCGAGGTCGGCGGCATCGATCCCGCCGGCATCGCCGAACTGCGCTTTCGACTGGTCCAGCATCGAGCAGATCCGCGCGTGCGCGTACTGCACGTAGTAGACCGGGTTCTCCTCGGATTGGGACTTGGCGAGGTCCACGTCGAACACGAACTCCGTGTCTGCCTTGCGCGAGAGGAGGAAGAAGCGCACGGCGTCGCGCCCCACCTCGTCGATCAGCTCGCGCAGGGTGATGTAAGAGCCGGCGCGCTTGGAGATCTTCATCTCCTCGCCGCCTTTCATCACCGTCACCATCTTGTGGAGGACGTAGTCCGGGTATCCGCTCGGAATGGCGCGCTCCCATCGGGAGGACGCCGCCTGGAGCCCGGCCCGCACCCGCGTCACCGTGCTGTGATGGTCGGATCCCTGGATGTTGATTGCTCGGGTGAAGCCGCGCTCCCACTTGGTCAGGTGGTAGGCGACGTCAGGAACGAAGTAGGTGTACTCGCCATCGGACTTTCGCATGACGCGATCTTTGTCGTCGCCGTAGTCCGTCGTCCTGAGCCAGAGAGCGCCGTCCTGCTCGAACGCTTTGCCCGCCTCGATCAGGGAGCGGACGGTCCTTTCCACGCGACCGTCGCGGTACAGCGAGGACTCGAGATAGTAGTTGTCGAAGCGCACGCCGAACGCTTGCAGATCGAGATCCTGCTCGCGCCGCAGCTCGGCGACCGCGAAGCGGGTCACTCCGTCCAGGTCTTCGCCGTCCCCATGGCCCGCCGCGAGATACTTTTCCGCGATCTCGCGGATGTAGTCTCCGTGGTAGCCGTCGGCGGGGAACTCCGCTGGGACTCCGAGCTTCTTGCGGATCCGCGCCTGAACCGACAGCCCGAGGTTGCGGATCTGGGCGCCGGCATCGTTGTAGTAGTACTCGCGTGTCACGCACCAGCCCTGCGATTCGAGCAGGGCGCCGATCGCATCGCCGAGCGCCGCTTGCCGGCCGTGCCCGACGTGCAGCGGCCCAGTGGGATTCGCCGAGACGAATTCGAGCATCACTGGCTTGCCTCCGGCCCGATCCTGGCGCCCGTACCGCTCGCCCAGGGCGAGTACAGTTCTTGCGGTGTGCTGCTTGGCCGACGGGTGCACGCGGAAATTGATGAAGCCGGAGCCGGCGATTTCGGGAACTACCCACTCGGATGCCGGCATCGCCTCGAGCAAGGCGACGGCCGCCTGACGGGGCGCTCGCTTCAGTTGCCGCGCGAGCTGCATCGCGATCGGCGAGGAGTAGTCACCGTGCTGCGTCTGCTTGGGCCGCTCGAGCGAGATCAGCGAAGGCGGCTGCTGTGGGGCGACTCTGGCGAGCGCGCGCGTGAGCAGCTCGGTGATATGGGACTTGATCGCGGCGGACATGAGGACCCGAAAAGGGCCGCGTATTATAGCTTCCGGCTTGATACCTGCAGTCGTTGCACGGAGAATAGCGGCGGCGCAACTAATCAAGGAGCATCGAGTGGGCAAAGGCGACAAGCGCACCTTCCGCGGCAAGGTCTTCAAGGGATCGCACGGAAAGACGCGTCCGCGCAAGCCGAAGAGGAAGGCGAAGAAGCCCGTCTAGAACTCGATCGGGTCCACGTCCAGGTGCCAGCGCACGCCGTGCGTGGGCATCCGGTATAGCGTCCTGCTCCACTTCGACAGGAATGCCTGCAATTGCGGTCGCGAGCGCGATTGCAGCAGCACCTGCACGCGCTCGACTCCGGCGAGCCGCGCGAGCGACATCGGAGCCGGATCGAAGACGCTGATCGCGCTGGCCCAGGGGCGCGCCGCTTCGATCGCTTCGCGCAGGAAACGCATCGCCCGCAGTGCGTCGGCGCTCTCGGCGCGGAGCGCCGCTTCGAACACGAAAGGAGGGAATCCCGCCTCGCGGCGCTCGGCGAGGATGCTTTGCGCGAAGCCGCGGTAGTCGTGCTTGGTCAGTGCCTGGTACAGCGGATGACCCGGGTACCGCGTCTGGATCAGGACCTCGCCCCGCAGGCTTGCGCGCCCGGCGCGCCCGGCGACCTGCTGCAGTTGAGCGAAGCTGCGCTCGCTCGCCCGGTAGTCGCTCGAGAAGATGCCCCCGTCCGCGTTGAGCACGCCCACCAGGGTCAGCCGCTCGAAGTGATGGCCCTTGGCGAGAATCTGGGTGCCCACCAGGATATCCGCGCTTTCGGCGAGCTCGAGCAGTTCTTCGAGGCGGCCCCGCGCGCGAGCCGCGTCGCTATCCAGACGGACAATCCGCGCCTGCGGGAATTTCTCAGCGAGAGAAAGCTCGACCCTCTGCGTTCCCCGGCCGAAAGCCTGCAGATCCGCGTTACCGCATTCCGGGCACGAGCGCGGGACCCGTTCCGCCAAGCCGCAGTGGTGACAGCGCAGACTTCGCTCCGCGAGGTGCAGCACCATGTGCGCCGAGCAGCGCGTGCAGCCCTTGACCCATCCGCACGCCGGGCACGCCAGGACCGGCGCATAGCCGCGCCGGTTGAGGAATACGAGCGATTGCTCGCCGCGCGCCAGGCGGGCAGCAAGCGCGTCGAGTAGCGGCGTGGTTAAACCGTCCCGCGCGGGATGCACCCGTGTGTCGACCAGGCGGATCGTCGGAAGGGTCGCGTCGCGAATGGCTCGCTGGGTGAGCGGGATCAGGGCGTACTTCTTCGACGACGCGCGCTGGAAGGTCTCCAAGGACGGCGTCGCCGAGCTGAGCACGACTGGCACGCCGGCGATGCGTGCGCGCGCGATCGCAAGATCGCGCGCCGAGTACCTCACTCCTTCTCGCTGCTTGAACGAAACATCCTGCTCTTCATCCACGACGACGAGGCCCAAGCTTGGGAGGGACGCGAATACCGCAAGGCGAGTGCCGAGCACGATGTGGGCGAGGCCTCGGTGCGCGAGCGTCCAGCCCCGGGCCCGCTCGACCTCGGGACTGGCGCTCGTTTGCGTGACAATACATGCCCCGCCAAAGCGGTCCTGGAACGCTGCTTCGAGCGCCGGCGTGAGCGCAATCTCCGGAACCAGCACCAGCGCCTGTTCGCCGCGCGCGAGGGCCTCTGCGATGAGTTGCAGATAGACTTCGGTCTTGCCGCTCCCGGTCACGCCGAAAAGCAGGCTGACGCTGAATTTCCCCAAACCGGGACGGAGGAGCGCCAAAGCCTGCTCCTGCTCTCCGGTCAGACCATGCGCGCGCGTAAAGCGGGGGGCCGGGCGCTCGCGAACGACAGCGGCGACCCATCCGGCGTCGGTCGCGCGCCTGAGCAGGCCCCGACCGCCGCGGACGGTTGCTGCCAATTCCGATTCCGGGACAGGTCCCTCGGAAAGGCGAGCGAGGAGTGCTTTCAGGCGGCGCTGTCGCGCCGGAACGGCAGCGAGCGCGTCTCGCCCCGCTGCCGTGAGCGCAAAGTCGCGCAGGACGTCCGGAACCGGTCGAGCGGTGCGCAGCCGTGGGGGTAGCGCTGCGGCAACGACCTCGCCAAGCGGACGGTGGTAATAGGTGCTGCAGAATCGCACTAGGCTGAGCCAGCCTGGGTCCAGCGGCGGCACATCGCGCAGGATCTTCGTCGCCAAACGGAGACGGGAGGCCGGCAAATCCGACTCCGTCGCCAGCTCGACGATCAATCCGACCAGCTGCTTCTTTCCAAAGGGCACCAGCACGCGGCAACCGACGTCCGCGTAAGTCGCATCTTCAGCGCGGTAGTCGAACAACTTCGGCAGCGGTACGTCGAGCGCGACGCGGAGGATCATGCTTGGTGAAATCGAGCACGAAGTGCGCTATTCGAGAGAAATCTCAAGCCGCGTCGGTAAAGTGCTTGGTTGACTGGGGTTTTTCGTGTTTTTCACAGAATTTGTGAGTAACTGTGTGAATAAGCCTTTCACGCTACTGTAACTCACACTTCTGCAAGGAAATTTTCTTGCTGCTCAAAATCCGAGCGCAATGAAATGGTCCTATGAGTCAATAGCTTATAGAACTCTCGGGGCAAGTCCTCGAAACTCCGCGCCAGACGGGGCTCTTCGGGCAGCATTGTGCATAAGTTGTTTCACGCGATTCAGCCGCAAATCGCGCTTGCTCGGGTTGGTCAGTGAAATTTCCGGCTCAATTCGTGCACTGCGGCGACCAAGGCGGCCACGTTTTCCGGAGGAGTGAGCTGCGGGACGCCGTGGCCGAGATTGAAGACGTGGCCCGACCCTCGTCCGAACGATTCAAGCGCTCGCTCGACCTCCCGGCGCACGACTTCCGGCGTGGCGAGCAACACCGCCGGATCGATGTTGCCCTGAAGCGCCGCGCGCGCGCCGATCCGCCGGCGCGCTTCTCCCAGGTCGATGCTCCAATCCAGGCCGACGCAATCGCATCCGGTCGCAGCGATCCGCTCGAGCCAAGGCGCTCCGCCCTTGGTGAAGACGATGACGGGAATGCGCGCGTCGCCCGCGCCGCGCTTGAGCCGGGAGAGCACCCCCTGGATGTACCCGAGCGAGAACTCGCGATAGGCCGCGTCCGATAGGCTTCCGCCCCAAGTGTCGAAAATCATCACGGCGTTAACGCCCGCCTCGATCTGCGCGTTCAGCAGCGCGGCGACGGCGCGGGCGTTGGTCTCGAGAAGGCGATGGAGCAGCGCGGGTTGCTGATGCAGCAGCCCCTTGACCTTCCGCCAGTCCTCGCTCGCCTGACCCTCCACCATGTAACAGGCGAGCGTATAGGGGCTGCCCGAGAAACCGATTAGCGGCACCCGGCCTGCGAGCGCCCGCCGGACCTCCGCGATGGCGTCGGTGACGTAGCGCAGGCTGTCAGCCGGATCGGGCACGGCGAGCTTCGCAATCGCAGCCTCGTCGCGCAGGGGGCGCTCGAAGCGCGGGCCTTCACCCTCGGCGAAATACAGCCCTAGGCCCATCGCGTCGGGGATCGTAAGGATGTCGGAAAAGAGGATCGCCGCGTCCAAAGGGAAGCGCCCGAGCGGCTGTAGCGTCACTTCGGCGGCAAGCGCCGGCGTCTTGCACAGCGCCAGGAAGCTCCCCGCTCGCCGGCGCGCCTCGTTGTATTCCGGCAGGTACCGCCCGGCCTGGCGCATCAGCCATACCGGCGTGTAGGCTGTCGGTTGCCTGAGAAGCGCCCGTATCAGCGTGTCGTTCTGCAGCGCGGGCATCGGCTCAGAGCTTCATCAGTTCGCGCGTGATGAACTCCCATTCATCCGGGCTCACCGGTGTGATCGACAATCGATTGCCGCGCGCGAGGGTGCGCATCTTGGAGAGCTCACGGTGGTTGCGCAGCTCAGCGAGGCCGACCAGGCGCGTCTTGCTTACGAGCCGGACGTCGACGTTGAACCAGCGGGGTGACTGCCGCTTGGCCCCGACGTCGAAATACGGGCTTTTTCGATCGAACTGGCTCGCGTCGGGATAGGCTGCCGAAGAGACCTCGGCGATACCTGCGATGCCGGGCTCGGGGCAGCTCGAATGGTAGAAGAACACCTTGTCACCGATCCGCATGTCCTTGAGCATGAAGTTGCGCGCCTGGTAGTTGCGCACGCCGAACCAAGCCGTGGTCTTGCGGGGTGCCGCGGCGAGGTCGTCGATGCTGAACTCATCCGGCTCGGACTTCATCAACCAAAAGGCCATGATCGCGGTCTCTACAAACGAAAACGCAGGCCGATGCCTGCGTTCTCATCTGCTGCTCCTGCTTCTCGAGTGTCGGAGTCCCCCGTCAGCGCCGCTAGAGCCGATTCCTGAACCTATCGGTCCAAGGTGGTCGCTTTCCGGTCACATCAGGTACATCCGACTAGGGACGCGCACAACAGTGACGCTGGGTCCGCAACCTGTTCCGTTCTGTTGGTTCAAGAATTTTCCGGGTCTTGGCGTACACCACAGGGGACAATTTCGTCGGGCATCGCCCGACCCGTCCAGACTACCGTCGCTCAAGGAGCGAGAGCCTGATCGAGCGTCGCCTCCATCGCGGCCATTCTACGCCTGAGGCCTTCCATGTCAAAGCCGCTCGCGTGGTTTCGCGAGCTGAGCAGTTCGTGAGTGATGTTGAGCGCCGCCATGACTGCGATGCGCTCGGAGCTCGATACTTTGCCGGCGCTCTTGATCTCGGTCATCTTGCGGTCCAGATAGGCCACCGCCGACAGCAGGGCATTTCTCTCCTCGTCGGAACAGGCGACTTTGTAGGTCCGGCCCATGATGGTGACATCAAGGGTCTTGGATTTCTGGTTCATCCGGCGCTTATTCGGGGATTTGCTTGAGGAGAGTCTCGAGTTTATTGCGGGCACCGTCGATTTTCTCGGACAGCTGTCGCTTGTCGCCCTGCAATGCCGCCAGCTGCTGGCGCAATCCTCGGTTCTCGTCGCGCAGCCGCTGGCACAGTCGCGCCGCTTGCCGGATTTTCTCCTCGAGGGTTGCCAATTCCGCGTCCATCGGCACACTATAGTTTGGAAAATCCTGCTAAGTCAAGGTGTAAGGCTTCGTTCTCAATGTAGATTCCCATCTCGTTACCGGACGGATTTCAAAGACTTGTGTTGTACAATCAACGCGCTCGTTCGAGGTGTCCCGGCGCGTTTCGAGCGCCGGGGTGAAACGGGAAAGAGGTGCGGCGCCGCTGGAAATCGCCAAATCCTCTGCTGCCCCCGCAACGGTAAGTGCGTGCGGGCGCATCAAACAGCCACTGCGGGCGCAAGCCCGCGGGAAGGCGATGCGCCCGGTCCCACAAGCCCGGAGACCGGCCTCGACCGAAGGTGGGAAATGCCGCGGGGCGCGGTGTCAGCCGCGTGCCGCTTCGTTCGCATTTCCTCTTACTAGATGGATTGTTTCGGCTTGCGGGGACGCTGGCCGGGGAGGAATCTTGAAAGAGCCGGCCATCGCCGCTGTCATCGCCGCTTTCGCCGCACCGTTTGCGTTCGCTCAGAGTCCCGATCAGGAAGTCGTCGTCACGGCGACTCGCTTGCCCCAGCCGCAGTCGCAGACGTTGCAGCCCGTCACGATCATCTCCGCCGAGGACATCGCGAAGGCTGGGCAGCAAACCCTGGTCGAGATGCTTCAGGCCTTGGGCGGGATCGAAATCGCGAGTAACGGCGGGTTCGGACAACCGAGCAGCGTTTTCATGCGCGGCGCCAACAGCGGTCATACGCTGGTGCTGGTGGATGGCATGAGGGTTGGCTCGGCCACACTCGGCACCACAGCGCTCGAGAACATACCGCTCAATCAGATCGAACGCATCGAGGTCGTTCCGGGACAGCTGAGCAGCCTCTACGGCTCAGACGCCATCGGCGGAGTGATCCAGATCTTCACGCGGAGCGGCAAGTACGCTCCTTCGACCAGCGTCGCCGCAGGCGCCGGGAGTTATGGAACGGCCAGCGCCACCGCCGGGGTCAATCGCAAGATCGGGAGCACGGACTTCAGCCTGAATGTCGGGTACTTCGAGAGCGGCGGCTTCGATGCGACGAAGCCGGGCGCGTTCGGACACGACCCGGACCGGGATGGCTACCGGAACCAGAATCTCTCCGGAAAGCTCGCTTACCACCTGGATGCCAGGAACGAGCTGGGGCTCACCGTATTTCAAAGCGACGGGCACACCCATTTCGACAATGACCCGACGACCGACGCGGTCAATCACCAGACGCTCTCGGCGCTCTCGGTCTATAGCTCGAACCAAATCACGGATACCTGGCAAAGTCTCCTGCGAGCCGGGCAAGGCCAGGACAAGAGCACGACCACCGGCGTTTTCCCGAGCGTTTTCGGAACGAGACAACCGCAATACACCTGGCAGAACAACATCAAGCTCGGTCCCGGGACCGCCATAGCCGGCGCCGAGTATCTGGCTCAGGACGTCACAAGCGATTCGACGTTCGCGCAGAACCAGCGCACGATCAAGTCCGTATTCGCGGGCTATCTTGGCGCGTACGACAGACACGACTGGCAGGCGAATGTCCGCAATGACGACAACAGTCAGTTCGGAAGTCATACCACCGGGCTGCTCGGTTACGCCTACAGGCCGACCGATGCGCTGCGAGTGCGCGTGGGCGCCGGAACCGCCTTCAAGGCGCCTACGTTCAACGATCTCTATGGCATCGATCCGACCGGATTCTTCGTTCCCAATCCGAATCTGCGGCCGGAGAGCTCGTACAGCAAGGAAGCCGGGGTGAACTATCAGGCGGGGACAAACCGTTTCAACGTCACGTACTTCGACAATCACATCAAGGATCTCGTTGTCTTCGTCACCGATCCGGTCACGTTCGTGGGGACGGTCGAGAACCTGGACAGCGCGAGGATCAGGGGCGTGGAGTTGGGCTACCAGGGCACCTTCGCCCACCTCCAGACGAATGTGCACGCGACGTTCCAGGATCCCATCGACGAGGCCACCGGCTCGATGCTGCCGCGGCGCGCCAAGGAGTTCGGGAGCGCCGGATTGAGCAAGACCTCGGGGCCGTGGACCCTTGGCGGCGAAGTGATCGCGAGCGGAGCCCGCTTCGATCAAGCGGGGGAGGCCGAGGGAACGCGGATGCACGGCTACGCGCTGCTCAATCTCACCGCTGCCTACACATTCGTCCGCGAGTGGTCCGTTCGCGCGCGGTGGAACAACGTGTTCGACCGGGAGTACGAGCTCGCCCAGAATTTCAACACCGCGGGCAGCAACGTGTTCATCGCCGTGCAGTATCAGCCGAGATAGATACCGGGCATTCTTGGGTTTCGCCCGGGTTCTCTGCTAATGTTCGCGGCATGCCCTACGGCCCCGCCGATGCGATCGACCTGACCGGGCTCAAGCGTGCGCTGGTGATTCAACTGCGTCACCACGGCGATGTGCTGCTCACCTCGCCAGTGTTCACGGTGCTCAGGAATCACGCTCCTGCGCTCGAGGTCGACGCGCTCGTCTACGCCGAGACGCGCGACATGCTCGATCTGCATCCCGCGATCGCGCGAGTCCACGTCGTCGACCGGCGGTGGAAGGAGCGCGCGGCGCCTGAGCGATTCATGCGCGAGTGGCGGTTGCAAACTACGCTGCGCAAGCGCCGTTACGACCTCATCGTGCACCTCTCCGAGCATCCGCGCGGAGCTTGGCTCGCTCGCTCGCTCGGGGCGCGCTACGCCGTGGCGCACGATTTTCCCCGCAAGGCCGCCCTATGGAAGAGGAGCTTCACGCACCTCGCGCCGCTGCCCGGAAACGGGCGCCGCCACCGAGTCGAGTTGAACCTCGATACGCTGCGGCGTCTTGGCATACAGCCGGGAGGCGGCGAACGCAGGCTGGTGTTGGTGCCGGGCGCGGAAGCCGACCGGAGCGTCGACGAGCTGCTCGCCGCGCACGCGCTTGCCCCCAAGAAGTTCATCCACTTCCAGCCGGGGTCGCGCTGGTTATTCAAGTGCTGGCCGGCCGAGCACGCCGCTGGGTTGATCAGCGAGCTCTCGCGGCGCGGCGAACGCATTGTGCTGACCGCCGGACCCGACGAGCGGGAGCGCGCGATGGTCGCCGAGATTCGCGAACGCACCAAGGCCCAATTCGTGGATCTCAGCGGGACGTCGATGCTGAGTATGAAGCAGCTCGCGGCGCTCACCGCCCGCGCCAAGCTATTCATCGGTGTGGACTCGGCGCCGATGCATATCGCCGCCGCGATGCAGACGCCCGTGGTTGCGCTCTTCGGTCCAAGCGGCGAACTCGAATGGGGACCCTGGCAAGTGCCGCATCGCGTCGTGGCCTCGAACGATCACCCCTGCCGCCCCTGCGGCCTCGACGGCTGCGGCGGCGGCAAGGTGAGCGAATGCCTCACGCAGCTTCCACAGGAGGCGGTCTTGCGTGCCGTCGACTCGCTCATCCCCCGATGATCCGGGCTATCGCGCTTGCGATGACCGCTTCCGTGTCGGCCGGATCGCATGCGCTCCAGGTCCGGGACGACCGTGGCGTCGTTGTCGCGCTCGAGCGGCCGGCAGAGCGCATCGTGACCCTCGCGCCTCACCTCGCGGAGATCGCATTCGCCGCGGGTGCCGGTGAGAAGGTCGTAGGGGTCTCGACCTTCACGCGCTATCCCGCGGAGGCTCGAGCGCTCCCCGTGGTCGCGAGCTACGGACGAGTCGATCTCGAACGTGTGATCGCTCTCCAGCCCCGGCTCGTGCTGGCCTGGCGTAGCGGCAACTCGCCCCTGCAGGTCGCTCGCCTGGAGCGCCTCGGCTTCCCGGTCTTCGTCACCGAGACGCGCACCGTCTCCGATATTCCTCGCGTTATTCGCTTGGTGGGCGAACTCGCCGGCAGCGTTGCTGTCGCGGACGCCAAGGCACGCCAGTTCGAAGGGGACGTCGCAGAGCTGCGCAAGGGCCACGCCGGCGAGCGCAGTGTGGCCGTATTCCTCGAAATCTGGCATGCGCCCATGCTTACGGTAAACAGCGAGAGCCTCGCGAGCGACGCGCTGCGCCTATGCGGCGGGCGGAACGTTTTCGCAGCGGCCAAGACGCTCACCCCGCTGGTCTCGCGGGAGCAGCTGCTTGCCGCGAGGCCCGAGGCGATCATCACCGCAGGCTTCGGCGCTGACGCGCCGCAGGCATGGCGGGGGCTGGACGCCATCGCCGCGGTCCGCGCTCATCGGATCTACGCGATCGACCCGGACCTGCTCTACGGACAGGGACCGCGCTTCCTAGCAGGCGCGCGCGCCGTGTGCGACCGGCTCGAGCGCGTCAGGAACTAGACCCGATGCGCGTCGCTCTCGTGCGGCAGCGCTACAACGCCCAGGGAGGCGCCGAGCGCTTCATCGAGAGGGCGCTCGCTGCGCTCGCGCGACAGGGTCTCGCGGTGACCGTGCTGGCGCGCGAATGGGCCGGCGAGCCCGTCGCCAATGTCATACGCTGCGACCCTTTTTACCTCGGTCGCGTGTGGCGCGACTGGAGCTTCGCCGGGACCGTCTGCGGCGAGATAGCGCGGCATTCGTTCGACTTGGTGCAGTCGCACGAGCGCATCGCGTGCTGCGACGTCTACCGGGCGGGCGACGGCGTGCACGCCCAGTGGCTGCAGAACCGCGGCGCGGCCCTCGGACCTCTGGCACGCGCCGGCATCGCCCTCAACCCCTACCATCGCTACGTCCTGGCGGCGGAGCGCAGGCTCTTCGCGAGCCCGCGTCTGCGCGCGGTGATATGCAATTCGCGCATGGTCAAGGAGGAAATCCGCAGACATTTCGCGACGCCGGAGGCGAAGCTCCACGTCATCTACAACGGCATCGATCTCGAAGCCTTCCACCCGCGGCTCCGCGAAGCGCACCGCGCCGTCCTGCGCGGCCGCCTCGGAATTCCGCAGGAAGCCAGCGCGTTCCTCCACGTCGGCGCGGGCTTCGAGCGAAAAGGCGTGCGTCGTCTGATCGACGCGTTCGCGCTCTCGGGCTTGAAGGATGCGCACCTACTCGTAGTAGGTGAGGACAAGACGCGGGGGCGGGCAGAGCGCTTCGCAGCCGCGCGCGGCGTCGCTTCGCGGGTGCACTTCGCCGGGACCCAAGCCGACGTGCGCCCGTGGTACGGCGCCGCCGACGCCTTCGTTCTCGCGACCCTCTACGACCCGTTTCCCAACGCGGCGCTGGAAGCGATGGCGTGCGGCTTGCCCGTCCTCACGACGCGCCAGTGCGGCGCCGCCGAGATCATCGACGAGGGCGTGAGCGGGTTCGTCGTGGGCGCGCTTGCGGTGACAGACCTCGCGCAGCGCTTGGCCCGCCTGACGGGTCCCGCGGCGCAGGAGATGGGGCGCAGGGCGCGCGAGCGCGCCCTAGGATTCAGCATGGAGGAGATGGCGGGCCGATTCGTCTCGCTCTACCGCGGATTGCTGCCCTCCTGAGGCTATAATCCGGCTTTTCCGGCGCAGCCATGGCTTCGTCCGACGCCAATAGCCTGCAGCTCTACTTTCGGCTCCTCAGCCACGTCAAGCCTTACTGGGCGGCCTTCGCCTTCTCCATCCTGGGGATGATCGTGACTGCGGCCACCGAGCCGGCCTTTCCGGCTCTGCTGCAGCCGCTGCTCGACGGGAGCTTCGTGAAAAGGGAAGGCGGCCTGCTTGCGTGGCTTCCTGCCCTGATCGTCGGTCTGTTCCTCGTGCGCGGCGTTGCCTCGTACGCGTCGGATTACGCGATCGGCTGGGTGGCGAACAAGGTCGTGATGGACCTGCGCAATGCGATGTTCGCCAGACTCGTGCGCTTGCCTACCTACTACTACGACACTCACACGAGCGGCAGCCTGGTCTCCAAGTTCACCTTCGACGTGCTTCAGCTGACCGGCGCTGCGACCAGCGTCGTCTC
Source organism: Burkholderiales bacterium (assembly GCA_035702665.1). Lineage (GTDB taxonomy): Bacteria > Pseudomonadota > Gammaproteobacteria > Burkholderiales > SG8-39 > VBDM01. The sequence goes on from DASSQD010000097.1 coordinate 104,671, forward strand.
GGTTCTGTTCCGCGACTCGCTCACCATCGTCGCGCTGCTCGCGTATCTCTTCATAAAGAACTGGCAGCTCACCCTCGTCGCGCTGCTGGTTGCGCCCCCCGCGGTCTTGATCACACGCGGTTTCTCGCGCCGCCTGCGCACCATGAGCCGCGCCGAGCAGGCCGCGATGGGGGATCTGAACCACGCGCTCGAGGAGTCGATCGGTTGCCACCGCGTGGTCAAGGTGTTCGGGGGGCAGGAATACGAGGCCAAGCGCTTCGACGCCGGGGCAAACAAGGTACGCCGCTTCAACATGAAGATGACCTCAGCGGCCGCGGCCAACGTGCCGCTGGTGCAGATCGTCGTATCCGTCGCGCTGGCCGTCATCATCTATATCGCGGTGCGTCAGGCCAACGCCGGTGCGATGACCGTGGGCAACTTCGTTGCCTTCCTGACGGCGCTCACGCTGATCTTCCAGCCGCTGAAGCGGCTGACCGGCGTAAACCAGAGCCTGCAGCGCGGCCTCGCCGCGGCGGAAAACGTGTTCCGCCTCATCGACGAGAAGTCCGAATCGGATTCGGGCACGCGCGAGATCTCCCGCGCGAGGGGCGACATCGAGTTCCGGCAGATCGGGTTGACCTACACCGGCAGTCCGCGCCCCGCCCTCGATGGCGTATCGTTCTCGATCAGGGCGGGCGAGACCGTTGCTCTCGTTGGCGGCTCCGGAGCGGGCAAGTCGACGCTAGCTAACCTCCTGCCGCGCTTCTACTCTCCCGACTCCGGACAGATCCTGCTCGACGGAATCGACATCGCGACGCTGAAGCTTGCGAGCCTCCGCGCAAGCATTGCACTGGTCAGCCAGGACATCGTGCTCTTCAACGACACCGTCGCCGCGAACATCGCCTACGGACGGCTCGCCGGGACGAGCGAGGCCGACGTGATTCGCGCCGCCGAGGCGGCGCACGCGATGCATTTCATCCGTGACATGTCCGAAGGTCTCGCGACCGTCATCGGCGAGAACGGCGTGCGCCTCTCGGGCGGGCAGCGGCAAAGGCTCGCCATCGCACGCGCTTTTCTCAAGAACGCGCCGGTCTTGATCCTCGACGAGGCCACTTCGGCGCTTGACAGCGAATCCGAGCGCCACGTCCAGGAGGCGCTGGAGACCTTGATGAAGGGCCGCACGACGCTGGTCATCGCGCACAGGCTCTCGACCATCGAGCGCGCCGACCGCATTGTCGTGCTGGACGCGGGGCGGGTCACGGAGATGGGGCGCCACGCGGACCTGCTCGTCGCCTCGGGCATCTACGCCAAGCTCCATCGCCTGCAGTACTCCCGCGAAGCCACCGCGTAAGCGAAACCGGGCCGCGCCCGCCTGCGCTGCGCATGAGAATCCTCCATACGGAAGCGTCGTGCGGCTGGGGCGGGCAGGAGATCCGGATCCTGGACGAATCGCAGGGAATGTCCGGGCGCGGGCACGAGGTTGCTCTCGTCGCGCCGCGCGAATCACGGATCTACGAGGCGGCGCTCGAGCGGGGCATCCGGGCCGAGGCCCTTCCGATCGCGAGGAAGGACCTCGAGGGGTTTCTGGCGATGCGGCGCTGGCTGAAGGCCCACCCCGTGGACGTCGTCAACAGCCATAGCTCCACCGACAGCTGGCTGGCCGCGCTCGCCTGCGCCACGTTGGCGCGCGCTCCCGCGCTGGTGCGTACCCGGCACGTCTCGGCCGCCATTCCCAACAATTGGCCGACGCGGTGGCTTTACGGCCGCGCGACGCTGCATGTCGTCACCACCGGAGAAGCGCTGCGCCTGCAGCTGCTGCGGGACAACGGACTGTCCCCCGAGCGCGTCACCTCGGTTCCGACCGGAATCGACGCGGAGCGCTTCATCCCGGGCGATCGCGTTGCCGCGCGTCGCGCGACCGGCCTGCCGGCCGGACGCCGCCTGGTCGGGATCGTCGCGACGTTGCGCAGCTGGAAGGGGCATCGCTACCTGATCGAGGCGGTCAGCGGACTGCCCGAGGTCGGCCTGGTGATCGTGGGCGACGGCCCTCAGCGGCGCAACATCGAGGCCAGCGTACGCGAGCGCCGCATGGGCGATCGCGTCTGGCTCGCCGGCAACCAGAGCGACGTACTACCATGGCTGCAGTCCTTCGACGCATTCTGCCTTCCCTCGTACGCGAACGAAGGCGTGCCGCAGGCGCTGCTCCAGGCGATGCTCTGCGGGCTGCCGTGCGTCACCACCACCGCGGGAAGCATCGGGGAAATCGCCAGGGACGGCGACACCGCGATCGTCGTGGCCGCCGAGGACGCGGCCGATCTCAGACGGGGCCTGGAAAGGCTCCTCGGCGACGAGCAACTCGGCGCGCGCCTCGGCCGCGCGGCGCGTGCGCACTGCGCTGCGAGCTTCGGCGCGCACACCATGCTCGACCGCATGGAACGGGTCTTCCGGGATGCCGCGCGCGCGTAGCCGGCTGGTCTCTCGGTTGGAGATCGTGCCGCGGGCCCTCATGAAACGCCTGTTCTCGGGCACCCGGCGCAAGCCGGCGCACCCGGGGCGGATCCTCGTCGCGCACCAGCTGCTGCTCGGGGACACCCTGATGCTGACGCCGCTGATCGCGCGACTGCGGCGCCGCCACCCGGAGGCCGAGATCGTCCTCACGGTCTCGCGCGGACAGCTGCCGCTGTACGCGTCCCGGCCCTACGGCGTGAAGGCCGTGGCCTACGACTCGCGCAATCACGAATCCGCGAAGAATCTGCTCGAGCTCGGCTCGTTCGATCTCGCGGTGGTACCCGGGGACAACCGGCATACGGTGCTCGCGCGTGCCCTCGATTCGAGCTGGGTGGTCGCGCTTGCGGGCGATCGGCCAGGGTGGAAGAACCGGTTCGCCGACGAGCTCGTCCCCATCCCCGCGGAGCCGACCGCGCTCTCCGACCTGTTCGCGCTGCTCGGAGGTGAAGACGACGACGCGGCCTACGACAAGCGCGATTGGCCGCGCCCCGAGTGCAAGCCTTTCGACCTGCCGCGAGGCGACTACGCGGTACTCAACGTGGACGCGGGCTCGCCGCTCCGGCTCTGGCCGCCATCCAAGTGGCTGCAGCTCGCCGACGGTCTCAAGGCTACGGGGCTCCAGGTCGCGTTCTGCTCCGGTCCGGGGACGGAGCGTATGGCCGAGGCGATCGATCCGGAGCGACGCCATCTGTCGTACGCGGGACTCCTCGATCTATCCCAGCTGTGGCGGCTGCTCGAGCGCGCCCGGCTCCTGGTCTGCCTGGACAGCGGCGTCAGCCACTTGGCGAGGCTCGCCGGAACGCCGAGCGCGGTGCTCTACGGTCCGGGGTCCGCGGCGCTTTTCGGTCCCGGCCGCTTCTGGCGCAACCATCCCTTTCGCGCAGTGACCTTGGCGGATTTTCCGTGCCGCGATCAGCACGGCGTATTCAAGCGGGAGGTCAGTTGGGTGAAGCGCTGCACGCGCACGACCGCCGAGTGCCCGGCAGCCGCGTGCATGCACGCCATCGAAGCCGAACCGGTGCTTGCGAGTTGCCGCGAGCTGCTGGGTTAGACTTAGACCATGAAAGCGCCCCGCGCAGCCGAGATTGTCGCCTTGCACGACCGGGTGCTTGCCCAGGCCGACTGGAGCACGGCGATGCCCCAGGCCGGCGACGTCTGGTCGAACATCGAGCGCAACCACCGTTGCAACTGCCGGCTGTGGACCGAAGAGGATCAGGCGCGGCGCCGCGACGTTCCGGATGAGGCGATCGCCGCCAACAAGCGCAATATCGACGGCTTCAACCAGCAGCGCAACGATGCGATCGAGAGGATCGACGAAGCGCTGCTCGCCCTGCTGCCGGCCAGCGACGATAGTGCGCGCCTCAACTCGGAGACCGCCGGAGCGATGGTCGACCGCCTCTCGATTCTCGCGCTGAAGGTCTTCCACATGCGGCTCCAGACCGAGCGAAGCGACGCCGGCAGGGACCACCTCGAGACCAGCCGTGCGCGGCTTGCGCGCCTCGCGGAGCAGCGCGCCGACCTCGCCGGCTGTTTCGACGCGCTGATCGCCGACTGTGTGGCGGGGCGCGCGCGGTTCAAGGTGTACCGGCAGTTCAAGATGTACAACGACCCCGCGTTCAACCCCTACCTGTACGGCGCCAAGCGCTGATGACGCAGCGCGTCGGTCGGTGATCCCTTGAGCGCGCGGCCGTACGTCCAGCAGGTTAACTTCCAGCGGGGCTTCGGCGGCGGGGAGGTGTTCACGGCCATGTTCACGAGCGCGCTTGCACGTTTGGGAATCGAGACGAGGATTTTCGTCGACCGGCGCGCAACGGCGTGGTCATCGCTTCCGCTGGCCGGGACGCGCCTGGAGGCGTCGAGCGGTCCTGGTGAGCTCCCCGGGATACTCCGCGGCGAGCCGCCCAGCCTCCTGGTCTTCCACACACTGGCGCCGGACGCCGTGATCCGGGAATTGCGCGCCCAAGGACATCTCGCGCTCGCTTTCGCGCACATGCCCCTGTACGGGCGGGATCCCAGGCCACTGCTGCCGTTCGACGTCGTCGTCGCGGGCTCCCGCCACGTGATCGCGAGTCTTCATGCCGCGGGAATCGCGCGCGTCTATCCCGAGCCCCTCTACGGAATCGCGCAGCTCGACCGGGGCGTGACCGGATCGGAACGGGTGCATGCCCGTTCCCGCTACGATTGGGACCGGCACAAGGTTCGAGATCGTGCGCTCGGCCATCTCGAACCTTTGTGGCGGCGCTTCCTGCCCCGCCGCGAGTTCATCCGTCGTCCGGGGTTGACCCTGGGCGTGGTGTCTCGCATCACCCCGATCAAGCAGTTTCCGCTGCTTTTCTCGTGCATCGCCCCCGTGCTGGCCCGCTATCCCGGGGTCCAGATCGAGATATTCGGCAGCGGCGGCTACGCTTCGGTCCGCGACCTTCTGCGCGCCCTGGCGCCTATCCGGCAGCGCGTGCGCTTCTGGGGCCACCAGAAGAATGTCGCGGCGGTCTATCGCAACATCGATTTCCTGCTCACGGGCCTGCCGGAGAAGGAAGCGCTCGGCCTGAACGTGATCGAGGCACAGGCCTGCGGCACCCCGGTGCTCGCGCCCGATGCTCCGCCGTTCGACGAAACCGTGATGCACGGTGCGACGGGGCTGCGCTACCGCGACCCGCGCGAGGACGGCGGAGCGGACTTCGGGCGCATCCTGGATCGGCTTCTCACGGACGGCTTCCGCTTCGATGCGAAAGAGGCCGGGGCGCATCTCGCGCGTTTCTCCGAGGACGCCTTTCGGGAACGGGTGGGAGCCATGATCGAGGCCGTCTGGGGTGCCAGGGCGTGACCGCCTCGACCCCGCCGTCGCCAGCGGGCAGGGGGCCCCGGTTCCTGGTCATCCGGCGCGACAACATCGGCGATCTCGTCTGCACCACGCCGCTGCTCAGGGCCCTGCGCGAGCGCTATCCCGCAGGGCATATCGCGGCGCTGGTCAACACGTACAACCGGGCGGTTCTCGACGGCAACCCCGACGTGGACGCCGTTTACGCGTACGAGAAGGGCAAACACCGCGGCGCCGGGCGCTCCGTCCTGTCGAACTATGGTGACCGCCTTCGCCTTATCCTGGCGTTGCGCCGCGAGAAATTCGACTATGCCATTCTCGCAACCCCGGGTTTCGCGGCGCTCTCGCTGCGCCTCGCGCGGCTCGCGGGTGCGCGGCATGTGCTCGGATATGCCGATCCGGGCGGCGCCCATCCGCGGCTGGACATTGCGCTCGCGTACGACAGCGCCAGCAAAGCGCACGAAGTCGAGCAGGTGTTCGGCCTCCTGAAGGCGCTGGGAATCGGTGGTGCGCCGTCCGCGACCCGGGTCTTTCCCGATGTCTTTCTGCGTGCGGAGACGGAGCAGGCCCTCGCGCGCCTGGGGCGGGGGCTCGTCGTGGGCGTGCACATCAGCGCGCGCCGGAAGAACCAGCAATGGCCGGAGGAGAGTTTCGCGGCGCTGATCCGCGCGACCTCGCAGAGGCACGGCGCGAGGATATTGCTGCTGTGGTCCCCGGGCGAAGCGGACAACCCGATGCATCCGGGGGATGACGGCAAAGCGAATGCGATCGTCGATCGCTGCGCCGGGTTGCCCCTGTTGCCTTGGCCCACGGCGAAGCTCGCGGGCCTGATCGCCGCGCTATCCGTCTGCGACTACGTGGTGTGCGCGGACGGAGGGGCGATGCATCTGGCGGCGGCGCTCGCCAGGCCGATCCTGTGCTTCTTCGGCGATTCGCCGCCTGAGCGCTGGCGACCTTGGATGACGCCGCACGAGCTGCTGCGACCCGACAGCCGCGATCTACGCGATCTGAGCACCGCCGACGCGCTCGCGGGGTTCGAGCGCCTCGTCAGATCAGCCCCATCGCGCTCGCGCGCCTGAGCACCCAGCGGGCATATACGATCTCGAATGCGATGAAGGGAATGAAGACGAGCAGGCGCCGCTCGGCGGCGAGATCGATCGAGATGTAGGCGGCGACACCCTGCGCCACGGTCAACGCGTAGTGGAACAGCGAGACCGTCCTGTGGCTGTAGCCGATCCTGTTGAGAAGCTGGTACAGGTGCGTGCGGTGCGCTTGATGGATCTTCTCTCCCCGCGCCAGGCGCCGCCCGAAGGTGAAGAACGTGTCGAATACGAAGTGGAAGAGGAGCATCGGGACGATATAGAAGGACAGACGCCCCAGGTCCAGGCTCGATCCGATCACGGCGAGAGTCGCGAAGGTGAATCCCAGAAAGGCACTGCCGATGTCCCCCATGAAGATCCTCGCGGGGGGAAAGTTGAACAGCAGGAATCCCGCGGAGCCCGCGAGCAGGACGTACGAGCTGATGTAAACGAAGACGCTTTTCTGCTGGAACGCGATGGCGCAGAGGAACGCGGCCGCAATGACGGCGACGCCCGCGGCGAGGCCGTCCAGGCCGTCCATGAAGTTGTATGCATTGGTGAGTCCCAGTATCCACAGAAAAGTCAGGATATAGCCGGCCCATCCCAGCTCGACCTCGCCCCAGTAGGGAACCGCCAGGCGCGTGAGAACCACTCCGGAAACCAGCACGATTGCCACGCAGACCATCTGCGTGACGATCTTGACCAAGAAGGTCTTCTGTGTGACGTCGTCGATGAAGGACACGATCGCCAGCAGAACGGCGGTGACCACGTATCCCCAGAAATAGCGGTCGTCGATGCGGGCGACGTCGGCGGCAAGATAGATGATGAGGCTGCCGATCAGGAAGGTCGTGACGAACGCGATGCCCCCGGACTTCGGGACCGGGCGCGTGTGCGAAGAGCGCTCGTTCGGCATGTCCATGACGCGCACGTGCCGCGCCATCACGTAGGTCAGCAGCGCCGAGCAGACGAAGATCGCGCCGGCGAAGGCCAGATGGCTGAGAAATTTTAGAAGGTCCATCAGCGTCCTGCCTGGGGGCGATACTCCGGCACCAGGCTCGCGAGCTTCGCCCGGACGGCGTCGTCCTCGAGCGCCTGCGGAGCCTCCAGCCAGGCGAGCGTCTCGCGCACCCACGCCGGGTCGGGCGGCGAAAGCGCCCGCATGGCGCGCACCTTGGGGTGACGCGTCGCGAGCGTGTGCTCGTTGTCGGCCAGCAGTTCCTCGTAGAGCTTCTCCCCGCGGCGCAGTCCGGTGAAGGCGATCTGGATGCCGTCGTCCCGGAGGCCCGAGAGCCTGATCATGTCGCGCGCCAAGTCGACGATCTTCACCGGCTCGCCCATGTCGAGCACGAAGATCTCTCCGCCCTGCCCCATCAGGCCCGCCTGGAGCACGAGCTGGGCCGCCTCGGGAATCGACATGAAGTATCGCGTGATCTCCGGATGAGTGACGGTGACCGGGCCGCCGCGCTCGATCTGCTCCCGGAACTTCGGAATCACGCTGCCGGTCGATCCCAGGACGTTCCCGAAGCGGACCATGACGATGCGAGTCCGTTCGGCCGCCAGACTCTGGCAAAGCAGCTCGGCGAGCCGCTTCGAGGCGCCCATCACGTTGGTCGGATTGACGGCCTTGTCGGTGGAGACGAGCACCAACTTCTCCACGCCGCCCTCGATCGCGCACCGGGCGACCCGCCAGGTCCCGAGCGCATTGTTGCGTATCGCCTCCCAGGCGTTCATGTCCTCCATCAAGGGGACGTGCTTGTACGCCGCTGCGTGGAGGACCACCGAGGGCCGGAATGCGGCCATGGTCTGTGCCAGGCGCGCGGCGTCCTTCACGTCTCCGATGACGCAGGCGATCGGCACGCCGGGGAATCGCGAACGGAATTCCTGCTCGACCTGATAGAGCGCGAGCTCGTTGGCTTCGAACAGCACGAGCTTTTGCGGCTCGAAGCGGGCGAGCTGGCGGCAGAGCTCGACGCCGATCGAGCCGCCGGCTCCGGTGACCATCGCGGCCTTGCCTCGAAGCCAATCGCGAAGGCCTGCGCTGTCCAGGGCCACCGGGTCGCGGCCGAGCAGATCGTCGAGCTCCACCGGACGAAGCTGGGAATAGGTCACGCGCCCGGACATCAGATCCTCGTAGGATGGAACCGTCATGGCCGGAATACCCGCGCGGCCGCATAGCTCCATCGCACGCCGCCGCGCGGAGTGCGTCGCGCCCGGCATCGCGATGATCGCCTGATCCACGCCCCTGCCGGCGGCGATCTCGGCGAGGGCATCCAGGGGACCTAGCACCTTGACGCCGTCGATGTCCCGCCCGTGCCGGTTGCGATCGTCGTCCAGCAGGCCGACAAAGGTCCATTCCGGGCTCCTGCCCAGGCTCTTGAGCAGATTGGCCCCGGCGGTGCCCGCTCCGAGTACGATCACCCGCTTCGGATCGGACGCGCTCAGCCCCGCGATGCGTCCCTCCTTCCACGCTCGATACGCGATACGGCTTCCGCTCATCACCGCCGCGAGCAGGATCGGATACATCACCATGACGGAGCGCGGGACGTAGGACAGCCTGAACAGCACGACGACCGTGGCGATCCCGAGCGCGCCCAGTCCCGCGGCGACCAGGATGCGCCTCAGGTCGGTGAGGCTCGCATATCTCCAGAGGCCGCGATACATCCCGGAACGCCAAGACAGCAGCGCCTGGAGCGGCAGTATCCAGACGAGGTCGGCGAACATGGGAAACGCGTAGAACTGGGAGACTTCGAAGTTGAAGCGGAGCTCATAGGCGACTATCCAGCTCGCGGCCGCGGCCAGCAGGTCGTGAAATACGGTCACCCAGGTTTGCCAGGCGCCGAACGCCCTCTTCATCAGCGCGCGGCGACGCGCATTACTTTCGCGACCGCGCGTCCCGTGTCCTGCATATCGCTTTGCGCCAGCGTCGGGTGCACCATGAAGCAGAGGCTCGTCTCGCCGAGCACACGCGCGGTCTCGAGACGTCTCGGGGGACGCATGGACTGCGGGAAAGCCTTCTCCAGGTAGATCTCGCTGCAGCTACCCACCGCGCAGGGCACTCCCTCCGCGTTCACGGCCTCCACAATCCGGTCGCGAGTCCACCCGGAACGCAGAGCCCCTTCACGCACGAAAACGTAGTACTTGTAGTACGCGTGACTTACCTCCTGCGGGGGGAGCGTCACCCTCAAGGCCGGAATCTTGGAGAACTCGTCGGTAAGGAGCGCAGCGTTCCTCTGGCGCGCCCGGCGGGATTGGGCGAGCTTGCCGAGCTGCGCGCGCCCGATGGCGGCCTGCAGCTCGGTCATGCGCCCGTTCGAACCGAAGCTCTCGTGGATCCAATTGAACAGGCCGGGCTTGGGAGGCGGCTGATTGTAGATCGCGTCGTAGCTCTTGCCGTGATCCTTCTGGGACCAGGCTCTGGACCACAGCGTCCGGTCGTTCGTCACCAGCATCCCGCCTTCGCCGCCCGTGGTGATGATCTTGTCTTGGCAGAACGAGAAAGCCCCGGCGTGCCCGATCGACCCGACTGGGGTCCCCTTGTAGATCGCGCCATGCGCTTGTGCGCAGTCTTCGACCACTTTCAGCCCGCGTTCGCCGGCGAGAGCCATGATCGGGTCCATATCGCACGGCCAGCCTGCGAGGTGCACCGCGACCACCGCCTTGGTGCGCGCTGTGAGCACGGCGCGGATCGTATCGGCAGTGAGGTTCTGGCTGACCGGATCGACCTCGGCAACGATCGGCGTGGCTCCCCGCATCACCGCGCAGCTTGCCGTGGCGATGAATGTACGACTGGGTACGACGACCTCGTCCCCGGGGCCGATGTCCAGCGCCTGAAGCGCGAGCTCGAGAGCGACCGTGCCGTTGGCGAGCGCGACGGCGTAGGCGCAGCCGACGTGCGCCGCGTACTCGCGCTCGAACATCCGCGCCTCCTCGCCCGTCCAGTAGTTCACTTTGCCTGAAGCGAGCACCCGAACTGCCGCGTCGATCTCGTCCTGAGGGTAGGAGGGCCAGGGGGCGAGCGGCGCTTCGCGAACCGGGCTGCCACCTTCGACCGCCAGCCGATCACCGGCAGCGCGTTCCGGGCGCGCGCTCACGCGGGCAGCCTTCGCGCCGGCGAGCCAGCGGCTTTCGCGCTCTCCGGCACGTCCTCGAGCAGGGTCGAGCCCGCGCCGACGATCGCGTTTGCTCCCACGCGAATTCCTGGAATGGCCACCGTCCCGGCGCCCAGGAAGGCCCCCGCGCCGACCCGGACACCCCCGCAAAGATGCGTGCCGGGAGCGAGATGAACCCCGTCGCCGACGACGCAATCGTGATCGACGGTCGCGCCGGTGTTGACGATCACATTGTCGCCGATAGCCGCGTCGGCGTTCACGACCGCGCCGGCCATGATCACGGTTCCCGCACCGATGGCCGCCCCGCGACCGATCTGCGATTGAGGGTGGACCGCGCGCGCGAGCTCGAAGCCGTTGCTGCGCAGCCAGCCCGCGATGCGCAGGCGCGTGCTGTTGTCGCCGATGGCCACGAGGGCCAGCCGCTTTTCGCCCGCGCTCGCGAGAATGTCCGGCGTCGCACCAGCAATGCGGTAGCCGAAAAAGGATTTTCCGTGCAAGGCCGGGTTGTCGTCGAGGAGGTGCGATATCCGGTAGCGCCCCTCCTTCTCGACGATATCTACGACCACTTTGGCGTGGCCGCTCGCGCCGACCACGACGAGCGCCGGCTGCTTATCCATTGCTCGGCTCGCCGTGACTGCCGGTGAAGCGCGGCATGGTCGCGTGTCCCGGTTGGTTCACCCCTTCGGAGCGCAGTACCTTGAGCAGGGTGAGCCACAAGATTCTGAGATCCAGCCAGAAAGAGCGGTGATCGACGTACCATACGTCGAGGCGCAGGCGCTCTTCCCAGGTCTGGTCGTTGCGCCCGTTCACCTGCGCCCAGCCGGTGACGCCCGGCCGGACTTCGTGCCGCCGTGCTTGCTCAGGCGAGTAGAGCGGCAGATATTCGATGAGCAACGGCCTGGGGCCGACCAAGCTCATGTCGCCGCGCAAGACGTTCCAGAGCTGCGGTAGCTCATCCAGGCTATAGCGGCGCAGGAACCTGCCCGTCCGCGTGAGGCGCAGCTCGTCGGGCAGCGTCTTGCCTCGTTCGTCGACGGCGTCGGTCATCGTGCGGAATTTCAGAGGATCGAACGGGTGGCCTCTGTAGCCGGGCCGCGTCTGGATAAACAGCACTGGAGATCCCATGGTCAGACGCACCACGAAAGCAGTGATCAGCAACGGCAACCACAGAACGAGCAGCAGAAGTGAGGAGATGGAGATGTCCACGGCTCGTTTGAACATGCAATATTCTAGCTGATTGGCAGTTGCGGTCAGCCGATTGCGGACGCGTAGATCTGCATCAGCTCGCGCGTGATCGTATCCTCTGGAAAGTCGCGAAGCACCTTCTCGCGCGCGCGACGGCCCATAGCGACGCGCAGATCGGGGTCCCGGGCGAGCCGGCTCATGCGATCCACCAGGGCGCCCACATCGCCGGGCTCGAACAGGAGGCCATTGACGCCATCTTGGATCGCGTCCGTCACGCCGTAGATCTTGGTGCCGATGGTCGGAAGCCCGCAGGCGGCCGCCTCGATGGCGACGACGCCAAAGCCCTCGCGGTAACTCGGAAGGCAGAATACGTCGCCGGCTGCCATGTATCGCTCCGGCTCAGCCGTGAAGCTCAAGAAATGAACGCGGTCTGCAGCCCGGCCCAAAGCCGCCTTCATCGCGTCGAGCGTGCCGTGCTCGTCGGGACCGGCGACGAGCAGGCGGAGCTTCTGGTTGGTGGTGGAGATGCGCGAAAAAGCGGTGGCGAGGTCGAGCATGCCTTTGTCGCGATGTAACCGCCCGATGTACACGAAGACGACGTCGTCCTCGAGGAGCCCTAAGTCGCCGCGCAGTTGCGCCCTCGCCGTGGCGTCCGGTTTGAAGCGCGAGCCGTCGACTCCGGCGATCGAACCCTTCCCCAGGACCCGGCACTTGTCTGCGCGCACGACGTGCTCCGAGATCAGAAAAGCGCGTTGCGAGTGACTGTCCGCCAGAATGTGCGTTGCGCAACGCGCGATGATCCGGTCCATCAGCTTCAGGATCCATCGCGTCATCCCGGTGCGCGTAGCCCATACCTGTCCCGTGAAGATGTGCAGCCTTACCGGAACGCGACACGCCATCGCCGCGGTCATCGCCAGCAGTCCGGCCTTGGGAGTGACCGATTGAACCGCAGAGAACGACGATCGCGCGAAAAATCGGAGGAGCAGAAAGAACCCCACCAGATCTCGTAGGGGCGCAATTTCGCGCCGAATCGGAAGAGAGACGAAGTTGACGCCTCGTACGGGGCGTTCTTCACCCGTTTTGACATTCGCAACTGCGGTCAGCTCGTACCGGTCCGCCAGAGCGGTGATATGTCGCGCGATCAGCGTCCGCAGGGTCATCGGGGAGGCCACGACGATGCAGACCTTTGGCCTCAACGGTTCCTTCCGGCGGGCCGAAAGTTGCGAGTGCTCTGCTGCAGCCATGATTTCACGAGCTCACGGAGACCTGTTTCCAGATTCACCGGTGCATTGTAGCCAAGGTCCCGCGCGATACGTTCCGATGCGTAGTGCGCGCGTTGCGTCAGCGCATCGAGGTTGCGATGCGTCAGCGGAGAGCCCGCCACGCGCTCGAAGAGGCTCGCGAGAACGCGCATCGGCGCCTCCGGCATGCGGAACCTTGGTTCCCGGACCCCCATCTCATCGGCTGCGATGGCGGCGAGCTGCTCGATCGAGATCTGTTGAGAAAGATTGTAGACACGGCCGCCCGCGGCATCGGAAGTGGCGGACAACGCCAGGCCGCTGGCGACGTTGTCCACATGAATGTAGTTCATCACGGCCCCCGGCTGGCCGATGAAGCAGAACCAGCCGCGCCTGATCATTGAAAATAGCTTGAAGAGCGCGCCGCTCCTCATGCCGGGGCCGAAGATGTTCGAGGGACGCACGACTACTGCTTCGAATCCTCCTGCCGCCGCTTCCGCCAGCACCGCCGCCTCGGCTTCGGCCTTTGTCCTGCCGTATGCGCTGTCCGGCTGTATGGGACTGTCCTCGGTGACCACGCCGTCCCGGACCGCTCCGTATACGGAAGCGCTGCTGGCCTGCACCCAGCGCCCGACCTTGCCGGCTGCAAGCCGGGCAAGCGCTCGCGTCCCGGCGACATTCGTTAGCCATACGTCGCGTTCGTCGTGCATCTCGGCGGCGCAGTGATAAAGCACGTCCGCTTCGGCGACGAAATCGGCCGGGATCGCCTGAGCGGCCTTCAGATCTCCGTGGAACACTCGCGCCGACGGGAACAGCCGCTCGGCCGCTCGGGGATCTCTCGCGAGAACGCGGATCGAATCCCCGCGTCGAAGGTGGAATCGAACGAGGGAGGCGCCGAGAAAACCCGTGGCCCCGGTTACCGAAACATCCACAAGAAAGTGCCTGGGTGCGCGCGACTCACTTCCGGAGAACATCCGGTTGACCCGCCAGAAGAACCCGTCCACCGAAGAACATCGTCGTGTCGAGGGCGATGACCTCGTGCGCATACCTCGACAGCTTGGGTACAAGAACCGTGCCCTTGTAGCCACAAGCTCCCGTGACGAGGACTGTCATTCGCTCGATTATATACTTGGGCTACGCGGCGAAATCGTCGGCGAGAGCGACAGCCACCCGCCGAGAAGAAGTGCGCACAACAAGGCCTGTTCGTGGTGAAGCGTCGTGTTCAGCAGACCCGCGAGCACCGTGACGATCCAGGCGCCCGCCGTGCCGCCCCAATACAGCCAGATGAGTGGAGGCGCCGTAGCAGGAGGGATGCGGCGGGCGAGATCGACGGCCCATCCTGCGAGCACGGCCAGCAGCACGCCGAGTCCGAACAATCCCCGCTCGGCCAGGGTGTTGATGAAGAGGTTGTGTCCGTGCGGGGCTGTGAGAAATCTTTGCCTCTCGAACGCTTCCCCGCGCTCAGCGCTCCATGCTTGCAGGCGTTCGTGGTCGACGCGCCCGAAGTTGTCCATTCCAACCCCAAAGACCGGAAACTCGCGCCATGCGGCAAGGCCTACCCGCCAGATCTCGTCTCGGCCGTTGAGCCAGTAGCTCTTTTGCATGAATTCCGAGTTCTTTCTGACAACCTGAGGACTGATGATGAGCACGACGGCGACGACTCCGACCGCCGCCAGCGCGATCCGTCCCAGGCTCTCGCGTCTTCGCGCGGCGTACACCGACAGAAGCGAAACCATGGCGACGAATGCCACTCCTACAGCCGCGCGACTCTGCATCCAAAAGAGCGACGCGACCAGAAACGTCAGCACGGCGCAGCCGACCGCGCGCCCGGCCGCGCCCGATTCGCGCCACCGCGCGCGGATCGTGATCAAGGTAAGGCCGCAGACGACGGCGAGATAGCCCGAGCTTTGATTGACGTGACCGACGGAATTCAGGTTCAAGGCTCGATACTTCGTCGCGTGAAACAACTCGTAGTAGCTCCATACGAGCGCTGCGACCGTCCCCAGCACGATCGCGGCGATCAACGCGAGCCAGGTCTCGGTGGGGTAGCGGCTGCGCTTCAGGGCCCACAGGACGCTGCCGTAACGCACGATGTCCACCGCGGCCCGCCACTCGTCGCCGTGAAGTCCAGCGAACGCGGCCACAATGAATCCGGACGCCATCCATGAAACGATCAGCGTGTCCCAATAGTCCCAAAGGCCGCCAAAGCTGCGGGCGCGGATACGATTCGCGATCCAGAGGGCGAGGAACGCGATCCACACGATATTCTTCGGCGCTTCGAACAGAGGCAGCACGAAGGCCAGAGCCAGCAGCAACTCCCGTTCGATCCGGATCGAGATCGGGTCGCGCGCGGCGGATGTCTGTGCGGAGTGTGCGACGAGGGACATCGGGGCGAAGTGTATCTCAGCCGTGCTTCAGTCTGAACCAGGGGACGGTCTGGGCCAGGCCTTCGTCGAGCGTAAGGGGCGGGCGCCACCCGAGCAGTTGCCGCGCCCTGGAGGTATCCGCGACGAGGTTTCCGGTCAGGCTGAGAATCGCGTCGCTGCGGCCGGCGGCGGCTCCCGCGAGACGCAAGCCGGCCAGAGGAAAAGGAAACAGCCTGACCGGGCGGCCGAGCGCCCGCGCGACGCTCGACAACAGGTGCGGGGTGGACACGATTTCGTCGTCGCCCAACACGAACGGACCGGACGCACCGGGATGTTCCGCGCAGCGTGCCGTCGCGTCGATCAAGTTGCCCAGACAAATCACGCTGCGACGGTTGCGGAGGCTCGCGAAGGGCAGGGGCACTCCCGAGTCAACCCATCGCAGAAGGCTGAGGAAGTTGGCCTTGACGCCGGGGCCGTATATCAGCGGCGGACGCAGCAGCACCAACTCGATCCCGCTGCGCGCGGCCAGATCGGCGAGAAACCGCTCGGCCTCGAGCTTCGCGCGACCGTAGGCGTCCCGGGGCTGCGTAGGGCTGTCCTCGGCGTAAGAACCTTCTCCCGAGTCCTCGCCGTGCACCTTGACCGAGCTCATGAACACGAAGCGGCGCACCGCTCCGGCGGAGGCCTCCGCGAGCCTTGCCGTCGCGTCGACGTTGACGCGGTGGATTTCGGCTTCCGACGCGCTCCGGTGCGCGATCGCCGCGAGATGCACGATCACGTCGACACCCTCGAGCAGCGCGCGCCGGTCGAAATCGGCGGCAAGATCGGCAACGAACACCTGCTCTGCAGCCGGCGGGATCTCCTCAGCGGCCGGGCGCCGCACGGCCGCGCGCACGGCGTGCCCTCGCGCGAGCAATTCTCGGCAAAGTGCAGTGCCGACGAAACCCGATGCACCTGTGACGAGAACGCGCATGCCGAGCCGCTCGGAGGCGCCGTCGATTCGGCGACGCAGGATTCTAGCAAGCCCTATCTGACCCTATCCTGTACCACTACAATACGCGCTTTGTCCGGGCGCAAGGGCGTGCGGTGACCCTCTCCTTCCATCCCGTGGTTCTCTCCGGCGGCTCGGGCAGCCGTCTCTGGCCCATGTCGCGCCGGCTCCTGCCCAAGCAATTCCTGCCGCTGACCTCGGAGCGCAGCCTGCTCCAGGAGACGGTGATGCGCTTGCAGGGCGTTCCCGGGACGCGCGCGCCCATTCTCGTCTCGAACGGTGAGCATCGCTTCCTGGTCGCCGAGCAGATGAGGGAGATCGGCGTGAAGCCCGAGGTGCAGATCCTGGAGCCGGTCGGTCGCAACACCGCGCCGGCGGTCGCGGTCGCGGCGCTTCAGGTCCAGAGCCGGCACCCCGACGCCTGCGTGTTCGTATTGCCTTCGGATCAGCTGATCCAGGATGTGCCGGCATTTCACGAAGCGATCGCCACCGCGCTGCCGCTGGCCGCGGGCGGCTCGCTCGTCACCTTCGGCATCACGCCGCGCGGGCCGGTGACCGGGTACGGATATCTCGAACGCGGCGAGCCGATCGCCGGGAGCAAGGGCAGCCATCGCGTGGCGCGCTTCGTCGAGAAGCCCGACCTCGAAACCGCGCGTCGCTATGTAAGCAGCGGCCGGTTCTTCTGGAACAGCGGGATGTTCGTGTTTCTGGCGAAGCGCTATCTCGAGGAGCTGCAGCGCTTCCGCCCCGACATCGCCTCGGCCGCGCGGGCCGCATGGCAGGCCAGCAGGAGCGATCTGGATTTCATGAGGCTGGACACGGCCGCGTTCGAGGCTTGTCCGTCGGATTCCGTCGACTACGCGGTGATGGAGCGCACTTCGGCGAGCGTGATGGTGCAGGCCGACATCGGCTGGAGCGACGTAGGCTCGTGGCAGGCGCTCTGGGAAACCGGCAAGAAGGACGAGAACGGGAACGTCGCCCGCGGCGACGTCGACCTGCGCGACGTCAAGGAGTGCTATATCCGCGCAGAGAGCCGCCTGGTGTCGGTGCTCGGCGCCAGGGACCTCGTCGTAGTCGAGACCGACGATGCGGTGCTCGTCGCGGACAAGTCGCGCACCCAGGAGGTGAAGGAAGTCGTCGAAACGCTCGCCCGGAATGCCCGGACCGAGCACGTCTCCCACAGCCGGGTCTACCGGCCCTGGGGCTACTATGAAAGCATCGACGCCGGAGACCGTTTCCAGGTCAAGCGCATCATGGTCAAGCCGGGCGAGGCCTTGTCGCTGCAGATGCATCACCATCGCGCCGAGCACTGGGTGGTGGTGTCGGGCACCGCGCGCGTGACCCGGGACGAGGAGACGAAGCTGCTTGCGGAAAACGAGTCGACTTACATTCCGATAGGGGCGAAGCACAGGCTGGAGAACCCGGGGAAGACGCCGCTGTTTCTGATCGAGGTCCAGTCGGGCGGCTACCTCGGCGAGGACGACATCGTCCGTTTCGAGGATCGCTACAAGCGGGAATGAGGATTGGCCGCAACCTTGCCGCCGGGTTTGCGAGCTCGGTCTGGACTGCGCTCGTTGGCCTTGCGGTCATCCCTTTCTACGTCAGGTACCTGGGTCAGGAAGGCTACGGCCTGATTGCATTTCTCACTACCGCCCAGGCCGTCTTCCAGATCCTCGATCTGGGGTTGGCGACCAGCATCAACCGCGAAATCGCGCGGGAAGCGCAAACGGGCGATCTCTCCGACGCACCGGCGCTGCTGCATACCGTGGCCACGATCTACTGGATCATGGCGGGCGTCATCGCGCTGTGCATGCTCGCCTTCTCGCATCTCATCGCAACGCGCTGGTTGAGCGCCGGAGGCCTTTCAGCCGGCGATCTTGCCTACTCGGTGATGCTGATAGGCCTGGTGATCGCCGCCCGCTGGCCCGGCCAACTGTACCAAGGCGCACTCATGGGCGCGCAGCGCATCGTGGTGTCGAGCGCTCTGAACATCGGGCTGGTGACGCTCGGCAGCGGCGGCGCGGTACTCGTGCTCGCGTACGTGTCGCCCAGCGTGTCTGCGCTGCTGCTTTGGCAGGCGGGCGCGGCATTCGCCTACACGCTCGCCACCCGGGCCGCGACCTGGCGCGTTATCGGCCGGGCGCGGGCGCGTCACGACCCCGGCCAGCTTGCGCGAATCTGGCGCTTCTCGGCGGGGGTCACCGCGATCACGATCGCGGGAATGGTGCTGGGACAAATCGACAAGTTGGTTCTGAGCAAGATGCTGAGTCTTGCCGAGTACGGGCAATACATGATCGCCTTCGCGCTCGCAGGCACGCTCTATCTGTTCAGCGGCCCGCTGTTCAATGCCGTATACCCGCATTTTTCGGGGTTGGTCCGTTCTGGCGATACCGTCAGCCTCGAGCGGGCCTATCGCCTGTCCACGCGATTGCTCGGCGCGATTCTTTTTCCTATCGCCATGCTTCTTTCCGTGTTTCCGGGCGAGCTGGTCGAGGCGTGGACGGGGGACGCGGGGATCGCGGGAAGCGCCGCTCCGCTCCTTCCGGTTCTCGCGGTCGGTACCGCGCTGCACGGCGTGATGTACGTTCCCTTCGCGCTGCAGCTCGCATATGGGGCGACCAGGCTCCAGCTGACGATCAGCGGCGTGCTGCTGGTCGTCGCGCCGCCGGCGACCGTTCTCCTGGTTCTTCGCTATGGCGCGCTGGGCGGTGCGCTCGCCTGGCTCGGGCTGCATTCGCTCTATCTAGCGCTCGGCGTGTGGCTGACCCATCGCCGCATCCTGAAGGGGCTCGGGCTGAAGTGGCTCACTCTCGACGTGGGCATTCCGTTCGCGATATCGGCCCTGGTGGGGTTCGTCGCTCGCGCCCTCACCGCGACCGGCGACTTGAGCATGTATGCTCGCCTGGCATGCGGGGTCGGCTGGGCAGCGACGGCGTTCGCCCTGGCGTTCGCCACGTCGCCGGGCCTTCGTGTCGCCGCGCTGCAAACGTTTCGCGGCATGCCGTACCGGACCTGAACACGGGGATGGGACGATGATAGGCGCGCTCCGCAACTATCTGCTCGACCTGCGCGACCGCCAGCGGATCGCCGCCGCGCTCGGCCGCGGGGCGGCGACGATGAACGCGCGCAAGATCGACCTGACCGCGCCCTCCACGTGGGAGTTTTGCGGCTTCAGCCAGAACGGCGAGGACGGAGTTCTGGACGTCCTGCGCAGCCAGCTCGGGTCGACCAACCGCTATTTCATGGAGATCGGTGCGGGCGACGGGATCGAGAACAACACGGCGTGGCTGGCGTTCGCGGAGAAGAACAGCGGGGTCATGATAGAAGGCGACGCGCGGCGGGCCGCGCGAGCGGCGCGCACCCTCGCCGGCGTGAACTTGGGCGTCGAGTGCCACCACCTCTTCGTCTTGCCGGGAATCGCGTCACGGATAGCGTCACTCGCCTTGCACAAGGACCCGGACGTGTTCTCCCTCGACATAGACGGGTGCGACTATTACGTCCTCAAAGCTCTCCTCGACGCGGGACTGCGTCCGAGGATTCTGGTTGTCGAGTACAACTCCGTTTTCGGTCCGGAGCGGAGCGCGACCATCGAGTATCGCGAGCGATTCGACTTCACCTCGGCGCACCCGACGCAGCTGTACTACGGCGTGTCGATCGCCGGCTGGCGAACCCACCTGGAGAAGCGCGGCTATCGCTTCGTCACGGTCGAGCGCAACGGCGTCAATGCCTTCTTCGTCGACCCCGACCATTTCGATCCGGCGTTCCTGCGGGGATTGAAGGGGCTCAGGTTCGCCGAAAACTACTATCAGCTGAGGAAGTTCCGCGTGCCGCACGCTCAGCAGTATTCGCTGATAGCGACGCAGCGATTTGCCGACATATGAAGGCGGATCGGTGAAATTGTCCATCTGCATCGCGACCTACAACCGGGCTGGGTTCATAGCGGAGACTTTGGAGTCCATCCTGGGGCAGATGACGCCCGATGTGGAGTTGATCGTCGTGGATGGTGCATCGCCCGACAGGACCGGGGAAGTCGTCGCACACGTGGCCGTTCGCCACCCGGTGTTGCGCTACTATCGGGAGAAGGTGAACTCCGGCGTGGACGGAGACTACGACAAAGCGGTGGGTTACGCCCGCGGCGAGTACTGCTGGCTGATGACCGACGACGACGTTCTCGTCTCCGGAGCCGTCTCCAGGGTCCTGGCGGCGCTGGGCACTCGCCCGCCGCTCGTGGTGGTCAACGCGGAGGTGCGCAACGCCGACCTGAGCGTGACGCTCGCGCGCCCGCGACTCGCCGTCTACGAGGATATCGAATACGACTCGAAGCGCGGCGAGGATTTCTTCGCCGAGGTGGCGGCGTATCTGTCCTTCATAGGGGCGGTGGTGATCCGGCGGGAACTCTGGCTGGCGCGCGACCGAAAGTCGTACTACGGCACGCAGTTCATCCATGTGGGCGTGATGTTCCAGAGCCCGGCCATCGGCGCGGCCAAAGTGATAGCGCAGCCGCTGATCATGATTCGCAACGGGAACGCCATGTGGACGCCTCGCGCCTTCGAGATCTGGAGCTTCAAGTGGCCCGCGCTGCTCTGGTCCTTCGCCGATTTCTCCGAGTCGACCAAGCGCTCGGTCTGTCCCCGGGATCCTTGGCGCGGATTCAATTTCCTGCTCTTTCACAGGGCCCTGGGCTCGTATTCGATCGAGGAGTTCCGAAAGTATCTCGCCAGCATCGCCCGCGGCCGCGCCCGCGCCGTGGCATGGCTGGTGGCGCAATGCCCCGCGGCGCTGGCGAATCTCGCGTCGGTGATCTATTTCGGGCTGTTCAAGAGAGGCTCGCGGCGCGTCGAGCTCTATGAGCTGCTGCGCAGCCGGCACGCCCGTGCGACGAGCCGCGTGGCGGCGCGCGCACTCGGGATCGATCTCCGCTGATGGCGTCGCGGACCGCGCTCATCACGGGAATCACCGGCCAGGACGGCAGCTACCTCGCCGAATTGCTGGTCGAGCGAGGATATGGGATCGTGGGGGTGGTGCGCAGGGACCCGGGCGAGGCGCGACGCTCCCTTCCCGCGGGACTTGCCGGCCGCGTCGAGCTCGTCGGCTGGGACATGCGCGACGCCTCGGGAATCGCGCAGATTCTTCGTGAGTACCGGCCCGGCGAGTTCTACAATTGCGCGGGCTATTCGTCCGGCGCCGGGATGTACGATGAGCCGGTCGCGATCGGGGAAGTCAACGGTCTCGCGGTTGCGCGTATTCTGGAAGCCATTCGAGAGGTCGACGCGGGCATCCGCTTCTGCCAGGCGTCGAGCAGCGAGATATTCGCAAACGCCGTCGAAAGCCCGCAGTCCGAGGCCACGCCGGTGTCCCCGCGCAGCCCTTACGGTGCCGCGAAGGCCTACGCCGATTTCATGGTCCGGATCTACAGGGAAAGGCACGGACTGTTCGCCTGCTCGGCGATATTGTTCAATCACGAGAGCCCACGCCGCAGCACCGCGTTCGTCACGAGGAAGATCACGCATGAACTGGCACGCATCAAGCGAGGCTTGGCGAGCGAGATCGCTCTGGGGAATCTCTCGGCCCGCCGCGACTGGGGATTCGCAGGAGACTACGTGCGCGCCATGTGGTCGATGCTGCAACAGTCGCGCGCCGAGGAATTCATCGTTTCCACGGGCGAAACTCATTCCGTCCGCGAGTTCTGTGAACTTGCCTTCGCCCGGCTGGGGATGGACTACCGGCGGTACGTGAAGGAAGACGCGCACGCCTACCGGGCTGCAGAAACGATCCAGCTGGTCGGAAACAGCGCCAAGGCGCACCGGGTGCTGGGCTGGAGGCCAGAGAAGGGATTCGAGGACCTGGTGAAGATGATGGTCGACGCAGACCTGCAGGGAGCGCTCGGTTGACCCAAAGCATGTATACAAGACCTGGGAAGTGCCGCATCTGCGGCAACCTGCAACTCGTGACCGTGCTCGACCTCGGCGTACAGGCCTTGACGGGCACGTTTCCTCGCGAACGGGATGCGCCGATCACTCGCGGCCCTCTCCGTCTTGTGAAATGCACCGGCGGCGAGGACGTCTGCGGGCTGCTGCAGCTCGAGCACTCGTACGAATTACGGGAGATGTATGGTGAGAACTACGGCTATCGGTCTGCGCTCAACATCAGCATGGTCAAGCACCTTCGCGGCAAGGTGCGCAAGATCCTGCGGAGCGTGGTTCTGAACGACGATGACCTCATCGTCGACATCGGCAGCAACGACAGCACGACTCTGCAGGCCTATCCCTATCGCGGCGCTACGTTGGTCGGTATCGATCCCACCGGGGTCAAGTTCGCGCAGCACTACCCTCCCCACATTCATCTGATTCCCGACTTCTTTTCCGCCCGGGTCCTTCAGGAGAGATTTCCAGGCAGGAAAGCCAAGGTCGTCACTTCGTTCTCGATGTTCTACGACCTCGAGGACCCGGTCGCGTTCATGCGGGAGGTGCACCAGGTTCTGGCGGAGGATGGCGTATGGGTCTTCGAGCAGAGTTACATGCCGACGATGCTCGATACAAACTCCTACGACACCGTGTGCCACGAGCATCTCGAGTATTACGGGCTCAGACAAATCAAGTGGATGACAGACCGGGTCGGCTTCACGATCGTGGATGTCGAGCTGAACGATATCAACGGAGGCAGCTTCTCGGTGATGGTGCAAAAATCCGATCGGGCTGTCCCGCCGACGGATGCGGTGGAAAGGTTGCTCGATGACGAGAAGCGGAGACGCCTCGATACTCTCGATCCATACGCGGAGTTCGCCAAGCGCGCCGCGACCTCGCGGATGGAGTTGCTCGACTTCCTGCGGGGCGCCCGGAAACAGGGCAAGACGGTGGCCGCGCTGGGAGCTTCCACGAAGGGCAACGTCATCCTGCAGTACTGCGGGCTGACGGACGGCGACATCGTGGCGATCGGCGAGGTCAACTCGGACAAGTACGGAAGCTACACGCCCGGAAGCCGGATACCGATCGTCCCCGAGGACGAGTTGCTCGGGCGAAAGCCCGACTATCTGCTGGTCTTGCCCTGGCACTTTCGCAGGTTCTTCGAGGAAAGCAGCAAGTTCTCCGCCGCGCGGCTGTTCGTGCCCTTGCCCCGTCTCGAGTTCATCTAGAGACCTGCGATGCCTGGGACTTCTCCACGCGTCAGCATAGTCACCGTAGCGCTCAACAGCCGGGAGCATATCGAAGACACGATCCGAAGCGTTCTCTCGCAGCACTACCCCTCGATCGAGCATGTGATAGTCGACGGCGGATCGACCGACGGAACGCTCGACGTGATCAGGGCATACGAGAAGAGCCTGGCGTCCTGGACGAGCGGACCGGACCGCGGGATTGCCGACGCCTTCAACAAGGGCCTGGAAGCAACCAGCGGCGATTACATCCAGTTCCTCAACTCGGACGACTGGCTTGCCGACCCTGAAGCCGTGTCGCGGGCGATGCAGGCGGCCACGCGGTCCGGCTTTCCGGAAATCGTCTTTGGCGATTGCGACGTCGTCGACCGCGACACGGGCGGCCTGCTGCGCAGGCTCGACCATGGGTGGTCGCCGGTCGCTTTCCGGTTCGGGCGAATGATCAACCACCCAGCCCTGTTCACCCACCGATCCTACTTCCGGAAATATGGCGAGTTCGACTTGTCCTATCGCATCTCCATGGACTTCGAGCTGATGCTGCGCGGGGCCCTGCGGTCCAGGGTCGTTCACGTCCCGTCGGTCATCACCTGTATGCGCGCAGGCGGAGTCAGCATGGGAAACCGAGAGGCTGCAGTCGAAGAAATCATCCGCGCGATGAAGAAGAACGGGCAGCTCCGCCCGGGGTGGCAGGAATGGCTGATGCGGATGTACTTCGCGGCCCGCCGCCTGCTCCACCCGCTGCGTCGCTAGCGGCGCTGCCTGATCCCCCGCGACCGCAGGAAGAAACGCAACATGCTCGAAAGATGCCAGCGCATGTGGCGCGGACTGCGCCGGCTCTCCCTGCGCGCCGCGTGGACTGCGCTTGCGTCCTGACAGACTCGGACGCGTCGTCCGGCGGCGGCCAAGCGGGCGCACAGGTCGACGTCCTCGTAGTAGAGGAAATAGCCCTCGTCGAACCCGCCGAGTTCCTCGAAGACCTCGTGCGGGAACAGCATGAACATGCCGGCGACCCAATCAGGGTATTCCGCGCCCGTCGCGTGATCGAGCCCGCCGCCGAAAAGCACCTTGTGCAAGATCGTCCAGGGCGTCGGGAAGCTTCGGACGTTATCTTCGATCCGGCCTGCCGGGTCGAAGATCAGCGGCGCAACAACGCCCGTACGCGGATCGCGCAGGCACTCGATCAGGGGTCCAAACGGGTCCCGCTCCACGCGGATATCGGGGTTCAAGACGCAGAAGTACCGGCCTAGACTCTCTCGGAACGCCGCGTTGTGATTGGCGCCGAACCCTCGCGGTCGTTCATTGCGCATCACTCGAACCGGAAACGCGAAGCGTGCGGGGTCGAAGGGCAGGGTTTCGGGGACGTTGACCGTGAGGAGGATCTCGATCGCGGTTCGGATGCGCAAGGACAGGTCGCCGAGCAAGAGGGCTACGAGTTCCCCTTGACCGTGGCTCACGACGGAGATCGATACTTCGGGAGAGCGTCCTTTCACTTTCGTCTTTGCCCGGACCCGAAGAACAGGAGCGCTCGGCGCATGTGCTTGGCTAGGGAATAGACGCACAACCCGATCGTCGACAGTAGGCCCAGATGCCCAGTCTCGTGAAGATGCCAAAACGCCGAAAGCTCAGCCTTTCTCATCGCCCACGTGTTCGCCGACAGCCCTGATTCTCCAAGCGGCGCCTTGAAGGTGAATGCCAGCGTTGCGGCAAGGCGCGCCACGCGCAAGCCCGCCGAAGCGATCTCCAGCCAGAGGAGATGATCCTCGAGGTAACGCCTGCCTGCCTGAAACCGGTAGGGAAGATTTCGCCTGAGCATGGCGGACGGAGTGATGAACCGGTTGGCCAGCAGCAGTTCGCGTCGCGACACGATATCGTAGTCCGCGACGACAGCGCGGGTGTCGATCGCCTCGCCGTCCGCGATCCACTGGTGAGCGTGCCCGCTCAACGCCACGTCCGGATGCGCTTCCATGAAAGCGTGCTGAATCTCGATTTTTCGCGGGTGCCATGCATCGTCGGCGTCAAGAAACGCGACATACTTGCGCGTGGCCGCGTCCCAGCCGGCGTTCCGGGCGCTCGCCGGCCCTAGGTTCTCGGGGAGCACGACGATCTTGATCCAGTCATCTCCGAAGGCACGCCGAAGGTCCCTAAGCTCTTGCAGCGTTCCGTCCTTGCTTCCGTCGTCGACCAAGATCAATTCAGCGGGCCGGAACGATTGCGCGGCGACCGACGAAATGGCGCGGCGTATGGTCGATGCGCACCGGAAGCAGGGGATGACGGTGCTAACCGGCGCGCGGTTGCTGTCGGTCGGGCGCATCGTCTTGGGTCGAGATGGCCATTTCAGCCATGCAGGCGGACAGGGAGCGCGGCCATTCGGGCAGTTCGATGCCGAAGGTCTTCAGCTTTGCGCATGACAGGACCGAATTGGCAGGGCGTCTTGCGACAGGGTGGAACTCGCCAGTGGATATCGGCGTTACCGGTGTCCCAATTCCCGCAATCTCAAGGAGCGTGCTCGCGAAGCGGCACCAGCTGGTACTGCCTGCGGCCGTCAAGTGATAGAGGCCTTGGATGCTTTCCGCAACGCTCGCCTCCGCCAGTTTGGCAGTCGCTGTGGCAATGTCCCGGCACCACGTCGGCGCTCCGATCTGGTCGTCCACGACCCGGATCTCGCGGCGCTCTCTGGCCAGCCGGAGCATGGTGAGCAGGAAGTTTGCCCCGCGAGCACCATACACCCAGCTCGTGCGAAGGATCAGGTGCCTGCAGCCGCTCGCCTGGATCGCTTGTTCTCCCTGGAGCTTGCTGCGACCGTAGACGCTGAGCGGATTCGGAGGGTCCGTCTCGACGTAGGCCGCCGCCTTCGTGCCGTCGAACACGTAGTCCGTCGAGTAGTGGATGAGCGTAGCGCCGAGGCGCAGGACTTCCCCGGCGAGAATTCCCGGCGCTTCGGCGTTGATCCGCCTCGCGAGCTCGGGCTCGGACTCGGCGCGATCCACCGCGGTATACGCCCCGGCGTTGACAACAACGTCGGGTTTGACCGCGCGAACCCGTCCCGCAATCTGGTCCGGTTCAGCGAGGTCGAGCGAGGATCGATCGAAAGCGAAAACCTCCCCGATGCGCGCCAGGCTTCGTTCGAGCTCCCACCCGACCTGGCCGTTTCTGCCAGTTAGGAGAATCCTCACGGAAACACTTCGGCGTCGCGCAGCCGCAGGCCGGCGGCGTCCTTGGGCGACAGTATCGGAGGCACGGCCAGGGGCCAGTCGATCCCGAGTTCCGGATCGTTCCATGCGATCGAGCGTTCGAATTCGGGCGCGTAGAAGTCGGTGGTCTTGTAGAGCACCTCGGCAAAGTCGCTCAGCACGCAGAATCCGTGCGCGAATCCGACCGGAACCCACAGCATTTTCTTCGACTCCGCACTCAGCCGCGCCCCTTCCCACCTACCGAACGTAGGAGAGCTGCGCCGAACGTCCAAAGCCACGTCGAAGATTTCGCCCGTGAGCACGCGGACGAGCTTGCCCTGCGGCTGGCGCACCTGGTAGTGCAGGCCGCGCAGCACGCCCCTCTCCGAGCGTGAATGGTTGTCCTGAACGAAGCTCGCCCGGATTCCGGCGCGCTCGAATTCCCTTTGGTTCCAGCTCTCGAAGAAAGAACCGCGTGCGTCGCCGAAGACCTCAGGCTCGATCAACAGCACTTCCGGTAGGCGCGTGGGGTTGACCTTCATTCAAGCGGCATTCGCCCGCCACTCTTCACCACCGACAGCAGGTACCGTCCGTAAGCGCTGCTTCCCATCCGCGCGGCCAATTTCTCCAGGTCTGCGTCCTTTATGAAGCCCATGTGCCAGGCAACCTCTTCGGGACAGCCTATCTTGAGTCCCTGGCGGCGCTCGACGGTCTCGATGAACTGGCTCGCCTCGAGCAGGGACTCTGGCGTGCCGGTATCCAGCCATGCGTGCCCGCGACCCAGCTTCACGACGTGCAGGTTCTTATCCTCCAGGTAGCGGCGGTTGACATCGGTAATCTCGAGTTCGCCGCGCGCTGAGGGCCGCAAGGACTTTGCGATGCGAACGACGTCGTTGTCGTAGAAGTAAAGTCCGGTGACTGCGTACGATGATTTCGGTCGGGTCGGCTTCTCCTCGATGCGTACCGGCTCCTCCCCCGAGAACTCGATCACGCCATATCTCTCCGGATCGTGAACTCGATACGCGAAC
>DASSQD010000098.1:0-11009 GCA_035702665.1 Burkholderiales bacterium
CGTCAACAGCGCGTTGGGCACGTTCGCCGGCGCCGTGATGTCGAAGTTTCCGTCAAGCTTGTACTTGATCTGCGAGCGGTACGCGAAACCGACTCGCGCCGGCCCGACCTGCGTGAGGATCCCGAGGTTGTAGCCCCAGGCATCGCCCTTCGCGGTGACCTTCGCGCTGCCGTCATTGGGGTTGGCGGGTTGACTGAATCCGCCGCCCGATCCGCAGCCGGTGGCTCCCGGAATAGAGAGGAGCGCACCGACGTTGCACAGCGTGAAGAAGTCCACCGCCTGGGTCAGCTCGGCGTCGATGTTCTGATGGTTGACGCCCAGACCCACCGACAGGGTGTCGTCGAGCTTGAAGGCGGCGGCGAGGTTGATGTTCACCGTCTTGATATCGGACCGGAGCGCGTGATAACGCCCGGCCCAGCCGTCGTCGTAGTCGGTCACCAGCCCGAACGGTGCATTCACCGCCGCGCCCAGCGAAAGGCGCTTCGAGAGCGGGTAAGTCCCGTACAGGGTGGGAACGAACGCGTTCTGGCCCGCATCGCCGCCGCCGCCGGCGATGGGCGCTCCTGTGACCGTGCTCGCGCTGATCACGTTCGCGGTAAAGCTCGGATGGATGTAGCTGCCGCCGATGATCAACTGCGGTCCCGCGATCCGCGTCATCCCCGCCGGGTTGTACCACACGGTGCTGGCGTCCTCGGCGATCGCGGCGCCGCCCGCGAACGCGTTCCCCATGCTGGACGCGCTTTGCTCGGCGATCTGGAAGAACGCGGCGGACGCCGGCGCGCACAGGGCCGCGAGCGCGACGGCGAGAATCGGCTTACGCATGCGTCATCGCGTAACGGCCGTCCTTCTCGCACTCCAGACGCCCGGCTTCGCGCAGCGCTTCCAGCGCGAGCACCACTTCGCGCCCGTCGCGGCTCGCGACCGCCGCCATGAGCGCCTCGAAGGTTTTCGGGCCGTCGGCGAGCGCCGCCTCGACCGAGGCGAAGCGGGCGCCCTCGAAGCGCGGCGGCTCGGGGATGGCCGCCTCGATGCCGCGCGGCTCGCCCACGGGCAAGGTGAGGTCGAAACCGGCCTTGGCGCCGGTGCGTGCGCCGCGCAGCGAGGGATCGAGCGGCAGGGTGCGGAATCCCGACTGCACCACCAGATCGCGGTCGGCCTGGAAGCGCGTCGCCAGCGCCCAGTCCATCTGCTCGTCGGAAAAGACATCGACGTCGGGATCGACGACGAACACGTGCTTGACGTTGGCGAGGCAGCCGAACGCGGCGGCGATGGCGTTGCGCGCCTCGCCCGGAACGCGCTGGCGCATGGCGATGCGCAGCGTATACATCCCCCCGCTCGAAGGCGTCGCGTATACGGCCTTGACCTCGCGCACCGCGCTCTCGAGCGCACGCCACACCATCACCTCGGTGCGCAGGGCGTTCAGCTGCGCGGTGTCGGTGCGGCCGAGGCTCCGTCCGCCGATCGTCGCCGTCTGGAAGAGCGCGTCGCGCCGCCGCGTGACCGCGGTGAGATGGAACACCGGGTTCCGCTTGACCGCGCCGTAGTAGCCGAGGAACTCGCCGTACGGCCCCTCGGCCTCCACGTGGCCGCGCTCGTCGAGGTAGCCTTCGAGCACCCACTCCGCGTCCGCGGGAACGCGGATGTCGCAGCTCACGCACTTCACCACGGGAAGGGGCGCGTCGCGCAGCGCGGCGACGAGGCCCAGCTCGTCCACGGGAAGGCGCATGACGGCGGCGACGTAGTCCGCCGGGTGCGAGCCGACGGCGAAAGCGACCGGCAGGCGCCTGCCCTGCTTCGCCGCCGCTTCGTAGAGCGCCCGCAGATCGGAAGGCGAATTGAGATCGACGCCGGCCTCGCGGCGGCCGCGCAGCATCAGGCGCCGCACGCCGACGTTCGTCCAGCCGCTCGCAGGATCGACGGCGAAATCGATCGACGCCGAGATGTACGGGCCGCCGTCCAGGCCGTGCTGGAGATGCACCGGCAGCGCCGTGAAGTCCGCCTGCTCGCCGGTGAGCACGACTTGCTGCGCGGGCGCGGCCTCCCGGGGAATCTCGACGATCTGCGGCGCGAGCTTGAGGCGGCGCAGCACCTCGGCGAGGAGCTTGTCCGGCGCGACGCCGAAGGCCCGCGCGAGGCGCGCGCGCCCGCCCATGACGTTGCCGGCGAGCGGCGCGCCTTCCTTCCCGGCGCGCTCGTAGAGCACCGCCCGCGCGTTGCCCTCGAGCCCTGCGGCGACATCGGCGAGATCGGTCTGCCCGGGCCTGACGTCGAGCTCGCCCGCCTGTCGCAATTCCTCGACAAAGCGTCGCAGCCTGAACCGCTCGAGGTCGATCCCGGTCTCGCGTGCGCTGGCCTTCACCGCTTCCCTCCCGCGGAATCAAGGGCGTAATCGTACCACCGCGGACGCGTTGCACCGCCCGTAGTCGAGGTCTACACTAGCCCGAGTCATCCGGCGGCCCCATTCGCGGAGCCGCAGACCATCCAAGGAGGCTTCATGGCACGCATCAAGTTCACCGTCGACGGCCGGGCCGTCACGGTCAACGCCGACCCCGGCATGCCGCTTCTGTACGCGCTGCGCGACGACCTCAAGATGACCAATCCGCATTTCGGCTGCGGCCTCGCGCAATGCGGCGCGTGCACCGTGCACCTCGAGGGCGAGGCGATACGCTCCTGCGTGATGCCGCTCTCCGCGGCGTCGGGCAAGGCGGTCACCACCTTGAAAGGCCTGGGCACGCCGGACAAGCCGCACCCGCTGCAGGCCGCGTACGTCGCCGAGCAGGTTCCGCAGTGCGGCTACTGCATCAACGGCTGGATCATGACCGCCGCCGCGGTCCTCAAGAAGAACCCGAAGGCGAGCGACGCCGAGCTGCGCGATGCGCTCGCGGGGCTGAAATGCCGCTGCGGTACGCACGTGTCGATTCTCCGCGCGATCAAGCGCGCCCAGACCCAGATGGCCTAAAGGAGCGACCATGAACGCACCTCTCTCACGCCGCGAATTCCTCAAGGCCTCGGGCGCGCTGATCGTCACCGCCGGCGGGTCCGCGCTCGCCGGCGACGCCTTCGCCCAGCGCTCGTCTTCCGTCGGCGTCTCGGTGTCGATCGGCACCAAGCCGCCGCTCGCTCCCGCGGAGCTGGACTCCTGGGTGGCGATCGCCCCGGACGGCCGCGTCACCGCCTTCTTCGGCAAGATGGACATGGGCCAGTCGCTCGACATCGCCATCGCTCAGGTCGTCGCCGACGAGCTGGACGTCGCCGTCGACAAGGTCGACGTAGTGATGGGCGACACGGCGCTCACCTGCAACCAGGGCGGCGCCTCGGGCAGCACCGGCGTGTACCTGGGCGCAAGGCCGCTGCGCAACGCCTCGGCCGAGGCGCGCCGGCTGCTGGTCCAGGCCGCTTCGCAGAAGCTCGGCGTGCCGGCGGAGCAGCTGCGCGTCGACGACGGCGTCGTCAGCGCGGTCTCCGACCCGTCGAAGAAGACGACCTACGCCGAGCTCATCGGCGGGCGCTACTTCAACCACCCCGTCGAGTGGAACAAGCAGACCGGCAACCCGATGGACATCAAGGTCCAGGCGAAGGTGAAATCGCCCTCGGAGTACCGCGTGGTCGGCAAGTCCTACACGCGCCGCGACCTGGCCGGCAAGGTCTACCGCACCGAGAAGTACGTGACCGACATCTCGCTGCCGGGCATGCTGCACGCGCGCGTCATCCGTCCGACCCGCGCCGCGTGCACGGTGGCGAGCGTCGACGAGAAATCGATCGCGAAGGTGAAGGGCGCGCGGGTCGTGCGCGACAAGGATTTCGTCGCGGTGCTCGCTCCCCGGGAGTGGGACGCGGTGCGCGCGTCGCAGATGCTCAAGGTCGACTGGAACCACGCCAAGCAGGCCCCCTTCCCGGAGATGGCCGGGCTGCACGATCACATCCGCAAGGCGCCCGTCGTCAAGCGCGAGGAGGGCACCAAGCGCGGGAACGTGGACGCGGCGTTCAAGACCGCCGCGCGCACGGTCGAGGCCGAGTACGAATGGCCGTTCCAGTCGCACGCGAGCATGGGGCCCGCGTGCGCCGTGGCCGACGTGCGCGCCGACGGCGTCACGGTGTGGTCCGGCACGCAGAAGCCGCACTTCACGCAGCTCGGCGTCGCCCGGCTTCTCGGCGTTCCGCCGGAGAAGGTGCACGTGATCTGGGTCTACGGGCCCGGTTCCTACGGGCGCAACGACGCGGGCGACGCCGCGCTCGACGCCGCGATGCTGTCCAAGCTCGCCGGGCGGCCGGTGCGCGTGCAGGGCATGCGCAACGACGGCATCGCCTGGGATCCGAAGGGTCCGGCGTGCGTGCACCGCGCGCGCGCGGCGCTGGATGCCTCGGGCAAAGTGACCGGCTACGAGTTCGTCTCCAAGGGGTTCTCGCGCATCAACATCCAGACGAACGAATCCGATCCGAGCCACAGCCTGGTGGGCATGTCGACCGGCCTGCCCCCCAAGCCCAGCGAGGGCTTCGGCACGCCCGCCGAGAGCTACGGCTTCGAGAGCAAGCTGCTCGCGTGGGAGACGATCCCGCCGCTGCTCGACTCGTGCTCGCCGCTGCGCACGGCGCACCTGCGCGACCCGGTCGGGCCCGAGATCCATTTCGGCAGCGAGCAGTTCGTCGACGAGCTCGCGCACGCGGCGAACGAGGACCCGGTCGCGTTCCGCCTGAAGTACGTGACCGCCCCGAGGGACGCCGCGGTGATCAAGGCGGCCGCGGAGAAGGCCGGCTGGCAGCCGCGGTCGGGCGCGCGCGACCGCTCGGGCGACGTGCTGCAGGGGCGCGGCATCGCCTACGCGCAGCGCGGCGGCACGATCGTCGCGGCGGTGGCGGAAATCGAGGTCGAGAGGAAGACCGGCCGCATCCACGCCAAGAAATTCACCGTGGCGCACGACTGCGGGCTGATCATCAACCCCGAGGGGCTGCGCTACACGATCGAGGGCAACGTCGTTCACGGAACCTCGCGGGCGCTGTTCGAGGAGGTGCAGTTCGACCGCGACCGCGTGAAGAGCGTGGACTGGATGAGCTACCCGATCCTCGACATCAAGGACGCGCCGGAGACGATCGACGTCGTCCTCGTCAACCATCCGGAGATCGCGCCGACCGGCGCGGGCGAGCCCACCATCCGCGTGATCCCCGCGGCGATCGCGAACGCGTTCTTCGACGCGACGGGCGTGCGCATGCGGCGGGCGCCGCTGTCGCCGGACCGGGTCAAGGCGGCGCTCGCGCAGGCGTAGCTATCGGGGCGAGATCCCGAAGATCCTCTCGAACCGCCGGGCGAAGCCCGGCCACGCGGCCGGATTGACGAGCCGCGGCGGGCGCTCGCCGCGAAGGATGCCGAGCACCTGCTGCGCGTTCCAGTCGCGCATGTTCTCGCGCGAGTCCTGCGTGATGCCGGCGGTGTGGTGCGTGGCGATCACGTTCTCCAGCGCGAGCAGCAGGTGCGAAGGCGGCGGCGGCTCCTCGTTCCAGACGTCCACCCCCGCGCCGGCGAGGTGCCCCGATTTCAGGGCCGCCGCAAGGGCATTCTCGTCCACGACTCCGCCGCGCGCGGTGGTGATGAGGAAGGAGCCGGGCTGCATGGCGGCGAGCTCGCGCTCGCCGATCATGTTGCGGGTCTCGTCGTTGTACGGGCAGTGGATCGAGACGAAGCGCGACTGCGCGAGCAGGGCCGGGAGGTCCACTTTGCCCGCGCCGCGCTCCCGGATCTCCTCAGGCGTGAGGTAGGGGTCGCACGCGAGCACCTTCATCTGCAGCCCCTGGCCGCAGATGCGCGCGAGGCGCCGCCCGGTGTTGCCGATGCCGACCACGCCGAGCGTGCGGCCGAGCGCGTTCCAGCCCTTGAAGTGCTCGCGCGGAACGCCCGCGCCCGAGCGCAGCGAGCGGTCGGCCTGCGGGATCTTCTTGGAGAGAGACAGCATCATCGCCAAAGCGTGCTCCGCCACCGCGTCGGCGTTGGCGCCGGATTGATTGACGACGAGAACGCCCGCGGCCGTGCACGCTCGCGCGTCCACCGTGTCGTAGCCCGCGCCGGTCGTCGACACCGCGAGGAGATCGGGGCAGCGCGCGAGCAGCCCCGCGCCGCAGCGGTACTCCTCGGGCATCTCCTGGCGCGTCGAGCTTATGCAGTAGACGTGCGCAGCCGACAGGGCCTTCCAGTTGTCGGCCTTCGGTGCGCCGTAGGTGAGCCGCTGAAAGGCGATGTCGGGCTCATTCCCGAGCCGGTCCGCGACGCTGGGGCGCTTGCCGTCGTCGAACCAGACGACGGTCTTTCGGGGTCGGGGAGCGGGCATGGACGCTATGATAGTGCAGTGAACCAGCCGGACAGAGTCATGCCTGCCGCGACGCCGCGGGTGCTCGGCCTCATCCCGCCGATGACGCAGCTCAACACGCCCTACCCGTCGATCGCGTACCTGACCGGTTTCCTGCGCTCCCGCGGCGTCGACGCGCGCCAGCAGGACCTCGCTCTGGCTCTCGTGCTGCGGCTGTTCTCGCGCGAAGGCCTCGCCGCGCTGCGCGACGCTGCCGGGGCGAAGCGCGCGGCCAGGCGCTCGGCGCAGGTGCGCCATTTCCTCCGCGATTTCCCGCGCTACGCCGCGACCGTCGATTCGGCGATCGCCTTCCTCCAGGGGCGCGACGCGACGCTCGCGCACCGCATCAACACGCGCCGGTTCCTCCCCGAGGGCGAGCGCTTCCGTTCGCTCGAGGCCTATGCCGCCCGCGAGGAAGGCGGAGATCCTCTCGCCTGGGCTTTCGGCGCGCTCGGTCTCGCCGACCGCGCGCGGCACCTCGCGACGCTCTATCTCGACGACATCGCCGACGTGCTGCGCGACGCGGTCGACGAGCGCTTCGAGTTCGTGCGCTACGGCGAGCAGCTCGCGGCGAGCCAGCCCACGTTCGAGCCGCTCGCGCGGGCGCTCGCGGCGGCACCCAACCTCGTCGACGCTGCGCTCGAGGCGCTGACGCTGGACGCGCTCGCGCGCCACGAGCCCGATGTCGTGCTGCTCTCGGTGCCCTTTCCCGGCTCGGTCTACGCCGCGCTGCGCATCGCGCAGGCCGTCAAGCGCAAGGACCCGCGCATCGTCACCGTGCTGGGCGGCGGCTTCGTCAACACCGAGCTGCGGAGCCTGAGCGAGCCGCGCGTGTTCGACTACTTCGACTACGTGACCCTCGACGCGGGCGAGCGGCCGCTGCTCGCCCTCCTCGAGCATCTGCAGGGCCGGCGCTCACGCGCTCGCCTGGTGCGCTGCTTCCTGCGCGAGGGCGGCGTGGTGCGCTACGTCAATTTCCCCGAGCCGGACATCCCCTTCGACGAGGTCGGCACGCCGACGTGGGACGGCCTGCCGCTCGACCGCTACCTCTCGCTCCTCGACATGCTGAACCCGATGCATCGCCTGTGGAGCGACGGGCGCTGGAACAAGCTGACGGTGGCGCACGGGTGCTACTGGAAGAAATGCTCCTTCTGCGACGTCAGCCTCGATTACATCTCGCGCTACGAGGCGGCCTCCGCCAGGGTGACGGCGGATCGCATCGAGGCGGTCGTCGCCGAGACCGGCGAGACCGGCTTCCACTTCGTCGACGAGGCCGCGCCGCCCAAGGCGCTGAAGACGCTCGCGGCGGAGCTGCAAACGCGAGGGCTCCCGATCTCCTGGTGGGGCAACATACGCTTCGAGAAGACGTTCACCCCCGAGCTGTGCCGCCAGCTCGCGCAAAGCGGCTGCATCGCGGTCTCCGGCGGCCTGGAGGTGGCTTCGGACCGGCTGCTCAAGCTCATGAAGAAGGGCGTCACGGTCGACCAGGTGGCGCGCGTCACGCGCGCCTTCGCCGACGCGGGCATCCTCGTCCACGCCTACCTCATGTACGGCTTCCCCACGGAAACCGTGCAGGACACGGTGGACGCGCTCGAGAACGTGCGACAGCTGTTCGCGAGCGGCTGCATCCACAGCGGCTTCTGGCACCGCTTCGCCTGCACCGTGCATTCACCGGTCGGGAAGCGCCCGCAGGACTACGGGGTGACGCTCAAGCCGCTGCCCGACGGTCCCTTCGCGAGGAACGACGTCGGCTTCGTCGATCCGACCGGCGTGGACCACGACCGTCTCGGCCGTGCGCTGAAGAAGGCGCTCTACAACTTCATGCACGGCGTCGGCCTGGAGGAGGACGTGCGCCGCTGGTTCCAGGACGAGTTCGGGGGCGAGCGCGTGCCGAGGCCGACCGTCGGGCGGCGGCGGATCGCACAAGCGCTCAGAACGGAAACTCGGTGACGAGGCTCAGGCCGCGCAGGCCCCGGGCGAAGCGGAAGCCCAGGCCGAGCGTGTCCGCGCCGAAACCCATGAGGCTGACCGGGCGCGCCGTCCTGAAGCTGAACCCGACCTGGTACTCGCGGTAGACGGAGAGACCGCCCGGCTCGGGGTTGGCGAACGCGAGCTTGCTGTAGTACGCCGTGGAGATGAAGTGCGCGTTGAGGTACGCGGGGCCGTTCCAGAGCGGGACGCTCCACGGCGTTCCCATGTTGAGGCCGAGCTGGAACGCGCCGAGGCCCTGGCGCTCGCTGCCGTCGCGGACGCGGTAGCCGGCGAGGAACAGCGCGTTGCCCAGGCTCACGGGATACTCATCCCCGGCGAAGCGGTACAGGCTCCTTACGCCTCCGGTATACATGGTCGCGACCAGCTTCGGGTCGCTGAACTCCGAGCCCACGCCGGCCTGCGCAAAGGGCTTGAGCCGCCAGCGCTCGGTCATCGGGATTTCCACCTCGGCGCCCGGCAGGATGCTCGCCGCTGCGACATCCTGATTTAGGTTGAACTCGTTCAGCTCGTGCAGGTTGAGGTGATACGCGGCGACGGTGACCGGGGCGAGCAGGTTGACGCCGATGCTGCCGGGCTCCATCGCCTGGACGCGGTACGAGAACGGCAGGCGGATCACCGTCGCGACTGCCGGGCCGATCTTGTAGAACCCGGTGCCGAAGGTGGCCGAGTACCACCAGTTGATGAGCGTCGCCTCCTCGGTGACTGTCTGCGCGACCGCGCTCGACGCACCCACCACGCACGCTACGGCGAAAAATCGCGGGATCCGACGCCCCGACATATTGCATTAGAATTCTACGCTTGCCGCGGAGGACTCCCATGAAGAAGATGCTCCTCGCCTGCGCCCTCGCCGCGCTCACCGGGCTCGCCCAGGCGCAGTCCTTCCCCACGAAACCGATCCGCATCCTGGTGCCGTCGCCGCCCGGCAGCTCGCCCGACATCCGCGCGCGCCAGATCGGCGCGCACCTCGCCGAGTCTCTGGGACAGCCGGTGATCGTGGAGAACCGTCCCGGCGCGAACGGCATGATCGCGGCGCGCGAGACCGCGCGCTCGGCCCCCGACGGGTACACGCTGTTCCTCGCGCTCATCAACAACGCCATCGGCGACGCGCTCAAGCCCGATCCCTGCTGCCGTCTCAACCGGGAGCTCGTGCCCATATCCCGGTTCACCATGACGCCGCTCGTGATGGTGGTGAATCCCTCGGTCGCGGCGAAATCGGTGAAGGAGTTCGTCGAGCTGGCGAAGGCCAGGCCGGGCGCGCTCACGTACGCCTCCGGCGGCCCGGGCAGCATCAGCCAGCTGGTGGGCGAGTGGGTGAAATCCGAGGCGAAGATCAACGTGCTCGAGGTGCCCTACAAGGCGGTGAACTCGGAGATCCCCGACCTCCTCGCGGGCGTCGTCCAGACCGCATACGTCGTGCCGCAGGTGATCGCCGCCAGCGTCAGGGCCGGTAAGCTGCGCGCGCTCGCCGTGGCGGGACCGTCGCGCCTCGCGCTGCTGCCCGGCGTGCCGACCACGGCGGAGGCCGGCTTGCCGGGCATCGAGGCGATCGTGTGGAACGGCATCTTCGCGCCTGCGGGTACCCCGCAGCCGGTGCTGCAAATCCTGCACCGCGAGATCGTGAAGGCCTACAACGCACCGGACGTGAAGAAACAGGTGCTCGACACCGGCTCGGAAGTCGTGGCCGACACGCCCGAGGAATTCGCCGCGTTCGTGCGCTCCGAGGGCGCGAAGTGGACGAAGGTCATCCGCGACGCGAACATCAAGCCGGAGTAGTCAGCGGTGCGTCGGGGAAATCCTGACGCGACCAGTCTAGGAAACCCGCAGCCGCGGGTAAGTCCCTATCTTGCAAGGTTGAGGTGTAACCTTGCACGGTCCGTATATATAACTGTTAGGCATCAATATGGACATTCTCCGCGCAATGGCGGTACTCATCGAGCATCCGTTTCTGGCGCTTGCGCCAGCCGTGCTGTTTACCGTTTTGTTCACAATATCAAAAAGTCGTCCCGTTTTGATTGCGGGACTTCTTTGGCTTGCATATTTTCCCTACGAGTACGGAATGAAACTTCGTATCCTCTGCTCCGGCGAATGTAACATCCGGATTGACTTACTCGTGTTGTACCCGGTATTGATCTTGATTTCTTTGGCTGGTCTAGTCATGTTCGCAACCGCAGTTTGGAGGAAAGGTCATGCCTAACATTGCGGTCAAGCGGGACGCGCCAAATGCGGCGCGCCCCTTACCTTTACGTTATAAGCCAGCGGAGAGACGTCAAATGTGCCGAGCGCCGATTCTCTTAGTCCTCTTGCTTTCGGTCACTGTGAACGCCGCGGCCGGCGACGAGTGCTCCGCTGTATCGCACGATGAGATGTTGGTTCTCGATCGCGCCTGGACGGCAATAGCGCGAGCTAAGTTCGAGGATGCACAAAACAGCCTCATTGAGCTCGGAAACGGTCTGAGTGACAGAATGGAACGTCGAATGGGTATGAAGGTTGACGCAGAGTTCTCCGGGGAGACCCAGAGCTTCGTCCAAAAGGAGCTGCCAACCGTGCAGGACGTGCTTATGTGGCAACAGATCACTATTCTAAAGGCCAAGGTGGAATTGGCTGCGTTAAGAGCACCAACTCAGGCCGCGAGCGTGAAAAGGGACTTCGAGAACTTCCGTCAGATCTACTGCCTCTACTACA
>DASSQD010000099.1:0-23597 GCA_035702665.1 Burkholderiales bacterium
GCGCACGTGAACAACGGCTGCGTCGGCTGCGGCCTGTGCGGGGAGGTGGCGCACGCGGCGGTGCTGTGCCCCTCGTTCTTCCGCGCCGAGATCGTGCAGAACCCCAACGCCTGGGACCGGATCGTCGGGCGCGCCCGTTCCACCGTCATCGGCTGGCTGCAACCGGCGTAGCTCCGGGCAAACGACCCTGTCGGAAACGTTCTCGCATCCCCGCCGCATCAAGTTCGCCGATTGCGACCCGGCAGGCATCGTCTACTTCCCGCGCTTTCTCGAGATGGCGAACGACCTCGTCGAGGACTGGTTCGACGCGAGACTGATACCGTTCAAGGAATTCCATTTCAGCCGCGGCTGGGGCGTGCCGCTCGTCAACACCAAGGTCGATTTCCTGAAAGCCTGCCGTCTGGGCGAGACGCTGCATATGCGCTTGGGCGTGGAGGCGCTCGGCCGCAGCTCGGCAGTCCTCGCGATCCGCGGCCTCACGCAGGGCGAAGAGAGACTGCGCCTGCGCCACAAGGTGGCCATCGTCTCGCTCCAGAGCCGGCGCGCCATCGCGATCCCGGCGGAGCTGCGCGCCCGCATGGAGCGCTTCGTTTCGTCGCCCGCGACGCCGTCGCCCGAGCCCGTGGCGCACGACGGGCGCGTCCCGCCGAGCGCGTTCCGCTCGCGGCACCTGATACGCTTTTCCCACTGCGACCCGGCGGGCATCGCCTTCTATCCGCGCTTCTTCGACCTGTTCAGCAGCGCCCTCGAGGATTGGTTCCAGAGCGGCATCGACTCCCCCTTCGGCGGCGACTTCATGGTGAAGCGGAATCTGCGCGTTCCCAGCCTGTCGATCACGGCCGAGTTCGTTCGTCCCTGCCGCCTGGGCGAGTTTCTCGACATCGATGTCTGGGTGGCTCGCCTCGGCCGCAGCTCGTTCGAGCTCGCGCTCGCGGGAAGCGTTGCGGGCGAGCCGCGGCTGCGCGCGGCGTGGACCATGTGCATGATCGATTTCGCGACCTTCAAGTCCACGCCGATTCCGGACGATCTGCGGCAGCGCATGCAGTCTTTCGGGATGTAGAATCCCACTCGCCATGAACGAGCGCCCGCTGGTGGTGAACGAGGCGGCCGGCTTCCGCGTCAACCGGGCGACGCTGGTCGACCCGGAGATCCTCGAGCTCGAGCGGCGGAGGGTATTCGACGCGTGCTGGATCTACGTCGGCCACGAGTCGGAACTGCGCTCCCCCGGCGACTTCCGCACGCGCGCGGTCTGCGGCAGACCGGTGATTTTCTGCCGCGACAGCGGAAACGCGGTACGCGTGTTTCTCAACACCTGCCGCCATCGCGGCGCCATGGTGTGTCGCGAGGCCGAGGGCAACGCGAAAACCTATACCTGCTTCTACCACGGCTGGAGCTA
This sequence comes from Burkholderiales bacterium, assembly GCA_035702665.1. Lineage (GTDB taxonomy): Bacteria > Pseudomonadota > Gammaproteobacteria > Burkholderiales > SG8-39 > VBDM01. Next base: position 1,397 of record DASSQD010000099.1, read on the forward strand.
CGACCGCGACGGCCGCCTCGACGGAGTCCCGGGCGAGAAGGACTACCCGCCGAGCTTCAGGAGATCCGACTACGGCCTCATGGAGCCGCCGCGGGTCGAGAGCTATCGCGGATTCGTGTTCCTCAATTTCGACCGAGCGGCCGAGCCTCTGCACGATTACCTCGCGGGAGCGAAGGAATACATCGATCTGGTGGTCGACCAGTCGCCTTCGGGGCAAATGGAAGTGATCCAGGGCACGCAGGACTACGACATACGCGCCAACTGGAAGCTTCTGGTCGAGAACAGCTTCGACGACTATCACCTGCTGACCACGCATTCGACGTGGCTCGACTACCTGAAGAACGCCGGGGTGAAGATGCAGCGCCCCGATCGCGACCATCTCCTGCCCTCGCATGGCGTGGGCAAGGCGCTCGGCAACGGCCACGCAACCACCGACAACGTGAACTTCCGCGGCAGGCCGGTGGCGAAGTGGATCCCGGTCTACGGCGAGGCGGCCAAGCCCGAGATCGAGCGCATCCGCGCGGAGCTGGTCGCCCGCCTGGGCGACGCGCGCGCGGCGCGCGTCGCCGATACCAACCGCAACCTGATCATCTTCCCGAACCTGCTCCTCGCCGACGGCTCGTCGGTGACGATACGCACCTTCTATCCGCTCGCGCCCGACCGCATGCGCGTGCGCGCCTGGGCGCTGGGGCCGAAGGAGGAAACGCCTTCGGCGCGCGCGATCCGTCTGGACGCCTTCCTGACCTTCTACGGGCCGGGAGGCCTCGCGACGCCCGACGACGTCGAGGCGCTGGAGATGGTGCAGGCGGGCATCGCAGCCACCCATCGCGAGGTGCCGTGGTCGATCATGTCGCGCGGCATGGCGAAGACGGGCGACCAGCTCAACTCCGACGAGCTGCACCTGCGAGCATTCTGGCTCCAGTGGGACAAGCTGATGGGGAAGCGGCGCGATTGAAGAAGAAGACGCCATCCGGTGCCGCGACGGCGACGATCACGCGTACCGAGGTCGAGGAGTTCCTCTTCCGGGAGGCTGCTCTCCTCGACGATTGGCGCCTTGACGACTGGCTCGGGCTGCTGAGCGACGACGCACGCTACGAAGTGCCCTCCAACGACCGGCCGGATTCCGACCCGGCGAACACCCTCTTCACCATCGCGGACGACATCGACCGCATCCGGGGGCGGGTCACGCGGCTCAAGGATAGGAACGCCCACGCCGAATCTCCGCGCTCTCGCACGCGGCGGATGATCAGCAACGTTCGGATCGTCGGCAGGAACGGCCGGGAGATCGGCGTGGAGGCGAACTTCGTCGTGTATCGCTTCAGGCGCGACGAGAGCGTGCGGGAGTACGTGGGCCGATACCGCTATGTCCTGCGCGCGGATCGCGGCGGGCTGAAGATCGCGCGGCGTCGCGCGGTGCTGGACGCGATGGAGCTCGGTTCTATGGGCTTGGTCAGCTTCATCCTTTGATGCCGCCTGCTCTGGACTAGGCCGCCCCGACCCGGAAGCCGCCGTCGTCGGTCAGCTCGAATCGGCCGTCGCGGACCGCGCGGAGCCAGCGCGCGGTCCGGATGAGGCCGCCGAAGCAGAAGAAGTGCGCGCCGGAGAGCGCGGGTTCGGCGCGGCGCGCAAGCTCCCTTAGGGCGATTTCGGGACCGGCCTCGACCATGAGACGGGTGATCGCCCTCGGGCGCGATTGCAGCGCCCGCACGGAATTTCCGATGCCGCACATCGCCGCGAAACGCAGCAAGCGCGGCAGGCTCGCCGGCCCGGCGAGGCCGACGCGCACCGGCAGCCCGTGGTCCTTCGCCTTCGCCGCCCAGGCAAGTATCGCGTCGGCATCAAAGCAGAATTGCGTCACGATGCTGAGCTCGATGCCCGAGCGGTGCGCGAGACGTATCTTCTCCGCCAGTGCGGCTTCGAGCGCAGAGGCATCGATCCGGGGGTGTCCTTCCGGGTAGGCGGCGACGCCTATCTTCACGACGCCGTGACGCTGGAACAGCCCCGTCTCGAGCAGGGCGAGGCTGGAATCGAAGGCACCGCTCGCCCGTTCGGCATCTCCGGCGATGACGAGAGCGCTGTCGACTCCGGCTTCTCCGGCTGCGCGCGCCAGGTAGTCGTCGAGCGCCTCGCGATCGGCGATGCGCCGCGCGGCGACATGCGGGACCGGGCGAAAGCCAGCGTGCGCCACACGCGCAGCAAGAGCGACGGTGCCGTGATAGGTCTGGCCTGGCGGAAAGCTCACGTAGACAGCAGTGCCCGGATCGAGCAGCCCGACGCACGCATCGATCTCGGCGGGGTTGCGGGACGACAGCTCCAGCGAGGCTCCGGCGAGGAACGCGGAGATGCTCACGCGCTCGTCTTCCAGAGCTGTACCTGCGGACATCGCGGCGTCCTCCGCCGTCATGCTCGTCGCGGCTTCAATCGCGCTTGCGCGAGATCACGAAGGATTCGTCGAGGAACCACAGGCCGGAATGGCGTTGCAGGACATCCCGCGTCGCCTCCAGGTAGCCGCGATCGCCCATCACCTCAGCGAGCCGCTGGTCCTCGATCTGCGCGACGTACACCGCTGCGTTCCACGCGGCGAGCAGGGTCGACGTGCCGATCGCCTCGCTGATCTCCTCGGGCAACGTGTGCATGTCGTACCGGAAGATAGAGCGATTGTCGGCATAGGCGTTGAAATTGAGATCCCTGCCGTCCGCGCCGAGCTCGTTGCGGGTCGCCTTGAGCAAGGTGTGGCGGTCGGTCTGGAACGGGCTTTCTCCAGGCCACACGCGTTGCACGATCTCCAGGCCCGGGTCGCGGCCGTGCGAATGAATCGCGATCAGGCGGCCGCCAGGCGCAAGGCTGCGGGCGAGCGGCGCCAGGACTTTCGAAGCCTTGAACTCTGCGGTAGCGCGGGCACGATAGGGCTGCGAGGCGATCACGAGATCGTAGTCGGCGTGCGCCACGCCGCGGCGCGGCAGGACCCGGTCGAGCAGAAACTTGTGATCCTCCCTGTAGAGCACAAGAACGACCGGCTTGGCGTAGGCCGGGTTCCCGCTCGTCTTGCTCACGGAAGCACGCCAGTGCTCGTTGAGGAACGGCTGGAGCTCGGTGATCTGCTGCTCGAATTCGCTCGAGGTCGCGCCGGTGAGCGCGACCTCCTTCCACACCAGGCTGGTGGCCGCGGTGACCGACTTTGGTGCCAGCCACGGCGCTTCGGCGTAGTAGAGATTGGTCATCACCAGCACCGTCGCCGGATGCTCGAAGAAGCGGTCGGGCATCCGATCGAGAGCGAGGCGCACGTCCTCCAGGCTGATTTCCTTGCCGATGATGTGAAACGGCATGGTCGGATACTTCTGGTGCATCGCCCGCATCACCCGCGCGAGCACGGTACCGTCCCCGACCCCGGCGTCGAACACCCTCAGCGCGGGCGGCCGCGGATGGATGTTGGCGAGCTCCATGCCGACGCGCTGCGCGACGACCCATTTTTCGCTGCAGGTATTTACGAAGAGCAGGTACTTCTGGCGGTTGTCGTAGAAGCGGAAGTTGTTTTTCGACTCGCCGGTCTGCGACTGAGGTACCGGGGGTCCGAGCCGGGGGATCGAACTGGGCACCGGCGCAGAAGCGCCGTTTAGGCCGCCTGCCGAAGAACGCAGGCGCACTAAGCCGCGGGTCTCCAGCGTCGCATGATCGGTCATGAAGGTGCGCACACGCTCGACCGTTTCCATGGTTACGCGTCCACCGATCCGAAGGCGGCTCACGAGCTTTCCATCGTTCACGGCGCGTCGCCCGAACGTGGATTCGGCCATGCCGACACGTCGGCAGTAGTCGGCGATTTCGTTGAGAAGCTGCTCGGCGGTCACCTCGATCCCTCCTCTGGTGAGCGATTTGCGGCCGGGTCATTACAGGCGCGTCCGCCCGCAGGGTCAACCACAATCGTGCCCACCACGAAAGTGGGACAAATGATGGGATATTGCCCATAAGTAAGTTAGCGCATGCTCTCACTTAATATTAATGCTATGTATCATATACATAAACTCTGTTCTTGGGAGGATGACTCGATTTGAATATTTGCCGAAGGTTACCTCCCGTAAGCTGAATGGCAGAGGTTTACGAGTCGGAATGGGCCAATGCCCACCGACGATTCAATCGTTTGGAAGTTGCTGGGGCGAGCTGGTTTGTCGCACAATCGATCGATCGTTGCCCCGCCTCTCGGAGAGAACCCGATGTCTGCCGTATTGCAGCCCGGCCTGACCGCCGACCGAAAAGCGTTCTACGACCGGATCGGAAAGGCCAATGTCACCCCCTTGTGGGAGGTGCTGCACGGACTCATCACCCCGACCCCGAGCACGCCCTGCAAGCCCTACCTGTGGAAATGGGAGCAGATGTGGCCCTGGATACAGGAGGCTGGCAGGCTGATCACCGCCAAGGAAGCCGAGCGGCGCGTGCTCGTCCTGGAGAACCCCGGGCTGCGGGGCCGATCAAGCATCACCCATAGTCTTTATGCCGGGCTGCAACTGATCCTACCGGGTGAGGTCGCGCCTGCGCATCGCCACTCTCAGTCGGCGTTGCGCTTCATCCTGCTGGGAAAGGGGGCCTACACGGCGGTAGACGGGGAGAAAGTCACCATGGGCGTGGGCGACTTCGTTATCACGCCGTCGTGGACATTCCACGACCACGGAAATCCGTCCAGCGAGCCGATGGTCTGGCTGGATGGGCTGGATGTGCCTTTGGTCGAGCTGCTCGACGCTCAGTTCATGGAGAAGGGCGCGCAGGAAATGCAGCACACGCACCTCACCCAGGGCGACAACTTGGCGCAGTTCGGCAACACGATGAAGCCGGTCGAGTACCGGGCGAAGAGCCGCACCTCGCCGCTCTTCTGGTACCCCTATGAGCGCACCCGTGAGGCGCTACGGACGATGGCGCGAGGACGGGACGCACATCACTGCTGGGGCCACAAGCTGCAGTACACGAACCCCGTGACTGGCGACTGGGCGATGCCGACGATCGGTACCTTCATGCAACTCCTTCCGAAGGGCTTCCGCGGCGAGGAATACCGCTCGACCGACTCCACCGTCTACGCTGCCGTGGAGGGCGCCGGGCGATGCCGCGTCGGCGGCGAGACCTTGACTTTCGGCCCGCGGGACGTCTTCGTCTGCCCGTCGTGGGTGCCCTACCGGCTCGAAGCCGACGAGGACGCTGTCCTCTTCAGTTTCTCGGACCGCCCGGTGCAGCAAGCGCTCGATCTCTGGCGACAAGCGTTCTAGCAACACTGCAGGAAGAGTAAGACCGCCCAAAGGCGGTCTTTTCGTTTGGCGATTATCCGAGGAACCCATGAACGCGAAGAATCCCGACTATTACGACCTGCTGTACAACCCGCGTCTCACGGTCACCGGATATGAACAGGTGTTCGCGCGCTGGGAGAGGGATTCCGAGCGCGCTCGCGCGAGTCTCGACTGCTACCTCGACGTGCCTTACGGCGCGAGCGAGGCTGAGACCCTGGACGTCTTCCGCGCCAGGGGACACAGCCGTGGACTCCTGATGTTCATTCACGGCGGGTACTGGCGCTCTCTCGACAAGAGGCGCTTCTCGTTCGTCGCCCCGCCGCTCGTGGACGCCGGCATCACGGTCGCCGTGGTCAACTACGCGCTATGCCCCGCCGTAGGTGTCGCGGACATCGTCATGCAGATGGTCCAGGCCTCGGCATGGCTGTATCGGAACGGAGTGAATTTCGGCGCTCCGGCGGGGCGGTTGGGCGTCTACGGACACTCGGCGGGAGGGCATCTGGCCGCGATGATGCTCGCCTGCGAATGGCCGAGGTACTCGCCGAGCCTTCCACCCAAAGTCGTATCGGGGGCGGTCTCCATCAGCGGCTTGTACGATCTCACCGAGATCGCCAAGGTACCCTCGATCAACGGCGATGTGCGCCTGACGGAGAAGGTTGCCGTCAGAGTGAGCCCGGCGTTCCTTCCGCCTGCCACCGACGCGCCGTTCACCACGGCCGTTGGCGCCGACGAGAACGAGGGTTTCCACATCCAGAACCGGCTCATCGCCAAGAAATGGGCCGGCGTGCACCGGGCGGACATCCGCTGCGCCGGGAAGAACCATTTCACGGTCCTGGATGATCTGGGCGATTCGAATAGCCGCCTGTTCAAGTCGGTGCTCAGCCTGGCAGACCTCTAGGCGACCCGCCTGGGGCTCCGACGTGGACCCGAAAGAGCTGCTCATCCGAAGCTTTCGCGCGGCCGTGGCCGCAGCAGACCCGCTTCAGACATTGCCGCGGCATCTCCCATCCCCGCCCCCGGGTCGGACCCTAGTGATCGGTGCGGGCAAAGCCGGAGCTTCGATGGCCCTTGCCCTGGAGCGACACTGGCCCCCAGACGCGCCTCTCGACGGGATGGTGATCACGCGCCACGGGCACGCCCTGCCCACGCAGCGCATCGAGGTCATCGAGGCCGGTCATCCGGTCCCCGACGAGGCCGGCGAGACCGGGGCTTGGGAGATCCTGCGAAGAACGAAGAGCCTCGGACCGGACGATCTCCTGCTCGCGCTCATCTCCGGAGGGGGATCGGCGCTGCTCAGCCTTCCGGCCGGCGGCGTAGGCGCGGATGCGCTGAAGGCGACGACGCGGGAGCTGCTGAGAAGCGGTGCCCGCATCGAGGAGATCAATACGGTGCGCAAGCACCTCTCCGCCATCCAGGGCGGTCGTCTCGCGGCCGCGTGCCGCGCCCGGGTGCTGGCGCTCGTCATTTCGGATGTGACCGGGGATGATCCCACGCATATCGCCTCGGGCCCTTGCGCTCCAGATCCCACGACGTACGCCGACGCGCTCGCCGTCCTCAAGCGGTACGCGCTCAAGGCCGATTCAGCGGTGCTAAGGCACTTGCAGCGTGGCTTGCGGGGCGAGATTGCGGAGACGCCCAAGCCGGGAGACGCCATCTTCGCCCGGGTGGAGAATCGCGTCATCGCCACGGCTCGGCTGGCGCTGAGCGCCGCAGAGGATCTGTTTCATGCGAACGGGGTTCGGACACGGAACCTCGGCGATCGGATCACCGGCGAAGCGAGGCACGTGGCCGACTCGCAAGCGGAACTCGCACGCGAGATCGTCCGGAGCGGTGACCCGAGGCCGGTGGCAATCGTCTCCGGCGGCGAGTGCACCGTGACCGTAAGGGGAAACGGACGCGGAGGGCGTTGCACGGAGTTCCTGCTGGCTCTCGGGATCGCGCTGGATGGCTTGTCCGACGTTCACGCCATTGCCTGCGACACCGACGGTATCGACGGCTCGGAGGACAACGCCGGAGCGGTGCTGTCCCCAGATTCACTTTCCCGCGCGGCAAAACGCGGAGCCGGTGCGAAGAGCCTCTTGGCGGACAACGACGCGTACGGATTCTTCTCGGCGCTCGGCGATCTCGTCGTGACCGGACCCACGCGAACGAACGTCAACGACTATCGGGCGATCCTCGTCGCCTGATCAAATGAAAAGGCCGGAGTGAATCCGGCCTTGTCCTCGGCGTTGCCCCGGCTACACCTTCGCGGGCTTCTCCGCAGGCTGCTCCGCGGGTTCGGGACGATCAAGCAGCTCGACCATAGCCATCGGCGCGTTGTCTCCCTTCCTGAAGCCGTGCTTCAGGATGCGCAGGTAGCCGCCGTTTCGCTTCGCGTAGCGCGGGCCGAGCTCTGCAAACAGCTTCGTCACCATCCCGCGATCGCGAAGTCGGTTGAACGCGAGGCGCCGGTTGGCAAGGGTCGGCCGCTTGCCGAGAGTCAGGATCGGCTCGACCACGCGGCGCAGCTCTTTCGCCTTGGGCAGGGTCGTATGAATGATTTCATGCCGTAGCAGCGAAACGGTCATGTTCCGCAGCATCGCGACGCGATGACTGCTCGTGCGATTGAGTTTCCTCAGTCCGTGGCGATGGCGCATCGTAGTTCCGTTCTTCGTGTCTCCCGCTCGAGCTTCAGTTGCTCCGCGCGGTCTCCAGACCTGCAGGCGGCCAGTTCTCAAGCTTCATTCCGAGAGTCAGGCCCCGCGAGGCGAGCACTTCCTTGATCTCGTTGAGCGACTTGCGGCCGAGGTTCGGCGTCTTGAGGAGCTCGGTCTCCGTGCGCTGAATCAGATCTCCGATGTAGTAGATGTTCTCCGCCTTGAGGCAGTTGGCCGAGCGGACGGTAAGCTCGAGATCATCGACGGGACGCAGCAGGATGGGATCGACCTGCGGCGTCTTCTTCTCCTCGACGGTGGGCGCAGTCCCTTCGAGCGCGGCGAAGACCGAGAGCTGATCGACGAGGATTCTTGCCGCGTAGCGGATGGCTTCCTCGGGCTCGATCACGCCGTTCGTCTCGATGTCGATGATGAGCTTGTCGAGGTCAGTGCGCTGCTCAACGCGCGCAGACTCGACCGAGTAGGAAACGCGCTTGACGGGGGAAAACGACGCGTCCAGGATGATCTTGCCGATGCCCTTCGACTCCTCCGGCACCACGCGCAGGTTGCCGGGGAGGTAGCCTCTGCCGGCTTCGACCTTGATCTGCATCTCCAGCTTGCCTCCAGGAGAGAGGTGCGCGATCACGTGCTCGGGGTTGATGATCTCGACGTCGTGGGTGACTTCGATATCGCCGGCGGTGACAGGGCCCTCGCCCTTCTTCTTCAGATTCAGCAGCACGTCCTCGCGGTTGTGGAGCTTCAGCACGACGCCTTTCAGGTTGAGCAGGATGTCGACGACATCCTCCTGGACGCCCTCGATCGTCGAGTATTCATGCAGCACGCCCGCGATCTGCACCTCGGTCGCCGCGTATCCGGGCATCGAGGACAGCAGCACGCGACGCAACGCGTTGCCGAGCGTATGGCCGTATCCGCGCTCGAACGGTTCCATCACCACCTTCGCGTGGTTGGGGGCGATTCCCTGGACGTCAATGATGCGCGGCTTCAGAAATCCACTGGTTTGCATGTAGGACCCTCAATTTTCGCTGCGCACGCGTCGCGTGCGGCGCTACAAAATTGCTTCGACGCTACTTCGAATAAAGCTCGACGACCAAGCTTTCGTTGATCGTGGACGGAAGCTCGGAGCGCACCGGGAACGCCTTGAACTTCCCTTTCATTTCCTTAACGTTCACTTCAATCCATTCCGGGAAGCCGCGCGTCTCAGCCGCCGTCAGCGCTCCCTTTACCCGCAACTGCTCCTTGGCCGTGGACGCGACCTCGATCGTGTCGCCGGGCCGCACCTGGAAGGACGGCATGTTCACGCGCTTGCCGTTCACGAGAACGCCGTTGTGCCGCACGATCTGGCGCGCTTCCGTGCGGCTCGCGCCGAACCCCATCCGGTACGAGACGGAATCCAAGCGCGATTCGAGAATCTGCAGGAGGCGCTCACCGGTCACGCCTTTGCTGCGCGACGCCTCGGCGTAAGTCTTGCGGAATTGTCGCTCGAGCAGGCCATAGATGCGGCGCAGCTTCTGCTTCTCGCGCAGCTGCTTGCCGAAATCCGACATGCGGCCGCCGCTCTTCTGGCCATGCTGGCCCGGGGCGTAGCTGCGGCGCTCGATAGCGCACTTGTCGGTGAAACACTTCTCGCCCTTGAGGAACAGCTTCTCCCCCTCGCGGCGGCACTGCCGGCATTTGGCGTCAAGATCTCGGGCCATTCGTATCCTCTATATGCGCCGTCTTTTCGGCGGCCGGCAGCCGTTGTGCGGGACCGGCGTGACGTCGGCGATGCTGCCGATTTTGAGGCCCAAGGCGTTCAGTGCGCGCACCGCAGACTCGCGGCCAGGTCCGGGACCCTTGATGCGCACCTCGAGATTCTTCACGCCGCATTCCTGGGCGGCACGGCCCGCCTGCTCGGCCGCCACCTGCGCGGCGAAGGGCGTCGATTTCCGCGAGCCCTTGAAACCCGCGGCGCCGGAGGTCGCCCACGCGAGCGCATTGCCCTGGCGATCGGTGATCGTCACGATGGTATTGTTGAACGAGGCGTGGATGTGGGCGATGCCCTCGGCCACGTTCTTCTTGACCTTCTTGCGAACGCGCGCCGCGGCGGGTGCAACAGGAGGCTTGGCCATGTAGTCGAGGTCCCGGTCAGCCGGCTTTGGCCGGCGCGGAAATGATCTTCACTGCCGCCTTGCGCGGCCCTTTGCGCGTACGCGCGTTGGTTCGGGTGCGCTGACCGCGCACCGGCAGGCCCTTGCGATGACGCGTGCCGCGGTAGCAGCCGAGGTCCATCAGCCTCTTGATGTTCATCGATACCTCGCGCCGCAGATCGCCTTCCACCGTGAAGCGGGCGACCTGCTCGCGCAGACGATCCATATCCGACTCTGACAAGTCCTTGATTTTCGAACCCTTATTGACCTTGGCCGCGCTGCAGATCGCTTGCGCGCGAGCGCGGCCCACGCCGAAAATCGCCTGGAGCGCGATCTCGGCATGCTGATGGTTCGGAATGTTGACTCCTGCGATCCGGGCCATGTCCGTCTGCTATGTGCTGTGAGCGAAACCGGAAATTATAGCGTGAAATTCGCCAGATAACTACGTCTTGAGCTATCCCTGCCGCTGCTTGTGCCGGGGATCCTTGCAGATGACGCGCACGACCCCCTTGCGCCGCACGATCTTGCAGTTGCGGCAGATCTTCTTCACCGAGGCGAGCACTTTCATTTGCGCAGTCCTTTCTTTCGATTCACTTCGCGCGGAACACGATGCGCCCGCGCGTCAGATCGTACGGCGTAAGCTCGACCGTAACCTTGTCCCCGGGCAGGATGCGGATGTAGTGCATGCGCATCTTTCCCGAGATATGCCCTAGGATGACGTGTCCGTTCTCCAGTTTCACGCGGAAGGTCGCGTTGGGGAGGGTTTCCATGATCTCCCCCTGCATCTGGATCACGTCTTCTTTCGCCATTTTTCTCCGTTATTCGGCCCCTACCGCGTCGGCAGACCCGCCCCCTTGAAATTGGCCTTCTTGAGCAGGCTCTCGTACTGGTGAGTCATGATGTACGCCTGCACCTGCGCCATGAAGTCCATGGTCACCACCACGATGATCAGAAGCGACGTCCCGCCAAAATAGAACGGCACGTTGAATTTCAGGATCAGGAACTCCGGCAGCAGACAGACGATGGTGACGTATATGGCTCCCGCCAGCGTCAGTCTCAATAGGATCTTCTCAAGGTACTTCGCCGTTTGCTCGCCTGGACGGATGCCCGGAACGAAGGCCCCCGACTTCTTGAGATTGTCGGCTGTTTCCTTGGGGTTGTATTGGAGCGCCGTGTAGAAGAAGCAGAAGAACACGATCGCGCTCGCGTACAGGATGACGTAGACGGGCTGGCCCGGCGTCAGCGTGGCCGCCAGGTCCCGGATCATCAGGCTGAACGCCGATCCGACCTGCCCTTTCGTCAGCAAGTCCCAGGCGTTCGTGCCCCCGCCGCCTGCCCCGCTCGTGAACCACCCCGCCAGCGTCGCGGGGAACAGTATGATCGACGAAGCGAAGATTGGCGGAATGACGCCCGACATGTTGAGCTTGAACGGCAGATGCGAAGCCTGGCCGCCGTAGACCTTGTTGCCGATCTGGCGCTTGGCGTAGTTGACGAGGATCTTCCTCTGGCCGCGCTCGACGAAGCATACGCCCCAGGTCACGATCGCGACGCTGACAACGATGAAGATGGCCGTGAGCGGATGCATCGCCCCGGTGCGAACCAGCTCGAGAAGACCGGCGACCGCGTTGGGGAGCCCCGCCGCGATGCCGGCGAAGATGATGATGGATATGCCGTTGCCCAGCCCGCGCTCGGTTACCTGCTCGCCCAGCCACATCAGGAACATGGTGCCGGTCACCAGGGTCACCACCGCGGTAAAGCGGAACATCAGACCCGGATCGATGACCAGACCCGGCTGGGACTCGAGCGCGATCGAGATACCCGTCGCCTGGAACAGGGCGAGGAACACGGTGCCGTAGCGCGTGTACTGAGTGATCTTGCGCTGCCCCGCCTGGCCTTCCTTCTTGAGCTGCTCGAGCTGTGGCGACACCGCGGTCATCAGCTGCATGATGATCGAGGCCGAGATGTAGGGCATGATCCCGAGCGCGAAGATGGTGAAGCGCGAGAGCGCGCCGCCCGAGAACATGTTGAACAGCCCGAGGATTCCGCCCTGCTGCGACTGGAACAGCTCGGCGAGCCGGATCGGGTCGATTCCGGGTACGGGAATGTGCGCGCCGACGCGGAAGACGACGAGGGCCAGCAGCAGGAAGATCAGCCGCTTCTTCAGGTCGCCATATTTCCCGGTCTTGCCGAGCTGCGGATTCGGCGCAGCCATTTACGCCTTGCCGCCCTTCTTGCCTTCGGGCGCGGGCTTGGCCCCCTCGCGTTTGGCCTTCACTTCCTTGGCCTCGCCGGACGGCTCCTTCGACTCCTTCTTTTCTTTCGCCGGCTTGGCGTCGGCCAGCGCCTGCGGCGGGATGGGCTTGGGCTCGCGCTTCGCCTTGGGCTGGGGAATCGGGGCGTCGGTACTGCCGCCGGCGGTCTCGATCGCGGCGCGCGCGCCCTTGCTCACCGCGATTCCAGTGAGCGCCACTTTCCGCGTCAGCTTGCCCGACACGATGACCTTCGCCGAGAGGGCCGCGTCCGGCACGACGCCCGCTTCCTTGAGCGCGGCGAGGTCGATCTTCTCCGCCTTCATCCGCTCGAGATCCGACAGGAGCACCTCGGCACGCTCGTCACGAGTCAGGGAGCTGAAGCCGCGCTTGGGAAGCCTGCGCTGCAGGGGCATCTGACCGCCCTCGAAGCCGACCTTGTGAAAGCCGCCCGAGCGCGCGCGCTGGCCCTTGTGGCCGCGGCCGCCGGTCTTGCCCGTCCCCGAGCCTATGCCTCGTGCAACCCGCTTGCGGGCGTGCTTCGAGCCCGCAGCAGGCTTTAGCGTATTCAGTTCCATCTAGTTCTCCAGCCGCACGAGGTAGTGCACTCGGTTGATCATTCCACGCACCTGGGGTGTGTCCTCCAGCTCGACCGTCTGGTGCAGGCGTCTCAGGCCCAGGCCGCGCACGGTCGCGACGTGCCGTGTCTTGCAACCGTTGGTGCTCTTGACGAGTGTCACGCGAATTCTCTTCTCGGCCATATGCGTCTCACCCTCAGGTGGTGATCTCCTCGATGGACTTGCCGCGCTTGGCCGCGATCTGCGCCGGCGTGTTCATGCGCTTCAGGCCATCGAGCGTCGCGCGAACGACGTTGTAGGGATTGGTGGAGCCGATGCACTTCGCGAGCACGTTGGTCACGCCCATCACCTCGAACACCGCACGCATCGGACCGCCGGCGATGATCCCGGTTCCCTCCGAAGCGGGCTGCATGATCACCTTGGACGAGCCATGCCGGCCGATGACGGCGTGTTGCAGCGTTCCGTTCTTGAGCGGCACCCGGAACATCTTCCCGCGCGCCTCCTCGAGCGCCTTCTGCACGGCGACCGGCACTTCGCGCGCCTTGCCCTTGCCCATGCCCACGGCCCCGTCGCCGTCGCCGACCACGGTGAGCGCTGCAAAACCGAGTATCCGGCCGCCTTTGACGACCTTGGTGACGCGGTTGACGGAGACCATCTTCTCTTTCAGGCCGTCCGTTCGCTGTTCGCCGCCCTGCATTCTGGGTTGCATTCTCGCCATGGTTTTCCTCTAGAACTTGAGTCCGGCTTCGCGCGCGGCGTCGGCCAGCGCCTTGACCCGGCCGTGGTATCGGTATCCCGAGCGATCGAAGGCGACAGCCTGGATGCCAAGGCCCTTGGCCTTTTCGGCGATCCGCTTGCCGATCGCGACTGCTGCGTCCTTGTTGCTGCCTCTGGCAACTTTCGCACGCACTTCTTTCTCCAGTGTCGATGCGGACGTCAACACCTTGCCGTCGGCCGAGCACAGCTGGGCATAAATATGGGCGTTGGTGCGATGCACGGCCAGCCGTACCGCAGCCAATTGGTGGATCTTCCGGCGCGTCTGTGAAGCGCGCCTGAGTCTCGCTGCTTTCTTGTCGATCATGTTCCCTACTTCTTCTTCGTCTCTTTCAGGATGACCTGCTCGTCCGAGTAACGCACGCCCTTGCCCTTGTAGGGTTCCGGCGAGCGATACGCGCGCACTTCCGCGGCGACCTGCCCGACGAGCTGCTTGTCCAGCCCCTTGATCACGATCTCGGTCTGCGACGGCGTCTCGACCTTCACGCCCTTGGGCATCGAGTGCACGACCGGATGCGAGAAGCCGAGCGTGAGGTTCAGCTTGTCTCCCTGGGCCTGCGCGCGATAGCCGACGCCAACGAGGGTCAGGCGCCGCTCGAAGCCCTTGGTCACTCCGACAACCATGTTCGCGGCGAGCGCGCGAAGCGTCCCCGACATGGCGTTCGCCTCGTCCGAATCGTCGAGCGCCTTGAAGAGCAGCTTGTCCCCGTCCTTGTCGATTTTCACGTCCCCGCGCAGGCGTTGTGACAGGGTTCCAAGCGGACCCTTGATGGACAGCGCTTCGGACGCGAGCGTCGCTTCGACGCCCTTGGGCAGGGTTACGGGATACTTGGCGATTCGGGACATGGCGATATGAGCTCAGGAACCTACGCGACGATGCACAGCACTTCGCCGCCGATTCCGGTGGCGCGCGCCTTGCGGTCGGTCATCACGCCCTTCGAAGTGGAGACAATGGCTACCCCCAGGCCGTTCATGACGCGCGGCAAGTCGTCGCGGCTCCTGTAGACCCGCAGGCCGGGCGTGGATACGCGCTCGATCTTCTCGATCACGGGATGGCCCGCGTAGTACTTCAGGCCGATCTCGAGTTCCGCCTTCCCTTCCTTCTCGCGTACCGCGAATCCGTCGATGTAGCCCTCGTCCTTCAGCACCTGGGCGATCGAGACCTTCAGCTTCGAGGACGGAACGCCGACTGCGGTCTTCCCGACCATCTGGGCGTTGCGGATGCGGGTCAGCATATCGGCAATGGGATCGGTCATGCTCATGCGTTCGGCCTCCTACCAACTCGCCTTGGTCAAGCCCGGGATCTCGCCGCGCAGCGCGATCTCGCGGAGCTTATTGCGCGCCAGCCCGAACTTGCGGAACACTCCGCGCGGCCGGCCGGTCAGCTTGCAGCGGTTGCGCAGGCGCACGGGCGAGGCGTTCCTCGGCAACTGCTGCAGCTGCTCGCGCGCCTCCTGGCGCTCCTCGTCGGGGCGTTTGGAGTCGTTGATAGTTGCGAGCAGCGCTGCGCGCCGGGCGGCGAACTTGGCCACCGTCTTGCGGCGTTTCTGGTCGCGGTTGACAACGGCAAGTTTGGCCATGGAATCCTCAGGTCTTGAACGGGAAGCGGAACGCGGTGAGCAGCGCGCGCGCCTCGTCGTCCGTCTTGGCGGTCGTGGTGATTGCGATGTCGAGCCCCCTCAGGGCATCGATCTTGTCGTACTCGATTTCCGGGAAAATGATCTGCTCCTTGATCCCGAGGCTGTAGTTGCCGCGGCCGTCGAAAGCGCGACTCGAGATTCCGCGAAAGTCGCGGATTCTCGGAATAGCGACCGTGACCAGGCGGTCGAGGAATTCGTACATGCGTTTGCCGCGCAGGGTCACCATGCATCCGACCGGGAAATCCTTGCGCACCTTGAAGGTCGCAATGGACTTCTTGGCCTTGGTCACCACCGGCTTCTGCCCGGCGATCTTGGTGAGGTCGGCCACTGCGTTGTCGAGAATTTTCTTGTCCTGCGTCGTCTCGCCGACTCCCATGTTGAGGGTGATCTTCTGGATGCGCGGCACCTGCATCGTCGTCTTGTATCCGCGCTGCTTCATCAGCTCGGGAACGACTTCCTTGCGGTAGTAGTCCTGAAGTCTGGCCATATCAGGCGTCCACCATTTCGCCGTTGGATTTGAACACGCGGACCTTGCGCCCGTCCTGCAGCAGCTTGAATCCGACGCGGTCGGCCTTCTTGGTCTGGGGGTTGAACAGCGCGACGTTGGAGATGTCGATCGGCATGTCCTTGTCCACGATCCCGCCGGTCTGGTTCTTCATGGGGTTGGGGCGCTGGTGCTTCTTGACGCGGTTGACTCCCTCGACCACGAGGTGCCTCGCGTCGACGATGCGCAGCACCGTTCCGCGCTTGCCCTTGTCCTTGCCGGCGGTGACGATCACGTCGTCGCCTTTTCTGATCTTTTCCATTTCGATTCCGTCGCGTTGCGCTAGAGGACTTCCGGTGCCAGCGAAACGATCTTCATGAAGCGCTCGGTCCGCAGTTCGCGCGTCACCGGCCCGAAGATGCGCGTGCCGATCGGCTCCATCTTGTTGGTGAGCAGCACCGCCGCGTTGCCGTCGAATCGTATGCGGCTGCCGTCGGCGCGTCGCACGCCCTGCGCGGTGCGCACCACCACGGCGTGGTAGATCTCGCCCTTCTTCACCCGGCCGCGGGGCGCCGCGTCCTTGATGCTCACGCGGATCACGTCGCCGATGTTGGCGTAGCGGCGCTTCGAGCCGCCAAGCACCTTGATACACATCACGGCACGCGCGCCGGTGTTATCGGCGACGTCGAGCACCGTTTGCATCTGAATCATTGTTCCTTCTCCAACTTGTCCAGCCCGAGTTGCCTACGGGCAGGTAGTTTTGGATCCCGTCCGGGAGCGAAAAGCGCGGGGAATTCTACGCGATCTCAACACCTTTGCCAAGGCTTACTACGCTGCCCGCGCCTTCTCGAGCAGCTTGGCGATCCTCCATGACTTGGTCCGAGACAGGGGCCGGCATTCCTCGATCAGCACCAAGTCGCCTTCGCCGCACTCGTTCTTCTCGTCGTGGGCGTGGTACTTCTTCGACTTGGTTAGGATCTTTCCGTACATCGGATGGGTGACGCGGCGCTCGACCAGCACCGTGACGGTCTTGTCCATCTTGTCGCTGACGACTCGGCCGGTCAGCGTGCGGCTTGTCTTGCCTTCGGTCATTTTGCCTTCGCCTTTTCCCTGAGGATGGTGCGCGCACGAGCGATGTCACGGCGCACTTTCCTCAGCTGGCTGCTGTTGGTGAGCTGTTGCGTCGCCTTCTGCATGCGCAGGCCGAACTGGGCGCGCAGCAGGTCCTCGAGCTCCTTGGAGAGTTCCGCCGTATCCTTGGCCCGCAATTCGCTGGCTTTCATCTCAACCACCCATCTGCCGGAAGACGAACACCGTGCGCAGCGGAAGCTTCGCCGCCGCTAGCGCGAAGGCTTCCCGCGCCATGGGCTCGTCGACCCCGTCCATCTCGTACAGCACCTTGCCGGGCTGGATCTCGGCGACGAAGTACTCCGGATTGCCCTTGCCGTTGCCCATGCGCACCTCGGCCGGCTTCTGCGAAACGGGCTTGTCGGGGAAGATGCGGATGAATATCCGCCCGCCGCGCTTGATGTGGCGGGTCATGGCGCGCCGTGCCGCCTCGATCTGGCGCGCGGTCAGGCGGCCGCGCGTGGTGGCCTTCAGGCCATAATCGCCGAAGGACACCTTGTTGCCCCGGGTCGCGACGCCTCGGTTGCGCCCTTTCTGCTGCTTGCGATACTTGGTTCTGGCCGGTTGAAGCATGAAATCGCTCCTCGCCTACGAGGTTTTCGGTTTGCGGGACTTCTTCACCGCGGTTTTGGTCTTCGCATCGGGCTTCGCCTCGGCCTTTGCCTTGGCGTCGCCCGCGGCCCGTTTCGCCGCAGGCGCCTGCGACCGGGCCGGCTTGGTTTTCGCCGCAACGTCGCCTGCGGCGTCGGCCGCCGCAGGAGCGGGTGCCGCCTCGGGCTTCTCGTCGGCGGGAGCAGGCCGCGGCGCGAGCTTCCGGACCTTCTTCGCCGGCGCGAGCTCTTCCGCAGAAGGCGCGGGGGCGGCGGCGGGCTGCTCGCCCTTGGCCATCACCTCGCCCTTGTACACCCAGCACTTGATTCCGATCACCCCGTAGGTGGTCTTGGCCTCGGAGAAGCCGTAGTCGATGTCCGCCCGCAGAGTGTGCAACGGAACGCGGCCCTCGCGGTACCACTCGGTGCGCGCGATCTCGATTCCGTTCAGGCGGCCCGCGCTCATGATCTTGATCCCTTGCGCGCCGAGGCGCATTGCGTTCTGCATGGCGCGCTTCATCGCGCGGCGGAACATGATGCGCTTCTCGAGCTGCTGCGCGATCGAGTCGGCGATCAGCTGCGCGTCGACCTCGGGCTTGCGGATCTCCTCGATGTTGACGTGCACCATCTGCACGCCCAGGAGCTTGCGCAGATCGGACTTGAGTACCTCGATATCCTCGCCTTTCTTGCCGATGACCACGCCCGGCCGCGCGCTGTGGATCGTGATGCGCGCGTCCTTCGCCGGCCGCTCGATGATCACTTTGCCGACCGAGGCGTGCGACAGGCGCTTCTTCAGGTAGTCGCGGACCTTGAGATCCTCGTTGAGCATCGTCGCGAAGTTCTTGCTGTTCGCGTACCAGCGCGAGGACCAGTTCTTGTTGACGCTGAGCCTGAAGCCGGTCGGATGAATTTTCTGTCCCATGGAGTCTTCCTATTTCTTCGCCTTGGCCTGCGCCTTCGCCGGCTTCGCCGGAGCCTTTTTCTTCTCCTCGTCGCCGACGGTCACGAAGATATGGCAGGTATGTTTGGTGACGCGGTTGCCGCGCCCCTTGGCACGGGCGTGAAAGCGCTTCAGCGGGATGCCGCGCTCGACGTAGATCTTCTTCACCTTCAGTTCGTCTACGTCGGCGCCGTCGTTGTGCTCGGCGTTGGCTATCGCAGACTCAAGCACCTTCTTGATGATCTGCGCGCCCTTCTTGGGGCTGAACATCAGAAGGCTGAGGGCTTTCTCTACGGATAGGCCGCGGATCTGGTCCGCGACCAGCCTTCCCTTCTGGGCCGACAGGCGCACCCCGTACAGCGTCGCGCGGGTTTCCATCGCGTCTCCTTACTTCTTCTCGCCGCCCGCGGCAGGGGCAGGTGCCGCAGCCGGCGCCGCTCCGGCAGCCGGCGCAGCAGCGCCCGGACCTCCAGGGCCTCCGCCGCCGGCCCGCGCCGCGGCGGCGGCCTCGAGCAGCTTCTTGTCCGCCATGCCATGGCTCTTGAAAATCCGGGTCAGCGCGAACTCGCCCAGCTTGTGTCCGACCATGTTCTCGGAGATGTACACCGGAACGTGCTGCTTGCCGTTGTGCACGGCGATGGTCAGTCCGACGAAATCCGGCAGGATGGTCGAGCGCCGTGACCAGGTCTTGATCGGACGCTTGTCGTTGGCGGCACGCGCCGCGTCGACCTTCCTGATCAGGTGATGGTCCACGAACGGACCTTTCTTGACTGAGCGTGCCATGGATTACGTCCTGTCTCGTCTCTTGTTGCGGAACTGGATGATCATGCTGGTGGTGCGCTTGTTCTTGCGCGTCTTGTAGCCCTTGGTGAGCACCCCCCAAGGACTCACCGGGTCCTGAGCCGCCGCTGTCCTGCCCTCGCCGCCGCCGTGCGGGTGGTCGATGGGGTTCATCGCTACGCCGCGCACGGTCGGCCGCACGCCGCGCCAGCGCACGCGTCCCGCCTTGCCGATCGATTCCAGACTGTGCTCCTCGTTTCCGACCTCGCCGATGGTCGCGCGGCAATCGAGGTGCACCTTGCGGATCTCGCCCGAGCGCAGGCGCACCTGCGCGTAGGCGCCTTCCCTCGCGAGCAACTGCACCGAGGTTCCCGCCGCGCGCGCGAGCTGGGCGCCGCGGCCGGGCTGCAATTCGACGCAGTGGATGGTGGTTCCCACCGGGATGTTCCGCAACGGCAGGCTGTTGCCGGCCTTGATCGGGGCGTCCGTGCCCGAGAGGAGCTGGGTGCCCGCCGTAAGGCCCTTCGGGGCGATGATGTAGCGGCGCTCGCCGTCGGCGTAGCACAACAGCGCCAGATTCGCGCTGCGGTTCGGGTCGTATTCGAGACGCTCCACCTTCGCGGCGATGCCGTCCTTGTTGCGGCGGAAATCGACGATGCGGTAGTGATGCTTGTGACCGCCGCCCTGGTGCCGCACCGTGATGCGCCCGTTGACGTTGCGGCCGGCCTTCTTCGACTGCTTCTCGACCAGCGCAGCGAACGGCCCGCCCTTGTGCAGATCCGGGTTGACCAGCTTGACGACCGCGCGACGGCCCGGCGAAGTGGGTTTGACTTTGACGAGAGGCACGATCTACTCCTGCACCTGAAAAGTGATTTCCTGCTTCTTGCCGTCGGGTCCGGGCAGCAAGGACACGTAGGCCTTCTTCCAGTTGCGACGGCGCCCTTCGAAGCGCCCGAAGCGCTTGTCCTTGCCCCTGACGTTCGCGACCTGCACTTCCTTCACCTTGATCTTGAACATCAGCTCGACCGCCGCCTTGATCTGCGGCTTGGTCGCGTCGGCCGCGACCCGGAAGACGTACTGGTTGTTCTTCTCGCCGACGAAGGTGCTCTTCTCCGAAACCAGCGGCGAGAGCAGCACCTGCATCAGGTTTTCCTTGTCCATGCCCGCGCTCATTTGAGGATCTCCTCGAAGCGCGCCACGGCCTTCTTCGTGAGGATGACGTTGTCGAACGCGATCAGCGATACCGGATCGGTGTGGTCGACGTCCAGCACGCGCACGTTCGCGAGGTTACGCGACGAGAGCGCGAGGTTCTGGTCGACGCTGTCGGTGATGACGAGCGTCGAATCGAGGCCCATCTGCTTCAGCTTCTGCGAGAGGAGCTTGGTCTTGGGCGCCTCGACGCTGAAGCTCTCCACGACCTTGAGCCGCTCTTCGCGCGCGAGCTGAGACAGGATCGAGCACATCCCCGCGCGGTACATCTTGCGGTTCACCTTGTGCGAGAAGTTCTCATCCGGGGAGTTCGGGAAGATCTTGCCGCCCTTGCGCCACAGGGGGCTGGCGACGTCGCCCGCACGGGCACGGCCCGTGCCTTTCTGGCGCCACGGCTTCTTGTGCGAGTGGCGCACGTCGCTGCGCCCCTTCTGCGCGCGCGTGCCTAGGCGCGCGTTCGCTTGATAGGCGATCACGATCTGGTGCACCAGCGCCTCGTTGTACTCCCGGCCGAACAGCGCGTCGGAGGCCGCGACGGTCGCGGCGCTCTTGCCTTTGTCGTTGAGGACCTTGAGCTCCATCACGCCCCCTTCGCCGCAGGCGCGGCCTTGGCGGGTGCAGCCTTGGGCGCGGGCGCCGCGGCAGGCTTCGCTGCGGGCGCCCCGGCTTGCGCGGTGGCCTTGGGCTTGCCGGACGGTCCCTTCGGGCGGATCGTCTTGGTTGTGGGCCGCACGATGATGTCGCGGCCGCGGCTTCCGGGGACGGAACCCTTGACGAGCAGCAGCTGCCGCTCGGCGTCGACGCGAACCACGACGAGGCACTGCGCGGTGCGCTTGACCGCACCCAGGTGCCCCGCCATCCGCTTGCCGGGGAACACGCGGCCCGGGTCCTGCGCCATCCCGGTCGAGCCGGGTTTGTTGTGCGAGATCGAGTTACCGTGGCTCGCGCGGTTGGACGAGAAATGGTGGCGCTTGATCACGCCTGCGAAACCCTTTCCCTGCGAGACGCCGGAGACGTCGACGATCTGCCCGACCTTGAAGATGTCGACGCCGATCTTGCCGCCGAGCTTGAAGTTGCCGAGCTCGTTTTCGGCGACGCGGAACTCGCGCAGCACGCGACCGGCCTCGACCGCTGCCTTGGCGAGATGGCCGGCGGCGGCCTTGTTCACGCGCGAGGCGCGGCGCTTGCCGAAGGTCACCTGGACGGCGTTGTAGCCGTCGGTCGCGGCGGATTTGATCTGCGTGACGCGGTTGTCGGAGACATCGAGCACCGTCACCGGCAGCGAGTCGCCGTCGTCGGTGAAAACGCGAGTCATGCCGACCTTGCGGCCGACCAGTCCTAATGTCATTTTCTTGCCCTCTTAAAACAGGGGCCGGGTTCAATTGCCCGGCAACTCGTTGTCTGCTGCGCTACAGCTTGATCTCTACATCCACGCCCGCCGGCAGGTCGAGCTTCATCAGCGCGTCCACCGTCTTGTCGGTGGGATCGATGATGTCCATCAGCCGCAGGTGCGTCCTGATCTCGAGCTGGTCGCGCGAGGTCTTGTCCGCGTGCGGGCTGCGCAGCACGTCGAAGCGCTCGATGCGCGTGGGCAGGGGCACGGGCCCCTTCACCACCGCGCCGGTACGCTTCGCCGTGTCGACGATCTCGAGCGCCGACTGGTCGATCAGCCGGTAGTCGAACGCCTTCAATCTGATCCGGATTTTCTGACTCTGTACGGCCATTGGTCGTTACCTATTCGATGACTTTGGCGACGACGCCTGCGCCGACGGTCTTGCCGCC
>DASSQD010000100.1:0-30317 GCA_035702665.1 Burkholderiales bacterium
GAGATCGAGCGTGGCCGTACCCCCGGACAGGATGGCGCCGGTCTGGCCGGCGCCCACGGCGCCGACCTCCTCGAAGCCCGAGAGCTTCGCCGAAAAACGATCATGATCGTGGTCCGCCCGCGCGGGGGCGGTTCCCATAGCCAGTGCGCATGCGGCCACGGCAAGCAGGGTGCGTTGCATGACGGTCTCCTCTTTGTGAAGAAGCGCTAAGAGCGTGTCACTCCCAGGTTGCGGGGGTGTGAAACCACTCTAAGGCTAGACGGCCCCGCGCGGAATTCAAGCCCGCTCGGGCTATCCCGTCGCTATGCCGGACCCACGAACCCGATGTAGACCCCGCAGGCGTGAGCCGGCGGGACGAGCATCGCCTGCTCGCCGGTGTTGCGTATGCCCCTCGCGGGCGGCGGGACGCCGTGACCGGCCATCCACTCCGCCGCCGCATTCATGCTGCCCGTGCGGTAGAGGATCTGGAACGGCCCCGGGCCGCGGCTTGCGAGCGCGTCCGCGGCGACGCCCGGCCCGTTCGGCTGCGCGAGGCCGAGGGCGGTGGACCCGAGCTGGTAGATCGCCATATCGGCGTGGATGACGGTGCCGCGCTCCCGCTTCGGCTCTGGCATGCCCAGCGCGCGGCTGTATACCTCGACGGCGGCGTCGAGGTCGGTCACGGCGATATAGGCGCGCTCGACGCGCCGCACGCCGTTGGGGTGGCGGCCCGCCCCCGGGACCTGCCGCCGCCGCTCCTCCACGGGCGTGAGGTGCTGGATGAAGAACACGGGCAAGGGATTGCGCTCGCCGAGGGTCGCGGCTTTCCAGCGCAGCTCCCGCTTGTCCGTTGTTCGCCTGGCACCGTCCATCGCATCGCTCACGTCGACCCCGCGCGCGCGCATCGCGGCGACGTCGGCCGCCAGGTCGTCGCTCTGCACCGCGATGTAGCGCAGTCCGCCGCCGCGCTCGAGGAATTCGACGAGGCCGCCGAACGGACTGTTCGACAGGTATTCGCTCCTGTCGCGGATCGCCAGCAGCTCGAGGTAATCGTCCTCCATGAACGCGATCGCGTTGTGCGTGCCCTTTCCGGGATGAACACCCCCGGGATGGACGCCGAATCCCATCCGCGCGTAGGCATCGACGCCCCGGTCGAGGTCCGGAACGCAGATCATGACGTGGTCGATGCGCGTGAGTATGGCCGCCCTACTCCGCCTGGATCTTCGCGCGCTGCACGATGTCGTGCATGCGCATGAGCCCGTCCCGGGTCCATTGCGTGACCACTTCGGGCTTGGAGCCGATCGGCTCGAGGCCCTGGGCGATCAGCCGGTCGCGCACCTCGGGCGCGTTCACGGCCTTCACCATCTCGGCGTTCAGCCGCTCGACGACGGGGGCAGGCGTGCCGAGCGGCACGACGAACGAAGCCCAGGTGCGCCACTCGAATCCCCGGACGCCGGCCTCCGCCATCGTCGGCACGTCGGGCAGGAGCGGCGAGCGCGACCCGCTCGGCACGCCGAGCGCGCGCATGCGGCCGTCCTTGATGTACGGCTGCACGATCGACACGGCGCTGAAATGCGCCTGCACCCGGTTCGACATCACGTCGACCGCCGCGGCCGTCGCGCCGCGGTACGGGATGTGGACGATGTCGATGCCCGTCGCCGCCTTGAACGCCTCCATGGCGACGTGCTGCGGGCTGCCGTTGCCCCCGGAGGAATAGTCGATCTTGCCGGGCCGGCTCTTCGCCAGCGCGACGAACTCGGCGACACTCTTCGCCGGCAGGTCGTTGTTGACCACCATGACCCAGGTGATCGCCGCCACCACCCCCACGGGCACGAAGTCCTTCACCGGGTCGTACGCCACCTGCCGGATGTTCGGGATCATCGTGAGGATGCTGTCGTTCAGCACACCGACGGTGTAGCCGTCGGGCGCGGCGCGCTTCACCCGCTCCGCGCCGATCGAACCCGCGGCGCCGGGCTGGTTCTCGATGAGGATCTGCTGGCCCAGGTTCTCGCTCATCTTCTGCGCGACGATGCGGATCATCACGTCGACCGCGCTGCCCGCCTGCAGCGGCATCAGCATGAGGATCGGCTTCGCCGGGTATTGCTGCGCGGCGCAGGGGAGCGCTGCGGCTAGCAGCGCGGCGCCGGCCAGAGATCGGATCGAGCCATGTCTTCCATTGTTCACCGCAGTCTCCTCGCTTTCGTCGACGCGAAGGATAGCATCCGGGCAAAGCCGGTGTAAGGCGGCGACTCCGGCGGCGACCAACGCGCAATGACGAAAGGCGACAAGGTGCACAAGACGTCGCGGAAGGCGAAGCAAGAGAAGAAGGCCGCGATGACGCCGCAGCTCCGCATCGCCAGGCCGGTGAGCGATCTCGCGAAGGCGTCGGACAGATACCGCCGGGGCCTGGGCCTTTCAATCCTCGGGGGCTTCGAGGATCACGACGGATTCGACGGCGTCATCCTGGGCATCCCGGGGGCGAGCTACCACTTCGAGCTCACGCGCTGCCGCGCGCATCCTGTCGCGCCGGCGCCGACGGCCGAAGACCTGGCCGTTCTGTACCTGCCGGCGCCGGACGAGTGGAAGGCCGCCTGCGCGCGCATGCTGGCCGCCGGCTTCAGGCGGGTCGCGTCGTTCAATCCCTACTGGGAGACGCGCGGCCGCACGTACGAAGACGCGGACGGCTACCGCATCGTCCTCGAGCACGCGGAGTGGAGCGCTACTTCTTCGGGTGCAGCACCAGCTTCTGCACCCGCCAGTTGAGGAGCTCTGCGACGTAGAGCAGGTTCTCCGACGGGCAGGCGATCTCGTGGATCCAGCCGAACTGTTTCAGCTGCTTGCCCGCCTGCCCGAGCACGCCGAGCACCTTGCCGTCGAGCGAGAGCTTGTACACTCGCCCGGGAAAAGCGTCCGAGGTGTAGAGCACTTGGTTCGGTCCCGGCGTGATGCACACGGTCCAGGGCGCCCCCGGCGTCATCACGAAGGGACCGCCGGCGGCCTCGAGCTTCGCCACGTCGGGCTTGTTGCCGATCGCGGGCCGCGCGTCCGCGGGATAGGGCACGTCGATCCGGATTTCGCGCACGAAGTTGCCGTCGCCGTCGAACACCTGGATCCGCCGGTTGCCGCGATCGGCGACGTAGACGTTGCCCTTGGCGTCCGCCGCGATCGAGTGCGGCGTGTTGAACTCGCCCGGCTTGGTGCCGCGGTCGCCCCAGGACTTGAGCCACTTGCCGTCCTTGTCGACCTTCGCCACGCGCGAGTTGATGTAGCCGTCGCTGATGAAGGCGTTGCCGGCGGGATCGAACGCGACGTCGGTGACCTGGCGGAAGCGCCCGTCTTCGGCGGGAAGCGGCGGCTTCGGATGCTTGAGCGGCGCGGTGTCCTCGTCGGAAGCCTCCTGCTTGCGGCCGAATACCATGAGCACGCGGCCCGCGGGGCTGAACTTGATGACCATGTCCGAGCCCTTGTCGGCGACCCAGATGTTCTGGCCGCGGTCGACGCGCACGGTGTGCCCGAACGACCAGGCGTAGAGGTTCTTGCCGATCTCGCGCACGAACTTGCCGGTGGCGTCGAACTCGAGGAGCTGCGCAGCGGCGGCGGCGTACGCCGGGCCGGTGGTATTGCCGCGCGACAGGACGAAGATGTGCCCCTTGGCGTTCACCGCCACCCCGGTCGCCTCGCCCAGGTACGTGTCCTTGGGCATCTTGAGCGGATCGGAGCCGTCGAAGGGAATGACCGGAACGTCCTGCGCGAAGGCAGGCGACGCGAGCACGAGCGACAGAACGACGAGCAGCCGATTCATGGCTTTCTCCTCCGATGGATTGCGGCGGGCGCGGGATCTCTTGTGTGCGCCAGTATAGCCGCAGATCGCCGCCCCGGCGGAACAGCTACAGAGCGCTGTGCTCCTCGAGCAGCCGGGCGAGGTCGCCGAGCTCGTTGCGGTTGAGGTCGGAGACGAGCCAGAACTCCATGCCGTCCCTGGCGAAGCGCTCGATGTTGAATCCGTCGCGCGCGAGCCTGGGCTCGGCCGGCCGCGCGGCGCTCGGCCACACGAACACGTCGATCAGGTGCTGCCTGCGCTTGTACGCGAGCACCGCGACGCGCTGCCCGCCGACGTAGTCGAGGCGGCCGCCGCTGAGCTCGAAGCCCTGGGCGGAGAGATCGGCTACAGGCGGGGAGAACGGAAGGCGTGCCGAGAGCCAGGGCTTGACCGTGTGCTGGTCGGCGGACGCGACGTCGAACGGGCGCCCGGCGAGGGTCGCGCGCACGTGGGCGTCGAGCACCTCGGCTGCGAGGCG
Organism: Burkholderiales bacterium; assembly: GCA_035702665.1. GTDB lineage: Bacteria > Pseudomonadota > Gammaproteobacteria > Burkholderiales > SG8-39 > VBDM01. The sequence goes on from DASSQD010000100.1 coordinate 4,278, forward strand.
GTCGTCCGCGCCGGGGCGCACGAGCAGCGCCGCCGCGATCCACGCGAGCAGCGCGACGCCGGCCAGGGCCGCCGCCGGAACCAGCCAGCGCGCAAGCATGAGGCGGCGCGGGCGCTCCTGCGCACCCGGCACGGAGGCGGAAAGGCGCTCGGCGAAGGCCGCCGGCGCGACGTGGTAGTCCACCTTGGTGCGGATGGCGGCGGACATGCCGCGCAGCCGCTCGCAGGCCGCCCGCGCGGCGGGATTCTCCGCCAGATGCGCTTCGAGCTCGAGCGCCTTCGCCGGATCGAGCTCGCCGTCCACGTAGGCGTGCAGCAGGCGCTGGGCTTCGTCGCGCGTCATCGGCTCAGATCCCCGCGGCGTTCGAAACGGCGCGCACCGACTCGCCGAGGAGCCGCCGGGCGCGCGCGAGCCGCGACATCACCGTGCCGATCGGCACGTCCGCGACGCGGGCGATTTCCTTGTACGACATGTCTTCCAGCTCCCTCAGCACCAGCACCTCCCGGAATTGCGCCGGCAGCGCGGCGATCGCCTCGTTCAGCATGCGCCGGTCGAACGCTCGCATCGCCTGCGCTTCCGGACCCTCGTCCTCCGGCGCGGGCGCCTCGACGATGCGGTCGTCGAAGCCCGCGAGATCGGCCGGCCGGTTGACCTGCAGCCAGGTCAGGCAGGAATTTCGCACGATGGCGAGCAGCCACGGCTTCGCCTCGCCGCGCAGCCCGTCGAGGAAGCGGTAAGCGCGCAGCACCGCTTCCTGCACCACGTCCTGCGCGTCGTGGTCGTTGCGCGTTATCCAGCGCGCGAGGTTGTACGCCGCGTCCAGGTGCGGCAGCACCAACCGCTCGAACCGTTGCCTTGGGTCGCTCAAAGTCCATCCATGATAGCCCAGCGCCTCATGCCGTGACGCGGATCTTCCCCGACATCGTCTCGTGGCCTTCGCCGCAGAAATTGTCGCAGAAGAACTCGAACTCTCCGGCGCGGTCCGGCGCGAGGCGCACGCGGGTGATCTGCCCCGGGGGGATGTCGGCGCGGACCTTGAAGTCCGGGGCGTTGAATCCCATGAGAACGTCCGCGGTGCTGAGCTCGAGCACCACGGCCTCCCCCCGCTTCAGCTCGATGAGCTCCGGGGCGAACTCGAATTTGCGCGCGGTCACCTGGATCACGCGCTCCTGCGCGAAGGCGCGGCGCCCGAGGGCCGCGCTCGCCCCGGCGGCGAGCCCCGCGGCGAGCAGTCGCCTGCGCCCGGGAACCATCGCTAGGCCTTCACGACCGGGAACTCGGTGATCTCGTATTCCGCCTTGGGCATCTCGGTTTCGATCCCGCGGAACCCCAGGCCCTTGTACGGCTGCGCCGGGTCCCAGGCGACGGGCACGCGCTTGGGCAGCGAGCCCGGCGCGGGCAGCGCGAAGATCAGCGACTTCGCCGAGTGGTGCGCGATGTGCGCCGTCATATGATGGTTCTCCTGGTGGATGTGGCCGTAGAACACCGTGACGTTGCGGTAGGGCATGAGAAGGTCGATCGCCTGCGCGCCGTCGCGCGTCGCCCAGTCCCACTGCGGATAGAGGTCGAACAGCGGCCGGTGCGTGAACACCACGATGCGCGCGTCCTTGTCCTGCTTCGCGAGGTCTGCCTTCAGCCACGCGAGCTGCGCTTCGCCGATACGGGCGGTCGGGTCGGAGACGTTGTCGATCGCGATGAAGTGCACGCCTTTGTGGTCGAAGCTGTAGTAGCTGGGCCCGAAGAATTCCTTCCACGCCTGCCCGTTGTCGAGCGAGGCGTCGTGCTCCCCGGGCATGAAGCGCACGTTCTTGTTCTTCAGGCCGCCGACGATCTCCCGGAACTGCGAGAGCCGCCGCCGCCTCTCCGCCGGGTCGTCGGTGGTGTGCGTGAGATCGCCGGTGAAGACGATGAAGTCCGGCTGGAAGGAGAGCGCGTTCACCGCGGCGACCGCTTTCTGCAGGGTGCCGTCGGCGTCGGGGTTGAGCGCCGGCCCTTTGAAGCCCCAATGGGTGTCGGAGAGCTGGACGAAGTAGAAGTCGTCTTCCTTCCCGCCGTAGATGCTCGCGCAGCCCGTGAGGCCCGTGACGAACACCGCCCCGCCCAGCCCAGCCAGCTTCAGGAATTCCCTGCGATCGATCGCCTGCGTCATGTCCGGTCTCCTTTTCGGGGTGGCCGGCGGTTGCCGGCCCTGTCCCTGCAAGACCGCGGTGACGGGCGCTTTATTCCCGGTCAAGCCGGGCTACTTCCCCGCCTTGATGATCTCGTCGAGCTGCTCGCCCTCGATGTCGGTGTTGATCTGCATCCACAGCGGCAGGTGGTCGGACATCTGGAAGGTGAACGCGGTCTTGTCCAGCCCGGGGAAGAGGTCGGCGGTGCCCCCGGTGTAGAAATCGAGGATCCCCGCCTGGTTGGAGAAATTCTGCGGATAGTCCGCGTATTGCAGGATCTGGTCGTAGCGCTTGTCCTGCGCGAGGTTCGTTCCGTAGGTCTTGCCTTTCAGCGCGGCGGGCATCTGCAGCCCCTTCGAGGTCAGGGCGGCGAGCTGCGACGGCGTGTCGATGTTGAAGTCCCCGACGACGACGAAATCCTTGTCGACGAAGGTCTTTTCCTTGCGCTTCAGATCCACCCAGTCGGCCAGCGACTGCAGCTCCACGGTCCGGCCGGCGGCGGTGCCCCATTGCGCGTGCGCGGCGAGCAGAACGAAGTCGAAGCTCCCGGCGCTGAAGGACGCCATGAAGGGCTCGCGCCACCAGTCGAACTTGGCCACGAACACGTCGCCGCTCCGGGTGCGGGGCGCCGTGGCGGTCGCCGCAAACCCGGTGAAGGCCACCGCCCGCTTGTCGTAGATGAAGCCGATGCGCTCGGCGTTGCCTCCCGCGTCCTCGAGCGAATCGGAGTAGATCGCCCGCCAGTACGGCCCGAGTATCGTCAGGACCCTCTCGAGATCGCCGAGGTTGTCGCGCAGCTCGGCGATGCTCACCAGGTCGAACTGGCCGAGGATCTCGGCGATGTAGTGGATCGCCGCCTCGCTGCGCGCCTTCTTGCCGAATTCGCGGATGTTCCAGGTCGCGACGTTCAGGGTCTCGTCGAGCTTGGACGAGGGGATCTTGGCCTTGGCGATCCTCGACCTGAGCGCCTTGAGGCCCTTGGCGATGTCCGGGGAGATGGCTCCATGGTTCATGGTGTTCCCCTTGCCGGGTGACGCTACAGTGTACGCCCCGCCTTCGCCCGCTCGAGCGCGCGCCACAATCTGTACGGCGTCGCGGGCATGTCGAAGTGCACGACGCCGGCCTGGCGCAGCGCGTCGGCCACCGCGTTCATGATCGCCGGCAGCGAGCCGCTCACGCCCGCCTCGCCGACGCCCTTGGCGCCGAGGGGGTTGGCGCCGGTCGGCACGGGGTGCTCGCGAATCGTCAGGCCGCCCACCAGCCCCGCGCGCGGCATGGGATAGTCCATGAAGCTGCCGGTGAGGAGCTGACCGCTTTCCGGATCGTATACAGCCTCCTCTCCGAAGATCTGCCCAGCGCCTTGCGTGATGCCGCCCTGCATCTGGCCCTCGACGATCTGGTGGTTCACGATGTTGCCGGCGTCGTCCACGGCGGTGAAGCGCACGACCTCGGCGATTCCCGTCTCGGGCTCGATCTCGACTTCGGCGACATGGCAGCCGTTGGGGAAGGTCGCGCCGAATTTTCCTTCGCTTTTGACGTCGAGCGCCTGCGGCGTGCCGGCGTACTTCTTCGCCAACGAGAGCAGCGTCACCGCGCGGTCGGTGCCCTTGATGCGGTAGCTTCCGCCCGCGAACTCGATGTCGGCGGCCGCGGCTTCCAGGTCCTGGGCCGCGAGCGCGAGTCCCTTCTCGACGACCTGCTTCGCTGCAAGCTGCATCACGCTGCCGACCCCCAGCAGCGAGCGCGAGCCGCCGGTCGCGTTGCCCACCAGGCGAACCGCCGGGTCGCCGTTGCGCAGGCGGAAATTCTCCAGCGGCAGGCCGGTCACCGCGGAGACCACCTGCGCGTAGCTCGTTTCATGGCCCTGACCGTGGTTGTGCGATACCGCGTACATGGTGACCGTGCCGTCGACGGAAAAGCGCAGCTCGACCTGGTCGGAGGGCGCGAAGCCGCCGCCGCTCGCCTCGATGTACGCGGCCATGCCGCGACCGCGAAGGCGGCCCCTGACCTTCGCTTCGGCGCGCCGCGCGGGAAACCCCGCCCAGTCGGAGGCGCGCACCGCATCGTCGAGCACGCCCTGGAAATCGCCGCAGTCATAAGCGAAGCCGCTCACCGTCTTGTACGGAAATCTCGCCCCCGGCACCAGGTTCTTCCGGCGCAGCTCGGCCGGGTCCACCTTCAGCTCGACCGCCGCCTGCTCGACCAGGCGCTCGAGCATGTACGACATCACGGGGCGCCCCGCGCCGCGGTAGGCGGCGGCGGGCGGCTTGTTGGTGACGGCGAGCTTGACGCGCGCGCACGCCGCCTGCACGTCGTACACGCCGGTGAGGCACGCGACCACGCCCTGGGTGTTGATGAAGGGGCCGGTCGGCGCGAGATAGGCGCCGAGATCGGCGACGTAGGTGAAGCGCAGCCCGAGAAACTTCCCCTGAGCGTCGAGCGCGAGCTCGCTCTCGCTCGCCACGTCCCGTCCCTGCTCGTCCGAGAGGAAGACCTCGGACCGGCTGCCCGTCCATTTCACGGGCCGGCCCGTCTTCTTCGCCGCGAGCAGCACCGCGCAGTATTCCGGGTACATGTTGAAGCGCACGCCGAAGCCGCCGCCCACGTCCTCGGCGAGGACGTCGATCTTGTCGTCGGGCACGCCCATCGTGTATACGAGCTGCCCGCGCATTCCCGCCGTCCCCTGCGTGCAGGCGTAGAGCGCGTATTTCTGCGAGCCGGCGTCGTACGTCGCGAGGCAGGCGCGCGGCTCCATGGGATTGCCGACGACGCGCGGATTCTCGAGCGCGACCTTGACCACGCGGCTCGCCACGCGGAACGCCGCCTCGGTCGCGGCCTCGTCGCCCGCGACCCAGTCGAAGGAGAGGTTGCCGGAGAGCTCGGCGTGGAGCTGCGCGGCGCCGGGCGCGAGCGCCTTCTCGGCGCTCGTCACCGCGGGCAGCTCCTTGTACTCCACCGCGATCAGCTCGGCGGCGTCCTGCGCAGCGTGCGGCGACTCGGCGACGACGCAGGCGACGCATTCGCCCACGTGGCGGACCTTGCCTTGCGCGAGCACCGGCCGCGGCGGCTTCTTCAGCGGCTCGCCGAAGCGGTCCTTCACGCCGAGGTTCGTCGGGATCGAGCGGTAGCCGGCCTCGGCGATGTCGGCTCCGGTGATCACGGCGAGCACCCCTGGCGCCGCGCGCGCGGCCGAGACGTCGATCGAGACGATCTCGGCGTGCGCGCGGTCGGAGCGCAGGAAAGCCGCGTAGGCCTGCTTCGGGAAATTCCAGTCGGAGGTGAATCTGCCCTGCCCGGTGAGCAGGCGCCGGTCTTCCAGTCTTCCTTCCATGGCGGGTGGAGAATACCAGAACGGCCGCGCCTGCCGCGCGGTGGAAAACGACGCTCGCCTGTGCTAAAAGAGCCCGTGACCTCCGACCGCTTCCGCCGGTGCGCTGTAGCCTGGCTCGCGCTCGCCGCCATGGCGCTGAACGCCGCCTGGCCGCTGCTCGCGAACGCGAAGCCCGCAGTCCAGCCGGAAATCTGCACGTCGGGAGGCCATGCGACCGGCGGAGCGCCGGCGCTGCCGGACAAGGGCTATCACGCCTTGCACTGCAGCCTGTGTCCGTTCGGAGCCGAGCGCGGCGCCGCGCTCGGCTCCGAAGCCGCTGTCCTGCCGCTCCCCGCTTCCGCACCCGCGCAGGTCTTGGCGCGCGCCGAGACCCCGCAGCGACAAACTGCGCCCTGTTCCGCCACGCCGCCGCGCGCGCCCCCCGCTCGACTCTGACCTGACGCAGTAGGAAGCACGACCCCGGTCGTGCAGTTCTGGGTGCCCGCACCTGCGCGGCGTACTGTTCAGGAGAAAAGGAATGACCAGGCAATTCGCGATCGCGCGCCTGTGCGGCGCCGCGCTTCTCGCGGCCGCCGCCGGCGGCGCCTTCGCCCACGGCTTCGCGGGAAAGCGCTTCTTCCCCGCGACGCTCGCCACCGACGACCCCTTCGTCGCCGACGAGCTGTCGCTGCCGACGGTCGCGCGCAGGAAGACCGGCGCGAACGGCAACGAGCCCGCTGCGCTGGAAACCGACGCGTCGGTCGACTTCACCAAGCGCATCACGCCCGATTTCGGGATCGGGCTCGGAGCGACGTACGTGAGCCGGAAGCCGGACGACGGAGCGGCGCAGCGCGGCTTCGACAACTTCGCCGCGAACATGAAGTACCAGTTCTACAAGAGCGACGCGCACGAAACCATCCTCTCGGCGGGCGTGGACTGGGACATCGGCAACACGGGCGCGAAGCGCATCGGCGCGGAACCGTTCAGCACGCTGACGCCGGCGATATTCGCCGGCAAGGGCTTCGGAGACCTTCCCGACAGCCTGCCTTACCTGAAGCCCTTCGCGGTCACCGGCAGCGTCGGGGTCGCCATGCCGGCGAAATCGAGCACGACCGCGGTGGCGGACGACGGGACCGAGACGACGACGAAGAATCCCAACGCGCTGAACGTAGGGTTCGCGTTCCAATACAGCCTTCTGTACCTGCAATCTTTCGTGAAGGACGTCGGCTTGAGCGAGCCGTTCAACCGCCTGATCCCGCTGGTCGAGGTATCGTTGCAGAAGCCGCTCGACCGCGGCGGCGGGCCGACCACGGGCACGATCAATCCGGGAGTGCTCTGGGCCGGCAGGTACATGCAGTTCGGTCTCGAGGCGATCATTCCCATGAACCGCGCCACCGGCGGGAAGACCGGGGTCTTGTTCCAGATCCACTTTTTCATGGATGATCTGTTTCCGAAGACCATCGGCAAGCCGGTATTCGGAGATTGATCATGAGAACCCTCGTCCGCGCGGTTGCCTTGTTCACCTCTCTCACCGTACCGGCCGGGGCACTGGCGCACGCGTTCCTCGACCGCGCGGTTCCGGCGGTGGGCAGCAAGATACATGGACAGCCCGCGGAGGTGAGGCTGCGGTTCTCTCAGCCGCTCGAGCCCGCGTTCAGCACCGTCAAGGTCCTCGACGCCGCCGGCAAGCAGGTCGACCGCCGGGACAAGCGGCTCGATCCCGGCGACGCCTCGGTAATGAGGGTCTCCCTGCCGCGGCTCGCTCCCGGAGTCTACCGCGTGGTCTGGCGCGTGCTGTCTGCCGACACGCACGTCACCGAAGGCGACTACAGCTTCGAGGTGGCTCCCTGAACGAAATCACCTTCGCGGTCCGCGTCGTCCATTTCGCGGCCGCGGTCGCGCTGTTCGGCGAGCTCGCGTTCCACGCCTGGATCGCGCGGCCGGCGGGCGAAGCGCCGCACCTGCGCCAGAGAACGCTGCGCATCGCCGCATGCTGCCTCGCGCTCGTTCTCCTCTCGGGCCTCGCCTGGCTCGCGGTGGAGGCCGTGAGGATGAGCGGCCTGCCGCCGGCACGCGCCCTGGATCGCGGCACTCTGGGGACGGTGCTCGCCGACACGCTTTTCGGGCGCGCGTGGATCGTCCGCTTCGCGCTCGCCGCGGCGCTGGGCGCTACGCTGCTCGTGTCGCGGCGCCGAGCAGAGCTGGCCTCATTGAGCGCGGTACTCGCCGCGGGACTGCTGGGGTCGCTCGCCTGGGCGGGCCACGCCGCCGCCGAGCGCGGAGCCGACCGGCTGGTGCACCTCTCGGCCGACGCTGCGCATCTGCTCGCGGCAGGTGCCTGGCTGGGGGCGCTCCTGCCTCTTGCGCACGCGCTCGCGCGCCCGCCCGCGCTCGAGCTCGCCGAGCGCACGGTGCGGCGCTTTTCCGTGATGGGCATCGCCTGCGTGAGCGTGCTCGTGATCACCGGCACGGCGAGCGCCTGGTACACCGTGGGCAGCGTCCCCGCGCTCTTCGGAACGAACTATGGCCGGCTGCTCCTCGCGAAGCTGGCGCTGTTCGCAGGAATGATAGCGCTCGCTGCAGCGAACCGCCTGCGCTGGACGCCGCGCCTGCGCGGCGAACCCGGGATCGCGCTCCGGCGCCTGCGGCGCAATGCGATCTCCGAGACTTCCCTGGGCGCCGCGGTGCTGGGCGTCGTCGGCGCGCTGGGCGTCACCGTTCCCGCGCTGCATTCACAGACGGTGTGGCCTTTCTCCTACACGATTTCCGACTGGCGGATCGTGCCCGCCCACCCGACGACGTATTTCAGGTCGCCGGTCGGCTACACCGCCGACTCCGTCAACCGCGGCTCGTCCCTCTACCGCCAGCACTGCGCGAGCTGCCACGGGCCGCTCGGTCACGGCGACGGCCCCGTCTCGGCTTCGCTCGCGGTCGGTCTGCCGGATCTCGCCGAGCATTTCGCTCACCACCGGCCGGGCGACCTGCTGTGGTGGCTGAAGCACGGGATCCCCGGAACGCCCATGCCCGGATTCGGCGCGCGCGTCGGCGACGCCGGCCTGTGGAACGTCATCAACTTTCTTCATGCTCTCGAGGACGCCGAAGCCGCAAGAGACATGGACGCCGGGGTGGGAGAATGGCATCCGATCGCCGCGCCGGAATTCGACTTCCAGATCGGCGAGCACCCGCAGGAGTCGCTGAAGGGCAACCGCGGCGAGAACGTGCTCCTCGTGTTCTGCGCGCGGCCCGAGGCCGACGCGCGGCTGCGCGATCTCGTCGCGGCGGAGGACGACCTTCGCCGCGCTGGAGTGCGCATCGTTGCGTTGCCGATGCAATGGGCCGTGAAGCTACGGAATGAGCCCATTTCGCCGGTGATTGCGGACCCCGAGCCGGAGGTCGTCGCGGCGTACTCGCTGTTCCGCCCGGGCGCGAAAGCGGCCTCCGAGCATTTCGAATTCCTCATCGACCGCGACGGCTATCTGCGCGCGCGCTGGGCGCCCGGCGACACGCCCGACTGGAGCCGCATGCCCGAGCTGCTCGCCCAGGTCGAGGCGCTGAAGCGCGAGGGGCCGCACGAGAACGCGCCCGCGCACGCGCACTGATAGACTCGGGCATCACAGGGGAGAACCGCAGATGAAGCTCGCCAGCTACAGGACGTCCAAGGGCGCCGGATACGGCATCGTCAGCGACGACGGCATCGTCGATCTCACGCGGCGGATCGGAAGGAAATACCCGGACCTGCGCGCGCTGCTCGCGGGGGGCGCGCTCGCGCAGGCGCAGAAGATCGCCAAGAGCGCGAAGAAGGCGGATTACAAGCTGAGCAAGATCGCCTTCCTGCCCGTCATTCCCAACCCCGGAAAGATCGTCTGCGTCGGGTTGAACTACGAGGAGCACCGCGTCGAGACCGGCCGCGACAAGACCGAGAACCCGGCGCTCTTCATCCGCGTCGCGGAGTCCCAGGTCGGCCACAAGCAGCCGATCGTCATGCCCAAGGAATCGACCAACCTCGACTACGAGGGCGAGATCGCGGTCGTCCTCGGCAGGCGCGGCCGGCGCATATCGGAAGAAGACGCCTGGAGGCACATCGCCGGCTACGCCTGCTACAACGACGGCTCGGTGCGCGACTGGCAGCGCCACACGCTGCAGTGGACCGCGGGCAAGAACTTCGCGAAGACCGGCGGCTTCGGCCCGTGGATGGTGACGCGCGACGAGATCGCCGACGGCGAAGAGCTGACCCTGGAAACCCGCCTGAACGGGGAAGTCATGCAGCACGCGACCACCGCGCAGATGATCCACCGCATCCCGCGGCTGATCCACTACATCTCGATTTTCACCCCGCTAGAGCCCGGAGACGTGATCGTCACCGGAACGCCGGGCGGCGTCGGCGCGCGCCGCACGCCCCCGGTGTGGATGAAGCCCGGAGACACCGTGGAGATCGAAGTGAGCAAGTGCGGCGTGCTGGCGAATACGATCAAATCGGACTGACCTCCGCTCGTCCTCACACTTCCAGTTCGAGTTTGCCGTGCCTCGGGAAATTACATCTTCTACAACCACGCCAAGGACCTCGTTTAGTAGCGATACTCAGACTCCACTAGCGGTAATGGGAGTGATTGTCACCATACTGGGCATTTCTTCGGCGCTAGCAGACACGGGGTTGACTGGAAAGCTCGTCTATGAAGAAAGACAGGAGGACAAGCAAGCTAGCCCCGCCATAGTCTTGAGAGACATGTCGACCCTTGAGAGAAGGGTGATAGCCGCGCCTGGCATGAATCCGCGGTGGTTCCCTTCGGGCCGTGAGGTTGCCTATTTTTTGCCAGACGACGAACCTGATGGGATTGCCGAACTCGCCGGCAATACGTCACGTCGTCTAACCTTGGGAGAATACGGTGCTTATCGAGCCGTCTTCCCGGGCAAGACGATCGTCGTCGACACGGAAGGCCACAGGCTGCGCGAACTCAACCACTTCATCGCGGATATCGACTCCACAGGTCGTCGCGCTGTCACCATACGACCTGTTGTCCGCTCAATCACGGGTCAGACCTCGTATTGGTGGACTCGCCGCAGCGGAGATCTAATGATCCAGAATACTTCTTCAGGCGAATTGTCGATGGTCCTAAGTGCGACAGAAATCGCAAACGACAGCGGCAAGGACTTGCTTCGCGATGCGCAATGGTCACGCGATGGACGCTATGTTATCTACCAGACGGAAGCAGCGAAGGACGACAGTAATGGCGATGTTCGAGGGAGCACTTGGGCCATATATCGAATAGATATTGAAACGAAGAAACACTCCAGATTGCTCCCTCTAAAAGACTCAACGATGGAACCAGATGGACATGGCTTCTCCATTTCGCCCGACGGTAACAGAATTGTTTTTACGCGCCGGTCGGACAAAGGTTTGTGGGCGCTCGACCTATCTACATCCAAGGTCGAAAATATTCAGATAGACGAGCGAAGCTACCGAAAGCGTAACCCAAGGTTCTCCCCCGACGGGCGTTCCATTCTTTTTGAGCTTCTCGACCTATCCGATGTCGGGAGCACGATCTCGTTCTGGGTTGCTCCCTCGGAGGGAGGATACGCCTCGCGCCTATTTCCCAGAACGTGGCGGCATTTCGTTCGTTTCTTTGTTCTTGCGGAGTCTGATCGACTCGCGGACTGGTGGCAGCCAAGCGTTCATTCCTTCCAAACCCCCTAAGGCCCGGCTGGCCGCAATTCCTCCCTCACCCCCGCGTCTGCGCCACGAAGATGCTGCACGGCGCGTAGTCGAGCAGCGTCTTCCCCACCGATCCGCGCCACCAGCGCGAGGCGAACGACGCCTTCTGCTGGTGGCCGACGACGATGACGTCGCACTTCAGCTCCGCCGCGAGCTTGCAGATTTCCTCGACCGGCTCGCCGACCGCGAGGTGCCCCTGGACGGTGAAGCCCTTCGCCTTCAGCTGCGCGGTGCCCTCGTTCAGGATCTCCTGAGCGCGCTTCTTCTCCTCCTCGAGCAGCTCTTCGGGAAGGAAGCCCTCGGTGAGGAACATGCTCGAGGGCATGCCCGCCACGGCGAGCAGGTGAGTCTCCGACTTGGCGAAGGATGCGATCTCGGCGCAGGCCAGGAGCGCGGACTTGCCCTCGCGCGACCCGTTGTACGCGAGCAGTATCTTGTTGAACATGTCGCCTCCTCCGTTCTGATTTATCTTTCTATTTGGCGAGCAACCCCAGCCGCTCGATCGTCGCCCGCTCTTTCTGGAAGGTCTCGCGGGCGTACTTGGCGTAGTCCTCGCTCGACCGGTACCACAGCTCCTGGTCGAGCTGGTCCAGCACCTTCTGGTGCTCGGGATCCTCGATAGCCTTCTTGAACGCGTCGTGCAGGATCTTCACGATTTTCGGGTCCATCCCGCGCGGCCCGACGATGCCGTAGGGCGAGTTGTAGACCATGTCGAGCCCCAGGTCGTTGGCCGTGGGGACGCTCGGCCAGCGCTTGGTACGCTGGCTCCCGAAGGTGACGAGCAGCCGGAACTGCCCTGCGTCGACGAAGCGCCCCCAGCCGCTCGAATCCGACTGCGCCATCACGTGCCCGCCGAGGATCGCCTGCGTCGAATCGGCGTTGCCCTTGTAGGGCACGTGAAGGAACGTCACGCCGGTCTTCATCGACACCTCTTCCATGAGCAGGTGAGGCGAGGTGCCCGTACCCGTCGAGGAGTAGGACATCTTTCCCGGGTTGGCGCGGGCGTAGTCGAGCAGGTCCTGGAAGGATTTGAACGGCGACTCGCTCTTCACGACGACGCCGAAGGTGTAGCCGGAGATGCCGATGATATAGGTGAGGTCGCGGATCGGATCCCAGGCGAGCTTCTGCATGTGCGGAACGCGGAAGCCGCCCATGTGCATCTGGGCGAGCGTGTAGCCGTCGGCCTTCGCATTCTGCGCGACCAAGCCCGGACCGATGGTGCCGCTCGCACCGGGCTTGTTCTCGATCACCACCGGCTGGCCGAGGTAGCGGGCCGCGATCTCGGCGAAGCGCCGCAAATGAGTGTCGGTGGAGCCCCCCGCGGGCCAGGGACAGATGAGGGTGATCGGCCGCGACGGGAATTCCTGTGCCAGGGCCGGCAAGGCCAGCATCAAGCCGAGCAACACGAGCGTACGCGCGATCGAATGCATGCGGCTCCTCTCCGGGTAGACGAACCTGCAAGCTGCCCGAAGCTTGCCCAAGACACGACGGCGCGTCAACGGGGGCGCGTGAAATCCGCGCGAACCGCGATAGAATCGCCTCTTTTTCACGGTCCATGCCCCTCGACGTTTCCCGGCCCGACCTGAGCCTCGCCGTGATCGGCACGGGCGTCATGGGACGAGGCATCGCCCAGGTCGCCGTCCAGGCGGATATCCGCACCCTCCTCCACGACAGCCGCCCCGGGGCGGCGCGCGAGGCGAAGGACGCCGTTTGCGCGCAGCTCGAGCGTCTGCGGGAAAAGGGCCGGATCGGCGCCGAGGAGTGCCGGCGGGCCCAGGGCAAGCTCGTGATCGCCGATGCGCTCTCCGCGGTGACCGCCTGCCCGATCGTGATCGAGGCGGTGGTCGAGGACCTCGAAGCCAAGCGCGGGCTGTTCGCCGCGCTCGAGGCGATCGTCGCCCCGGACTGCCTGATCGCGTCCAACACCTCTTCCTTCTCGATCACGGCGATCGCCGCGGCGTGCAAGCGCCCCGAGCGCGTCGCCGGCTTCCACTTCTTCAACCCCGTCCCGCTCATGAAAGTCGTCGAGGTCGTCGACGGCCTGCTCACCGCTCCCTGGGTCGGCGAGGCGCTCGCCGCGCTCGCGCGGCGCTTCGGCCACCGGCCGGTGCGCGCCAAGGACACGCCCGGCTTCATCGTCAACCACGCCGGACGCGGCTACGGCACCGAGGCCCTTAGGATCCTGGGAGAAGGCGTCGCGGAGTTCCATGAGATCGATAGAATCTTGCGCGACGCCGCCGGGTTTCGCCTCGGCCCGTTCGAGCTATTCGACCTCACCGGCCTCGACGTCTCGCACCCGGTGATGGAGTCGATCTACCGCCAGTACTACGACGAGCCGCGCTACCGCCCCTCGCCGATCACCGGCCAGCGCGTGAACGCGGGCCTCTTCGGCCGCAAGTCGGGGCGCGGCTTCTACGGCCATTCGGGCGGCAGGCAGGAGGAGATCCCCGAGCGCGAGGCGCCGAACGCGCGCCCCGAGAGCGTGTGGGTGAGCCCCGTCGAGCTCGGGGGAAAGCTCACCGAGCTGCTGCGGCCGCTCGGGGCGCACATCGACCGCGGCGCGCGGCCCGCGGCGGCCTCGCTGTGCCTCGTCGCCCCGCTCGGCTACGACGCGACCACGGCCGCGCTCGAGGAAGAGCTCGACCCGGCGCGCACCGTCGCGGTCGACTGCCTGTTCCCGACCGACAGGCGCCGAACGCTCATGACCACGCCGCTCACCACCCCCGCGATGCGCGCCGCGGCACACGGCCTGCTCGCGAGCGACGGCGTCCCGGCGACGTTGATCGGCGACTCGCCGGGATTCGTCGCCCAGCGCGTCATCGCCCAGATCGTGAACATCGCCTGCGACATCGCCCAGCAGCGCATCGCCTCGCCCGCCGACATCGACGCCGCCGTGACGCTGGGGCTGGGTTATCCGCAGGGACCCCTCGCCTGGGGCGACGCGATCGGACCGCAGAGGATCCTTAGGATCCTCGAGCGGCTGCTCGACTTCTATGGCGATCCGCGCTACCGGCCCAGCCCCTGGCTGAAGCGCCGCGCCCGGCTGGGCGTATCATTACTCACCCCCGAAGGCTGACACGGAAAGACCGTCATGAACGCGCCGCTGAAGAACAAGCCCAGAAAAGCCGAATTCGTCTGGAGCGACCCGCTGCTCCTCGACGCGCAGCTCACCGAGCAGGAACGCATGGTGCGCGACGCCGCGCGCGACTACGCTCAAGGGCGGCTTGCGCCTCGCGTGCTCGAGGCCTTTCGCAACGAGAAGCCGGACGCCGCGATCTTCCGCGAGATGGGCGAGCTCGGCTTCTTCGGGACCACGCTGCCCGCGGAATACGGCTGCGCGGGCCTGAACTACGTGAGCTACGGCCTGGTCGCCCGCGAGCTGGAGCGCGTCGACTCGGGCTACCGCTCGACCATGAGCGTGCAGAGCTCGCTCGTCATGACGCCGATCTTCGAGTTCGGCTCCGAAGCGCACAGGAAGAAATACCTGCCGAAGCTCGCCAAGGGCGAGCTGATCGGCTGCTTCGGCCTGACCGAGCCCAACCACGGCTCCGATCCCGCGAGCATGCAGACGCGCGCGAAGAAGGTCGCCGGGGGCTACAGCCTCACCGGATCCAAGACCTGGATCAGCAACGCTCCCATCGCGGACCTGTTTCTCGTCTGGGCGAAGAACGACGACGGCAAGATCCGCGGCTTTCTCGTCGAGAAGGACGCCAAGGGACTTTCGGCGCCCAAGATCCACGGCAAGCTGGGCCTGCGTACCTCGATCACCGGCGAGGTGGTGATGGACGGCGTGTTCGTGCCGGAGGAGAACATGCTCCCCGGCGTCGAGGGACTGAAAGGCCCCTTCACCTGCCTGAACTCCGCGCGCTACGGCATCTCCTGGGGCGCGCTCGGCGCCGCCGAGGACTGCTGGCACCGCGCCCGCCGGTACGTGCTCGAGCGCAAGCAGTTCGGCCGGCCGCTCGCCGCCAACCAGCTCATCCAGAAGAAGCTCGCCGACATGCAGACCGAGATCTGCCTCGCGCTGCAGGGGGTGCTGCGCTTCGGGCGCATGAAGGACGAGGGCACCGACACGCCCGAGATCACCTCGATCATGAAGCGCAACTCGAGCGGCAAGGCGCTCGAGGTCGCGCGCACGGCGCGCGACATGCTTGGCGGCAACGGCATCTCGGACGAATTCGGCGTCGCGCGCCACATGCTCAACCTGGAAGTCGTGAACACCTACGAAGGCACGCACGACATCCACGCGCTCATACTGGGACGAGCGCAAACGGGAATCCAGGCGTTTTCGGCTAGCTGAGCCGGGCGGCCGTCGCGACAGCGCCGTCGATCGCCTCGAGCAGCGCTCTCGCTCCGCCTTCTCCGTCGAGCGCGGCGAAGCTCCGGCGGAGCACGTCATCCGCCGCGTGCCCGCCGAGGAGAGGCTCGACCAGGCGCCAGAACTTGGTGGCGACCTGCAGGGCGTCGAAGGGCCGCTCCGGATCTCCGGGAACGTGAAGGACCAGCTTGTCGCGCTTCCCGCCGGATGTCTCGACCGAGACGAGCGCCGGCCAGGACTCCGGGAAATGCCGCAGGAGATCCTCGTCGTGCACGGCGGTGACCCTCGCCATGAACTGCTCGATCTCCGGAGTGAGGACGTCGCGCGCCTGTCTCGGATCGATGCTCGCGTCGGGTTCGAAAACGGCCAAGGCCATCTGGTACGACACGCTGGTCAGGAAGGACGTGCGATCGCCGCGGACGATCCCGTGGTCGATCATCCTGAAGTAGGGAAGCGGCACGCGCACGACCACACGATCCATGTCCTGCGGCAAGAGGCCGTCGAGCACGATCTCCCTCAGCGCCTGCGCTGCCGCCATCGTCTGTCTTGCCGCGCACCAGGGCTTGAAGCTCGTCTGCAGGATACCTCCGCCCTCCTCGAGCCCGTCGAGCAGCGCTCGGGCGTGGATGAACATCTGATACGCGCCCGGCAGGGTTTCGCCATCGAGAAGACGCAGGTCTCCGGTGAATCCTTCCCGGGCCGCGAGCGCCGCCGTCACGCCGTTCCGCGCCGCATTGCCGAGCGTGAGCCAGCGCGACATGTTCGTCCCGCTCTGGCGCCCCACGGACGGCGATGCGAAGGCGAGCGCGATCGCAAGCGCGTGCGCGGCCTCTTCGTCGTCAAGCCCCAGGAGTCGAGCGGCCGTTCCCGCGACGGCGAAGGGCGCGGCGAAGTAAGTGGGCCAGATGCCGCGATACATGATCGCGGCGCCGCCCAGTGCCGCGCCGAGCCGCGTCATCAGATCGTATCCCGCGGCGATCGCGCTCCCCAGCTCCGCGCCGCTGCGTCCGAGCGCGGCGCCGATCGTGAGCGCCGCAGAGGCCACGATCGCGCCCGGGGTCGTTCCCGAGGCGAGGTGGATGTCGTCGACCTCGGACAGGCGGGCGAGCGCACAGGCGAGCGCGACGCGGCCGGGCAGGCCCGCTCGCTCCGCGGGCTCGAAAGCGAGCAGCGCGCGTCCTTCAACGGTGGTGCAGGCGGCGATCCACGCGCCCACCGTGTCCGCGAGGTGCAGCCGCACTGCGTCGCGAACCGCCGCGGAGAGGTCCCGGCGGCCGCCGACCGCGTGAGCCCCGAGCCGTTCGAGCGCCGTCACTTCAGGGTTTGCCTGAGCGAGCGCGTCGCACCTTCGTCGACCGAGTTGTCCTCCCTGAGGACGACGCCGTACTGCTCGCGCGCGGCTTCTTTCGACACGAACTCCTCGATCACGTCCCAGCGCACGCGCTCGGGATCGCGCTCGAGCGGATTCCCCCAGCCTCCCCCGCCGCCGGTGCGCACGACGACCTCCGAGTCCTTCTGCACCGGCTTGTGGCTGCCGTGCATCATGCGGTACTCGCCGCTCCCGGGAGTGCGCAGATAGTAGCCGCCGCTCTCCCCCGGCTTGCCGTTCCACAGCCCCCACGGCGGGCATCCCCTGCGGTTGGCGCGCTCGAAATTCCATTTGCCGTCGACGAAGTTGCGCAGCTCGAAGTCGACCCCCAGCCCGCCGCGGAATTTTCCGGGACCGGCGGAGTCGCGCCGCAGCGCGCGGCTCTTCACCAGCACCGGGCATTTCATCTCGATGCCCTCGATCGAGCCGTTGCGCACGTCGCCCTGGCACACCGACACCGTCGCCGACTCGCCGTCCTCGAAGGGGCGTCCGCCCCAGCCGCCGCCCTCGATGCTCTGCGCGACGAAGCGCCGCCGCGATTGCGGATGCACGCCGAAGAACACCACCGAGCCGCCGAGCAGCCCGTGGTGCGCGGCCGGGATCCTGTCCGGCATCGCGGAGGCGAGAGCGCTGACGATGGTCTCGACGACGGTCGGAACGAAGATGCTCCAGCCCGCCATCGGCGCGGGGTAGCGCGCCATCATGATATTGCCCTCGGGGATCACCACGTCGAGCGCGCGGAACGAGCCCTCGTTCACCGGGTCGAGCGGGCCGGTGAGGGCCTTGTAGGCGACGCGCGCGCCGGCGAGCGTGCGCGAGTTCACCGCCGCCTTGCGCTCCGCCGAGCAGCCGGACAGATCGATGGTCATCGCGCCGGACTTCACCGTGACCCTGGCGTGGATGCGCACGCGCTCGTTCGGCGTGACCCCGTCGTTGTCGAAGAAGGATTCGGCCTCGTAGGCGCCGTCGGCGAGGCGCGATACGACCTTGCGGCACTTCGCCTCGGTCTCGTCGAAGATCCTGGCGATCGCGGCGAGCACCGTGCTCCTGCCGTACTTGCGGAACAGCTCGTCGAAGCGCCGCGCGCCGAGCTTGCACGCGGCGATCTGAGAGTTCAGGTCGCCGAGCGACGACTCCGGGAAGCGGATGTTGTCCCGGATCACGCGATGGAGCTTCTCGTCGAGCCTGCCGCCCTCGTAGATCTTCAGCTGATCGAGCTGCAGGCCTTCCTGCCAGGGGTCGGGCACCTCGGGCCCGGCGCCGAATCCGGTGCTCGTGCCGCCGACGTCGATCCAGTGCGCGCGCACCATCGAGAAGGCGAGCAGCTCGCCTTTGAAGAAGCAAGGCACGTACACCACGACGTTGTTCAAGTGCTGGCCCGCGACCGCCTGGTGGTTGGTGATGAGCACGTCGCCGGGTTTGAACCCTTTCCTGCCGTAGCGCCCGACGGCGTCGGTGATGACGACGCCGAGGTCGGCGACGAAGTGCGAAACGCCGCCGACGTTCTGGCTGACCAGCTCGCCGTCGACGTTCACCAGCGCGGTGCAGAAATCGCGCACCTCGTAGATCATCATGTTGTACGAGGTCCGCTGCAGGTCAACCGCCATCTCGTTGGCGATCGCCGGCAGCGCGTTGCGGATCACCTCCAGCGTCACCGGGTCGAGCCTCTTCATCTTTCACCCCGCACCGAGATCACCAGCTCGCCGGTCGGCGCGACGGCGAGAGCGTCGCCCCGGAACAGCACCGTCGTCGTTCCGTGCTCGCGCACCAATGCGGGTCCCGCGACGCGCGCGCCCGCTCCCAGCTCCTCGCGCCGGTATACGGGACAGGATACCGGACGCGCACCGCCGAGGTAGGCGTTCACGCGGCGCGCCGCCTTGGCGGGCCGCCTCGCCAGCAGCCTGGGGACCCTGATGCCCGCGCGCTTGCCGACGGCCGCCAGCCGGATATTGACGATCTCCACGGGTTCACCCGGCGAATGGTGAGCGTATCGCCGCTCGTAGAGCGCATCGAACGCGGTCCGGATGGCCTTGCGGTCTCCCGCCTCGATCTGCTTCCCGTTCACGGGAACCGGAAGCGTGAACTCCTGGCCGACGTAGCGCAGATCCAGCTGGATGCGGTGCTCGGCGCGTTTCCCGTTTTTCAGCACGGATGCCGCTTCAGCGGCCATCTCCGCGAGCGTCCGCGCGAGCTTCGAGAAATCGACCGTGCCCAGGTCCGCGTAGAAGGTGCGGATGAAATCGTGGCGCTCGTCGGCCGAGAGCATGCCGAACGCCGAGAAGTGGGCGGGAAAGCGCGGGACGATCACTTTCGGGATGTGCAGCTCGCGCGCGATCGCCAGGACGTGCAGCGGCCCCGCGCCGCCCGAAGCCACCAGCGCGAAGTCGCGCGGGTCGTAGCCCTTCGCCACCGACACCTCGCGGACCGCGAGCGACATCTTCGACACGGCGATGTCGACGATCGCCTGCGCCGCCGCGGTGGCGCCGAGCCTGAGCGGCGCCGCGATCCTGCTCTTGATGCCCGCCTCCGCGGCCTTCGCGTCGAGCTTCATCTCGCCGCCGAGAAAATCGTCCGGGTCGAGCCTGCCGAGAACCAGGTTCGCGTCGGTGATCGTCGGCTCGGTCCCTCCGCTTCCGTAGCAGATCGGCCCGGGCTCCGCGCCGGCGCTCTGCGGCCCGACCTTGAGCGCGCCGACCTCGTCGATCCACGCGATGCTCCCGCCGCCTGCGCCGACCTCGACGACGTCGATCACCGGCACCATCACCGGATGGCCGCTCGCGTAGCCGCCGACGTAGTACCCGGGCGCCATGGTGGGTTCGCCCCCGCGAATGAGGCTCGCCTTGGCGGTGGTGCCGCCCATGTCGAAGGAGATCGCGTCGGGGCATTTGAGCGCGCGGCCGACCCGCGCCGAGGCGATGATTCCGCCCACCGGCCCGGATTCCATCATGGCGACCGGGCGTGCGGCCGCGACCTCGGGCGTCATCACGCCGCCGTTCGACTGCATGATCGTCAGCTCGCCGCGCATGCCGATCCCGGCGAGGCTCGACTTCAGGCTCTGCACGTACCCGCCGACCCTCGGCCCGATGTAGGCGTTGACCACGGTGGTCGAGGTGCGCTCGAACTCGCGGTACTCGCGCAGGATCTCGTGCGAGAGCGAGACGTACGCGCCGGGCAGCAGGCGGCGCGCGATCTCGCCCGCGGCGCGCTCGTGCGCGGGGTTCGCGTAGGAATGCAGGAAGCTGATCGCGACCGCCTCCACGCGTTCGCCTGCGAGCCTGCGGCAGGCGTCCTCGACGCTCGCGCCGCGCAAGGGCTCGAGCACCTCGCCCGAGCCCAGCAGGCGCTCGTCCGCCTCGCGCGTCAGGTGGCGCGGCACCAGCGGCCGGTGGCGATGGAAGAACAGGTTGTAGGACTCGGGGCGGTTGCCGCGCCCGATGAAGTACACGTCCCGCGTGCCGCGCGTGACGATGAGGCCGGTCTTCGCGCCTTTCCGCTCGATCAAGGTGTTGATCGCAGTGGTCGAGCCGTGGATCAGCTCGGAGATCGCGCCGCAGTCGACGCCGCTCTTCGTCAGGCAATCGACGATGCCCTGGACCAGCCGGGCCGGGGTCGTGAGGCTCTTCGCCTGCGAGAATCGGCCGGTGGCCTCGTCGAACGCCATCAGATCGGTGAAGGTCCCGCCGATATCGATTGCAACCAGCAAAAGCGCCGCTCCTCTTATTTTCGAGACGGTATCATGGAGCGATGGAACAAGTCGACGCGCGGCGCCGCTGTCCCTGGTGCCTGGGGAGCGAGACTTACCGCCGCTATCACGACGAGGAGTGGGGCGTCCCGGTGCACGACGACCGGAAGCTGTTCGAGTTCCTGATTCTCGAGGGCGCGCAGGCGGGCCTGTCCTGGTCGACGATCCTCGCCAAGCGTGAGAACTACCGGAAGGCGTTCGCGCGGTTCGATCCGGAGAAGGTCGCGCGCTTCGGCGCGCGCGACGCGCGGCGCCTGATGCGGGACGCCGGCATCGTCCGCAACCGCCTCAAGATCGAATCGGCGATAGACAACGCGCGCGCCTTTCTCGAGCTGCGGCGCGAGTTCGGAAGCTTCGACGCCTATCTGTGGGGCTTCGTGAACGGGCGCCCGCTGCGGAGCCGCCGCCGGAGCATGAGGGAAGTCCCGGACCGCAGCGCCGTGTCCGACGCGATCAGCAGGGACCTCAAGCGGCGCGGCTTCCGCTTCGTCGGCTCCACCATCGTCTACGCCTTCATGCAGGCGGTCGGGATGATCAACGACCACCTGACAAACTGCTTTCGGCACGGGCAGCTCGCGAGGCCACCCGGCGACACGTCTTCGGCTACACTCCGGAGAAGGTGAAGGGTCAGACGATGACGATGCGCCGGTTCGCCGTTCTTGCCATGCTCGCCCTGGCTTGCGTCCCGCTGACGATGGCGCGGGCGCAGGAGAGCGATCCGTCGGGCGCGGTCACGCTGGTCGCCACGCCGAGGCTGATCGACCCCGATTACCGCGGAACGGTGCTTCTCGCCGTGCCGGTCGAGAACAACCGGCACGTAGGCGTCATCATCAATCGGCCCACCGGCCGGACACTGGCCAGCCTCTTCCCGGAGCACGCGCCGTCCAAGCTCGTCCACGATCCCGTCTACTTCGGCGGCCCGATGCTGCGCCAGGCGGTGTTCGCGGTGGTGCACGCGGACCACACCCCGGGGCCGGGCTCGATCCAGATGATGAAGGAGCTGTTCCTCGCCACCCAGGGCACCGTCGTCGATCACATCATCGAGGCGACGCCCAACGAGGCGCGCTACTTCGTGGGCTTCGTCCAATGGCGGCCCGGCGAGCTGCGCCAGGAGGTGGATCGCGGCCTGTGGTACGTGCTCGACGCGGACCCGGACTTCGTGTTCCGCAAGGACCCCGGCTCACTGTGGGAGGAGCTGCTGAGGCGCGCCCGGGCGGTCACCGCCGCCGCTCCCGCCACCCTGGTTGCCGACTAGAGTTTCCGGCGGCCGATGAAGAGGCACCTGCTCGCCGCCGCTCTCCTGATAGCGGCCGCGGCCGCGCAGGCGCAGGCTCCGTCCAGGTCGATCTTCCTCATCGCGCGGCCGGGCCTTCCCGACCCGAACTTCCGCGAATCGGTGGTGCTGGTGTTGAGCTCCGACCGCGGGGACGCGACCGGCGTCATCATCAACCGCCCCACCAACCGCTCGCTCGCGGAGATCCTCCCGGGCGATCGCTTCGCGGCGTTCACCGATCCGATATCCTTCGGCGGTCCGGTCGCCCCGCAGGGACTGTTCGCGCTGTTCCAGTCCGCCGCGTATTCCGGTCCCGCGCTGCCGATGCTGCCCGGAGTCTGGCTCGCGGTGCTTCCGGATTCGGTAGACGCGCTGCTCGACAAGCCTCCGGCGAGGATCCGCTTCTTCGCGGGCTATTCGGGCTGGGGCCCGGGGCAGCTGCAGGAAGAGCTCGATCGGGGAGACT
Organism: Burkholderiales bacterium; assembly: GCA_035702665.1. Classification (GTDB taxonomy): domain Bacteria; phylum Pseudomonadota; class Gammaproteobacteria; order Burkholderiales; family SG8-39; genus VBDM01. The sequence continues at coordinate 26,634 of DASSQD010000100.1, forward strand.
GGCTGATCGTCGACGCCGACGCGAAAACGGTGTTCCAGCGGGACACGTCGCGTCTGTGGCAGGACATGGTGCGGCGCGCCCGCGCCGTGCACGCCAGCGCCGCGGCGTTCCTTACTTCTTCAATCCGATGAGCTGCATGAGGCGCGCGAGCTCGACGTCCTCTCTCGCGATGAGATCGCCGAACTCCGCGGCCGGCATGAACGCCGGGTGCACCTGCAGCTTCTCGCATGCCTGAGCGAACTCGGGGCTCTCCGCCGTCTTCCTGATCGCCGCCTCCAAGGCCGAGACGACCGGCCTGGGCGTGCCTTTGGGCGTGGCGATCCCGCGCCAGGCCGCAAGCGAGACGGTGAAACCCTGCTCGCGCGCCGTCGGCACGTCGGGAAGCGCCGGGTCGCGCTCCGAGACCAGCGCGGCGAGCAGCCGCACCTGTCCCGACTTGACGTAGCTCGACAGCGCCGCCGGGAGCTGCACCACGGCGTCGACCTCTCCTCCCAGCAGGCTCGGCACGACCTGCGCTTGGCCGAAGGGCACATCCACGATCGTGCCACCGGTCGCCCTGAAAAGAGCCGCCGAGGAGATGTGCGTATGGCTGCCCACCCCCGAGTTCCCGACCGTGATGCCCTTCGGCCGCGATTTCGCCTCCGCGACCAGCTCACCCAGCGTCCTCCACTTCGAATCGCCTTTCACGGCGATCACCGGCGACTCCACCAGGACGCGCGCCACCGCGTCGAACGCGTGGTAGTCGAACGGCAGCATCCCCGAGTGGAAGGTCGTGGAGATCGAGTTGGAATTCCACACGACCGAGTACCCGTCGGGCTTCTGCGAGGCCACGTACTTGTAGCCGATCGCGCCGCCGGCGCCGGGACGGTTGAACACGATCACCTTCGCGCCGCCGAGCTGCCTCGACATGCCGTCGGCGAGCAGCCGCGCGGTCACGTCGGCCGAGGTGCCCGCGGGAAAGAGCACGGTGATCTCGATCGGACCCTTCTGGGGAAACGGCGGCTCCTGCGCGCAAGCCTCGTTTGCGACGAGCCCGGCGAGCACCGCGCCGAGGACGATCGATGCTGCTCTCATAGCTCTCTCCTGTTTCAATCGTTGGCGAGGATCTCCGCGACCTCGACGCGCCGCCCTTCGCGCGCAGAGACGATCCCGGCTCTGATGACCGCGAGCGAAGCGGTCGCCGCTTCCCCGCCCATCTCCGGCGCGCCCTCGCCGCGCGCCGCCCTGGCGAACTCCTCGAGCTCCTCGACGAAGGTATCGTTCTTCGCGCAGGACACCGGGCTCGCGCTGTTGCCGCCGCGCCTGAGCACCCGCAGGCCCTGGTGCATATCGTAATACGCGCTCGCCTCTTTTCCGTAGATGTTCATCAGGTAATATTCCGAAGCCGAGGCGTAGCTGGCGTTGAGCGTCGAGAGCGCGCCGTTCTCGTGCTCCAGCACCATGCTCGCGACGTCGGGGTTGTCCCCGGGCAGCACCAGCTGCGCGAAGCGGCCGTTCACGGCCTTCACGGGCCCCAGGAGGTACTCCAGCACGTCGCTGTAGTGGATGCCGATCTGGAGCATCACGCCGCCCGGCATTCCCGCAGCGGTATACCGCCACGAGTTGAGGTCGACCTTCCCCAGTCGATCGCGGCTGATGTTCGCCTCGGCGTTGACCAGCTTGCCGAACTCGCCCGCGTCGATGCGCTCGCGGATCCAGCGGAAATGGCTCTCGCGGCGGCGCTGGTATCCGAGGGCGAGCACCACGTTCGCCTTGCGGCAGGCCTCGGCGATCGCCCGGCCCTGGGAAACCGAGTTGGCGATGGGCTTGTCGAGGAAAACGTGTTTCCCCGCTTCCGCGGCTGCGCGCGTGGTCTCGAGGTGCGCATCGTTCGGCGTCGTGTTGACGATCGCCTCGATCGAGCGATCCTTCAGGATCGCCTCGTAGCTGGGCGCGGGAACGCAGGCGTACTTTGCGGCGAAGGCGCGGCGCTTGTCCTCCGATCGAGTGAAGCAGGCGGCGATCTTCAGCTTCTTGGAGCGCCGGATCGCATCGGCGAGGACGTCGGACCACCAGCCCATGCCGATGCAGGCGACGCGCAGGGGCTCCATCTACTTCGGGCTCGGTCCGATGGATTCCACGGACTCCCGCGCAATGCGCTCGTCGGTCGCCCAATCTCCGCCGCTCACCCCGACGCCGCCGATGCACTCGCCCCCGACGATGACCGGGCAGCCGCCCTCCATCGCCGTCCAGCGCTCCGGGCCCGCGGCGAGCGCGAGTCCCAGCGCGTGCGCGACGTCGAGTTGCTGCCCTTGAGCGCCGTGCGAGGAGGTCGGGCGCTTGTTGGAGGCGCAGCACACCGCCTTGGTGGTCGCCGAGTGGACGGTGTGGAAGCGCCCGCCGTCCATGCGCTCGAGAGCAAGGAGATTGCCCCCTGCGTCGGCGACGACGACCGAGATCGCGATGCCGGCCTGCCTGGCCTTCGCGACCGCGGTATCGACTATTTTCTTGGCGCCCGCGTGGGTCAGGCGCTTGGAGTCGGCGACGAACATGAAGCCCGGATTTTGCCCGGGTTTCGATGTTCTGTCAGCGTGCCGCGGCCTTCTGGGCCGGCCTTGCCGCGGCTTTCTCGAACTGCATCGCCCCGCCTCGGTACTCGACCCGGATCGTGTCCTTCGCCGCGAAATGGCCTTCGAGAATCTCCTTCGCCAGCGGGTTCTCGATCGACTGCTGGATCGCGCGCTTGAGCGGCCGCGCGCCGAACACCGGGTCGAATCCGGCCTTGGCGAGTTGCGCGAGCGCGCCGTCGGCGACTTCCAGTCCGATCTCGAGCTTCGACAGGCGCTGCTCGAGATAGCGGAGCTGGATCTTCGCGATGTCCTTGATGTGCTTCTCGTCGAGCGCGTGGAACACCACGATCTCGTCGATGCGGTTCACGAACTCGGGCCGGAAGCTGGTCTTGACCTCGGCCATGACCGCAGTCTTGATCAGGCCGGGATCGTCGCCCGCCATCTGCTGGATCATCTGCGAGCCGAGGTTCGAGGTCATCACGACCACGGTGTTCTTGAAATCGACGGTGCGGCCCTGGCCGTCGGTCATGCGGCCGTCGTCGAGCACCTGAAGCAGCACGTTGAACACGTCCGGGTGCGCCTTCTCGATCTCGTCGAGCAGGATCACGCTGTAGGGCTTGCGGCGCACCATCTCGGTGAGATGCCCGCCCTCCTCGTAGCCGACGTAGCCGGGCGGCGCGCCGATGAGTCGCGCGACCGAGTGCTTTTCCATGAACTCGGACATGTCGATGCGGATGAGGTGATCCTCGGAGTCGAAGAGGAAGGCGGCGAGCGCCTTGCACAGCTCGGTCTTCCCCACGCCCGTGGGTCCGAGGAAGAGGAACGAGCCGTAGGGCTTGTTCGGGTCCGAGAGGCCGGCGCGCGAGCGCCGGATGGCGTCGGCGACGAGGTGCACCGCCTCGTCCTGGCCGACGACGCGCTGGTGCAGCTTGTCCTCCATCGTCAGCAGCTTGTCGCGCTCGCCCTGCATCATCTTGGAGACGGGGATGCCGGTCGCGCGCGACACGACCTCGGCGATCTCCTCGGCGCCGACCTGGGTGCGCAGGAGCTTGGGCTTCTCCTCCTTCGCCGGCGCCTTCTCGGCCTTTTTCAGCTGCGCCTCGAGCTGGGGCATGCGCCCGTACTGCAGCTCGGA
>DASSQD010000101.1:0-2440 GCA_035702665.1 Burkholderiales bacterium
AGCGACAGGCTGCTCGGCGTGTAGAGCAGGGTGTCCCCGTCGGGCTTGGCGCCGATCACGAACTTTGAGCCGATCACGCCGGCGGCGCCCGGCCGGTTCTCGACGAAGAAGCTTTGGCCGAGCCGCTCGGACAGTTTCTGCGCGATCAGCAGGGCGGCGAGGGCAAGCAAGAAGGTGCGTCGCATCGATCACTCCCGGAATCGATGCTCTGTAGCAATCGCCGGGATCGGAATGAAGCGACGAAAGAAGCGGGCGGCACGCGCCATTTGGACGCGTCGTGTACTTCTTTTTCTTGACCCTCCCCTGAAGGGCAGGGGAATCGCATATGCATGTGAGACCCCTATTGCATTGGTTCAGAAAGAGGATTCTGAAGACGACTCCCGAATCGAGGAGGGAGTCGAATGCGCCGTTTCAGGAAGGCTTTTCGAACCTTGCCGGATCCGCGAGCCGAGAACGCGAGACACGATCTTCTGGAGATTCTGGTTATCGCGCTCGCGGCTGTGCTGTGCGGGGCGACGTCGTGCGCGGACATGGAGGAGTTTGGCCTCTCCAAGGAAGGATTGCTGCGGCTGGTTTTGCGCTTGGAGCATGGGGTTCCGAGTCACGATACGTTCAGTCGCGTATTCCGCTTGCTCAATCCGCGTGCGTTCGAGGCCGCATTCCGTCGCTTCATGGCGGCGTTTGCAAAGGGCAACGGCCTCAAGCTCACGGGGGTGGTGGCGATCGACGGCAAGGCTCTGCGCGGCGCCTACGAACGCGGCGCGCAAGCGACGCCGCTCCAACTGGTCAATGTCTTTGCTGTGGAGGCCCGCATGGCCCTGGCGCAGCGGAAAGCGCCCGGTCGCAACGAGACCGCGGGCGCTTTGGAAGTACTGGATTTGCTGTGCCTCGACGGCTGCGTCGTTACAGCCGATGCGCTCCACTGTCATCGCGCTTTTGCCGCAGCGGTGCTCGAACGGGGCGGCGACTATGTTCTGGCGATCAAGGCCAACCGAGGACCCTTGTTCAGGGCGGTCACCCAGCAGTTGGCTCGCCCCGGCAAGCGCCAGAGCGCAGAGCGGATCGAGTTGTCCAGTCACGACCGGCGCGAAGCGCGACGGGCGACGATCATGCGCAACACCAGCCTGGTTGGCGCTCACGACTTCCCAGGCGTCGCTGCGGTGGGCCGGATCACGTCCCGCAGACGCCGTCGTGGTCAGCGTTCCGATCCGCCGCTTGTGCGCCACTATCTCTTGTCCAAATACATGCCGCCCAAACGGTTCCTGCAGGTCACACGCAGTCACTGGGGTATCGAGAACCGGCTTCATTGGGTGCTCGACATGCACTTCGCCGAGGATGCCAACCGCGCCCGCAAAGACCACGCCCCCGAGAACCTCGCGATCCTGCGCAAGCTGGCGCTCAACATCCACCGCACCCATCCCTATGGCGCCTCCTTGCGCCGCAAAATCAAGCGCGCCGGATGGGACGACGCCTATCTCATGGCCACCCTCAGTCATATGCGATAACCCTGCCCGCAAGCGGGAGAGGGAAAGGGAGAGCGCCGCTTCAGTGCGCCAGCGGATCCGGGCGCACCTGGATGTGTACCGCGCGCGGACGGCTGCCCATGCCGTTCTCGGAGAGCCACGGCGTGCGGTCGCCGTTGGTGCTCCACAGGCCGCGGCCCTTCCAGCCGCCGTTCGGGTCGTCGATGCGCGCGTCCATGCCCTTGGCATAGAAGCCCATCGGGTAGGGGATGCGCAGCGAGACCATCTTGCCGTCCTTCAGCGCGACGAAGCCGTCGCTGAGGTTGGCGGTCGAGTACGGCACGTCGGCGCCGAGGCCGACCGCGTCATGCTGGTCGACCCAGGTGTAGTAGCTCGACTCGGCGCTGTTGTCGCCGAGTCCTTCGAAGCCCGGGCCCGGATAGCGATAGTGCGCCCAGCCCTCGGGGCAGTGGTTGCCGGTCGCCTTCGGACCGTTGAGCGGGCCTTTGCACTTGCTGCGGTCGAAGCTCACCAGGTCGCCGCTCGACGCCGAGCCCCACACCACGCCCTTGGAGTCGATGTCGCCGCCGCGGATGCCGAAGGAAGGCTCCGGCACGTAGTAGATCTCCGACAGCTTGGTCTTCGGGTCGAAGCGCAGGAACCCGGGCGGGCCGCCGAAGATGCCGACCGTGTACCAGATCGAGCCGTCCTTCGGATGCGGCATCACGGCGTACGGGCCGGAGCCGGCGATCAGCCGCTTGTCCTTGCTCGCATCGGTCGGCTGGTTCGGCTCGACGAACTCGTCGAGCTTGCCGTTGCCGTTGATGTCGAGCACGAACGGCGCCCAGCCGACGGCCTTCTGCGAATCGCCGGTCTCGTCGAAGACCCGCGTGTTGACCCAGCCGGCAACCTGTCCGGTGCCGCTGAGCCAGAGCGTGTTGTCCTTGTCGAAGCCGAACTGCGGGTGGTGCGTGCCG
>DASSQD010000102.1:0-2526 GCA_035702665.1 Burkholderiales bacterium
GACCAAGCCGCGCACCGGCACCAAGGACGGACGCTTCATCGAGATGCGCACCGCGAGCGTGCAGGACCTGATCGACACCGGCGTGCTGTTCTGCGGCACGCCCGACCAGGTCTACGACCAGATCGTCGAGTTCGCCGAATACTGCGGCGGCATGGGCAACCTCTTGATGATGGGCCAGGCCGGCGCGATGTCGCACGAGGACACGGTCGCCAACCTGACGCTGTTCTCGAAGGAGGTGCTGCCGCGGCTGCGCGAGTACAAGCAGCCGGTGGTCGAGATGGCGGCGTAGCGGTCGAGCGGATTCGTAGGGTGGGTTAGTCTTACTGCGTCATGAGCGTGAGCGCCGATTGACTGCTGCGGTGGCGCCGCAGCAAGGACATCGCAGCAGGGTTTTGACGAGTGCTCGGATCAGGCGCAAGCGCATGGTTGCGATCGAGTTCGGGATGTGGCGTTCAGGCCGCGAGGGCGGATCCTCTGGGTCGATAATCGTCGGGTAAGCGAGGTGCCTGGAACGGCGTGGCGCAACGAGGTCCCGAGGGGGGAATCGTCGCCCGCTCGGCGACCAGGAATCCGTAGGCCGCGATGCACAGAGTTGCGTGGTGATGGAAGCCGCGCCAGCCGCGTCCTTCGTAGTGACCAAGCCCGACCTCCTGCTTGAGCTCCTGATAGTCGCGCTCGATACGCCAGCGCAGCTTGGCGAGATCGACGATCCGCTGGAAGCTGACGGTCTCCGGCAGCGTCGAGAGCCAGTATTTGGTCGGCTCTGCTTCTCCGTCCGGCCATTCGACCAGCAGCCACTCTGGCGATAGCTGCTCGGGGACCAGTTTGTTGTGCCCGACGGCGACACGCACACCCGCGAAGCGCGAGGACAACCAATCGGCCGAGCCCTCCCGCCACTTCACTGTGCGCCAAGCCCGCTTCGGCAGACCGAGCGCCACTTCCCTGGCCGAGATCAGGTCGGGCTCGTCGCGACGGCCAGTGTTGTTGAGTGGTTTGCCTTTCCGCCGCGGGCCGGTTCCCGATCGCCACATCAGCGTGTGCGGCAAGATGCCGGCCACGTAGGGCACTCCGAGGGCCGTCATGCCCGCGCGTAGCCGCGAGTCATTGCCGTAGGCTGTGTCCATCAATCCGACGCCACGCGGCAGGCCGGCTTCGCAGGCCCAGCGTATCTGATCGAGCGCGATTTCCGGTTTGGTCTTGAACTTGATCTCCTTCGGCACGCCCGCCTTCTTCCGTCTCGCACGATCCTTGCTCCAAGCCTCCGGCAGGTACAGCCGATAGGCGACCGGGAGGCTCGCGGCATGATTGGCAATCGACAGGGACACCGCCACCTGGCAATTGGCCTGCTTGCCGAGCTGACCGCAATACTGGTGCTGCACGCCGACCGAATGCTTGCCTTGCTTGGGCAACGACGTGTCGTCGATAATCCACGCCTCGATCGGCCCGTCCTTCTCGATCGCCGGCAATACCGTCTCGCGCACCTTGGCCAACACTTCCTCGTCCGACCAAGTGGCAATACCGACGAAGTGCAGCAGCGACTGATGCTGTGCCGCCGTCCTGCCAGGGTCTGTCCGCGCCGCCATCGGCTCGACGCTCTTGCGCTCGCCGGGCAGCATCAAACCGGTGCAATAATCGCGCAGTGGCCGCGTCCGATCGGCGTGGCCAATCACGCTTCCAAGCCCCGCCACATACGCCGCAAACCGCGTTTCGCTATCTCCGCCCCGCTCGAGATTCATCTGGCCCTCCGCTTGCCAAACCTTGAATCTCATCAATTATTTGATTCTCCACCCCCCGCGACCGCGGCCAAATGACTCAGTAAGACTAACCCACCCTACGCATTAGGCCGGCTCTTTCACACGCACCGGAAAATACTTCTCCAGCCAGTCCAGGATCACGGTGCGCACGCGCGTGTTGCTTTCCGCGAACATGAAGTGATCGGTCTCGGCGAAGAGATGCAGGTCGGTCGGCTGGCCGGCGCGCTTGAACAATTCGACCGACTGCTCGGTCGGCGTGACCGAATCGACCGACGAATGCAGCAGCAGCAGCGGCCGCCCCGCCATGCCGGCGACCACGTCGTCGGCGCGGAAGTCGTACATGCTCTGCGCCGTCTCCGACGGAAACTCCTGCACCGAGCCGGCCGCGAGATGGCCGCGCAGGTGCTCGGGGATCGGCACGATGTCGTAGCGCGGCACCATGTGGGGCTTTCCGGTGCGCGCGCGATGGCCCCTGCCCTTCTCGAGATGGCCGGTGAACTTCGCCCACGCCGCCGGCGTCGGATGCTGCCCGCGGAATTTGCGCTCGCCGTCGCCCCAGCCGCCCGACGAGATGGCGGCGGCGACGCGCGCGTCGACGCCGCCCGTATAGACCGCGACCGCCGCGCCGAAGCTCGAACCGATGACCGCGATGCGGTCGGCCTCGACGTTCGGATGCTTGGCGAGGAAGGTGAGCGCATCGCTCGTCGCCTGGACCTGATCGAGGCAGATCAGCCGGCCCTTCTCGCCTTGGCTCTCGCCGCATCCCGGCATG
>DASSQD010000103.1:0-11092 GCA_035702665.1 Burkholderiales bacterium
CGCGCCCTCGGGGTCGCTCATCAGCAGCGACTCGGTGAGCTCGAACTGAACCAGCGCGGGGTCGACAGCGGCCTCGCGCAGGGCGTGTCTCACGGTCGCTTCGAAGTCCTTCTGCTGGAATTGGCGGGCCGATAGATTGACCGTGACGGGCTTGACCGGCAGTCCCTCGCGCTGCCAAGACCGGATCTGTGCGCACACCTCGTGCAGCACCCATTCGCCCACCTGCACGATGAGCCCGGCGTCTTCGAGGACCGAGACGAATTCTCCGGGCAGGACCAAGCCTCTCTCGCGGTGCCGCCAGCGCAGCAGCGCCTCGAAGCCGCACATGGACCGCGTCCTGAGATCCACCTTGGGCTGATAGTGGAGCAGGAACTCCTGGTGCTCTATCGCGCGGCGAAGCGCCGCCTCCATGTGGACTCGCGCCAGCGCCCGCTCGTTCATCTCGCGGGTGAAGTACTGGTAGGTGTTGCGCCCCTGCTCCTTGGCGCGGTACATGGCCGTGTCCGCATTCATCACCAGCGCTTCGGGGTTGTCTCCGTCGGCCGGGAACAAGGTGATGCCTATGCTCGCGCTCACGTAGGTATCGTGCGCGTCGAGCTTGAAGGGCTGGCCGAGCGCGTCGAGCACCTTCTGCGCGACCACGCCCGCGTCGCCCGGCTTGGCGAGGTCGGTCACGATGGCGCCGAATTCATCCCCGCCGAAGCGGCCGACCGTATCGCCCGCCCGCACGCACTGCAGCAGCCGCATCGCGGCTTCCTGCAGGAGCTTGTCACCGGCGCTGTGTCCCTGCGTGTCGTTGACGAGCTTGAAGCGGTCCAGGTCGATGAACAGCACCGCCATGGGGCTGCCCCCGCGCCGCGCGTGCGCCATCGTCTTCAGCAGGCGGTCGTGGAACAGCTGACGGTTGGGCAGCCCCGTGAGCGAGTCGAACTGCGCGAGGCGCTCGAGGCGTTCCTGCGCGTTCTTGCGCTCGATCGCGACCGCCAGTGTGTTCGCCACGCTCTGCAGGAAGCTCGCGTCGTCCGGATCGAAGCGCAGCTTGGTGCGCGCGTGCGCGCTCAGGATGCCGTAGGTTCCCGCGGTTCCGAAAATGGGCACCTGGATGCCGCTGCGCACGCCGAGCTTGAGCAGCGGGGACTCCGGAAAGCGCTCGTCCTTGGGCAGGTCGTCGATGATGAGGGGCTCGCGATGCGAGAGCACGTACTCGAGGCGCCCTCCGGGGCGGATGGCCACCGCCGGGCGCGTTTTCATGTCCTCGGGCCAGCCCGACGCGGCCTTCAGCAGAAGGTGCTTGCCGCTCCGGTCGAGTTCGAGCACGGTGCAGTAGTCGGCCTTGAGCGACACCGACACCAGCTCCACCGCACGCTTGAGCACGTCCTCGACGTCGGTGCTCGCGAAAGCCTGCTGGCCGAATTCGGCGATCAGGCGCTGGCGCATGGCCTGGTTGTGGATTCTCTCCTCTGCCTGCTTGCGTGAGCTGATGTCGGCCATCGCGCCGATCATGCGCACCGCCTTGCCCGACTCGTCGCGGATCACCTGCCCGCGGTCGAGCACGTGGATCCAGTCCCCGTTCCCGCTGTGGAAGCGGTATTCGTCGCTCCAGTTCTCGCCGCCCGAGCCGATCACGCGGTGCACACCCGCGATCACGCGCCCCTGGTCGTCGGGGTGGATGCCCTGGTACCACGACTGGATGCTGCGGTCCGTGCTGTCGCGGTCCAGTCCGAACACCTTGTTGTAGTTCTCGTTCCACCAGATCTCGTCGGTCTCGAGGTCCCAGTCCCAGATGACGTCGTTGGTCGCGCGCACGGCCATGTCGAAGCGCTCGTTGCTCTGGCGCAGCGCCTCCTCCTGCGCGATGCGCTCGCGGATGTCCCGCGCCGTCGCGACGATGATCCAGTCGTCCCCCGAGCGCATGACGCGACGCCGCGATTCGAACGGCAAGGTCGAGCCGTCCTTGCAGCGATAGAAGCTTCTCATGCCCTGGGTGGTGCCGGTCGCGATCATGTCGTCGTAGGTGCGCGCCAGCTCGTCGCGCGTGATCGGAAGGATCTGATCGGTGGTCATCGCGAGCAGCTCCGCGCGCGTGTAGCCGAGATTGCGGCAGACCGTCTCGTTCACGTCGATGAAGCGCATGGTCTTGCGATCGACGAGCAGGATCATGTCGTCCGACATGTCCATGGATGCCCGGAAGCGGCGAAGCACCTCCTCGCTGCGCTTGCTCTCGGTGATGTCGCGCCCGATTCCGCGGTAACCGCGGAAGCGCCCCTGCGCGTCGAAGATCGGAGTGCCGCTGATGCTCGCGACCCTCATGTTGCCGTGCTCGTCGATGCGCTGCCACTGCAGGTCGCGGAACGGCTGGTGCGCCTCGAGCGCAGCGCGGTGCGGCGCCCAGTCCGCCTCGGTCATGTTGGCCGTCGGCAGCTCCCAGCGGGTCTTGCCGAGGAGCGAGTCCATCGCCGGGCCGAGGCGACGGTGCAGGTTGTCGGAGAACATCGTGAAGCGGAAATTCTCGTCCTGCTCCCAGTACCAGTCGGAGGAAAGCTCGGTGAGGTTGCGGAAGCGCTCTTCGCTCTGGCGCAGGACCTCCTCGGCCTCCTTGCGCTGCAGGTACTGCCCGATCTGGGTGCCGATGACGTGGATCGCCTGCAGCAGGCCCTCGTCGGGCTCGCGGATCTCGCGGCTGTTGAAGGCGAGCACCCCGATCGTCTTCCCTTCCGTATTGACCGGAAAGACGAAGGCGCCGTGCATACCCGCTTCGGACGCGATCGTCTTCCGCGACGCCCGCGAGTCGTGCTCGACGTCGGCGACCCAAAGCGGCTCGCCGGTTTGCCATACGATTCCGGCGATTCCCACTCCCGGCGTGTAGGTGACGCGCCGCGAACGCTCGATGTAGAGGTCGAACTGCGGGCCGGGCTTGCTCCAGAATTCGGCCAAGCGCATCACACCGGCGTTTTCGTCCACGCGGAAAAAACGTCCGCAGTCCCAGTGCAGGGCTTCGCATACCGTTCGAATCGCCGCCGTCAGAGCCGCCGACGCGGTGTCGGCTTCGGTGACGCAGCGCGAGACCGTGTGCTCGAGCCGCAGCAGGAGCTCGGCGCGCTTAGGCGCGATCGGGCGGCGCGCGATTCCGGGTTTGAGTCGGGCAGACTCTCTCATGTCGTGAATTCAAGCACCATCCGTGCCGCCTTGCGAATCAACGGTCGCGCGAATCGCGCTACCGCATTACCCGGTTGCGCCCTGCGCGCTTGGCGCGATACAGCGCCTCGTCCGCGGCGCGGATGACGAGCGGGGGCCGGATGAGCGTGTCGTCGCGCTCGGCGACCCCGATGCTCACTGTAACCGACAAGGTCTTCTCGGGAGTCCGCGCCGCGCGAAGCCGCGATCCGGCTTCTCTCTCCCTGGGTCGATCCCCCCCGCGAACGGCTATTCTATAGTCCTCGATGTCCTTGCGCAGTTTTTCCAGGTGCGGCAGCGCCTCCTCGAGGGTGCGCTCGGAGAACAGCACGCAGAACTCCTCCCCGCCGTAGCGGTACGACAAGCCCCCGCCTTCGATCCTCGCCAGACGCGCGGCAACGATCTTGAGCACCTGGTCGCCGACGTGGTGGCCGTGGGCGTCGTTGAACTGCTTGAAGTGGTCCACGTCGATCATCGCGATGGCGTAGCGGGGACCCAGTCCCGCCAGGCGCTCGTCGAGGGCGCGCCGGCTCGGAAGGTTCGTCAGCTCGTCGCGGAACGCGAGCCGGTGCGATTCCTGGAGGACCGCGGCGAGGAGCATCACGCCCGCGGCCGATATGAAGGAGCTGAACACTCCCGGCACGTTCGCCCACTGGCACCCCAGGAAGAACGCGATCAGCGCCGAGGCGATTCCGATGTCGACCGGGCGCGGCTCCTTGCGAAGCTCCTTGGGGCCCCGGCGGGGCCAGGCTCTCGCGAGGGCGGCCAAAAACGCGGCGGCGATCATGACGCCGGCCGCCGGGGGCGTACGGGGCCCGCGCAGCAGCCAGTGGTCCAGCACGTCGCGCCACGCGGTTCCGGAGAGGCTGGAGCGGCCGGAGGTCGCGATCCAGAACACGATCAGGATCTCGGCCAGCGCGACGAGCAGCCAGCGGTAGTTGCGGTGCTGGCGCACTCCCCCGTCCGGGAACCAGCTGGCAAGGAGCACGTTGAAGGGAACGATCACGGCGAACGCCGTGGACACGGCGCGCACGGCGAAGCTTTTCGTGCCGAAGTCCGCCGCCACGCTGTAGCCGGCGAAGGCGGCGAGGAGCGAAACCAGCATGATCAGGGCGCGGCCGCGGTTGAACCAGGCGCTGATCGCCACGCCGAGGAGCAGAATCACGTACGGCCCGACGACCATCAGGCTCGAAAGCGAAGAGGGAAGGGACGGACCCGCGGCCAGGGCGAGCGCGGCCGCCAGCAAGATGGCGGCCGGCACCGCGACCGGACGCAGGATTCGGGGCAAGCTCTCCACTGCGACCGGAATGAGCCGAACGATTCCCTGACTGGCCTTGGCTATCTTGGCTTCCCGACGTCGTTTCCGGGGCATCCCCGGGCGCCAGAATTACAGATTCCGCAGGCGAGCACAATGGACGAGTTCGCAAACGGTGGCACGCGATCCTAGGCGGGCGGCTGCGCGCGGCGATCCTTCAGGAAGCTCCTCAACACCTCCGCCGTGTGCCCGCCTTGCCGCGGCGCGACCAGAGCCTCGGGCGGCCCCTGCGCGACGACGCGGCCGCCCGCCTCCCCGCCCTCCGGCCCGAGATCGATGATCCAGTCCGCCTCGGCGATGATGTCGAGGTTGTGCTCGATCACCACCAGGGTGTTGCCCGCATCGACCAGGCGATGCAGCACGCGGATCAGCTTTTCGACGTCGGCCATGTGCAGGCCGACCGTGGGCTCGTCGAGCACGTAGAGCGTGTGCTTGTCCGCGCCGTTCGGGCGCACCTTCGCGAGTTCGGTCACGAGCTTGATTCGCTGCGCCTCGCCGCCCGAGAGCGTGGGGCTCTGCTGGCCGAGCGTGAGGTACCCCAGGCCGATGTCCCGCAGCAGCCGCAGCGCGTGATGCGTCGACGCATGCGCCGCGAAGAATTCGGCCGCCTCGTCGACGCTCATCGCGAGCACTTCGCCTATCGTCCTCCCCCTCCAGCGCACGGCCAAGGTCTCGGGGTTGAAGCGAGCGCCGCCGCAGGCCTCGCAGGCGACGCGCACGTCCGGCAGGAAGCTCATCTCGATCTTGCGGATACCCTGGCCCTCGCATTCCTCGCAGCGCCCGCCCTTGGTGTTGAACGAGAACCGCGACGCGCTCCAGCCGCGCATGCGCGCGTCGTTCGTGTCGGCGAACAGGCGCCGGATGGCGTCCCAGAAGCCGACGTAGGTCGCGGGGCACGAGCGAGGGGTCTTGCCGATGGGCGTCTGGTCGACTTCGAGCACGCGCCCGACGTGCTCCACGCCGCGCATCGTGTCGCACCCCGCGAGCGGCGCGCTTTTCCCGTTGCGAGGCCCGCCTAACGCCCTTGCGAGGTTGTCGTACAGCACGTCGCGCGCGAGCGTCGACTTGCCCGACCCCGAGACGCCGGTGATGACGCACAGGCGGCCCAGGGGCAGGCGCACGTCGAGATCCTTCAGGTTGTGCAGCGAGGCCCCCTCGATCTCGAGCGCCGGCACGTACCGGGTCACCGGGCGCCCGGGTTGGAGCGGGTGCCTGAGCGGATGGGCGAGGAACTTTCCCGTAAGCGAATCGGGCCGCCGCATCAGCTCCTCGGCCGTGCCCTCGGCGATGACGCGGCCGCCCTGCCGGCCGGCGCCCGGACCCAGATCGAGGACGTGCGCAGCGCGCCGGATCGTGTCCTCGTCGTGCTCGACGACGACCAGGGTGTTGCCCTTCTTCTGGAGCTTCTCCAGGGTGTCGAGGAGGATTCGGTTGTCGCGGGGATGAAGGCCGATGGTGGGCTCGTCGAGGATGTAGCACACGCCGCGCAGGTTCGAGCCGAGCTGCGAGGCGAGCCGGATCCTCTGCGCTTCGCCGCCCGAAAGGGTAGGCGCCGAGCGGTCGAGCGACAGGTAGGCGAGCCCGACCTCGCTCAGGAAGGCGAGGCGCGAGCGCAGCTCGGCGACGATGTCGCGCGCGATCTCCGCTTCGCGGCCCGACAGCGCGATGTCGCGGAAGACCGCGGCGAGCTTCGCCACGGGGAGCGAGGCGAGCTCGGAGATCGAGCGGCCCTGCCATCGTACGGCGAGCGCCTCCGGGTTGAGGCGCGCACCCGCGCACGCCGCGCAGGCCTCGTCCACCTCCAGCCATTCGATCCAGGAGTCGAGCACGTGGTCCTCGGTGCCGCTCCGCTCGCGCTCCTCGTCCCATTCGACTGCCGCGAGCGACAAGCCGGTTCCATAGCATTCGGGGCACCAGCCGTGCTTGGAATTGAAGGAGAAGAGCCGCGGATCGGGCTCGGCGAAGCTGCGCCCGCAGTTCGGACAGGCGCGCTTGGTCGAGAACACGCGCATCGGCAACGCGACCTCGACGCGAGAAGCGCGCGACTGCTGCGCGGCCTCTTGCAGGCGGTCGAGCCCGGAGAGGACGTGCACCACGCCTCTGCCGTGCTCGAGGGCGCGCGCGAGCGCCGCGCGCAGCTCGGCCTCCTGCTCCGCCGAGACGCGCAGGTCCGCGACCGGGAGCTCGATCGTGTGCTCCTGGAAGCGCGACAGGCGCGGCCACTTGTCGGTGGGCAGGAACTCGCCGTCGACGCGCAGGAACGCATAGCCCTTCCCTCGCGCCCACTTGGCGAGATCGGTGTAGTAGCCCTTGCGGTTCGATACCAGCGGCGCGAGCATGCCGACGCGCTCGCCCTTGTACTCGCGCAGGATGCGTGCGGCGATCGCCTGCTCGCTCTGCGGCTCGATCGGCACATTGCAGTCGGGACAGTGCTGCACGCCGAGCTTGACGTAGAGCAGGCGCAGGAAGTGATAGATCTCTGTGAGCGTCGCCACGGTGCTCTTGCGCCCGCCGCGGCTCGTGCGCTGCTCGATCGCCACGGTCGGCGGGATGCCGAAGATCGCGTCCACGTCGGGGCGAGCGGCGCCCTGCACGAACTGGCGCGCGTAGGCGTTCAGCGATTCGAGGTACCTGCGCTGGCCTTCGGCGAAGAGAATGTCGAACGCGAGGGTGGACTTGCCCGAGCCCGAGACGCCGGTGACCACGGTGAACTCGTTGCGCGGGATCTCGACGTCGATCGATCGAAGGTTGTGCTCGCGGGCGTTGTGGATGCGGATGGCGCCGTTGATCTTCGACTGCAGCGGGATGCCCGGCTCGCGCGCGACCGGCGCCGCGCCTTTTCCGAGCGCCGATTCGTATTCGCGGAGCGCCCTGCCGGTGTGCGAGACCGGGTGCTTCGCGACCTCGGCCGGCGTGCCCGAGCAGACGATCGCCCCGCCCGCGTCGCCGCCTTCGGGGCCGAGGTCGAGGATCCAGTCGGAGGCGCGGATGACGTCGAGGTTGTGCTCGATCACGACCAGCGAATGCCCCGCGGCGATGAGCTGGCGGAACGCCGCGAGCAGCTTGGAGACATCGTCGAAGTGCAGGCCGGTGGTGGGCTCGTCGAAAAGGAAGAGCGAGCCGACCGCGCCGTCCGGCGTGGACCGCGCTTCGGCGAGGTGTCCGGCGAGCTTGAGCCGCTGCGCCTCGCCGCCGGAGAGCGTCGGCACCGGCTGGCCGAGGCGCAGGTACTCCAGGCCGACGTCGGCGAGCGGCTTCAGAGCTCGCGCGACCTCCGGGTAGGCGCCGAAGAAGACGATCGCCTCCGACACGGTCAGCTCCAGCGCATCGGCGATCGACTTGCCCTCGACCGCGACTTCGAGCACTTCGTCGCGGAAGCGCTTGCCGTTGCAGTCGGGACAGCGCAGGTACACGTCGGACAGGAACTGCATCTCGACGTGCTCGAAGCCGTTGCCGCCGCAGGTCGGGCAGCGCCCGTTCCCGGAGTTGAAGCTGAAGGTGCCGGCGGTGTACTTGCGGTCTTTCGCGAGGCGCTCCTTCGCGTAGATGTCGCGGATCGCGTTCCAGCCGCCGACGTAGCTCGCCGGGTTCGAGCGCGTCGTGCGCCCGATCGGCGTCTGATCGACCATGACCACGTCGCCGATGTGCTCGGCGCCTCTCAAGGCGCGCAGCTTTCCCGGCGCTTCGGTCGGCTTGCCCTTCGCCTTGCGCAAGGCCGGATAGAGCACGTCCTGCACCAGGGTCGATTTTCCCGAGCCTGAGACGCCTGTGATGCATGCGAGGCGCTCGAGGGGGATCGCGACGTCGATGTCCTTCAGGTTGTGCTCGGCGGCGCCCAGGACCTCGAGCCGGAGCGCCTTTTCCGCCGCCGGCGGCGCGCGGCCTCCGGCGCGCTTTCTTCCCGAGAGATACTCGGCGGTGAGCGTCTCGGACCGCTTCAGCTCGTCGGGCGGTCCGAAGAACACGATCTCGCCGCCGCGCTCGCCCGGCCCGGGCCCCATGTCCATGATGCGGTCGGCCTCCAGCATGATCTGCGGGTCGTGCTCGACCACCACCAGCGAGTTGCCGGCGTCGCGCAGCCGGTGCATCACGCCGATCACGCGGCCCATGTCGCGCGGGTGAAGGCCGATCGAAGGCTCGTCCAGCACGAAGAGCGCGTTGACGAGCGAGGTGCCGAGCGCCGTGGTCAGATTGATGCGCTGGACCTCGCCGCCCGAGAGCGTGCGCGATTGGCGGTCGAGCGTCAGGTATCCGAGGCCGACGTCGCGGACGTAGCGCAGCCGGGCGCGGATCTCGGTGAGGAGCAGCTCGGCGGCCTCGTCCAGCGGCGCAGGCAGCCGGAGACCCTCGAAGAACCCGGACAGGCGCTCGACGGACATGAGCATCATGTCGTGCACGTTGAGGGTCGAGATCCGCCACAGCAGCGCGTCGGGCTTGAGCCGCGCGCCGCCGCACGCCGCGCAGGGCGTATAGGCGCGGTAGCGCGAGAGCAGCACGCGCACGTGCATCTTGTACGCCTTCGTCTCCAGCCAGCGGAAAAATCGCGCGACGCCGTACCAGGTTCCCGGCCAGGACTTTCTCCAGCTCACCCACTCGGGCTCGCCCTCGAGCACCCAGGCGCGGTGCTTTTCCTGGAGATCGCGGAACGGCACGTCGAGGGGCACGCCGCGCTTCTTCGCGTATTTCTCCAGGTCGTCCTGGCACTCGTGCCAGGCGGGCGATTGCCAGGGCCGCACTGCGCCTTCGCCCAAAGTCTTGCGGTCGTCCGGGACGATGAGGCCGTAGTCGATCCCGATCACGCGGCCGAAGCCGCGGCAGGCGTCGCAGGCGCCCAGCGGCGAGTTGAACGAGAAGCGCGCCGGCGTCGGCTCCGAGTAATGGATGTCGCAGTCGGCGCAGTGCAGATCCGACGAGAACCGCCAGGGCGTTCCCGACTTGCCTTCGGCGTCGAGCGGATGGACGTTGACTTTGCCCTGGCCGATCTTCATCGCCGCCTCGATGCCTTCGATCACGCGCGTCCTGTCGGCCGAGGACAGCTTCACGCGATCCTGCACGACCTCGAGCATCGCGCCCGAGCGGGAATGGATGCGGTCGTAGCCTTGCGCCCTGAGCAGGGACTGGACTTCTTCGTCCTTGAAGTTCTTGGGCACCGTCACCGGGAAGGTGAGGACGATGCGCGGATCGCCGGCGGCCTTTGCGCGTGCGACCATCTCTTCGTATACAGAGCCCGGTGTGTCGCGCCGGACCGCCTTGCCGCAGCCGCGGCAGAAGAGCTGCGCCGCCCGCGCGAATAGCAGCTTCAGGTGGTCGTTCAGCTCGGTCATCGTGCCGACCGTCGAGCGCGAGGTGCGCACCGGGTTGGTCTGGTCGATTGCGATCGCGGGCGGAATCCCCTCGATCGCGTCGACCTGCGGCTTGTCCATGCGGTCGAGGAACTGGCGCGCGTAGGGGCTGAACGTCTCGACGTAGCGCCGCTGTCCCTCGGCGTAGAGGGTGTCGAAGGCCAGCGACGATTTCCCCGAGCCCGAAACGCCGGTCACCACGACGAGCTCGCCGGTCGGGATCTCGAGGAAGAGGTTCTTGAGGTTGTTCTGCCGGGCGCCGCGGATGACGATCGCGTCGCCGTTGTTGCGCTGCTGCATGTTGCTATTGTACGGGGCGTGTCAAGCGCGGCAGCCGGGATTTCTATCCGCAACTCCGGAACCGGACGTTACACAAGAAGCTCCGCCATGGGCGCTGCTAGCGGGCGACCGGACCGCTTGACACGCCTGCGCGGGAAGCGCCTACTGGAAACCGCTACGGTGATCCGGTTCGGGTACGAACTTGATCAAAGACTGATGATCCGGTTGCTGCAACGATGTTTCGCTGTTGTGCGCGCTCCGTCTGCGGGCGTGCCTGATGCGGGGCGGGCGGCGACCACCGTCGATACGATGTGAGAGGATCGTCTCCGGACCGGGTGACCGCCGCAGCGCAAACGAAGCCTCTCCGGCGTGCCGCTTCAGCGCGCAGTGCGCCGCTTCCTCCGCGCCGCGTCCGGCAGTCCGGTGTGCTGGGTGCGGAACGGCGCGGCGCGCTCTTTCGCGTGCCGGGGACGCCGATGTCCTTCGTGCTCTTCCCCAGTCCCCGCCGGCTGCCATGCCGGTACGAGCCTGTGCTTCCCCGGCCCGATGAGATCCGCGCGGCCCATGCGCTTCAGCGCTTCGCGCAGCGCCGGCCAGTTGTTCGGATCGTGGTAGCGCAGGAACGCCTTGTGCAGCCGGCGCACGCGTAAACCTTTCGGGACTTTCACGCTCTCGCCGTCGCGCGTGATCTTGCGCAAGGGGTTCCTCTCGCTGTGGTACATCGCGGTGGCCGTGGCCATCGGCCCGGGCAGGAAGGCCTGGACCTGGTCGGCGCGGAAGCCGTTCTTCTTCAGCCACAGCGCGAGCTCGAGCATGTCCTGGTCGGTGGTGCCCGGGTGCGCGGCGATGAAGTAGGGAATGAGGTACTGCTCCTTGCCGGCCTCCTTCGAGTACTTGTCGAACATCGCCCTGAAGCGGTCGTAGGCGCCGACGCCCGGCTTCATCATCATCCTGAGCGGCCCCTCGGAGATCGCCTCGGGGG
>DASSQD010000104.1:0-13052 GCA_035702665.1 Burkholderiales bacterium
GCGGTGCGCATCACCCATTTGCCCACGGGCATCGTGGTACAGTGCCAGAATGACCGCTCGCAGCACCGCAACCGCGCGGAAGCCATGGCGCTGCTGAAATCGCGTCTCTACGAGCTCGAGCTGCGCAAGCGGCAAGCTGAAAAAGACAAGCTCGCCTCCACCAAGACCGACATCGAGTGGGGGCACCAGATCCGCTCCTACGTGCTCGACCAGTCGCGCATCAAGGACTTGAGGACCGGGGTGGAGAAAGGCGACACCCAGCGCGTTCTCGACGGCGATCTCGACGAATTCATCAGCGCGAGCCTCAAGCAGGGCGTGTAATGGCCAATCCGCCGGAAGGCCAGGACGAGAATCAGATCGTTGCCGAGCGGCGCGCGCGGCTCGCGGAGCTGCGCAAGCTAGGCGCCGCTTTCCCGAACGACTTTCGGCGCGAGCACCTCGCTGCGGAGCTGCACGAGACTTGGGGCGACAGGTCGAACGAGGACCTCGAAGCGAACAACATCGCGGTCTCGGTCGCCGGCCGCGTCATGCTCAAGCGCGTCATGGGCAAGGCGAGCTTCGCCACGGTCCAAGACATGAGCGGGCGCATCCAGCTCTACGTCACGCGCGACGGTCTCGGCGAGGCGGCGTATGAGGAATTCAAGCGCTACGACCTGGGCGACATCGTCGGCGCCAAGGGGACGCTGTTCAAGACCAGGACGGGCGAACTTTCGGTCAAGGTCGTCGAGATTCGTCTCCTGGTGAAATCGCTGAGACCCCTTCCCGAGAAGTTCCACGGCCTCGCGGACCAGGAGCAGAAATACCGCCAGCGCTACGTCGACTTGATCATGAGCGAGGAGACGCGCAACGCGTTTCGCGTCCGCAGCCGCATCGTCCAGGCGATCCGGGACTTCATGAACGGTAAGGGCTTCCTCGAGGTCGAGACGCCGATGATGCAGCCCATCCCGGGCGGGGCGAACGCGAGGCCTTTCAGGACGCACCACAACGCGCTCGACATGGATCTCTACCTCCGAGTCGCTCCCGAGCTCTACCTCAAGCGCCTGGTGGTCGGAGGCTTCGAGAAGGTGTACGAGATCAACCGCAATTTCAGGAACGAGGGGATCTCGACACGGCACAACCCCGAGTTCACCATGCTCGAGTTCTACGAGGCCTACCGCGACTACCGTCACCTCATGGATTTCACGGAGGTGATGTTGAGGTCGCTGGCGAAGACCGTGCTCGGGGAGCCGACGCTGCGCTACGGCGAGCACTCGATCGATCTCTCCAAGCCGTTCGAGCGACTGACGATCCGCGAGGCCATCCGGAAGTTCCACCTCGAGATTTCCGCGTCAGACCTCGCCACCCGCGACAGCGTGATCGCGGTCCTCAAGAAGCGCGGGATCGAATTCAGCCAGCACGCCAAGGCCGGGCTCGGCGCCTTGCAACTGCATCTGTTCGAGGAGACGACCGAAGCCCAGCTCATCCAGCCGACGTTCATCGTCGAGTATCCCGCGGAGGTATCTCCGCTCGCTCGACGCAGCGACGGCAACCCGGAGGTCACCGACCGCTTCGAGCTCTACATCGCCGGGCGCGAGATCGCCAACGGCTTCTCGGAACTCAACGACCCCGAGGATCAGGCCGCGCGGTTCGAGGAGCAGGCGAAGGCCAAGGCCGCGGGCGACGAGGAGTCGATGTACTACGACGCCGACTACATCCGCGCGCTCGAATACGGCCTGCCGCCGACCGCGGGCGAGGGTGTGGGCATCGACCGCCTAGTGATGTTGTTTACGAACAGTCCTAGCATCCGCGACGTGCTGCTATTCCCCCACCTGCGGCACGAGGCCTAGATCCCGCCGTCGCCGAGGCTCGCTAGCCGCTCAGCCTGCCGTAGTACATCGTGGTCGTGTAGGGAAGTTCCACGATGTCGTCTGTGTGGTAAGCCTGGAAGATCTCAGCGAGCTCGGCCAGCATTTTTTCGTGACCGGGGTCGCTGGGTCCTGGGATGGACGAGAGCGACAGCGTCCGTCCGCGCACTCCCGTGTAATCGAAGCGCTGCGAGTGCTCGAACGTGTCCGACTTGAAGCCGCCGGTGCCGAACAAGGCCGCCGCGGCCGCTGCGTCCCGTTCGCGGTGGTCCACGCGAATGCGATACGTCGCGTACTTCTGCAGGAGACGCTCGTACGCCCGAAGGAACGCGGTCGCTCGGATGTCGACCTGATTCCAGATCAGGACGCCCCAGCCGGTCGGCTTCAGAATGCGGACGAACTCGTCCCGCGCCATGCGAGGGTCGAACCAGTGGAAGGCCTGTCCGGCCACGACAAAATCGACGCTGTGATCGGCGAGCGTGCTCGATTCCGCTCTCCCCGAGACGCTTCGGAAACCGGGGAACGATCCGAGCAAACGCTCGCCCGCGGCCCTCATTTCGGGGTTGGGCTCGACGGCGAGCACCGGATTGCCGTTTCGAAGGAATAGTCTGCTCAACAGCCCGGTGCCCGAGCCGAAGTCGGCTACGAGCGAAGCTCGTTCGAGCCGGCATTCCGCGTGTAGCGTCGCGATCACCGCCTCAGGGTAGCCAGGACGATACCTGACGTAGTCCTCGACGCGGCTCGAAAAGCGCTGCATCGGGTCGTTTGGGGTCAGAACCACTTTCTCATTCGATTCGCGACCCGCTATTCTGGCTTGATGTGCGCGTCCTGCACCACTTCCTTCCAACGGGCGAGATCGCTGCGAAGCAGAGCGGCGAGCTGATCGGGGGTTCCGGGCGCCGCCTGGACTCCCAGTTTCGCGAACTTCTCCTTGACGTCAGACTTGGCGAGCACCGCGTTCAAGTTCGCGTTGAGCCTGCTCACCAGCGCCGACGGCGCGTTCGCCGGCAGAAACAAAGCAATCCAGTTCGAGAATTCACATCCTGATACACCTTGTTCCGCGAATGTGGGGACATCGGGCAGCTCGGGATTGCGCGCACGGCTGGCAATGCCGAGCGCCATCGCTTTTCCCGCCCTAATGCTTGGAAGGGCGGAATACGTCGCCTCCATCATCATCTGGATCTCGCCGGTCAACAACGCCTGCGCGGCGGGGCTCGCGCCTTTGTAAGGTACGTGAGTCAGCACGGCGCCCGTTCGCGCGGCAAAAAGCTCCGAGCCCAGATGATAGGTACTGCCGATGCCCGAAGAGCCGTAGGCGATCTTCCCCGGGTTGGCTTTCGCGTATGCGATGAACTCGCGGAGGTTGCTCGCGGGAACCGAGGGATGCACCATCAGCACGTTTTCTCCGGTGTGCACCGTTCCGACCGGCGAGAAATCCCTGATCACATCGTAGGGCAAGTCGGGAACGAGAGTCGGGTTTGCCCCCATCGAGCTGCTGGTACCCACGAGAACGGTCGTGCCGTCCGGCGCGGAGTGAGCGACCTGCGCGATGCCGATGGCTCCGCCGGCGCCGGGCTTGTTCTCGACGATGACCGGCCGCTTCATGAGCTCCGTGAGATATGGAGCGACCACGCGCGCGCCGATGTCGCTGCCCCCTCCTGTCGCGAAAGGGACAACCAGCCGCACCGGCTGCACCATTTGCGCCGCAGCCGTTTCGGAGACAAACGTTCCGAGAAAGGCGATGCACGAGCTACCCAGAAGCATTGAGCGACGGAAGACGGCGAGATGTGTGTTCATTGGCTCCTCCCGATTTCGACCGAGCGAACTGTAGGCCGAAATCCGCAAGAGGGATAACTGTTTGTACCGATTGCGGCGATAAGCGCCCCCTATCGTTCGCAACCGAGGATGCGGCGGGACGGTTGCGTTTGGTGATAAGGTGATCGGCATCATTCTTCGAGAGGCTTCGATGCATCCTTCTTCGCCATCCAGGGTAAACCAACTGCGTGTCCGGCACTTCAGGCTGATCGAGAGCCTGGCAGTCGTGGGCTCGCTGCACAAGGCGGCAAAGGCCCTGCACTTGAGCCAGCCCGCCGCGAGCGCCATGCTCAAAGAGGTCGAGGCAGCGCTGGGGGCAGATCTGTTCGATAGGACCCGAAAAGGCGTGGCGCCGAACGTCCTGGGAAGCGCGGTTATCGCCCGGTTCCGCGCGATCCTGGGCGAGCTTGCCATGCTTTCTCAGGACATGCAGGCGACCCGGCCCCAGCCGGTGCTGCGTCTCGGCACGGTTACTCACGCCTTCTACGGCAGGTTGCAGCAGGTGCTGCCCGAGTTTCTGTCGAGGACCGAGTGCCGCATCGTTCTCAAGGAAGGGGCCTTGGCGAATCTCCTGGATCTCCTTCAGACCGGTCAGCTCGATTGTGTGATCGGGCGGCTGCCGGCCGCGTGGGCCGACTCGCTGACGAAGCAGGGTTTTGTCTTCCAGCTTTTGTATCAGACCGAGATGTGCGTGCTGGCCGCCGCCTCGCACCCGCTCGCGAGCAAGCGAAAGATCACGATCAGCGACTTGGCAGCTTTTCCCTGGGTTATTCCCAAGGAGGGCACGAATGCCCGGCATACTTTGATGGCGGCGTTCTCTAGCGCCAGCCTGCCACCACCTACAATACGGGTCGAGACTTCCTCGTTCCCCTACTCCATTCAAATGCTGACGGTCGGCGATCTGCTCACTGTGGGCCCCCGCGAGGCAGGCATGGCGCAGCAGCATCTCGGGCTCGTGCGCATTCTGCCCGTCAAGCTGCCGAATCTGCTGACTCCGGTCGGATTCATCGCGTCGAAGACGGACTTGATGAACCCCAACGTGCGCACCTTGCGGGAAATCATCCAGCGCTCGATCGGACCGCTGTCTGCGCCCGACGCATAATCGCTACCCGACCTGTTCGAGTCATAGCCCCTTCTCAAAGTGGGCTCCTGGTCCAAAGGGCGCACGCGCGCCTTGTCGTCACCTGACGACGATGCAAGCTTGTCCCTCGGAATGTTGCTAAATATTTTCGCGAGCAACATTCTTTTACATCATTCCGCTGGTGCGCCGCGCACCGCCATGAGTAAGCTTGACGGGTGAACCAAGGAGGTCCCATGCAAGCACCGCGTCGCACCCATCCGCTTATCATCGTCGCCGCAGGAACAGTCAGCCTGTTCAGTCTCGTCGGAATCGGAGCCGTCATGGGCTGGATCCCGACGTCGGTCGGCCAGAGCACTCCCAGCACCACGATCGCGCCGATTCCCGAGCAGCCTGCGCAGCCCGAGCCCCCGAAGCTCGAGCAGCGCGCTCAACCCAAACCGGTCGCGAAGTCCCAGCCCCCGCACCGTGAGCCGCGGGTCGCCGCGGCCGTCCCTCCCCCGCCGCCGGCGCCGGTCGCCGTCGCGACGGTCTGCCGCGAGTGTGCCGTGGTCGAGGACGTGCGCACGGTCGAGAAAGCCGGACAGGCTTCGGGCGTCGGAGCGGTCGGCGGCGCCGTGGTGGGCGGCGTCATCGGGCACCAGGTCGGCAGCGGTCGCGGCAAGGATGTCGCCACCATCCTTGGCGCGCTCGGCGGTGCTCTGGGCGGGAACCAGGTGGAGAAGACGGTAAAGAAGGAAACGGAATACCAGATCGTCGTGCGCTACGACGACGGCAGCAAGGGAACGTTCACGCAAGCCACGCTCCCGAACTTGCACAGGGGCGACAAAGTGAAGGTCATCAACGGAGCGATACAAGCGAGCGGATAAAGCAGACGGTGGAGCAAATTCGAGCGGGCTTCGGCCCGCTTTTTTTGCCTGCGCCGGTTGACGCATCCCGACCCGCCATCATACATTTGCAATACTCAACCGACGGGTAGCTAGGGTTCCGCCGCGGAAGCTCTGCGGGCCAGGTCCGAGCGCTACACAAAGCCGCGGAAAACCGCCGGCATGCACCCGAAGAACAAAATTCTAGAGGGGATAGGTTGGGACGGGCTGTTTCGTCCCATCCATTCGCTCTGGAGGTGTCATGACCGATCTTGCAATCGCCCTCGTGCTCGCTGCTGCCTTGATCCACGCGAGCTGGAACTATCTCCTCAAGACGAGCGGCGGCGGAATCGGGTTCGTCTGGGCTTTCGCCCTTCTGTCCTCCCTCATCTACGCACCGCTCGCGGTCGGCGTGGTCATCGTCCAGCATTTCCAATTCGGCGCGGAAGCACTCGCCTTCCTGCTCGCGAGCGCGGTTCTCCACACCGCCTACTATCTGCTGCTCGACCGCGGCTACCGCTACGGCGACTTGTCGGTCGTCTACCCTCTCGCCCGTGCGACCGGGCCCTGCCTCACGGTCCTGGTTGCGCTCCTCGCCCTGGGTGAGAGACCGGGAGCGGTCGCCATGTGCGGCGCCGCCTTGGTCGTCGGGGGAGCCTTCTTTCTCGCCGCCAGCCCGGCAAAGCTGCGCGAAGCGAAAGCCGCACGCGGAATCGCCTTCGCGCTGCTCACAGGGTGCATGATTGCGTCGTATACAGTGGTCGACAAGCAGGCGGTGAGTGTCGCGCTCATCCCGCCGATCCTCCAAGATTGGGGCGCCAATCTCGGCCGCGTGCTGGTGTTGGCGCCGCTTGCGTTGCGGCGTCGCGGGGAAGTCAGGGAGGCTTGGAATCGCAAGAGAAAATCCGTGATCCTCGTCGCGCTCCTGTGCCCGCTTTCCTATATTCTGGTGCTCACCGCCATGGTGTTCACCCCGATCAGCTACGTCGCCCCGGCGCGAGAGATCAGCATCCTGTTCGCGGCGCTGATGGGCACGCACTGGTTGGAGGAAGGCGATGTGGCACGGCGCCTCGCCGCAGCGGCCGCAATGGCGCTCGGCGTGATCGCCCTCGCGCTGGGCTGAAGCCAAGGTGGAGACCTCGTTCGCTTCCGCAGTCGTCATCCTCCTGCTTGTCACCGATCCGATCGGCAACATCCCGCTCTTCGTCGCGCTCCTTCGGCCGGTCGCCCCGGAGCGACGCGTCTTGGTCATCCTGCGGGAATGCGCGATTGCGCTCGCGGTGCTGATGGCGTTCGTGCTGTTCGGACGCTGGCTGCTCGACCTGTTCGGGCTGTCCGACCGCTCGCTCACTCTAGCTGGCGGCATGATCCTGTTCCTGATCGCGCTGCGCATGATCTTCCGCGGTCCGGAAGGTATCTTCGGTGAATCGCTTTCAGGCGAGCCGCTTATCGTGCCGCTTGCAATCCCATCGATCGCCGGCCCAGCGGCGATCGCGACGGTCGTCCTGCTCGTATCGCGTGCGCCTCAGAGGATGGCCGAATGGCTCGCCGCGGTCGCCGTCGCGATGGCGGTGACGCTTGGGACTCTGCTGCTCGCCGAGCGGATCAGCCGCTGGGTCGGCGAGCGCGCGCTCGCGGCTTTTGAACGCTTGATGGGACTGTTGCTGACCGCGATCGCCGTGGAGATGCTGTTGCGCGGGATCGAGGGGTTTGTCCGCCACCTGCAGACCTGATCACCCCGGCACAGGTTTCTCCGGGATCGCGTTTCGGATCGCGGGAAGCATGCGGGTAACCTCGTCGCGACCCTCCGCGATCGCGACCTCGGCCCGGTGATAATCGAGCAGTCCCAGGTGGCCGAGCCGCGGCGTGAGCAGCACGTCGGGGGGCTCGCCGGCGAGCCGGCTGCGCGCGATCCGCAGCTGCATGATGTTGATCGAACCCATCAGAGTCTCCACCAGCGAGGGCGGCGCAATCTCGGGCTCCGTCTGCCGCTCGCTCGTCGGGTTGTACCGGGGCAGAACCCGGCTCATGAAGCTGCCGCCCTTGGCCAGCGTTCGGTCATCGTCGCGCGCGTAGCGTCCGACGAGATCCGAGCCCAGATCGACCGCGAGCACGATGTCTGCCCCCATGGCGCGGCACAGGGAGACGGGAATCGGGTTGACGACGCTGCCGTCCACCAAGTAGCGGTCCTCGTGCAGGACCGGCCGGAACAGCCCGGGGACGGCAATCGACGCCGCGACCGCTTCCGAGACTTTTCCCTCGCGCAGCCAGACTTCCTGCCCGGAATGCAAATCGGTCGCGACGGCGGCAAGCGGGATGGGCAGGTCCGAGAACTCCGATTCGACGAATTGCTCGCGAAAGACCTCGTTGATGCGCTCGCCCTTGATGAGCCCGCCGCGCAGGCCGAAGTCCGCGAGCTTGAACATGCGCCGACGGTCGATGCCGAGCGCCCACGCCTCGACGTGATCGAGCCGTCCCGCCGCAAAAGCCGCTCCGACGAACGCGCCGACCGAGCAGCCTGCGATGAGATCGGGCGCAATGCCGGACTCGGTAAGGGCGCGGAGCACGCCGATATGGGCCCAGCCGCGCGCCGAGCCCGCGCCGAGCGCAAATCCGATCTTGGGCCGGCGCGCCACTACCGTATCCGGGCCCACAGGTCGTGGGCGTCCGACCTCGTAACTTTCACGCGCAGCCTGTCCCCGGGGGCGAACTTGCGCGCGTCCTCGATGTGGACCACGCCGTCGATCTCGGGCGCGTCGCCCTCGGAGCGCGCCACCGCCCCGCCGGGCACCGCTTCGTCGACGAGCACTTCTAGCTCTCTCCCGACCCTGCGTTTGAGCCGGCGCGCGCTGATCTTTTCCTGGAGCCGCATGAGCCGGCGGCGTCGGTCTTCGCGCACATCGTTGTCGAGCGCGCCCCCGAGCTCGTTGGCCTTCGCACCCTCGACCGGCGAATAAGCGAAACAGCCCACCCGGTCGAGCTCTGCCTCGTCGAGAAAATCGAGCAGCTCCCGGAACTCGCTCTCGGTTTCGCCGGGAAAGCCCGCGATGAACGTGCTGCGGATAGTGATATCCGGGCAGATCCTGCGCCAAGCGTGGATGCGGTCGAGGTTGCCCTCCCCGCTCGCCGGCCGTTTCATGAGCTTGAGGATCCTGGGGCTCGCATGCTGAAAGGGCACGTCGATGTAGGGGAGGATCTTGCCCTCGGCCATGAGAGGAATCACATCGTCGACGTGCGGATACGGATAGACATAATGGAGCCGCACCCAGACGCCCAGCTCGCCGAGAGCGGCCGCCAAGTCGCGCATGCAGGTCTTGAGCGGTCTGCCTCCCCAGAAACCGGTGCGATACCTGAGGTCCACGCCATAGGCACTCGTGTCCTGCGAGATGACGAGAAGCTCCTTCACTCCGGCTTTCACTAGATTTTCGGCTTCGCGCATCACCTCGCCTATCGGCCGGCTCACCAGATCGCCGCGCAGCGACGGAATGATGCAGAACGTGCAGCGGTGGTTGCAGCCTTCGGAGATCTTCAGGTAGGCGTAGTGCTTCGGTGTCAGCTTGATCCCTTGCGGAGGCACCAGATCGGCGAAGGGATCGGGCGGCTTCGGAAGATGTTCGTGCACCGCCGCCATCACTGCCCCCAAGGCGTGGGGCCCCGTGACGGCGAGGACCTTGGGATGCGTCTCCCGTACCACGTCGCCTTTCGCGCCGAGGCACCCGGTCACGATTACCCGGCCGTTCTCCGCAAGCGCCTCGCCGATCGCATCGAGCGATTCCCGTACCGCCGATTCGATGAACCCGCAGGTGTTCACCACGACGAGGTCGGCACCCTCGTACGAGGGCGAAATGGCGTACCCCTCGGCCCGCAACCTGGTGAGGATACCCTCGGAGTCAACCAGGGCCTTGGGACAGCCGAGCGACACGAGGCCGACCTTCGGCGCCGCAGCGTTGCGCCTGCGCGAGATCAGGTTTTGTTTTCCTCGCCCGACGGGTTCTTGTCGCCCGCGGGCTGCGCCGCGCCCGGCTGCGAGCCGAATCCCGGCACACCTGGAAATCCCGGGAACGCGAAGCCGGAGAACATCGTGCGACTCTGATTCTGCAGTTGCTCCTGCATCTGCTGGAACACGCTGCGACTCTGGTCGATATAGGCAGAAACGAGGTTTTGCATCGCCGGGCCCTGAAAGCTCATGAACTGTTTCCACACATCCTCGTTGAACTTGGCCGGGTCGCCGTAGAGCTTTTGCGACTGCTCGCGCAGACTTTTCTGCATTTCGGCGAAGAGCTGCATGTTGCGTTCGAGATAGGAACCGAGCATCCCCTGCATGGCGTTGCCGTAGGAGCGAATGAACTGCGTGAGAACATCCGACGAGAACATCGGCGCCCCGGCGGCTTCCTCCTCGAGAATGATCTGCAGCAATATAGACCGCGTTAGGTCCTCGCCGGTCTTGGCGTCGACGACCTGGAAGTCCTCGCCATCAACAACGAGCTTTTTCACGTCGGCGAGCGTGATGTACACACTTGTCTTGGTGTCGTACAGCCGGCGGTTGGGATATTTCTTGATCAGTCGGATGGACTCAGACATGGAAACCCTTGCCTGGTTGTGGGACGCACGTGCTGCAGCGCCACATGATACACCTTAGGCCATGTGCTGGCCGCCGTTGATGGCGATGTTTGCGCCGTTCACGAACGCGGCTTCTTCGGAGCACAGGTAGATGATCAGCCCCGCGACTTCTTCGGGTCGCCCCAGGCGGCCAAGGGGGATTTGGGGAATGATCTTCGAATCAAGGATGTCCTTCGGAATCGCCGTCACCATCTTGGTACCGATATAGCCGGGCGAGATCGTATTGACGGTCACACCCTTCTTCGCGACCTCTAGCGCGAGCGATTTGGTAAAACCGTGCATGCCTGCTTTCGCCGCAGCATAGTTGGTCTGACCGAACGCACCCTTCGAGCCGTTTACCGAAGAGACGTTGATGATACGGCCCCAGCCGCGGTCGACCATGGTGTCGCAGACCTGCTTGGTCATGTTGAACACCGAGTCGAGGTTGGTGCGCAGCACTGCGTCCCAGTCCGGCTTGGTCATTTTCCTGAAGGTCATGTCGCGAGTGATGCCCGCGTTGTTGACCAGTATGTCCACCGCGCCGAGGTCGGTGACGATCTTCTCGACGCAAGCTTTCGAAGAATCGAAATCGGCCACATCGCACGCGAACGTGTGGAAGTCGTAGCCCCGCGACTTCATCGCCGCACGCCACTCGTTCGCTCCCTTGTTCGCAGGGGAACAAGTGACGGCGACGAGGTAACCCGCGTCCGACATCTTCGTGCTGATGGTCTCACCCAGCCCCCCCATGCCGCCGGTGATCAGTGCCAGCCGCTTGGCCATGATTGCCTCCTTGCTCGCCTCGGTACCTCACGAATTATCGCATCAAAAACCGAGGCAAACCCTGCTGCTAGGCCATGTGGAGACCGCCGTTGATGGAGATGTTGGCGCCCGTGATGTAGGCGGCCTCGTCCGAGGCGAGGTAGGCAACGAGGCCGGCGATCTCTTCCGGCTGCGCAAGCCGTCCCATGGGAATTTGCTGGATGATGGACTCGAGAACGTCGGACTTGATCGCCTTGACCATGTCCGTCTGGACGTAGCCGGGGGAGATGGTGTTGACGGTCACGCCCTTCTTGACGACCTCCTGGGCGAGCGCCTTCGAGAATCCGTGCATGCCGGCCTTGGCCGCCGAATAGTTGGTCTGTCCAAACTGACCCTTGAGCGCGTTCACGGAAGAAATGTTAACGATGCGGCCCCAGCCGCGCTCCACCATGCCCTCGACGACCTGGCGAGTGACGTTGAACACGCTGTTCAGATTGGTGTTGATCACCGCGTACCAGTCCCCGGGCGACATGCGCTTGAACACGCCGTCGCGAGTGATCCCGGCGTTGTTGACGAGAATGTCCACCGGCCCGATCACCGAGCCGATCTGGTAGAACATCTCGGCGCACGATGTATAGTCCTCGACGTTGCCCTCGGCAGCGTGGACCGGGAGGCCCTCGGCGTGCATCTGCGCAAGCCATGCGGCTTTCTTCTCGTAACCGGGCAGGCAACCGGCGACGACCTTGACGCCGTTCCGGGCGAGACGCCGACACACCGCCGTGCCGATTCCTCCCATGCCGCCGCTCACGAATGCGATGCGCTGCTTGAGCGGCCTGAAGGAGCGTTCCAATGGGTCGGCGCCCGCTTTGGGCCCTCGTTCTGTCGCCGTCGCTGTTGTCATTCGTTCGATCCCTCTGTAGATGTTTGCGGTTCCCGCGCTTACGTACTCCTGTGCCTCACGTAGCTCCCCGGTGCGCGCTCGCCGGGCTTGAACTTCGCATTTCCTAGGCGCGTGCGGGCCTTCACGCGCCCGCCCCCATGATGACCGAGCCATTCTGTCCAATCGGTCCACCAGCTTCCGCGTTCTTCTGCGGCCGCCGCGAGCCAAGCTTCGGCGTGCGGAACGCGGTTCGCCCCGGTCCAGAAACTGCGCTTGTTGCGCGAGGCCGGATTGACTACGCCAGCGACATGACCGCTCGCTCCGAGCACGAAGCGCGTGTCGCCCCCGAGTAACTGCGTCGTGCGGTACGCCGTTCGCCAGGGCACGATATGATCCTCGCGGGTCGCCAGGGCGTAGGCCGGAACGGAAATCTTGCCTAGATCCACTGGCACGCCCAGCACAGAGATCTTCTCCGGTTGGCACAGGTTGTTCTCGAGGTAGGTGTTGCGCACATACCAGCAGTACATCGGACCCGGAAGATTCGTCGAATCCGCGTTCCAATACAGCAAGTCGAAGGCCTCGGGAGGCTTGCCCTTCAGATAGTTGTTGACCACGTACGGCCAGACCAGATCGTTGGCGCGAAGGGCCGAGAACACCAACGCAAGATCCCGGCCGGGCATCACGCCACCTCTGCCAATCGCCGCCTCGCGCAGCGCCACGCTCGGCTCGTCAATGAACAGCCCGATCTCGCCCGTGTCGGCGAAATCGAGCATCGAGGCGAGAAAGGTCGCGCTCGCTACCCGATCGTCGCCCCGCGCGGCTGCCACGGCCAGCGCGACCCCGAGCAGCGTACCTCCGACGCAGAACCCGAGCGCGTTGACCTTCTCAACGCCCGAGACCGCGCGCGCCACATCAAGTGCCTCCAGGACGCCCTTGTCGACGTAGTCGTCCCACGTGAGGTGGCCCAGGTCATTCTCGACGTTGCGCCAGGACACCATGAATACGCCGTGCCCCTGCTCGAGCGCGAAGCGCACGAGGGAATTTTCCGGCTGAAGATCGAGGATGTAGTACTTGTTGATGCACGGCGGAACCATGACGACCGGGCGCTTGAACGCCGTTTCTGTGAGCGGCTTGTATTGAATGAGCTGCATCAACTCGTTCTGGTGGACCACCGCCCCTTCGGTCGCCGCGACGTTTCGCCCAAGCTCGAA
>DASSQD010000105.1:0-11781 GCA_035702665.1 Burkholderiales bacterium
AGCAACGTGACGTTCTCCGGCGGGATGTCGCGTGCCATGTCGGCGACGCCGGCGGGCAGGACCACTTTGTTCAGGTAAGGGTACAGGGCGACCCAGGAATCCGCTCTGAGCGCGTCGACGAGGCGGATGTCTTTTGCGGCAAGCAGCCGCCGGACCAGGGGAGACTGCCAGGCATCGAGGACGATGAGCGCGTCGATCTCCCCGCGGAGCAGCTTGTCCGCCCCGTCGTCCTGCGTGAGCGAGAGCAGGCTGGCGTTGCGCCCGTCGACGATCCCCAGGCGGTTCAGGAACTCGACGGCGAAAGCGCGTGCGCCGCTGCCCTCGGCGCCGACGGAGATACGGACGCTGCGCTTGCCGCGCAGCTTCTCGCGAATAGGTCCGCGGGAAAAGATCCACAGCGGTTCGTAGAAGAGCGTGCCGAGCGACACCAGCTCGGGCGACTCCCGATGATTGGTGATGCCGCCCGGGACGATCGCGACGCCGGCTGCCGATTTCGGATCCCGCAGGAGCGCGACGTTGGCGACCGCGCCGGGCGAAGGGGTCAGGCGCAGCTCGATTCCGGAGCGGGCGAGGGACTCGCGGTAGAGCCTGCCCAGCTCGGCGCTGATGCCGCCCTCGGGCCCGGTCGCCATGACGACCACGCGCGGCGGGGTCGGCTTGAGGAAGGCAAAGGCGAGCCATACCGCGCCGGCGGCGAGCGCAGCCAGCGCGACCGCCGACCACGCGAGGTATTGCCGCCGCGCACGATCGCCGACCGCCATCGCTTCCCCCCGTGTCGCTTACTCTCTCTGCGGCGCGCCGATGAGGCGCCACTTGCCGCCGACCTGGCAGGCGTCGACGATGCTGCTCGCCTTGCGGCTATCGGCCTCGTTGCGCACGCGCACCCGCTTGCAGGTGCGGCCGTCCTGCTGGAAGGTCTTCAGGATCGTGAAGTCGCCGTGGTGCTTGGTGTCGGGATTCTCCCAGCTTACCGTCTGGTTGTCCGGCGTCTCGTTGACCGTCTTGCGGGCGGTGGCAAGAAACATCTGCAGGTCGTCCTCGTCGAAGCGCTCGGCGGGGGAATTCTTCAGCAGTGGGACCCAGTTAAGCGCCATCGCCGGGCCCGCCAAGGCGAGGGCGAGCAGGGCGACCGGCAGTGCGCGCAGTGTCATGAGGTTTCCTTCCGTCGTGGAATGCCCGATGGCGGCGGAGAGACTATAGCGACTTCTCCGCCGGGCGCGAACCCGCCTACCCTCGACGGACGAGCATCGCGGGCGCTCAGAACTTGAACTGCCCTGTGAACTGCACGCGCGTGTCGTTCGCCGACTCCCCGTCTTTCTGCTCCTTCTTGCCCCACAGGAACTCGACGCCCCACATCACGTTCTTCGCCGGGGTGTAGAGCAGGTTGGTCGACGCGTATTGCCCGGTCTTGAACGCGTTGAACACCTGTCCGTCGGTGTTCTGCTGGTGGTGCTGGCTGTAGCCGAGCGAGCTCGCCCACTGGCCGCTCCAGTAGTGATCGTAGTAGAGCATCACGCCGACCGACTTCACCGTCTGCGCATGCAAGCTTCCGTCCGGCGCGAGGTCGACCCCGCCGTCGTTGAAGTAGCTCGAGATACCTTCTCCGTAGGTGAGCTGCGTGACCACGCGATCCTTTGCGAAGACATTGAGCTGCCCGTCCGCCGTCACGCCCCAGCCGGGTTGCCGGCCCGAGGGATTGCCGTCGGGAGTGTTCGTCGTCTTGTACCCCACCGAACGCAGCAGGGCGCCGAGGTCGAAGAAGCCCCAGCTCCCGTTCCTGCTGTACTTGGCGACAATGTCGGGGTACTTGGTCCAGCCGACGATGTTGGCCCCCAGATCCGGCGCGGCGATGCTCACCTTGCCGGTGTCGACCGCCGCGAACGGCGCCTCGAGCGAGACCGCGACCCTGGCGGTGTCGGTCTTGTACGGCGTGTAGCGGATCTGCGGGTTGCGCACGAAGATCATGCCGGTCGGGCCCCAGTAGTCGATCGTGTTGGGGAAGAGGTCGAGGTTCATGAACAGCGTCTCGTACTGGCCGACGCCGAAAGCGCCGATCTCGGCCCAGGCGTGGAGCAGGCGGAACCCGGTGTTGGCGCCGCCGACGTTGAACAGGTCGAGGCTCAGGTCCGTCTTGAGCTGCCCCGCCTGGGTCGGCACGAAGCCCTTGAACGAGATCGCGGTCTGCCGCACGCTGAAGATCGTCTCTCCGGCCTTGCCGCAGCCCGGGTCGGGCGTGCCGGTCGGGCCGGGACAGTTGATCGGGATCTTCGAAGGACGCAGCGTCGTGTTCCACGCCGGATCGACGCTCTTGAAGTCGTAGATCAGGTCGAGCTGGACCTTGCCGCTCACCTCGAGCCGCGCGGCGTCGTCCTTCGGGGCGGGCTTGTCGCCGCTCGTCTGCGGGGCGATGACGGGCGCGGGCGGCGGGTCGGCGGCAAAGGCGGGCCACGCCGCCACGGTCAGAAGCAGGGCAATCGGGGCGATTCTCATGTTCGTCTCCTCTCTTCTACTCCGGCAGCGCGACCGCGCGGAAGAACGCCGCCGCGCTCTCGTCGGGCCCGCCGAACCACTTTGCATAGACGGCGCGGAACTCGGGCGTGGCGTAAGCACGGCTCAAGGCCCGGTCCGCCGCAAGGCGCCCATCCTCGTCGCCGCGCCGCAGGGCAAGCGCCAGCGGCGAGAGCGTGAAGCGGCGCTCGAGGACCGTCAGGTCGCCCGCCTTGTCGAGGCGCTTGGCGGCATCGAGCAGCATCGAGCGGTCGGAGAAGAACACGCCCGCCTTGCGATCGAGCACCGACTGCACGCCTTCCTCGAAAGTCTTCACCGCGGCCACTTTCGCCGTGAGCTGGAACTCCTTGAGGCGCTCGGTGAGCAGCTTCTCGGCCGGCGTGCCCGACACCACCGCGAACGTCTGCTCCTGCAGCAGCTGCTGCGTCGGAGTGCCGCGCCACAGCGGTCCGGACGGTGCCGGGCGCTCCGAGAGGGCCTGACTCAGTCCGGCGGGGGCGTCGGCACGAAGCAGCGCGCCGATGCCGCCTTGGAAGATCGGGATGGAGAACGCCATGTCCTTCCGCGCCGACAGCCTGTCGGGCTCGCCGCAGAGCACGTTGACCTTCCCGTCGCGCAGCGCCGCAGTGCGGCTCTCCGGCGTAACCGCAACCCACGCGGTCTCCACTCCCGCCGCGCCGGCGACCTGCTGGCACAGCTCGACCGCGTAACCGGCGGGCTTGCCGGATTCGTCGGTGTAGGAGAACGGCCGCGCGTTCGCGTAGTAGCCGAAGGTCAGCTTGGAGGACTTCTTGGCGCCCTCCGGAGCGGCGGCCGCTTTCTTGGCGGAAGCTTGCGCGTGAACCGGCGAGGGCTGCAGCGCCGCCGCTATGAAAGCGAGCGCCAGCGCGACGGCCGCCGCGGCTCCCGCGCCACGGGCCGGCGAGCGCCCGCCCGCCTGGCCGGCGGCGCCGGAGAAGCGCGGCGCGAGAAATCCGTAGAGGATGTAGGTGAGCGCGAGCACGATCGTGCCGCCGAGCACCGCGTCCTTGCCCGACGCGTAGATCGCGTAGGTGGAATAGAGCATCGCGATCACCGTGATCCAGGTATTGCGCCGGACCACCGCTTCGGACACTCCGGCGGACTTCATCATCACGAACAGCGCCGAAAGCGAGATGATGTACGGGATGACGTTGGTCACCACCGCGAGGTTGACGAGCGCGCTGAACTGCTGGCTCAGCGACGGCGAGATGGTCGAGAGCGCCATCACCGTCTGCACGATTCCCATGATGACCATGCCGGCCACCGGGGCGCCCAGGCGATTCTCCTTGGAGAAGACCGTCGGGAACAGACGGTCGGCGGCCGCCGTCTTGGCCGTCTGCGCGATGGTGAATTGCCAGCCGAGCAGCGAGCCGAGGCAGGCGAGCACCGCGAGTCCCATGATGATCGAGCCGACGACCGGAGTGAACATCTTGGCGTAGGCGAGCGCGAAGGGCCCGGTCGATTTCGCCAGCTCCGCGTTGGGCACGATGCCCTGGATCACGGCGGTGGAGAGGATGTAGATGGCCGCGGCGGCGAGCGTGCCGAACATGCAGGCGAGCGGCACGTCGCGCTTCGGGTTCTCGACCGCGTCGGAGTTCTGCGCCGCGGACTCCATGCCGAGGAACGCCCACAGAGTAAGCGCGATGCTCGAGCCCATGCCCGCGCCGAGCGTCATGCCTTTCGGATTCCAGGCCTCCATGAAGACGCCGCCGTTGAACCAGAACCAGCCGATGACCGAGAGGCCCGCGACGGGGATTATGACGCCCCACACGGTCACCGCGCCGATCTTGCCCGTGATCGAGGGGCCGCCGAAGTTGGCGACCGTGGTGAGCCAGATGAGCGCGATCACGCTGACGCAGGTGGCGATGGGCGTCGCCGACATTCCGGGGAAGAATCCGGCCAGGTAGCCGACCGCGGAGATCGCGATCGCCACGTTGCCGATGGCGAGCGAGAAGAAGTAGAGCAGGAAGGTGAGGAAGTAACCGCCCTTCCCGTAGGCGTCCTCGGCGTAGGCCGCCATGCCGCCCGGCCGCTGGTTGAAGACGCCCGCCTGGGCGAAGCCGTAGGCGATCGCCATCGAGCCGAGCGCGGTGACGATCCAGGAGAGCAGCGAGATCGCGCCGACCTGGGCCATGTTGGTCGGCAGCATGATGATCCCCGATCCCATCATGTTGACGGCGACGACCACCGTCAGCTGCATCATGCTCATCTTCTTAACGCTGGTGCTTGCCATGGCGTCCTCCTGTCGCTCCGATCGTTCCGTGAATCGAGGCTACTTGGCTGCTTTCTTCGGCGCCGGCTCCACGGAGATCGCGACCGCTTCCGTGTAGGTGACCAGGACCTCGTCGCCGACCTTGACGACCTTGAATTGATCCGGGTTCTGAACGTCGAGCACGACCGAGTTGCCCCTCGGGCCTTTGAGCGTGATGGTCTTCGCCTTCTTGTTCACCGCCGTCACTTTCGCGATCGCGGTGACCTGGTGGGCCGCCGCCGCCGCGGGACGCTCGCCCGGCTTGGCCGTCACCGCCGCCGATTGCTCGGAGATCCCGCCCGGAGCGGATTTCGCCTTCTGCAGCTCCAGGCTCAGGGACTGGACGAAATTCACCACGACGAAGTCGCCGACCTTGACCTGGTCGAAGTTCTTCACGTCGTCGCCGGCGACGACGTCGACCACGTTGCCCTTCGGGCCCTTGAGGGTGACGGTCCGCGAGGCCTTGTCGAGCGCAACCACTTGCGCCGTGATCTTGACGGCGCGCACCGCGGCCGCCTTGCCGGGCTCGCTCGCGACCACGGTTCCGCCGGTGATATCGGGTTTCTGGGCGGCGGCAGGGAGGGCCAGGGAGGCGGCGAGCGCCGCCAGGAAGATCATCAGTGTTCGCATGTCATTCTCCGTTCGGTTGTCAACATGAAAGTGTCCGGCTATTTCTTTACGCAGAGCACGTGGTATACCCCGTCGATCATCTCGGCGCCTTCGATCACCCCCGCGAATCCGGGAAACTGCTTCTCGCGGTTCTGCATGCTCCTCAGGTACTCGATCTGCGGCGAATCCTTCGCGCCGAAGTTCTCGCCCGACATGAGCATCGGGATGCCGGGCGGATAGGGCATCACCGCGTTCGCGGCCGTGCGCCCGGCCAGGCTGTCGGAGGGCACCAGCTCGACTTCGCCGTCCACCATGAGCTCGTACGCCTCGCGCGGCGTCATGTCCGCGGCGGGCAGCGTCTCGTAGGCGGCGTTGAGCACCTCGCTCGGGCGATTCTCGCGCAGGTACTCGAACAGCTCGTCGCCCAGGTCGTGCATGCCGATGCTGCCGTAGCGCTCAGGGTGCGCGGCAGCGATCTCGGGCAGTGAAGTGGCGACCGGGCGGTTCTCGTCGTAATTGCGCTTGAAGGCGAGCAGGTTGGTGAGCAGCGTGCCCCACTTGCCCTTGGTGACCCCGATGGAGAACAGGAACATCACCTGGAAATCGGTCACGCGCGTCGGCACGATGCCGAAGCGGTTGAACCAGGCGTTCACCAGCGCGGCCGGCACGCCGGTCTTCTCGAGCTTGCCGTCCTCGCCCATGCCGGGCGAGAGGATGCTGACCTTTACCGGATCGAGCATGCACCAGTCGTCGGCGATATCGTCGAAGCCGTGCCAGGTGTCGCCGGGGCGCAGCACCCACGGCTCCTGGCTCCCGGTGAGGAGCTCTACCGGCGCGTCCTCGAACGGTATCTTCTTGCCGCCGGGGCTTTTCACCGTCTCGACGTTCCAGGGCTTGAAGAACCAGTCCTTCTTCTTCGCGAATTCGCGCCGCACGCGCGCCACCGCCTGGCGGAAATCGACCGCCTCGTCGATCACCTCCTGGGTGAGCGAGCGGCCGCCGCTGCCGTCCATCATGGACGAGGTGATGTCGTTCGAAGCGACGATGGCGTAGAGCGGCGAGGTCGTCGTGTGCATCATGTACGCCTGCACCATCCGGTGGTGGTCCACGGCGTTCCTGCCGTCCCGCACATGGATGAAGGAAGCCTGCGAGAACGCGGCGAGCAGCTTGTGCGTGGAATGCGTGGCGAAAACCGTGGGCCCTTTGTGCTCCGCCGGATCGCCGCGCATGGCGAAGTGGTTCTCGTACATCGGGTTGAAGCGCGCGTAGCCGTACCACGCTTCGTCCATGTGGATGCGGTCGCTCGATTTCGCCAGCAGCTCCTCCACGCGCGCCGAGTGATAGCAGAGGCCGTCGTAGGTGCTGTTGGTGACGACGGCGTAGACCGGCTTCTGTCCCGCGATTTCCTTCGTCAGCGGTCCCGCCTTGGCTTTTGCGTGGATGGCCTTCGGGTCCATCTCCGAGGGCGGGATCGGGCCGATGATGCCGTAGCGGTTGCGCGTCGGCACCATATACACCGGACGCGCGCCCGTCAGCATCAGGCCTTGCTCGATCGACTTGTGGCAGTTGCGGTCGCAGACGACGAGGTCGTCCGCCTTCATGCAGGCCTGCATGATGCTGCGGTTCGAGCCCGAGGTACCGACCACGCCCGAGTAGCTGCGGTGCGCGCCGAACACGCGCGCCGCGTACTTCTCGCTCTCCGCCACGACGCCCGTGTGGTCGAGGAGCGACCCCAGCGCGCCGCGCTCGATGCCCATGTCGATGCGGAAGACGTTCTCGCCCAGGAAGTCGAAGAACACCCGGCCCGAGGGGAGCTTGGTGAAGGCGATTCCGCCCTGGTGGCCGGGAGCCGACCAGGAATACTCTCGCAGCCGGGAATACGCCGCGAGCGCGCGCGCGTACGGCGGCAGGAGCTGCGCCAGGTAGCGCTCGACCGCGGCCATCACGCGGCCGGCGACGAAGTCCGCGGTGTCCTCGAGCAGCCAGACGAACTCGTCGACCATCTCCGCGATCTCGATGGTCATGGTGCCGCGCGCCAGCTTGCGTTCCGCGGTCATGAATACCGGCACTTCCGCATGGCGCTCGCGCAGCTTGTGCAGCAGCGCGGGCGCCTGGGCGTGCGCGTCCTTGCCCTCCGTGCCGAGGTGCCAGCTGAGCAGCACCGCGCGCAGCGACGCGTCGGAGCCGACGATCGCCTCGCCGTCCGCATACGAGAGCGCCCGCACGACGTCGCAGCCGCGCGCTTCGAGGGCGGAGCAGATGCTCTCCGCCGCGCGGCCGAGCGCCGTGTCGAGGCGCGCGAGCCCGTCCTCGACCATCAGCACGCGCGGCCGGATGGGGCCAGGGGTGGGGGTCAGCATCGCTTCATTCCTTCACGCAGTCGACCAGCCAGTGCTTATTCCCGTTCGAGTACTCGAAGCGCAGCCCGTGGATGTCGCTCTCGAAGCCGGGGAAGTGCTCGTCGGCGTCGCGCGCGTACTTGAGGTACTCGATGATCGAGTCGGTCTTGAAGCGCTCGCCGGGCATGATGAGAGGAATGCCCGGGGGGTAGGGCACGATCATCACCGCGGTGACGCGCGATTTCAGCTTCTCGATGGGGACCGGCTCGACGCGCCCGTGGACGAGGCGGTCGTAGGCCTCGGAGGGCTTCATCGCGGGCTCGGGCAGCTCGGTGTACATCGCGTTCATCGCGTGCGCGGTGTCGTTCTTGCGGTAGCTCTCGTGCAGCGCCTGGCACAGGTCGCGCAGGCCCCAGCCCGTGTAGGCGCGGCCGCCCGCGGCGGCGATGCTCGGCAAGGTCTTCGCGAGCGGCGCGTTCTGGTCGTATGCGGTCTTGAAATCGACCAGCGCGTCGAGCATCGTGCTCCATTTGCCGCGCGTGATGCCGAGCGAGAACAGGATGAGGAAGCTGTAGAGGCCGGTCTTCTCCACCACCAGACCGCGCTCCCACAGGTACTTGGTGACCACCGCCGCCGGGATTCCCGTTGGCCCGAGCTTGGCGCCTTTGTCCAGGCCCGGCGTGAGCAGCGTGACCTTGATCGGGTCGAGCATGATGTAGTCTTGGGCGACGTTGCCGAACCCGTGCCATCCGGCTTTCGGATCGAGCACCCAGTCCCGAGTCTTCGGCGCGGCGCCGAGATCGAGCCCTTCGGGCTGCCATACCTTGAACCACCAGTCGGTCGGCTTGAACGTCTTGCTGACCGAGGCGAGCGCGCGGCGGAAGCGCATCGCCTCGTCGTGCGTCTCCGCGACGATGGACCGCCCGCTCGCGCCTTCCATCATCGCCGAGCTCACGTCCAGGGACGCGATGATGCCGTAGTGCGGCGAGGTCGAGCCGTGCATCATGAAGGCGTCGTTGAAGCGGGTCTTGTCGAGCTTCTGGTCCTCGGACTCCTGGATGTGGATCATCGACGCCTGCGAGAAGGCGGCGAGGAGCTTGTGGGTGGAGTGGGTGGCGAACACGAGCGGGTGCTTGGAGCGCGGGAAGCCGCGCGGCACGCCCATGCCGTGGCGCCCGGCGTAGAACTCGTGGAACGCGGCGTAGGCGTACCAGGCCTCGTCGAAGTGCAGCGCGTCGACGGCGTCGCCCACCGTCTTCTTCACGAGCTCGGCGTTGTAGCACAGGCCGTCGTAGGTCGAGTTGGTGACCACGGCGATTCGCACCTTGCCCTTGGCCTCGCGCGCGATCGGGCTCGCCGCCACCTTCTTCCTGATCGATTCGGCGGTGAACTGGTCGAGGCTGATCGGGCCGATGGTGCCATAGTCGTTGCGCGAGGGCAGAAAGTAGATCGGCGTGGCGCCCGTCATGATGAGCGAGTGCAGCAGCGACTTGTGGCAGTTGCGGTCGACGATCACGAGGTCGTCGCGCCCGGCCATCGAGTGCCAGACGATCTTGTTGGCGGTCGAGGTTCCGTTGGTGACGAAGTAGGTGTGGTCGGAGCCGAACACGCGGGCCGCGTACTCTTCCGCTTCCTTGACCGGGCCGGTATGGTCGAGGAGAGACCCCAGCTCCGGAACGGAAATGGAGAGGTCGGAGCGCAGCGTGTTCTCGCCGAAGAATTCGTGCAGCGCGAAGCCAGCCGCCGACTTGGTGAAGCCCACGCCGCCGGCGTGTCCAGGCGTGTGCCAGGAGTACGCGGAGCGCTCGGCGTGCTTGACGAGCGCCTTGAAGAACGGCGGCAGCAGCGTGTCGAGATAGTCCGAGGCCGCACGCATGACCTGGCGCGCGAGGAAGGGCACGGTGTCCTCGTAGAGATACAGGACGCTGTGGAGCTCGCGCAGCGCCTCGACGACGGCAGGCGACGCCTCCTCGACCGTCTGCTGCGATCCGATCGCGATGATCGGCAGGCCCGGCGCGCGCTCGTGCACCGCCTTGAGTCGTGCGACGACGGCCTTGAGCGCTTCGGGATCGCGCCCCACGCCGCCGGGATCGAACAGGATCGCCGAGAGGCCGCGGTGCGCGCCGGCGATGATCTGCGCGTCGGCGGCGTTGCTGACGGCGATGGCCTTCCAGCCGCTCTGCTCGAGCTCCTGTTGCAGCTGCTTCAGGCGCGTCCCGGCGACGGTCGGCGAGCCGATCTCCAGATGCGCGATGAGGATGGGGAACTTCTGGCTGAGAAACATGCAGTCACCGATAGAGATGCGCGGCTTCCCGATGTTGGTGGGGTCGCCGCGGAGGGGTATTGACGCAGATCAAATGCAGGCCCGTAACCGGTTCATACACTGCGGCATTCGAGCATCCCCCGGGCCCGCGCTCAATTGGACCAAGGTCCAATACCGCGGATCTGTGTCAGGCAATACCCTACGCCGAGGAGAACCATGGCCCGTACTCAAGCCGCCGACGAATCCGACGGCAAGCTCAAGCGCAAGCGTTACGAGAAGGAGTTGCGCCGGCTCCAGGCCGAGCTGTGCCATCTGCAGGCCTGGGTGAAGCACAAAGGCCTTCGCGTCATCGTCATATTCGAAGGTCGCGACGGAGCGGGAAAGGGCGGCACGATCCGTGCCATCACCGAGCGCGTCAGCCCGCGCGTCTTCCGGCTGGTGGCGCTGCCCGCGCCCTCCGACCGCGAGAAGTCGCAGATGTACATGCAGCGCTACATGGCGCACTTCCCGGCGGCGGGAGAGGTCGTCGTTTTCGACCGCAGCTGGTACAACCGCGCGGGCGTCGAGCGCGTCATGGGCTTCTGCACCGACGAGCAGTACGAGCGCTTCCTCGACCTTTGTCCCGAGTTCGAGAAGTACATCGTCGAGGCGGGCATCCGGCTGGTGAAGTACTGGCTCGAAGTGGGAAACAAGGAGCAGGAGCGGCGCTTCGAAGCGCGCATCACCGATCCGCTGCGCCAGTGGAAGCTCAGCGTGATGGATCTGCCCTCGCGCGAGAAATGGTACGAGTACTCGCGCGCGCGCGACGCCATGCTGAAGGCCACCGACACCAGGCACGCCCCGTGGCACATCCTGCGCTCCGACGACAAGAAGCGGGCGCGGCTCAACTGCATCGCGCACCTGCTCGAGCAGATCCCCTACAAGAAGCTGCCGCGCGGAAAGATCGACCTGCCCAAGCGTTCGAAGAAGCACGAATACGACGACGAGGCGACGCTCAAGGGACGCCGGTTCGTGCCGGAGAAATACTGACCATGCAAATGAGATCGCTCTTGCTGTTGTCGTTTCTCGCCGTATCGGCCGGCGGCTGCGCCCACTGGCCGGCCACGCCACGCCTGGAGCAAGCCGGCGCGCCCGGCTACCGCCTCGGCGAGGTGGTCCGCCCGGGCCAGTCGGACGATCTGCTGGTGATCCTCGCCATGTCCGGCGGAGGGACGCGCGCCGCGGCGCTGGGCTACGGCGTCCTCGAGGAGCTCCGCCGCACCGAGGTGACGGTGAACGGCGTGAAGCGCCGCCTCCTAGACGAGGTGGATGTGATCTCGGCGGTATCGGGAGGCACCTTTCCCGCCGCCTACTACGCGTTGCGAGGCGAGAAGACCTTCGACGAGTTCGAGGCGAAGGTGCTGTCGCGCAATTTCGAGAGCGAGCTGGTGTGGCGCATCCTGACCCCGACCAACTGGCTCCGGCTTCCTTCCGGAACCTTCGGCAAGTCGGACCTTTTCGCCGAGCTCTACGACGAGACGGTGTTCGACCATGCCACCTTCGCCGACCTGAAGCGCGCCAACGGGCCGCTCGTGGTCATCAACGGCACCGATGTCACCATCGGCGCGCGCTTCTCCTTCACGCAGGACCAGTTCGATGCGATCTGCGGCGATCTTTGGAAGGTGACGCTGGGGCGGGCCGTCGCCACTTCTACGGCGCTACCGCCGCTGCTCACGCCGATATCCTTCGAGAACCGCGGCGGGACCTGCGGCGGGAAGGCGCCGGCCTGGCAGGCCGCCGCCGAGGCCGCC
>DASSQD010000106.1:0-32180 GCA_035702665.1 Burkholderiales bacterium
ACCCTGTTCATCGTCGCGTCCAAGACCTTCTCGACCGCCGAAACGCTGGACAATGCG
Source organism: Burkholderiales bacterium (assembly GCA_035702665.1). Classification (GTDB taxonomy): domain Bacteria; phylum Pseudomonadota; class Gammaproteobacteria; order Burkholderiales; family SG8-39; genus VBDM01. The sequence goes on from DASSQD010000106.1 coordinate 58, forward strand.
GCACGCGCGAAGGCGTGGCTCGAGGCCGGACTCGGCAAGTCCGCCGACCTCTCGCGCCATTTCGCGGCGGCGACCGCGAACGTCGCCGGCGCCGCCGCGCTCGGGGTCCCGCGGGAGCGCGTGTTCCCCCTGTGGGACTGGGTCGGCGGGCGCTATTCGGTGTGGTCCGCGGTCGGCCTGCCGGTGGCCCTGGCGATCGGCATGGACGCCTTCGAGGAGCTGCTCGAAGGAGCGCGCGCGATGGACGAGCATTTCAGGACGGCGCAGCCCGAGCGTAATCTCCCGGTCCTGCTCGCGCTGCTCGAGATCTGGTACGTGAATTTCTTTGGCGCTCAGACGCGCGCGGTGATCCCGTACAGCGAGGACCTGCGCGAACTTCCCGCCTACCTGCAGCAGCTCGAGATGGAGTCGAACGGCAAGCGCGTCGACCGCGACGGGGCCGAGATCGACTACGACACCGCTCCCGTCGTGTGGGGCGCATCGGGCACGCCGAGCCAGCACTCGTTCCATCAGCTCCTGCACCAGGGAACGCGGCTCGTCCCGGTCGACTTCATCATCGCCCGCGAGGCGAACCCCTCGGCCGCACAGGCGGCGCTCGCGAGCAACGCGCTGGCGCAAGCCGCAGCGCTGGCGTTCGGCAACCCTGCGCCCGGCGCCCCGCATCGGGCGCTTCCCGGCAACCGCCCCTCGAGCACCCTCATCCTGGCGCGCCTGGCGCCCCGCGAGCTGGGCGGGCTCGTCGCAATGTACGAGCACAAGGTCTTCGTCGAGGGCGTCGTCTGGAACGTAAACAGCTTCGACCAGTGGGGCGTCGAGCACGGCAAGATCCTCGCGCGCACGCTCGCTCCGCAACTGACCGAGGGCCGGCGCGTGGCGGATCTCGATGCTTCCACTCAGTCACTGATCGAGCATCTGCGAAGGCGCGATTGACTGCCGCGGCGGCGGGATTTACGCTGGCGGAAACGGAGAGTCCCCATGGACGAAGACGCGTTCAATCTCAGCATCCGGAAGTTCCTCAAGATGGTCGGCGTCAGCTCCCAGCGCGAGATCGAGCAGGCGGTCGCCAGGGCGAGGGCCGGCGGCGCGATCAAGGGCAGCGAGAAGTTCCCGGCCTCGGTGACCCTCGACGTGCCCGGCCTGAAGCTCTCCGTGCGCTTCGACGGCAAGATCGAGCTGGAATAACCCGGAGCGCGCGGTGAACAAACCCCGCGAGCTCGACGCCGGGCTGCTCGAGGAGCTGCGCGGCCTGCTCGGCGAGCGCGCGACCGCATCGCGGGGCGTGCGCGAGCACCACGGCAAGGACGAGTCCTACTTTCCCTTCGCTCCGCCGGACGCGGTCGTGTTTCCCGAGTCCACCGAGGAGGTGCGAGCCGTCGTCGAGCTGTGCCGGCGCCGCGGGACCCCGGTGATCCCCTTCGGCGTCGGAACGTCGCTCGAGGGGCACGTGCTCGCCATCCGCGGCGGGGTGTGCATCGATCTCTCCCGGATGAACAAGGTGCTCTCCGTGCACGAGGCCGACCTCGACGCGGTCGTGCAGGCGGGCGTGACGCGCAAGCAGCTGAACGAGCACATTCGCCACACCGGGCTCTTCTTTCCGGTCGATCCGGGTGCGGACGCGACTCTCGGCGGCATGGCCGCGACGCGCGCCTCGGGCACGAACGCGGTGCGCTACGGCACGATGCGCGAGAACGTGCTGGCGATGACCGTGGTGCTAGCCGACGGACGCGTCATCACCACCTCGCGTCGCTCGCGCAAGTCGGCCGCGGGCTACGAGCTGACGCGGCTGTTCATCGGATCGGAAGGCACGCTGGGCGTAATCACCGAGCTGACCGTGCGCCTCTACCCCGTTCCCGAAGCGATGTCCGCGGCGGTCTGCTCCTTCCCCGACATCGCCGGCGCCGTGAACACCGTGATCCAGACCCTGCAGGCGGGGATTCCCATCGCGCGCAGCGAGGCACTCTGCGCCACGACCATGAAGGCGATCAACGCCTATTCGAAGACCCGCTACCGCGAGCAGCCGACGCTGTTCCTCGAGTTCCACGGAACGCAGGCGAGCGTCGAGGAGCAGGCGAAGCTGGTGCAGGACATCGCGCGCGAGAACGGCGGCATGGATTTCGAGTGGACGACCAAAGCCGAGGAGCGCAACCGGCTGTGGAACGCGCGCCACCAGGCGTATTTCGCCTGCCTGCAGCTGCGGCCCGGCACGCGCGCCGTGTCGACCGACGTCTGCGTCCCCCTGTCCAGACTGACCGAGTGCATCGTCGAGACCTCGAAGGACATCGCGCGCGCGTCGATGCCGATCCCGCTCTTCGGCCACGTCGGCGACGGCAACTTCCATTGCGAGATCCTCGTCCGGCCCGACAGCCAAGCGGACCTCGAGGAGGCGCGGCAGTTCAACGAGCGGATCGTGAACCGAGCGCTCGCCATGGAGGGCACGTGCACCGGCGAGCACGGTATCGGCTTCGGCAAGATGCGCTCGCTGCGGAAGGAACTGGGAGAGGCAGTCGACCTGATGGCGAGCCTGAAGCGCGCCATCGATCCGGAAAACCTGATGAACCCCGGGAAGGTTGTCGAGCCCTAGCCCTTCAGGAAGTGCTCGCGGTAGTACTTCAGCTCGTCGATCGACTCGTGGATATCGGCGAGCGCTTCGTGCTTGCCTTGCTTGACCAGCCCTTTTGCGATCTCCGGCTTCCAGCGCTTGACCAGCTCCTTCAGCGTGCTGACGTCGAGATTGCGGTAGTGGAAGTAGGCCTCCAGGCGGGGCATGTGGCGCGCAAGGAAGCGCCGGTCCTGGCAGATGGAGTTGCCGCACATCGGCGAAGTCTTGGCGGGCACGTGCTGCGCGAGAAAGGCGAGCAGCTGCTCCTCGGCCACGCGCTCGTTCAGCGTCGAGGCTTTCACCTTGTCGATGAGTCCCGAGCGCGCATGTGTGCTCTTGTTCCAGTCGTCCATCGCCTCGAGGACCGCGTCGGCCTGGTGCACCACCAGTACCGGCGCCTGCGACAAGGCGTTCAGCTGCGAATCGGTCACGACGATCGCAATCTCGATGACGCGGTCCCTGTCCGGATCGAGTCCGGTCATCTCCATGTCCAGCCAGACGAGATTGTTCTGGTCCTGCGTCATGACGCTCTTCCGCGGCCCTCTGTGTAAAATGCGATTGTCGCATATCGACCACCGTTCAATGCACTGGTTCGGCCTCGCTTTCCTCGCAGCACTCGCGCTTTCCACGGCGGCGCGACTGTGGCTGTCGAGCCGCCACATCCGGCACATCGCGCGGCATCGCGACGCGGTCCCCGCGGAGTTCGCCGGGCGCATTTCGCTCGACGCGCATCGCAAGGCCGCCGACTACAACGTCGCCAGGGCGCGCATCGGCGCGGTCGAGACTTTGGCCGCGGCCGCGCTGACGCTCGCGTTCACCTTCGGCGGAGGATTGCAGTTGCTCGCGGACCTTTGGGACCGCGCGTTCCGCGCGGGCGGCTACGCGCACGGCATCGCACTGATCGTCTCGGTCGTAGTGATATCGAGCGTGTTCGACCTGCCCTTCAGCTTGTACCGGACGTTCGTGATCGAGGCGCGCTTCGGGTTCAATCGCACGACCCTGCGCCTGTTCGTCCTCGACCTGATCAAGGGTGCGGTGCTGGGGACTCTGCTCGGAATCCCTTTGGTGTTCGTCGTGCTGTGGCTGATGGCGAGGATGGGCGATTTCTGGTGGCTCGCGGTCTGGGCCGTGTGGGTGGCGTTCGGCCTGCTCTTCGCCGCGATCTATCCCACGTTCATCGCGCCCCTGTTCAACCGGTTCTCGCCGCTCACCGACGCGGACCTGCGCGGCCGCATCGAGGCCCTGCTCGCGAAATGCGGCTTCCGGGCGAAGGGCCTGTTCGTCATGGACGGCTCGAAGCGCTCGAGCCACGGCAACGCCTACTTCACGGGCTTCGGCGCGGCCAAGCGCATCGTGCTCTTCGACACGCTGGTCTCGCGGCTCGCCCCGCCGGAAGTCGAGGCGGTGCTCGCCCACGAGCTCGGGCATTTCTCGCTCCACCACGTCTGGAAGCGCATGTTCCTGGGGTCTGCAGTCAGCCTCGCGCTCCTGTGGGTTCTCGGATGGCTCATGCCGCAGTCCTGGTTCGCAGAGTCGCTCGGCGTACGCTCGCCCAGTACGGCGATGGCGCTGATTCTGTTCTTCATGGTCGTGCCCGCCTTCACCTTTCTCCTGAAGCCGCTCGCGAGCCTGTACTCGCGGATCCACGAGTTCCAGGCCGACGCATACGCGGCGCGGTACGCGGACGCCGGCGACATGGTCCGGGCGCTGGTGAAACTGTACGAGGACAACGCGGCGACGCTCACGCCCGATCCGCTGCACTCGGCGTTCTACGACTCGCATCCGCCGGCGCCCGTCCGCGTTGCACGCCTGCAATCGCTGAACGCCTAGGGGACACCGATGCCCACGCTCGCCTCGATGAAATGCAAGGACCTTCCCGCCGGCACCCCGGCCCTGACTCGCGCGCGGATCGACGCGCTGCTCAAGGAAGTGCCCGGATGGAGCTACGACGGAAAGGTGATCACCAAGACCTACTCGTTCAAGAATTACTACGAGACGTTGGCGTTCGTGAACGCCGTCGCGTGGGTCGCACACCGCGAAGACCACCATCCGGACATGAGCGTCGGCTACAACCGCTGCCGCGTGGACTTCAGCACGCACTCGATAGGCGGGATCTCCGAGAACGACTTCATCTGCGCCGCGAAGATCGAGGCGCTCCAAGAAATCTAGGGCCGGCGTTGCAATGAAAGCGGTCCACTCCTCTCTCAATCTGGTGGAGACGCACCACCTCAAGAACCTGCTTCAGTCCGCGGGCATCCGCTGCCGGATCAAGAACGAGGACCTGGTGCGGCTCGCCGGCGAGGTCCCCTTCCCGGAATGCGCGCTGCAGCTGCTCGTCGAGCGCGCCGAGGACGTCCCGGCGGCGGAGGCGCTGGTGCGCGATTTCCTGAGGCCACGTCCGCGCACTGGCGCGCTGTGGCGCTGCGCGCGCTGCGGGGAAACGAGCGAGGGGCAGTTCACCGCCTGCTGGAGCTGCGGCGCGGAGCGCTAGCTCGCAGCGCCGGCGAGAGCCACCAGCAGCAGAAGCAGCAGCCACATCACCAAGGCGCGCCAGGCCAGTCCCACCAGGCTGTCCATGTGCCCGACGTCGGCGGGATCGCCCAGGCCCAGCGGCGGCCTGTCGAGCAACATTCCTCCGATGACGACCGGCATACCCAGCTTGACGCCCATCGCCCCGGCTCCGCTGGCAAGCACCGTGCCGAGCGCACGGTCGGGCCAGGTCGCCGCCTGCGTGCGCCAGCAGTACACGGCGTTCTCGAAGTCGCCCACGACGGCAAACGCGGTCGCGGTGAAGCGCGAAGGGAGCCAATCGAGCGCCGCGAAGGCGGCGCGCGCAAACTGGCCGAACCGCTCCAGCCCCGACGAGGCGTCCTGGCTCCAGCGGCCGTCGAGAAACATCGAGAGACGATAGAGAACCGCCCCGCTCGGACCGGGCAGCAGGACGAACCAGAAGATCACGCCGAATACGTACCGATGGGAGGACACCAGCGCTTCTTCCAGGGCGAGGCGCGTGATCGCCTCACGATCGAGATCGTCGCAGTTCTCCTGGCGCCATGCGGAGAGTGTCTCGCGCGCCTTGCCGATGTCGTCCGCCTTGAGCGCCGCGTGAATGTCGGTGAAGAAGTGGCTGCGCTGGCGAAACCCCATCGTCAGGTACAGCGCTGCAACGTTGAGCAGGAACGCGAATACCGGATTCGCGGCGTTCGCCGCCGCGTAGGCAACCCACGCGAGCAGAACAACGGGCGGGACAGCGACGAGCCAGGCGATCTTCCCCTGCAGCGGCTCGCCCGCGTTGAACAACCCTTCCAGCCAGGCGGCATAGCGAGCCAGCAGGGAATACAGGGCGCGGCGGTCGGCCAGCGGCCGCCATTGCTCGAGGAGGAGCGCCGCGATCAGGGAAAGGAGGCTCATCGGTTTCCTGCGCGACGCGCTTCTAGCCGGCGAGGAAGGCGTGCAGGTTCATCAGCATCCCTGCCGTGGCTCCCCAGATGTAGAACTGGCGATACGGTATGGCGTAGTAGTAGCGCTCCTTGTCGTCGAACTGCACGTAGTTCTGCTGGTGGTTCGCGGGATCGAGCAGGAACGCCAGGGGTGCTTCGAACACCTCCGCCACCTCGAAGTCGTCCAGCCTCAGATCGATTGGAGGCGTGACCAGCCCCACCACCGGGGTCACGCGGTATCCGGTCACCGTCACGTACTTGGGCAGCTCGCCAAGCACCTCCACCTGCGCGGCGGTCAGCCCTATCTCCTCCGCCGCCTCCCGCATCGCAGTTTCCGCCGCGCCTGCGTCCTCCGCCTCGGCGCGCCCGCCCGGGAAACTGATTTGTCCGGCGTGGTCGTGCAGGTGCGCCGTCCGTCGGGTAAACAGCACCGTGAGCCCGCCGTCGCGCTTCACCACCGGCACCAGGACGGCCGCTGGACGTATTTCGCGGTCGCTACGCCAGAGGTGGCCATCCCCCGCCGTCACCGGTTCGACCCTACGGGATCCGGCAAAGCGCGAGCGCAGCCAGGTTTCGTCCTGCACGAAGTCAGAGGGATTCATGTGAGGGGATCGGCGCGGACGTCTATTTTACGCGGCGGCGTCGCCGCAAGGCGACACCCAGGGGAATTGCCTCGGCGGGACGCCCAGGATTATCCTACCCTAAGCCGGAATGGGTTTGCCGCCCTCGGTGTTTACGTATCAGCATTCGCGGACAACCGGCCAGGGGAGGCGGCTCCGCACTAGACCTTCAAAAAGGAGACTTGAATGAAGATTCGTCTTGCAGCCCTGTTCGGCGCGCTCATGCTCGCGAGCGCTTCCGTGTTTGCGTTCCACTGCCCCGCCGATATGAAGAAGATCGACGAAGCGCTGGCGAAGAGCCCCAAGCTGTCCGCGCAGCAAATGGCCGACGTAAAGAAGTACCGCGCCGACGGTGAAGCCCTGCACAAGGCAGGCAAGCACCAGGAATCGGTCGACACGCTGGCCAAGGCGATGAGGATCCTGGGCATCTGAACGCTTCACCGTGGACGAAAAACGCCGCGATCCGCGGCGTTTTTTTTTGGCTAGGCCGAGAGCGAGCCGGTGCGTTTGTAGCGCTCGGTCGCCTCGACGAGGGCCGCAAGGATTCCCGGCTCCCAGGCCGAATGCCCAGCATCGGGCACGATCCGGTAGTCGGCCCGCGGCCAGGCGCGATGCAGCTCGTGCGCTGACACGAGCGGACACACCATGTCGTAGCGGCCTTGCACGATGACACCCGGTACACCGCGCAGGCGCGCGGCGTTCTCGAGCAGCGCGTTCTCGCCGAGGAAGATATCGTTGATGAAATAGTGCGCCTCGACGCGCGCGAGCCCAAGGGCTACGACGTCGCCGGCGAAGTACGCGATAGTTTCGGGGCTGGGAAACAGGGTCGAGCAGGACCCCTCGTAGACGCTCCACGCCCGCGCGGCCGGCATGTGGACGGCCGGATCGGGATTGACCAGCCGGCGATGATAGCCGGCGAGCAGGTCGCTCCGCTCCGATTGCGGGAGGAAGCCCGAGAATTTCTCCCAGGCCTCGGGGAAGACGCTGCGCAGACCGTAGAGAAACCATTCGATCTCGCTCCTGCGGCACAGGAAGATCCCGCGTAGCACGAGCCCCAGACAGCGCTCGGGATGAGCCTCTGCGTACGCGATCGCCAGGGTGCTGCCCCAGGATCCGCCGAACACGAGCCAGCGCTCGACGCCGAGATGCCGGCGCAGCACTTCCAGGTCGCCGATCAGATGTCCGGTCGTGTTGTCGCTCAGCTCTCCCAGCGGCGTCGAACGCCCCGCGCCGCGCTGGTCGTAGACGATGATGCGATAGGCGTCGGGGTCGAAGAACCTCCGGTGCTTGGGCGTGCTGCCCGCGCCCGGGCCTCCGTGAAGGAAGACGGCGGGGATCCCGCCGGCCCGCCCGCACTCCTCCCAGTACATCGAGTGCAGCGCATCGAGCCGCAGCATGCCGCTCGCGCGCGGCTCGATTTCGGGAAAGAGCCCCGGCACTGCCAGGGCGGCGAGATCGCCCATCGCGCCGCTACGGAACGAGGATCGTCGACCCGGTCGTCTTGCGCGCCTCCAGGTCGCGGTGAGCTTGCGCGGCGTCCTTGAGTGCGTAACGATGGTTGATCTCGATCTTGACCTTGCCCGAGGACACGGTTTCGAACAAGTCCTTTGCGCCGGCGACGAGATCGTCGCGCTTCGCGGTATAGGTGACCAGTGTCGGACGCGTGATGTAGAGTGAGCCCTTCGCGGCGAGCGTACCGAGCTCGAATCCGGTCACCGCGCCCGACGCGTTGCCAAAGCTCACCATCAGGCCGCGCGGCTGGAGACAGTCCAGCGACCCCGCAAAGGTATCCTTCCCCACAGAATCGTAGACCACAGGCACGCCCTTTCCGCCCGTGAGCGCTTTTACCCGCTCGACGAAGTTCTCCTTGCGGTAGTCGATGCAATGAGCGGCGCCGTGCGCCTTTGCCAGCTCGCATTTCTCCGCCGATCCGGCGGTGCCGATGACCGTGACGCCCAACGCCTTGAGCCACTGGCAGGCGATCAGGCCCACCCCGCCCGCGGCGGCGTGCCACAGCACGGTCTCGCCCGCGCGCACCTTGTAGGTCTGCTTCAGCAGGTATTGAGCGGTCAGCCCTTTCAGCATCATCGCCGCGCCCGCCTCGAACGAGATCGACTCGGGAAGCGATACCAGTCGGTCGGCCGGCATGACGCGCACTTCGGAGTATGCGCCCGGCGCCCCGCCCGAATACGCGACCCGGTCGCCGGCCTTGACGTGGGTGACGCCGGCGCCAATCGCCTCGACCACGCCCGCTCCCTCGTTGCCCATCCCTGCGGGCAACGCGATCTTGTACAGCCCGGAGCGCTGGTAGACATCGAGAAAATTCAGCCCGCAGGCCTTGTGGCGCACACGCGCCTCGCCCGGACCGGGGTCGCCCACCTGGACGTCTTCCCACTTCAGGACCTCCGGACCGCCTTGCTGGTGGATGCGAATGGCTTTGGGCATTGCTTCTCCTTATGGTGATGTTGTCTCCGGTCGCGCGGACGCGCGGCCTCATTTCTTTGCGGGATCGTCGCCGCCGGAGGGCGGCTGCGCGGCGGCGTTCGGAGCGGGACTTGCAGCGTTCTGCATCGCGACCAGGCCCGCCTTCTGCATCTCCAGTGCCTGGATGCTCATCCGCAGGACGTTGAGGTTCGTGTTGAGCCACATTTCGACAGACTTGAGCTCCGCGATACGCCTGTCCACTTCGTTGATCGCCGCGGTCGGCGCGGTCAGGCCCGCCAGCGGCAGGCCCATGGGACCCCAGAGGTTCTTCAGGAATTCGAACGGATCCGGCGGGGAATTCACAAGGTGCGTCCTTGAACGGTCTCAAGTCTATTGCTGGACATCCAGGAACTCCAGCAGCTCAGAGCGGCGCGCGATGGTGTCCTGGTAGCCCAGGTCGATCAGTGACCGGCAATAACCCTGTTCGAAGAGCAGGTAGCTCGCGAGGTTCGATCCGTTGCGGTTCATACCCCCGATTCCGCGCAGGAGGAAACGCACCGTCCACGGCAGCTCGTGCGTGTGGCGTACCACCATCCGCTCGATGGGCTGGGTGGGCGAGATCACCAGCACCTTGATCTGCCGGAGCGGCAGGCCCGCCTCGCGGAGTCTCTCCGGGGGGATGAGGCTGATCGTGCGATTGATGCGCTGCAGGCGCTCGATGTCGACGTTGAGGCTGTCGAGGAAGATGCTGTTGAGTGCATGACCGGCGATCTGCGCCACCGACGGATACAGGCTGGCGCGCACGCGCGGCGGCTCGGCTTGCGCGTCCTGTCGCACCGTGGCAACGATCAGTACCCGGTCGGCGCCCAGGTGCAGCGCCGGGCTGACCGGCGCGATCTGGCGCATCGAGCCGTCGCCGAAGTATTCGCGGTTGATCTTCACCGCGGGAAATATGAAGGGCAGGGCCGCGGAAGCCATGAGATGGTCGGCGCAGATCGGCATCGCCGCGCCGACGCGCTGGGTGCGCTCCCACGCCTTGGTGTCCGGCCCACCCTGGTAGAAAGAAACGCTCTGCCCGGACGAGTAGCCGGAGCATGTGATCGAGACCGCATAGAGGCAGCCGTTGTCGATGTTCTCCTGGATCCGCCCGAAATCCAGGTCCCGCGAGAGCATCTCGGCGAGCGGACTGTTGTCGAGCAAGGACGCCGGGCTGTTCCGCGAAAGGAGCATCATTGCGGCGAGCCAGCGCGCGCCCCCGCGTGCAATTCCCATAGGATCGGCCCGGTAGACGTGATGCACGCGGAAGTGCTCCCAGACATGGAGCAGCCTGTCCACCGCTCCGCCGAAATCGTCGGCGAATACCGCGAGGCTCGCTGCATTGATCGCGCCGGCCGACGTGCCGCAAAGGATGGGAAACGGATTCTTCCCTCCGCGCGGCAGCAGCTCCCGCACGGCCTTGAGCACCCCGACCTGATAGGCTGCGCGGGCGCCGCCCCCGGTGAGGACGAGCCCCGCCTTGGGCTTCATGGATTCGGGATTCAGCGCCATGCGCTACCCTCTCGGCCGCGCTTCCTCGCCCGAGGCGTTCGCGTCGACGACGGTCAGCGCGGTCATGTTCACGATGCGCCTGACGGTCGCCGAGGACGTGAGTATGTGCACCGGTCTCCCCGCGCCAAGGAGGATGGGACCGACGGTAATGCCGTCTCCGGCCGCGGTCTTCAGAAGGTTGAACGCGATGTTGGCCGCGTCCAGGGTCGGCATGATCAGCAGGTTCGCCTCCTCCTTCAGCCGCGAGCGCGGGAAATTCGCGAGCCGCAGCTCGGCGTTGAGCGCCGCGTCTCCGTGCATCTCGCCTTCGATCTCCAGGTCCGGCGCGCGCGCCCGGATCAGCTGGAGCGCCGAGCGCATCTTGCGCGCCGAGGGCGCGTCGCTCGTGCCGAAGTTGGAGTGCGACAGCAGCGCCGCCCGCGGAATCACCCCGAAGCGGCGGACCTCCGTCGCGGCGAGCGCGGTCATCTCCGCGAGCTGCTCGGCCGTGGGATCGAGGTTCACGTAAGTGTCGCAGATGAAGATGGTGCGCTTGGGCAGGATGAGCGCGTTCATCGCGTAGAAATGCTGCACGCCGTTTCGCAGACCGATGACCTGCTCGACGTCCTGCAGGTGCTGCCCGTAGGTGCCGAAGATGCCACACAGCATTCCGTCGGCCTCTCCGCGATGCACCATCATCGCTCCGATCAGGGTGTGGCGCCTGCGCATCTCCATCTGGGCGTACTGCTGCGAAACGCCGCGCCGCTCGGTGAGGCGGTGGTACTCCGTCCAGTAGTCGCGGTAGCGCGGATCGGACTCAGGATTGACCAGCTCGAAATCCGCGCCGGGCCGGATGCGCAGGCCGTTGCGCTCTATGCGGCGCTCGACCACGCCGGGCCTGCCGATCAGGATAGGCTTCGCGAGCCGCTCGTCGATCACGACCTGCGCGGCTCGCAGCGTACGCTCGTCTTCGCCTTCGGAGAGCACGATCCGGCGTCGCGGGCCTTCCTTCGCCGCGCTGAAGATCGGCTTCATGATCAGGCCGGAGTGGTAGACGAATTGCAGCAGCTGGTTGTTGTACGCCTCGAAATCGGCGATCGGGCGCGTGGCGACTCCGGAGTCCATCGCTGCCCTGGCCACGGCCGGGGCGATCTTGACGATCAGCCGCGGGTCGAAAGGCTTCGGAATGAGGTATTCGGGCCCGAAGCGGAGACTCTGCTCTCCGTACGCCGCGGCGACGATCTCCGACTGCTCGGCGGTCGCGAGATCGGCGATAGCGCGGACCGCCGCCAGCTTCATGGCCTCGTTGATGCTGGTGGCGCCGACATCGAGCGCGCCGCGGAAGATGAACGGAAAGACCAGCACGTTGTTCACCTGGTTGGGGAAATCGGAGCGCCCCGTCGCCACGACCGCGTCCGGACGGGCGCGTTTCGCGGCGTCTGGCAGGATCTCCGGCTCGGGGTTGGCGAGAGCGAGGATCAGCGGTCTTGCCGCCATCTTCGCGACCATTTCCTCCTTGAGTACGCCCCCCGCCGACAGGCCGAGAAACACGTCCGCCTCGGGAATGATTTCCTCGAGTTTCCGCGCGGCGGTCTTGCGTGCGTAGCGCGCCTTGTTCGGGTCCATCTCCTCCTTGCGGCCCTCGTACACGACGCCCTTGATATCGGCAACCCAGATGTTTTCGCTGTTGAGGCCCAGGCTCGTAAGCAGATCGAGGCACGCGAGCGCGGCAGCCCCTGCGCCCGAGCAAACGAACTTCACGCGCCCGATGTCCTTCCCTACGACGCGAAGTCCATTCAGCACCGCTGCGGCCACAATGATGGCCGTACCGTGCTGGTCGTCGTGGAATACCGGTATCTTCATGCGCTCGCGCAGCTTCCTTTCGACGCGGAAGCACTCGGGAGCCTTGATGTCCTCGAGGTTGATGCCACCGAAAGTGGGCTCGAGGGCCGCGATGATCTCGACCAGCTTGTCCGGGTCGCGCTCGTCGATCTCGATATCGAAGCAATCGATGCCCGCGAATTTCTTGAACAGCACGGCCTTGCCTTCCATGACCGGCTTGGAGGCAAGCGGTCCAATCGGACCGAGCCCGAGGACCGCGGTTCCGTTCGTAACCACGCCGATTAGGTTCCCACGCGCGGTCATCCGGCGCGCCTCGGCGGGATCGCGCACGATTTCGTCGCACACGGCCGCGACGCCTGGAGTATAGGCGAGCGCGAGATCGCGCTGGTTCACCAAACCCTTGGTCGGCGTGACCGAGATCTTCCCGGGCGGTTGCCGGAGGTGATACTCCAGGGCGCTCCTGCGCAGGATGTCTTCCATGGGATTTCGCGGCGGAGGTCGTGTTGCTGGCCGCATGATAGCCGAATTCGGCATAATCCTGCGATGCGGGAAAACTCGATTGCCCATCACCCGGTCGGAGGAGCAAAGCGCGAAGCGAACATGATTCTCGCGGCTCGCATGGCCGATATCGAGCCCTTCCATGTAATGGACGTACAGAATCGTGCGCATGAGCTGGAAGCGGCCGGGCGCCGAATCGTTCACATGGAGATCGGCCAGCCCGATTTCCCGGCTCCTCCTCTCGTCGCGGACGCAGCCGTCGAGGCAATCCGTACGCGTCGTCTGGGTTACACCGATTCGGTCGGGCTACCGCAGCTTCGACAGGCGATTTCCGACTACTACCGCGAGCATTTGCGCGCCTCGGTGCCACCATCGCGCATAGTGATCACGGCCGGGGCCTCGGGCGCGTTTCTGCTCGCGTTGGGCGCGCTCGTCGATCCCGGGGTCGAGGTGCTGATGCCCGACCCCTGCTATCCCTGCAACCGTCACTTCGTCCGCCTGTTCGAAGGTAGGCCCAGGACGATTCCCGTCGACGAGAACCGTCGCTACCAACTCACTGCGGCGGACGTCCGCTCAAGCTGGAGCGATGCGACCCGGGGAGTCCTGCTTGCCTCGCCTTCCAACCCGACCGGAACGTCGATTCCGCGCGAAGAGCTGCGCGCGATCGTCGAATCTGTGCGCGCTCTGGGCGGCTTCGTGGTGGTCGACGAGATCTATCAGGGGCTGGTCTACGACGGCACACCGTCGACCGCTCTCGATTTCGCGGACGACGTCTTCGTCGTCAACAGTTTCTCGAAATACTTTTGCATGACCGGCTGGAGGCTTGGCTGGATCGTCGCGCCCGAGTCATACGTGAGGGAGATCGTGAAGCTCGCGCAGAACGCCTTCATCTGCCCCTCCGCCCCGGCGCAGTATGCCGCGTTGGCGGCGTTCCATCCGGAAACGCTGGCCGTTCTCGAGCGGCGCAGAGAAGAGTTCCGCCGGCGTCGCGACTTCATGGTGCCCGCGTTGCGCCGCCTGGGTTTCCGCGTACCTCTAATGCCCGAGGGCGCGTTCTACATCTACGCGGGGTGCGATGCGTTCGCCGACGACAGCGTCTCTTTCGCGCTTCGAGTCCTTGACGAAGCTGGCGTCGCGATCACGCCGGGGCTCGATTTCGGAGCGAACGCTCCTGAGCGCCACGTACGCTTCGCCTACACACGGGCGCTGGACGACCTGCAGGAGGGGGTGGAGAACATCTCCCGGATGCTTGGTCGCACCCGGGTATGAGCAGAGGCTACACCGAGCTGCGCGTGCTCGGCCGATCGAACCGGCGCACCACCTCCTGGAGCCTTTCCTTCTCCGCAAAGACTTTCTGCGCGTACTGGCTCGAGGGATCCGCGAGCGCGCCGTTATAGAACTGCAGCCCCGCCTCAAGGCTTCCGGTGCGCCTGATGTACTCTTTTAGTATCCGGGCTCCCAAGGCGATATTGGTCGCGGGATCGAGAACCGCGTCCTCGCCGCCGTGCTCCACCAGCTTGTCCAGGTGCTGGCGCGGGACGACCTGCATCAGCCCCTTCGCTCCCACCAGACTCTCGGCCACTGGATTGAAGCGCGACTCGACCGCCATGACTGCCAGAATCAGCAAAGGGTCGAGGCCGACCTCCCGGCCCGCTTCGTGGGCCGCACCGATAAACACTTCCGTGACATCGGGTGCGATGCGGTACCGGCGCGACAGGTAGTTGGCCAAGGCTCGGTATTTCTGTCCGTCGGCTTCCTGCGCACCCTCGAACAGCGACGTTCCAACATCGTAGTGGATAGAGCCCATCGTGGCCGAGTGGGTAGGCTGCTCGTCGAAGAACAAAGTCTTGCCGCGAACCACAACGAGCAAAACCGTGACCAGCCCGATCAGTGCCAAACCGTGATGCAGGATGGCCGCGCTCCTTCCAAGCTGCCCCAGCATGTACTGTCTAGTCCAGGTGGTGTTCATTGCACCTACCCTCCTTTGTCGTCCTACGCCTCTGGCCGCTAAGGCGGCCAGCTGCTTCCGAGCAATTGTGCTGCACCGCAGCAAATACATTTTAAATAGGTACTTAACCTAGGTCAAATGAAAGTAGCGCAGCGTCCACAGTTAGATCGATCAGCTCAATGCGAGTATAAGCGAGTGCCTACTATCATTGGCAAGATGAGCAGCCCGTCGAAGACCTGCGCTCAGTCCGAGGCGCGAGGCCACAGACCGAGCGCAGCGTGATTCGCCACCCATTCTAGGGCCTCGACCCAGTCGGAAAGGGCCATGCGGCCGCGGGATTCAGGGCGGTTTTCGGCCCTTGTGGCGTCGCCATCGTCGAGGACGCCGTGCTCATCGATCCCGCCGTCGCTGCCGCCGGCTTCGTCGCGGCTTTCCTTGCCGTTTTCCGCTTTGCCTTCTTCTTCGCCGCTCTTCTTGCGGGTTTCTTCAACGACTTCCTCTTCGTCTTGCGTCCTGCTGCCCTCCTCTTCTTCTTTTTCTTCGCCGCCTTTTTGCTCTTTCTCTTCTTAGCCATAGTGGCCTCCGTTGAGAGTTGTGAAACACAACGTCCGCGTCCCGCCTATCGGGCGCGGCCCCTTCAAGCCCCCGGGACTGCCCTCGGAGAGCTGAACTCCTTCGTGTTCATGCTGGCGAGCAAGTCCTGATACAGGATGTCGGGGTCGAACTGGATGCCGCCGTCCCACACGACCGTCGCCGCTTCCGCATCCACCACCGCCCGACAGAACTGGTCCACGTCTCGCCACGAACTGAATGCGCCCAGGTCGAGAAGATTTCCGAGGAAGACGCTCCCTTCTAGGCCGTCCTCGAATCTCAGCCACAGCTTGTAGTCCCGTGAAGCTCTGCACTCGGTCACGCGATGCATATCGTCACCGTGATGAGCGCCGGAAGCCTACTCCCAACTGAGGGCGCCTCCGGTTTGGTATTCGATTACCCTGGTCTCGAAAAAATTCCGCTCCTTCTTGAGGTCGGTCATCTCACTCATCCATGGGAAGGGATTGCTTGCGCCCTGGAACATTGCGTCCACGCCGATCTGCTGGCAGCGACGGTTAGCGATGTAGCGCAGATATTCCTTGAACATCGGCGCGTTGAGCCCGAGCACCCCGCGCGGCATTGTGTCTTCTGCGTAGCGGTATTCGAGCTCGACGGCCTTGCGGATCAGGCCCTGCACCTCCTCGCGGAATTCCGAGGTCCAGAGCTGGGGGTTCTCCATCTTGATCTGATTGATCAGGTCGATGCCGAAATTGCAGTGCATCGACTCGTCCCGGAGAATGTACTGGTATTGCTCGGCCGCTCCGGTCATCTTGTTCTGTCTCCCGAGCGCCAGGATCTGAGCGAAGCCGACGTAGAAGAACAGTCCCTCCATGAGGCAGGCGAAGACGATCAGGCTCATGAGGAGCTTCTGGTCGGCATCCGGCGTTCCCGTCCTAAAGGAAGGGTCGGTCAGCGTATCTATGAACGGGATGAGGAACTCGTCCTTGTCCCGTATGCTGGGAATCTCGTGGTAGGCGTTGAATACCTCGCCCTCGTCGAGCTGAAGACTCTCGACAATGTATTGGTAGGCGTGAGTGTGGATCGCCTCCTCGAACGCCTGGCGCAGCAGGTATTGCCGGCACTCGGGCGCGGTGATGTGCCGGTAAGTGCCTAGCACGATGTTATTCGCCGCCAGCGAGTCAGCGGTGACGAAGAACCCGAGATTGCGCTTCACGACGCGCCGTTCGTCCTCTGTAAGGCCGTTCGGATCCTTCCACAGCGCGATGTCGCGGCTCATGTTGATTTCCTGCGGCATCCAATGGTTCGCGCAGCCGGCGAGATATTTCTCCCAAGCCCATTTGTACTTGAACGGCACCAGCTGGTTGACGTCAGCCTGCGCGTTGATGATGCGCTTGTCTTCTACCCGCACGCGCCGGTCGCGGTTCCCCGCCGAATAGCGCTCCTGGGGAGCCGGACCCGGCCCAGGAAGCATCCCGCTTACGGTCTGCAGATTCAGGCCCGGGATAGCCTCGGCGCCGATGTCGTCGAAAGAAAGCATCTATCTTCTCCTCGTTGTCGTTCTCCGCCCGTTCACTGGCAGGCTTCGCACTCCGGGTTGTCGATCTTGCAGAACTTGATCTCGGGCTCCCCCGATGCCCGCGGGGCTACCGCGGTTGCAGCCAGCGCGCCCCCTTCCGCGGGCACTGCGTTCAGCTGTCCTGCCTTAACCGTGGACTTCTCGGCGTGGGTCGCCCCCATCGCGCGCAAGTAGTAGGTCGTTTTCAGACCCCGCTGCCACGCCAGCTTGTAGGTCTCGTCCAGCTTCTTGCCCGAGGCTTGGCCGATGTAGATGTTGAGTGACTGCGACTGGTCGATCCACTTCTGCCGCCGCGCACCGGCCTCGACGATCCAGACCGGGTCGACTTCGAATGCCGTCGCGTATAGCCCGCGAAGCTCCGCGGGGACGCGGTCGATGCGCGAGAGGTTGCCGTCGAAATACTTGAGGTCCGCCACCATGACCTCGTCCCACAAGCCGAGCTTTTTCAGGTCGCCAACGAGATATTCATTGACCACAGTGAACTCGCCCGACAGGTTCGATTTCACGAACAGGTTCTGGAAGGTGGGCTCGATCGACGCCGAGACCCCGATAATGTTGGCGATAGTCGCCGTCGGCGCAATTGCGATGCAGTTCGAGTTGCGCATGCCGTGGCGCTTCAGGCGCTCGCGCAAGGTTTTCCAGTCCATCGATTCCGTCATGTCGATGTCGACATATCCCCCGCGCTCGTCGCGCAGCAGGGCCAGGGTGTCCTGGGGTAGGATGCCCCGTTCCCAAAGCGAGCCCTTGTAGGACGCGTAGCGCCCGCGCTCCTCCGCGAGTTCGGTGGACGCCCAGTACGTAAAGTAGGCGATCGCCTCCATCGAGCGGTCCGCGAACTCGACGGCTTCCTTGGACGCGTAAGGGACCCGCAGCAGATGCAGGCAATCCTGGAACCCCATGATGCCCAAGCCGACCGGGCGGTGCCTAACGTTCGAGTCGCGAGCCTTTCTCACTGCGTAGTAGTTGATATCGATGACGTTGTCGAGCATGCGCATCGCGGTCGATATCGTCTTCTTGAGTTTGTCGTGATCGAGAGTGGGTTTGCCGCCCTCCACCTTCATGTGCCCGACCATGTTGATCGAGCCCAGGTTGCAAACTGCGATCTCGCTTTCATTCGTGTTGAGCGTGATCTCGGTGCACAGGTTCGAGCTGTGCACCACCCCGACATGCTGCTGGGGAGAGCGCAGGTTGCAGGGATCCTTGAACGTGATCCACGGGTGCCCGGTCTCGAAGAGCATCGAAAGCATCTTGCGCCACAGCTGGGCGGCGGCGATCTTCTTGAACAGCTTAAGCTCGCCTTTTGCCACCTTCTCTTCGTAACCCAGATAGGCCTTCTCGAAGGCCTTGCCGATCTTGTCGTGCAGGTCCGGCACGTCCGAGGGGCTGAACAAGGTCCACTCGCCATTCTCCATCACCCGCTTCATGAACAGGTCCGGGATCCAGTTGGCAGTGTTCATGTCGTGAGTGCGGCGGCGGTCGTCCCCGGTGTTCTTGCGCAGCTCAAGGAACTCCTCGATGTCCAAGTGCCAAGTCTCGAGGTAGGAGCACACCGCTCCCTTGCGCTTGCCACCCTGGTTAACCGCGACCGCTGTATCGTTTACGACCTTCAGGAAAGGAACCACGCCCTGGGACTTCCCGTTCGTCCCTTTGATGTGTGAGCCGAGTGCCCGCACGGGAGTCCAGTCGTTGCCCAGACCGCCGGCGTACTTGGCGAGGAGCGCGTTCTCCTTGATCGCCTCGTAGATGCCGTCCAGATCGTCGGACACCGTCGTGAGGTAACAGGAGGACAACTGCGAGCGCGTCGTCCCCGAGTTGAACAGGGTCGGTGTGGAACTCATGAAGTCGAACGACGAGAGCACCCTGTAGAATTCGATGGCGCGCGTCTCGCGGTCTATCTCGTTGAGCGCCAAGCCCATAGCCACGCGCATGAAAAACGCCTGCGGCAGCTCGATCCGTACTCCGTGTACGTGCAGGAAGTATCTGTCGTAGAGGGTCTGCAGGCCGAGATACCCGAACTTGAGGTCGCGCGACGCGTCGATCGCCGCCCCGAGCTTCCTGAGATCGAAGCTCGCCAGACGCTCATCGAGCAGTTCGGCGTCTATGCCGCGCCTAACGAATTGGGGGAAGTATTCGGCATAGCGCCCAGCCATGTCCGACTGCGCGACTTCCTCTCCGAGAACCTCGCGCCGGATCGTGTGCAGCAACAGTCGCGCGCTGACGTAGCTGTAGGCCGGGTCCTTTTCTATCAGGGCGCGCGCCGACAGAACGGCCGACTTGCGCACCTCTTCGGCTGGCACCCCGTCGTAGAGGTTCTTTAAGGTTTCGCTGAGGATGAGGCCCGGATCCACCCCCTCGCCCAGCGACTCGCACGCCGAGCTGATCAGTTCGTTGAGGCGCGCCATGTCGAGAGGGCGGCGCACGCCGCCTTCCACCACGTTCAGCTGCGGTTGGGCGGGCTTTTTCTTATGCGCCGCTTCCTGGGCGCGCGCCTCGGCGCGCTTTTCCCGATAAAGCACATAAGCGCGAGCGACCTCGTGCGCGCCCGAGCGCATCAGGGCGAGCTCGACCTGATCCTGGATGTCCTCGATGTGAACGGTTCCGCCCGCGGGCTGGCGCCGCGCGAGCGCGCCCACCACGGCGTGGGTCAAGCCGGCAACCATCTCCCTGATCCGCGCCGACGCCGCGCTTTGCCCGCCTTCGACGGCGAGAAAGGCCTTGGTCACGGCCACCGATATCTTCCCCGGCTCGAAGCCGACGACGGCTCCGTTACGACGGATGACCTTGTATTGAGAAAGCGCAGGCTCGACTGAAGCGCCCACCTCGGGAAGAGGCGCCGTTCCGGGAAGCGATTGGGATGCTGTTGCCTCAGCCACAATCTGCATATACCTCTCCTCTTGTCTTTTTCTGCGCCGCCCGCAGCTTTGAGGGTGGCGACACCGGGGCCTGGGGGTGTTTCCCCTGACCACACAATATATGGTATCTGCGCAAGAGTGTGCTACTAATTCTAGCGTAGTGTCAAGCCGCAAGCGCGGCTTGCTCAAGCGTCTCTGGAACTACATTCCTGTCGCTTTGAAGCGACGAAACCTACTTAGCCCTTGGAGTGCAGCGATTCGCGGAATTCGCCCCAGTCGAAGGCCGGACCGGGATCTGTCTTGCGCTCTGGAGCGATGTCCGAATGGCCCACGACGTCGACGATCGGATAGTGTCTGCGGAGGACAAGCAGTAGCCTGCCAAGACAGGCGTATTGCGGGGGTGTGTAAGCTTGGTCATCGACGCCTTCGAGCTCCACGCCCACGGAAAAATCATTGCAGCGCCCGCGCCCGCGCCAGCTCGAGGCCCCGGCGTGCCAAGCCCGTTTGGCGCACGGCACCAACTGGATCAGTTCGCCGCCCCGGCGAATGAGAAAGTGCGCGGAAACCTTGAGATCACGAAGTGTCTGGTAGTACGGATGCGCGGCAAAGTCCAGACTGTTCGTAAAGAGGCGGACGATGCCCTCGCCGCCGAACTCGCCCGGAGGCAGGCTGATGTTGTGGACCACCACAAGCGCGACCTCGGCGCCCTCCGGGCGCTCGTCGCAATTGGGCGAGGCAACCTGCTCCGCGCCGTTGAGCACTCCTTCCTCGTCCAGGAGACCGAGGCCCACTTACCGGATCCCCAGCCGCTCCATCCGGTAGCGTAGCGCCCTGAACGTAATGCCCAGCAGCTTGGCCGCCGCCGTTCGATTGAAGCGCGTCTTCTCCAGCGCCTCCAATATTGCTTCCTTCTCGATGCGATCGAGATAGTCCGGCAGGGGCCATTTGGCGTTTGGTGCTCCAGACTCGGGAGCGAGGGCCGACGGAGGCGTTAGCTGCAGATCATCCGGCTCGATCTCGTCGCGGGTGCTCAATGCGACCGCCCGCTCCAGGATGTTTTCGAGCTCCCGTGTGTTCCCGGGAAAGTCGTAGTCGGCGAGAGCCTTCTTGGAGCCCTCCGAGAGGCGTGCCGCGCGCGTGCCATCTGAGCCTGCGAGGCGGCGCAGAATCGCCTCTGCCAAGACCGGAATATCCTCGCGGCACTCGCGCAACGGCGGCATCTTCAGTTCGATGACTGCGAGCCGATAGTAGAGATCCTGCCGGAACTTGCCGGCTTCGACACGAGCGGCGAGATTCTGGTGCGTGGCGCAGATGATGCGCACGTCGAGCGCGTCCTCGGTGGTGGCTCCGACCTTGCGCACCTGCTTCTCCTGGATTGCGCGGAGCAGCTTGACCTGCATCGCAAGAGGCAAATCGGCGACTTCGTCGAGAAAGAGGGTGCCGGAATTGGCCGCCTGGAAGAATCCGTCGCGGTCCCCTTCCGCCCCCGTGAAGGCGCCTTTCTTGTATCCAAAGAACTCGCTTTCCATCAGGTTCTCGGGGATAGCGCCGCAATTGACTGGCACAAAAGGCTTGTCGCGCCGGGAGCCCTTGCTGTGAATCAGCCGGGCGGCAAGCTCCTTCCCGCTCCCGGATTCGCCTGTTATGTAAACAGGCGCCTGGCTGCGCGCGAGCTTTTCGATCAGGGATCGTATCTGTTCGATTCCCGGGCTGGCCCCGAGGAGCTGCGGCTCGCCTGACTTGGCCGCCTGCGGCTTCTGAGGAAGGGACAGCGCGGACTTGACCAGCGCGCGGAGCTGATCCAGGGACAAAGGCTTGGTCAAGTAGTCAAAGGCCCCGGCCTTGAGCGCCGCCACCGCGTTCTCCGTGCTGCCGAATGCCGTGATCACCGCCACGGGAAGGTCCCCGGCCTGAGCGCCGATGAAACGGACAAGGTCGAGCCCGTCGCCGTCGGGCAGGCGCATGTCGGTCAGACAAAGATCGTAGCGCTTGGACTGGAGAAGCTGCTTGGCGGCCGCCACGGAACCGGTGCATTCCACCGCGAGTCCCATTCTCAGAAGCGAGAGCTCGAGCAGCTCGCGGATGTCCGCCTCGTCGTCAATGACAAGCACCGTCCCTTGGACGGGACTGGAGCGCCGATCAACGCGCCGGTTCGCTACGGTTCCTGCCATAGGATCCTGAAGTTCGCCCCCGGACCGCGGTCCAGATAGTCGAGACTCGCGCCATTGGCGGCGCACAGCTCGCGTGCGATATAGAGGCCGAGGCCGGTGCCGCTCGCGAACGTGGTGAAGAAAGGCTCGAACAACTGCGCCTGCAAAGCTTTGGGCACGCCTTCGCCGTCGTCAATGACGTGCAATTCTACGCGATTTGCCCGTCGCGACACCACGATGCGCACGCTCCCGGCGAGCCTCCGGCAGTGCCGCCACGCGTTGTGAAGCAGGTTCCACAGGACCTGATTGAGGTGCGCGCGATCGAACTCGACGGTCACGTCGTCGGCCGCGTCCACCGAGAAGCTCTCGCTCGGGATCTGGCCTTCGTTACGCGCAAACTCATCGATGAACGTCAGGAGATACTGGCGCACGCGGATGGGTTCCGGCTGGACGCGGTCGCGCCGCGACAGCTCGAGGACGTCGTGAACCATGCGTTCGAGGCGCCGCGCGTTGTCCCGGATGATCTGCACCATGCGCTCTTTTTGTGGGCTGCGCTGCTCCTCGGAAAGCAGGTCGCCGGCATGCGTGATGGCTGACAATGGATTGCGAATTTCGTGGGCGATGCTCGCCGTGAGGCGGCCGAGGGCAGCGAGCTTGAGCTGCTGCGCCTGCTCCTGCAGCTTGGACAGATCCTCGAGGAACACCAGGCTGAAGGCCCCTCCCGCGACGCCCGCCGACACGAAGCGCCCGCGCACGAGGCGGCCGCTGTCGGGGACACGCACGCTGACGCTGCTGGCTCCGGCACCCGCGCGCCAAGCGGCCAGCCCGTGGGCGAGATCCGGGGAGAAGACCTCCAATTGACTCAGCTCGGGGACGGTCCGCCCGAGCAGGTCCGTCGCCCGCGGATTGTGCAGGTGAACGATGCCGCCAGCGTCCACGACCAGCACTCCGTCCTGCATGTCGCGAACTATCAGTCTGTTGATGCGCAGCTGATCGGCGAGATCGGCTCCCCTCTGCTTCGCCAGGCGCTCGTTCAGGATGAGTCGCCGCGCAAGCTGATTGGTGATCAGCGCCGTCGCAAAATAGCCGATCGAAAGCAAGCCCGGCTGCAGATAGTTAGCCGTGCTCGCGTCTTCGAACAGAACCCAGTAGGATTGTTCCAGAAGCATCGCGATCGAAGCCAGCGCCGCGTAGAAGAGCATCAACCTGCCCCGGCTGACGAGGGCCGCGCCCGCCAGCGAGATGAGCAGCATTACCCCGAGCCCGCTCGGGATTCCGCTCGACGCGTACATCAGGACCGAGATGGCGACGATGTCCGTCGTGACGTGCAGGGTCAGCTGGAGGTTGAAATACGCCGGGACCTTCCTCAGCGCAACGTGGAACGCCAAGGCGAGCGCGAGATAGATCACGCTCGCATAGATGAACGTCACCAGGTCGTGATTGCCCAGGCTGAGCGAGTCGCCAAAAACCAGAATCGACAGCAGGAATATCGCGGCGACCGCGATGCGGTAGAAATTGAAGTACTTCAGGGAAACCCAGAAGGACTCCTCGACCGCGGCATGCTGAGGGGACCACAAGGCGTGCATCGCGGAGCTCGGCATGGTTGCTCAGCCCGGGCCCATGCTGCGGTGCTCTTCGCAGCAGAAGAAACGTCCGGCGCCTTCCACAGCTTCGCTTCGCGGAACATTGACCCCGCAGTGCGCGCACGGGACCATCGACTCTCCCGCGGGCGTGGCCGAAGCGGCCCGGTCGCGTTTGCGCGTGTAACCGCTCACCAGGAAGTAGACAACCGCCGCCGCGATGATCAGGAGGAGAATCTTGCTCACGCTGCGGTATTATACGTGCGCCGCAACGGGCTAGAATGCCCATCGACCCCCGGGAGCCGCCATGATTTCACGCTTTGCGACGCTCGCGTTCTTGTGCCTGTTCCTCGCCGCGCCTGCCAATGCGCTCACGCTGGTGACCGAAGAGAATCCGCCGTTCAACTACACCGAGCAGGGGAAGGTGGTCGGCATCTCTACTGAAGTCGTCACCGAGCTCGGAAAGCGCGCCTCCATTCCTCTGCAGATCAAGCCCATGCCTTGGGAGCAAGCCTACATCGCCGCGCAACGCGACAAGGAGACCTGCATCTACTCGACGGCGCGCCTCGACAACCGCGAGCAGATCTTCACCTGGATAGGCCCGATCGCCACGAATCAATGGGCGCTCCTCGCGAGGAGCGACTTCAAGGGCAGCGTGAAAAAGGTCGAGGACGCACGCAAGTATCGCGTGGGTGTGGTGGCCAAGGACGCCAAGATCGAGTTCCTGATGAGCAAGGGCGTCACCGACCTGCGGGAAGTCAGCGAAGACGGCCTCATCCCGCCTCGGCTGATGCTGGGTCGGGACGATCCCAACCGCCTCGACCTCTGGGCGACGAGCGCCTATGGTGCGCGCCGAACTGCGGCACGCGCGAACGTCAAGGACCTCAAGCTGATCCTCAATCTCCGCAGAGTGCAGCTCTACCTTGCTTGCGGCAGGAACACCGCGCCGGAAACGGTGAAGGCTCTGAACCAGGCTTTCGATAGGGCGACGAAGGACGGCACGCTCAAGCGGATCGCCGAGCAGTACGCCTTCTAGGAGAGTGGTCGGGGTGACTGGATTCGAACCAGCGACTCCTGCGTCCCGAACGCAGTACTCTACCAGGCTGAGCTACACCCCGAACCGGACGGAAACCGCGGAGGAAGAGGCGACCCGGGAGATTCAGTAGTCGCGCTCGACCGCGAAGGTCGCTAATTCTAGCAAAGAATCGCGATAGCTTGAATTCGGCAGCGCGGCGATAGCCTCGCTCGCGGTGCGGGCCTCGTCCTTCGCCTTGGCTCTCACGAAGTCGAGCGCGCCGGTTACATGGATCGCGTCCAGGACGGCGCCGAATTGCCCGCCGCCGCCGCGCTCGATCGCCGAGCGCACCAGGGCCGCCTGGCCGGGTGATCCGCGCTGCATCACATGGATCAAGGGCAGGGTCGGCTTGCCCTCCTTCAGATCGTCGCCGAGATTTTTCCCCGTATGCCCGGCGTCGCCCGAGTAGTCGAGCACGTCGTCGATCAGCTGGAAAGCGGTTCCCAGGTGCATGCCGTAGCGCGCCAGGCCGGCTTCCACGCCCGGACTCGCGCCGCCGAGTATCGCGCCCAGCTGCGCCGCCGCCTCGAAGAGCTTTGCGGTCTTGCGCCGGATTACCTCGAGATATGCCGCCTCGCCGATGTCGCAGTTATGCGCGTTCAGGAGCTGCAGCACCTCGCCCTCGGCGATGGCGTTTGTCGCATCGGCGAGGACCTCCATCACGCGCATGCTGCGCACACCCACCATGATCTGGAAGGCTCGCGAGTAGAGAAAATCCCCCACCAGCACGCTCGCGGCGTTCCCGAACTCGGCATTGGCAGTCTTGCGCCCGCGCCGCAGTTCGGATTCGTCGACGACGTCGTCGTGCAGCAGGGTTGCGGTGTGGATGAACTCGACCACGGCCGCGAGCTCGACATGCTGCTCGCCCCGATACCCGGTCGCCCCGGCGGCGAGAAAGACCAGCGCAGGACGCAGCCGCTTCCCGCCACCTGCGATGATGTACTCTGCGATCTGCCGGATCAGCACGACGTCGGATTCGAAGCGTCGGCGGATCATGGCGTCGACCGCCTGCATGTCAGCGGCTACGAGGTTGCGAAGGAGTTCGGGCTGCAAAGGGGTAAGGCGGAAATGGCTCAGCGGCGGGTCGGGGAGCATAGCACAATTTCTTTGACCGCACCGGCTAAACGCATGTATAATTTCGCGTTTTTCCAGGACGGCTTTTCTTTCCTTCTTTCGGAGATCAGCATGTACGCGGTCGTAAGAACCGGGGGCAAGCAGTACCGCGTCTCCGCGGGCGAGAAACTCAGAATCGAAAAGCTCGCCGCCGAGGTCGGCAGCGAGCTGGTGCTCGACGAAGTGCTTCTCGTCGGCGAAGGCCAGGCGCTCAAGGTCGGCACGCCTATTGTCAAAGGCGCTTCGGTCAAGGCCAAGGTGCTCGCTCACGGGCGCGCCGACAAGGTGATGACGTTCAAGATGCGCCGGCGCAAGAACTCCAAGCGTCTTCGCGGCCATCGTCAGGAGTACACCGAAATCGAAGTGACCGGTATCGCTCAGCCCTAGAAAGGCAGCAGACTCATGGCACACAAAAAGGCAGGCGGAAGCTCCCGCAACGGACGCGACTCGCAGTCCAAGCGTTTGGGCGTCAAGCGCTACGGCGGGCAACTGGTGTCCGCAGGCAGCATCATCGTTCGCCAGCGCGGCACGCGCGTCCATCCTGGCGACAACGTCGGCATCGGCAAGGATCACACCCTCTACGCCAAGGTGAACGGCAAGATCCAGTTCAGCTTCAAGGGCCCGGCCCGCAGGCAGACCGTCAGCGTGGTGCCGGCCTAGGCGCAGGAACTGCTCTTCCGGTACAGCCCTAGCAGTTCGCAAGTCTCTGATTCGGCTAGCGCCGACACCCTCCATACCCTGAAGTGCCGCCACGGATACGTTCATCCGCGCGGTGTTCCTCATGCCTACTATTTCCGTGATCGGGTTGCTTCCCGAGGCTACGATTGTAAGAAATCGGGCATCGAAGCTTCGCTGCGGCAAGGTTCCCATCTCGTTGAACTGGGCAACGTGAGACGATTCATCGCTCCTAACGCAAGACCGTACGCCTACCGGGTTTGCTTCCTCGGCGTGGTGCTCTTGGCAAGCTGCGGCGGGGGATCCACCGACGCGCCCTCGAACGCGACATCCCCCGACATGACGCCCCCATCGGCGCCCGCGAGCCTGGCGGCCACGGCGGTTTCGCCAGCGCAGGTCGACCTCACCTGGAGCACGGCGAACGACAATGTCGGCGTGACCGGCTACCGGATCGAGCGCTGCCAGGGCGCGAGTTGCTCGAATTTCGCGCAGATCGCGGCTCCGCCGGCTACCTCGTTCAGCGACACGGGCGTCACGGCCTCCACTTCCTACTCGTATCGAGTGCGCGCTACCGATGCCGCGGGGAATCTCAGCAGTTATTCCAACACCGGCACGGCATCGACCCCGGCATCCTCCGACACGACGCCCCCGTCATCGACTGACGACCTGCTGGCGACGGCGGTTTCGTCCGCGCAGGTCAACCTCACCTGGGACGCGGCCACCGACGATGTCGGCGTGACCGGCTACCGGGTCGAGCGCTGCCAGGGTGCGAGTTGCTCGAATTTCGCGCAGATCGCGACTCCGTCGGGTACCTCGTTCAACGACACGGCCGTCGCGGCCTCCACTTCCTACTCGTACCGAGTACGTGCCGCCGATGCCGCGGGGAATCTCGGTAGCTACTCCAACACCAGCACGGCATCGACCCCGGCAGCGCTGTTCACCGACGATTTCAACAGGGCGGATGCCAATCCCATCACACCAACAACCGTCTGGCTGAACTCGGGCGCCCAGGGCGGGGCGATTGTCAGCAATCAACTAACCGGCGGCGGTATTGGGGACAACTTCATCCTCGTGAGCGCGAGCACGGTGCCGGCGTTCGGGGATCAGTACGCGAAGATTACGTTCGTTTCCACTGCCAATATTTCCGGCAACCAATCGGACAGCGGCGGGCCGATGGTGCGTGCGGACGGGAACGGAGATGGATACCTTTTCGACTGGATCTCCAACAAGCCCGCTGGCCAGTCGACGTGGACCCTGTATGTGGTGGTTGGGACCGTAGGTCAGGTAGGCAGTGCCGTTACCGGCACCTTCGGTCGGGCGCTGGTCGACGGCGATGTGGTGGAAATCCGCGCCGTCGGGAACATGATTACCGGGTACCTGAACGGTGTTGCGGTACCGGGCGCGACCAAGACCGATTCGACGTATGCAACCGGTGGATTCCGTATACATCTGTTCTCCAACACCGGGAGATGGGACAACTTTGAAGGCGGCTCGCTTTAGGACTCTCTCCTTTCGCGCTTCAGTCTAGTCCACTCGCCGCAGAGCGGCGAAGCAGTTGGTACAATCCAGCGTTGCAGGTTCTTGATACCCGTCCAATCTGGAGTACCGCGCATAGCCTTCCAGGCTAGCGGTTCCATTCCACAGGGCTTTCTTATCCCCGATGAAATTCATCGACGAAGCGCGCATCGAGGTCCACGCCGGCAAGGGCGGCGACGGCGCGGTGAGCTTCAGGCGCGAGAAATACGTGCCGCGCGGCGGCCCCGACGGAGGCGACGGCGGCCGAGGTGGGAGCGTTCTCGCCGTGGCCGATCGGAATATCAACACGCTCGTCGAGTACCGCTTTGCGCGCATCCACCGCGCGCGCGACGGCGAAAGGGGCGGCGGGCGTCAGTGCAACGGCAAGGGCGCGGAAGACGTGGTGCTGCGCATGCCGGCGGGCACGGTCATCAGCGACGCCCGCACCGGAGAAACGTTGTTCGACCTGGCCGAGCATCAACAGGCCGCCATCCTCGCCCAAGGCGGCAAAGGCGGCCTCGGCAACGTCAATTTCAAGTCGAGCACAAACCGCGCCCCCCGCAAGTCCACTCCCGGAGGGCCCGGGGAGCACCGCGTCCTCAATCTCGAGCTGAAGGTGCTGGCCGATGTCGGACTCCTGGGACTTCCGAACGCCGGAAAATCCACCTTCATTAGGGCGGTGTCCTCCGCCCGTCCCAAGGTCGCCGACTACCCGTTTACGACGCTGCATCCGCACCTGGGCGTGGTCCGCGTA
Source organism: Burkholderiales bacterium (assembly GCA_035702665.1). Classification (GTDB taxonomy): domain Bacteria; phylum Pseudomonadota; class Gammaproteobacteria; order Burkholderiales; family SG8-39; genus VBDM01. Next base: position 28,798 of record DASSQD010000106.1, read on the forward strand.
GGCGTCGACCGCAGCTTCGTGATCGCGGACATCCCCGGCCTGATCGAGGGCGCGGCCGAAGGCGCCGGCCTGGGACACCAGTTTCTTCGGCATCTGGCGCGCACCCGCTTGCTCCTGCATATTGTTGACGTCGCTCCCCTCGAGCCCGACGCCGATCCGGCACGTGACGCACGGTCCATCGTGGCCGAATTGAAGAAGTTCGATCCAGCACTGCACCGGAAAATGCGGTGGCTCGTCCTCAACAAAGTCGATATGCTTCCAGAAGAGGACCGCAAGACCGTAAAGGAGGAGATCGTGCGCCGGATGCGCTGGCGCGGCCCGGCCTTCAGCATCTCCGCTCTCACGGGCGAAGGTTGCAACGAGCTTTCATATTCCGTGATGAAGTTTCTGGAAACCGGCAAGGCCGCATGAGCGACGCGAAGCGTTTCGTCGTGAAGGTCGGGAGCACGCTCGTTACCGATCGCGGCACTGGGCTCGACGCGCCTGCGATCGCGCGCTGGGCGAGCCAGGTGGCCGAGCTGCGCCAATCCGGAAAGGAGATCGTACTCGTGTCGAGCGGCGCCATCGCCGAAGGTATGCAGCGCCTCGGCTGGACGCGCCGCCCGAGTTCCATGCACGAACTCCAGGCCGCAGCCGCGGTTGGACAGATGGGACTGGTGCAGGTGTACGAGTCGTGTTTCCGCGAGCATGGGCTCCGCACCGCGCAGGTCCTCCTCACCCACGCGGACCTCGCCGACCGGCAGCGCTACCTGAACGCCCGCTCCACCCTGCTGACGCTGCTCGGGCTAGGCATCATCCCCGTGATCAACGAGAACGACACGGTGGTGACCGACGAGATCCGCTTCGGCGACAACGACACCCTTGCGGCGCTGGTCACGAACCTCGTCGAGGCCGACTGCCTGATCATCCTGACCGACCAGCAGGGGCTCCACACCGAAGATCCGCGGCGCAACCCCGAGGCTTCGCTGATCACGAAGGCGCAGGCCGGAGAGCCGCGGCTGGAAGCTCTGGCCGGCGGCACTGGATCGGCGATAGCAAAGGGAGGCATGCTCACCAAGGTTCTCGCCGCCAAGCGTGCCGCGCGTTCAGGTGCGCAAACGGTGATCGCATCGGGAAACGAGCCCGACGTCCTGCTCAGGCTCGCCGCGGGAGAAGCCATCGGCACCTTGCTTTCGTCCCAGACTACTCCCCTCGCCGCCCGCAAGCAGTGGCTCGCCGACCACCTTCAGGTCGCCGGGACGCTCAATCTCGACCCGGGAGCGGCAAAGGCTCTTCGCTCGGGCGGCAGGAGCCTTCTGCCAGTGGGAGTGAAGAACGTCGAGGGCGAGTTCGAGCGAGGTGCGGTGGTGGCCTGCCTGTCGCCCGAGGGCGTCGAAGTCGCGCGCGGGCTGGTTAACTACAGTGCGCAGGAGGCGCGCCGCATCGCTGGACGGCCCTCAGGCGAGATCGAGGCGATCCTCGGATACATCGACGAGCCGGAACTGATTCACCGCGACAACCTCGTCGTTCTCTGAGGCGCCCTATCTCAGCCGATTTCCCCGGGCCAAGGCCTGTTGGGCTTCGTCGGTCGTACGCACGCGACCCCGCTCCGAGCAGAAGAGGTCGTCGGCGAGCGATGTGGCAGGACTGACCGAGAGACGGCCGATCGGAATCCACTGCGAGTTACGCGCCTGCGCCCACGTTCCGTCAGATCTGCCGAACCCGTACACTCGGTGCTCGTAGGTCTGACAGCGAATGCCCTCGTAGCTTACGTTCGTCGCCTCGGAGGCGCTGCGCGCGACGAGTGTGTAGCGAATTACCCCGTCCCGGCCGACGGTGACGGAAACGCGGTCGACAAAGAACGAGAAGGGCAGCGCGCGGCCGACGTAGATGGGCACGAGGTTCTCCCCCTTCGGATACGACGGCAGAAACGCTTTCTCGACCTCCCAGGATTTGCCTTCGAGTTCATCCGAGAATTGGTCCGATTGCGCGCAACCCGCCGCGACCGCAACTAGGGCGATCGCGCGCAGGCCGCGCAAGCGCCTCAAGCCAGGTCCTTGGCCAGGGAGTTGCGCACTCCGGGATCCGCCCTCACGGTGGCGACGTAGCGCGGATGGTCGATGCCGATCGCGAGGGGAGCGCCGTTCTTTAGCGCCTGCGCCATGGGGTCCGAGAGCTCGAAGCGGAGAAAATGCACCGACGAGGTCTTTTCCTCGTTTTCCCGGTCCAGGTCCTCGTCGGCGATCGCCCAGACTCGACCATGACCCTCGACCTGAACCCACGCCTTGTCCTCGATCCCGATGAGTTCCTCGAGCTTCGCGCGCCGCTCGTCCGGGTCGGGATACTCGACCATCAGCGTGGCCTTCAAATTGCGCCCGTCCGGAACGAGCGGGTTGTAGGCTTCGAGCTCCTCGCGTATGCCTTGTTCCTCGAAGATCCGCTCCACTCTGAGCATCTCCTGCACCTGGTACCGGATCGTGAGTTCGTCCTCGAACAGCAAGGTCACGTGTTCGCCCACGGGCACGGTCCGCTCTCTCTTGTGCGCTATCACCTTTGCACGAAATTGCGGCCGCTCGCGCGCGTACGTTTCCAGGGGCATCAGGCTTGCACGGTCAATTCGTGGCATCGTCGTCATTCCGTCGGGTTCAGCGCGTACGCTTTCCGGAGCAGCGAGAGGGGATGGATCCTCTGTGCACCACTCTCCCCCATTCCCTGCTCGATGTGGCGCGCCGCGATCGGGCAATCCGAGCTGATGTGGTCGGGCTCGCTGGCTGCCATTTGCCGGAAAACGGGCCGGCCGATCTTCATGGAGTTCTCGTAGTACTCGACCTTCACGCCCCACGTACCGTCGTGGCCCGAGCAGCGCTCCACGGTATTCAGTGTCGTGCCCGGCACGAGCTGCAGGGCTTCGCGCGTCTTCTGGCCCATGTTCTGGACCCGCGAATGGCAGGGGATATGGTAGGACACCTTGCCGAGGCCGGTCTTGAAATCCGTCTTGAGCAGACCATCGCGATGCCGCAGCACGAAGTACTCGAACGGGTCGAACATGGCTTCGCTCACGGCCTTGACGTCGGGGTCTTCCGGGAACAGAAGCGGCAGCTCGCTCTTGAACATCAGGGTGCACGACGGCACCGCGGTGAGGATCGCATATCCCTCGCGCGCGAGCTTCGCGAGCGGCGGAATGTTCACGGACTTGAGACGCTCGACTCCTTCGAGGTCGCCGAGCTCGAGCTTGGGCATGCCGCAGCAGGCTTCCCTTTCGACGATCGTGTAGGGGATCTCGTTGTGGTCGAGTACTGCGAGCAGATCGTGGCCGATGCCAGGCTCGTTGTAGTTCACGTAACAGGTCGCGAACACGGCCACCTTGCCTGGCGTGCGCTCGCCGTCTTTCGGCTCGCGCGCTT
>DASSQD010000107.1:0-71174 GCA_035702665.1 Burkholderiales bacterium
GCCACGCCCTCGAGGGGTGTCAGCATGGCACGCAGGGTCGGTTCCGCGGCGGCGCGTGTGAACACGTCGCCAAAGCCAGCGTAGACGCCGAAGGTGACGAACACCCCGACCGCGAGAAACGCGAGCAGCTTGACGACCGATTCGAACGCGATCGCGGCGACCATTCCCTGGTGGTGCTCGGCCGCGTCGAGATGGCGCGTGCCGAAAGCGATGGTAAAAGCGGCGAGGATCAGGGCTACCCATAGCGCCGTGTCCTCGCGGATCGGCGCTGCGCTCACCTGCGTGGGCATGATGATTTCGGGATATTGAACCAGGATCGTGAAGCTGTTTGATACCGCCTTCAGCTGCAGCGAGATGTAGGGAAGGATACCGACCACCGCGATGACGGTGACCAGCCCGCCGAGCAGGGCACTCTTTCCGTAACGGGACGAAACAAAGTCCGCGAGCGAGGTAATGCGGTTCCGTTTCGAGATGCGCAGGATCTTGCGCAGCACCACCCACCACAAGGCGATCATCAAAGTCGGGCCAATGTAGATCGGCAGGAATCCGACCCCATCGCTGGCGGCGCGTCCCACGCTGCCGTAGAAGGTCCATGCCGTCGCATACACGGCGAGCGACAGGCTGTAGATGTACGGGCTGGCAATAACCGGCCGGCCGGCGTCGGCACGCCGGTCGGCGTAGTACGCGATCGCGAACAGCAGCCCGAGATAGGCGAAAGAGATGAGAATGATCGTCGTGCTGTGCAGCATGGGCGGCCGGGTCTAGCCGGCGGATTCGGCGAGGACGGCCATCGCGGCGATCAGCGCCGCCCAGGCGATGAACACGTAGGCGTACAGCGCCGGCACGCCGAACAGCGTGCCCGGGACGTTGAACAGCGCGAGAACCGGGTAGTTGAACAGCAGGATGCCAAACATGCACAGGGCGACGAAGTGCTGCCCCTTGGTTTCGAAGTTGCTCATCCAGCCTCCCGCATAGAATGTAACGAAATCAGTCGTGCGCGCGCACGCGCACGACTGATACGCTGCAAGGCGCTTCCGCGACCACCTGGGCGCATACGCCGGCGAGCAGCCGCACCGAGCTGCCTCTGCGCGGGGCGCCGATCAGCAAGTGGTCGACATCGTTCATCTTCGCATAGTCGACGAGCGCCGCCGCCGGCTTGTCCGACTCCAGTACGTGGCAGGTCAAGCGCTCCTCCGGCAGGTCCAGCGGCCTTGCCCAGTGCCGCAACTCGACCAAGCGCTTGATCTGGCGCCCGGTAGCGGTCCCCTCCTCGCCCTCGCCGTTCAGCGCAGCGGACGAAGGCACGACCGTCACGCACGCGATGCGGCAAGCCGGATCCGCCGCCAGCACGCCACGCGCTGCCCGACGCAGAGCCTCGAGCAGCATCTCGTTCCGCTCATTGGGGGTGAGGGCCACGGCCGTGACCCGCGCCACCTGGGGCTGCTGCGACGGCGGCGGGCAGGGCGCGGGTTCGAAGCGCAAGGCCCGCAGCCTGCGATTTGTAAGAGTCAGCCACCCGGCGCGTCGCAACCTTCGAGCACGCTCTGTAAGTGCGACCCTCCGCGGGTTCGCCAAATCCAGGGCGATCTGATCGGCCGAAGCATAGCGTTGTCGGGCATCGACTTCGAGGCAGCGCAGGATGATCTCCTGGAGCCACTCCGGCGTCGCGGGAGCGAGCGCACGCGGCGGCACCGGATCGCGGTACAAGCGTTTGCGCAACTCGGAGGCGGCGCGCGGATGACCAAACGGCGGGCGTCCCGTGGCGAGTTCGTAAAGTATGCCGCCCAGCGCGTAAATATCGCTGCGCGGATCACAGCGCACACCCATGATCTGCTCGGGAGACATGTAGACCCAGTTGCCCACCGGAAAGTGCAGTTCCTCCGCGAGCAAGTCAGGGAGATGTCCATGGTGGGCGAGCCCGAAATCGATGAGGATCGCCTCTCCACCCGGACGATACATGACGTTGGTCGGCTTGAGATCCAGGTGAACGACGTCCCGGCGGTGCAGATCGTGCAGTGCGATGGCCAGCGCCGACCCCAGACGTACGATCTCGCCGGACGGCAACGGGGTACGCGGCAAGTATTCGCTCAGCCTCTCGCCATCGATGTGCTGAATCACCAGATACGGCGTGGTTTCGACGTCCCCGTACGCAACCAGGGTTGGATGGTGGGGGCCCTGGCCCAGAGCCCCCAGGACCATGCGACAGACTTCGAAGCCGATCACGTTTACTGCGCGTTCCCCGGCGCCGAGTCGGGGAACCTTCATGATCAGCGGAAGCGGGCCGCGTGGACCGGCCAAGCGGAAGATGAGCGCCATGCTACCCGCGTGGATCAGGTCACCCAGCCGAAAGCCGTCGATCTCGCAGCCTGGGCTGATGCGAGTCATTCGGGTCGTCAGGAGACTGCGCGCATCTACGCTCCGCGCTCCAGGCGCAAGGCGATCCGCTCCGGGAGCCCGGCGGCGCGAACCTTCATCGCGGCACCGCGATGGTCATAGGGGACGCGATAGAAGGTGATCCTTTCCCGCTCGGTGTCGAACAGCGCGTAGCAAGCGGCGTTGTTTCGGTCACGCGGCTGGCCGGCCGATCCAACGATGGCCAGCCACTGACGCTGCCGAGTCGCTGGGATGGAAGTATCCGGAGTGGGCTGAAACAGCGCAGGACGTCCATCCGCCCCCCGAAAATAGAGCTGCTGCTCGTGCACGTGTCCACAGAAAACGTACTGCGCCCCGCCCGCGCGAATGCTCGCGTCGGCTTGCGCGGGGCTGGTGATGTAGACCCACTGCTCGGGAGCCGCGGCACTGGCGTGGACAAAAAGCATGTCGTCCTCCCTAACCGCAAGCGGCAACGCCTCCAGAAAAGCGCGTTGATTCGGGCCCAACTGTCCTCGAGTCCAAGCGATAGCCGCTTGAGCGTGTGTATTCAGACCGGCTTCGCGGCCGAGAGCCGCAGCGTCGTGGTTGCCAAGCACCACTACAGCACCGTCCTCCGCGTGACTCTCTATCAAGTCCAGGACAGCCACCGGGTCCGCCCCATAGCCGACCAAGTCGCCAAGGAATGCGAACCGATCAGCCCCGAGGGCTCGCGCGTGGTCGAGGCAAGTGGAGATAGCCTCCAAGTTGCTGTGAATGTCAGCGAACATGGCCATCTTCATATGGCGCGCTCGCCTGGCAATTTGCGTGCGCGTGGCGGCGTGTTGCCTCAGTTCGAGCCGGCGTTCCGGACGCGATACCCGAGACCACGCACCGTAACGATCTCGACGCCGCCAGCCCTGAGCTTCTTGCGCAAGCGATGCACGTAGACCTCGATCGCGTTGGTGCTAACCTCTTCGCCCCATTCGCACAAGTGATCCAGGAGCTGCCCTTTGCTCACCCAGCGTCCAGCGCGCTGCAGCAGCATCTCCAGCAGCGTGCTCTCGCGCGCCGACAGATCCACGACCTCCCCATTGATCCTGGCGACCCTGCCGATAGGGTCATAGCTGAGCCCCCCGTGCCGAAACAACATGGGCGTGCCAGGGGTTCGGCGTGCAAGCGCGCGCACGCGTGCCTTCAGTTCCTCCAAGGCAAAGGGTTTCGCCAAGTAGTCATCAGCGCCGAGATCGAGCCCGCGCACGCGATCCCCTATACCGCTCTGTGCAGTCAGGATGAGGACGGGCAGCTCCCGGCTCCGGCCCCGCAACCGTTTCAGCACCTCCAGACCGCCCATCTTCGGCAGGTTCAAATCAAGGATCAGCAGGTCAAACTCGAAAGTTGCAGTCGCGCTGTCGGCTTCAGCGCCGGTCCTGACGCAGTCAACCGCGTACCCGGACTCACGTAGGCTGCGGGTGAGCCCTTCCGCCAGCAGCGAGTCATCTTCTGCGATCAGGATCCGCATCCATTCCCCCTCCGACCGGGGCCCGCATTCTTCTTTTCCGCGGGGTCTGCAGCTCTTTGATTCAGTCTAGCAAAAACTCGATCCCAAGCGTGCACGCCAAAAAAAGCCCCGCCGGAGCGAGGCTTTTCCTTCTGCAGGTCGCTTTCGGCGACTTACATGTCCATGCCGTCCATCCCGCCCATTCCCCCACCCATTCCGTGGGCATGGCCGCCGCCGGCATTCTTCTTGTCCTCGACCAACTCAGCCACCGTGGCGTCGGTGGTAAGGAGCAAGCCCGCAACCGAAGCCGCATTTTGCAGCGCGGTGCGCGAGACTTTGGTCGGATCGAGAACGCCCATTTCGACCATGTCGCCGAACTGCTCGGTTTGAGCGTTGAAGCCGAAATTGCCCTTGCCCTCGGCGACCTTGTTCATGACGACGGAGGGCTCCGCGCCGGAATTCGCCACGATCTGGCGCAATGGCTCCTCGAGCGCGCGCCTGATGATCTTGATGCCCGCGTCCTGGTCGGGATTTTCACCTTTTAGTTTATCGAGCGCCGCCCTTGCACGTATGTAGGCCACGCCTCCGCCGGCCACGATCCCTTCCTCGACGGCGGCGCGCGTAGCATGCAGCGCATCCTCGACCCGAGCCTTCTTTTCCTTCATCTCGACTTCGGTGGCCGCGCCGACCTTGATCACCGCAACGCCGCCCGCGAGCTTGGCCACGCGCTCCTGCAGCTTCTCCTTGTCGTAGTCGCTGGTGGCTTCGTCGATCTGGGTACGGATGTTCTTGACGCGCGCCTCGATTGCCTTCGCATCGCCCGCACCGTCGATGATGGTCGTTTCCTCCTTCGCCACCTCGATACGCTTAGCGCGTCCGAGATCCTTCAGCGTCGCCTTCTCCAGCGTAAGGCCCACTTCCTCGGCGATCACCTGGCCGCCCGTCAGAATGGCGATGTCCTCGAGCATTGCCTTGCGCCGATCGCCGAATCCGGGCGCCTTTACGGCCGATGTCTTGAGAATCCCCCGCAGATTGTTCACCACCAGGGTCGCAAGGGCCTCGCCTTCGACTTCCTCGGCGATTATCAGGAGCGGCTTCCCGGATTTCGCGACCTGCTCGAGGACCGGCAGCAGGTCGCGGATGCTCGAGATCTTCTTGTCGTGCAGCAGAATGTAGGGCTCATCCAGGACCGAGATCTGCTTCTCGGCGTTATTGATGAAGTACGGGGACAGATAGCCGCGGTCGAACTGCATGCCTTCGACCACTTCGAGCTCGTTTTCCAGTCCCTTGCCGTCCTCGACGGTGATCACACCTTCCTTTCCGACCTTGTCCATGGCGTCGGAGATGATCTTGCCGATCGCCTCGTCCGCGTTCGCGGAAATCGCGCCGACTTGGGCGATCTCCTTGCTCGTGGTGCACGGCTTAGACAGCTTCTTGAGCTCCTCGACCACGACGGCGACACCCTTGTCGATCCCGCGCTTGAGGTCCATCGGGTTCATGCCGGAGGCGACGAACTTCATCCCTTCCCGCACGATCGATTGCGCGAGCACAGTAGCGGTCGTCGTTCCGTCGCCTGCCACATCCGAAGTCTTGGACGCGACTTCCTTCACCATTTGCGCGCCCATGTTCTCGAATTTATCCTTGAGCTCGATTTCCTTGGCGACCGAGACGCCGTCCTTGGTCACGGTCGGCGCACCGAACGAGCGCTCCAGCACGACGTTGCGGCCTTTGGGGCCGAGCGTCACTTTCACCGCGTCGGCCAGGATGTTGACTCCGGCAAGCAGCTTGTGCCTTGCGGGCTCGTGAAAACGTACATCTTTAGCGGGCATGTCTCACTCCTGAGTTTGTGATCGTTTCGTCTGAACCTACTTGGCGACGACACCCATGATGTCGTCCTCGCGCATGACCAGGTATTCGGTCCCCTCGACCTTCACGGCTTGGCCCGAGTATTTGCCGAAGAGGATGCGATCGCCGACCTTGACGTCGAGCGGTCGCACCTTGCCGTCCTCGAGGATCTTGCCCTTGCCGACCGCGACCACTTCACCCTGATCCGGCTTTTCCCCGGCGGTGTCCGGAATCACAATCCCGCCGGCTGATTTGTTCTCCGCGTCGAGGCGCTTCACCACGACGCGATCATGCAAGGGTCGAATCTTGTTCATCATTGGGGATATCCTCCATTAGCAAAAGTTAGCAGCCACTGACCACCGATGGCGGCATCGAATAAGGGGAGAACGCGTATTAGCACTCGTCTACAGCGAGTGCTAATGATACGGACGAGGCCTTCGGATTTCAAGTCCTTTGCGCGGGCTTCGTGCCCAAGGGGGCATCGGCCGCTTACCAGCATCCCTTACGATATCGATGCATTCGAGCTTATCTGGAGAAGTTGGATTACATAGGTCCAGCAACCACTTGGCTTGACACGAGTTTCGTCATTGGATTACAGTGCAAAGCTACTCTCGGTTTCAGACCTTTCCCAGGAACCAAGAGGGGAACAAGGGGACCCACTCGATGAAATGCCCAGTTCTGCGCTACGTGGTCGCGTCTGCTCTGCTGGCGGCCCCCTTAGGGAGCGCCGTAGCTGCCGACTACTGGTATGCGGGTGTGGGGCTGGGGTACGGGAAGATCGAGTTCTATCCAGCTGACTTCTCCTCCAACGGAGCAGCGCAGGAAACGATACGCGATGCCGACCTTGGCTTCACGGGCGCAATTGGCGCGCAGCTGACCCGTAACTGGGCAGTCGAAGTGAATTTCATCCAGCTCGGCAAATTCTCATACAAATACGCCATCGGAGCGAACACCCAGGAAGACGTATACGAGGTCTCCGGCTGGGGAGGTTCCCTTCTGCCGACGGTTCCGTTGACCCGGAATTTCTCTTTGTTCGGTCGGCTCGGGGCCTTGGCATCTCAAACGCGAGTTACCGTCAGGAACCCTTTCGTAGGGGGCGTACCGACGAACTCGATCACCGCGTTCCAGACCAACCAAACCAGTTTCCTCAGCGGATTTGGCGCCCAGTATTTCGTAAATCGGGACTTCGGTATCCGCGTCGAATACCAGAACCTCGGCAAGGTCGGCAGCAGCGGTTGCAGCACCTGCACCGGTCGTGCCAACGCGCAATTCCTTTCAGCCAGCGCCCTCTTCACGTTCTAGAGCTTGCACAGCGCGAGCCCGCGTTCTAGAGATTCAGGTCCTTCCATAGCGCGTCCACGCGCCTTTTCACTTCGGCATGCATGCCGACAGGGCGTCCCCACGTGCGCGAGGTTTCCGCGCTCCACTTATTCGTCGCGTCTATCCCCATCTTGGCTCCCAGCCCTGCAACCGGGCTCGCAAAGTCGAGATAGTCGATCGGGGTGTTCTCCACTATGAGGACATCCCGTGCTGCGTCGACTCGGGTGGTCAGGGCCCAGATAACCTCCTTCCATTCTCGAATGTCGACGTCGTTGTCGGTGACGATGATGAACTTGGTGTACATGAACTGGCGCAGGACGCTCCAGATCCCGAACATCACGCGCTTAGCGTGTCCGGGGTATTGCTTCTTCATGCTCACCACAGCCAGCCGATATGAGCATCCCTCCGGCGGCAGATAGAAGTCTTCGATCTCCGGGAACTGCTTCTTGAGTATCGGCACGAAGACTTCGTTCAATGCAGCCCCGAGCACTGCAGGCTCATCCGGCGGCCTGCCCGTATAGGTCGAATGGTAGATCGGGTCGCGACGCAAGGTGACGCGCTCTACCGTGAACACCGGAAACGCCTCCTTCTCGTTGTAATAGCCGGTGTGATCCCCGAATGGACCTTCGAACGCCGATTCGCGCGCGTCGATCGCGCCCTCGAGAACGATCTCGCTTGTCGCCGGGATCTCGAGCTCCGACCCGACGCACTTCGCCACCTCGGTGCGCGAACCGCGTAAGAGCCCGGCGAACTGATATTCGGAGAGAGTGTCGGGTATGGGCGCGACCGCAGCGAGGATGGTGGCGGGATCGGCGCCCAGCGCAACTGCGACCGGGAAGGGCTCGCCTGGGTGCGCCTCCTGGTGCTCGCGAAAGTCGATGGCGCCGCCCCGATGGGGGAGCCATCGCATGATGAGCTTGTTGGCGGCGACGATCTGCTGCCGATAGATGCCGAGGTTCTGGCGGCTCTTGCGCGGCCCGCGCGTGACCGTCAAGCCCCAGGTGATCAGCGGCCCCGCGTCCTCTGGCCAGCAAGTCTGGACCGGAAGCCGCGAGAGATCGACGTCTTTGCCCTCCCAGGCCAACGCCTGGCACGGAGCGCCGGACACTTGCTTCGGCGCCATGTGCATCACCTGCTTGCCGATCGGGATCCAGCGCTCCAGCACGTCGCGAAACCCCTGCGGCGGATCGGGCTCCTTGAGGAACGCGAGTAGCACGCCGACGTCGCGCAAGGCCTCAAGCGGATTGGCGCCAGGCTCCGCGCCCATCGCGAGCGCGACGCGACGTGTCGTACCGAAGAGATTGCCTAGCACCGGGATCGAGTGCCCCTTGGGCTTCTCGAACAGCAGCGCGGGCCCACCGGCCTTGAGGACTCGATCACAGATTTCGGTCATTTCGAGCTTGGGATCGATCTCCGCGCGGACGCGCTTGAGCTCGCCCGTGCTCTCGAGTTGTGCCAGGAATTCGCGCAAGTCCCGATACGCCATGCCGCCTCAGTTCTCCACTCTCACGACCATGGGATGCCTCGGCTGATCGCGAAGTCGAGAAAGATTCCCGCGAAAATGACCGCCCCGACCCAGTTGTTGTGGTTGAAGGCCCTGAAGCAGGCGTTCCGATCCCGCCCGCGGACAAGGCGATAGTGATTCGCCATCATTCCGCCCGCCCCGGCGAGGCCGAGATAGTAAGCGATGCCGAGCCCGTGGTGCATGCCAACGCCGGCGAGCAGCGTAAGCGTGACGGCGTAGCAGACCATGACCGCGGCCACATCGTGCCGGCCCAGCGTGATTGCTGCGGTCCGAATGCCGATGCGCACATCGTCGTCGCGGTCGACCATCGCGTACTCGGTATCGTAGGCGATCGCCCAGAAGATGTTGGCGACAAGGAGCCACCAACCCTCGGGCGGAACGGTGCCCAGCAACGCGGCATAGCCCATGGGAATGCCAAAACCGAATGCGATGCCGAGGTAGGCCTGCGGGATCGCGAGGAAGCGCTTGGTTAGTGGATAGGTCGCGGCCAGCGCCAGTGCGATGAACGAGAGCATCACCGTCAGGCGGTTCAGAGAAAGCACCAGGGCGAATGCGGCGAGAGTGAGAACAGCGGCAAGCCCGTAGGCCTCGGCCCGGCTGATTGCTCCCGTGGCGAGGGGGCGGTCTCGGGTGCGCTTCACTTCGGCGTCGAACCGCCAGTCGGCAAGATCGTTCATCACGCAGCCGGCCGAACGCATCAAGAGGGTGCCGAGAAAGAAGATCCAGACGATTCGACCGGACGGCCTGCCGTCGCTCGCGAGCCACAGCGCCCATAGCGTCGGCCACAGGAGCAGCAGCGTGCCGATCGGCTTGTCGAGCCGCATCAGGCGCTCGTAGAGGGTGAGCTTGGCGGCGAGGGTGCCCATATTCATGGAGCGCGCATTGTAAGCCCGCGAGCCTCAGGCCCCGAGAAAATGGACGCGGCCGCCCAGCCACCGCTCGAGATGGCACTGCGCCCGGCCGGGGTGATCGGAGAGAAGCGTCTCCGCGGCCGAGCGTGCGGCATCGAGCAGGTCTGCGTCCTCGTTCAGGTCGGCGAAGCGCAGGAGAGGCTCACCGCTTTGGCGGACGCCAAGGTATTCACCGGGGCCGCGAAGAAGCAGGTCCTCGCGTGCGATCGCGAATCCGTCGGTGTTCTCGAAGATTACCTTCAGGCGCTTGCGCGCCGCTTCGCCCAAAGGATTCTGATAGAGGAGAACGCACACGGACTCCTTTGCGCCCCGTCCGACCCGTCCGCGTAGCTGGTGCAACTGCGCGAGCCCGAAGCGCTCGGCGTGCTCAATCACCATCAGCGAGGCGTTGGGCACGTCCACTCCCACCTCGATCACTGTCGTGCCCACAAGAAGCTGTATCCGCCCCGCCTGGAATTCGGCCATGACCTGCGCCTTCTCGCTCGCCTTCATACGTCCGTGGATCAGCCCTACTCGAAGACCCCGAAGGTCAGTGGCGAGCTCTGCATAGGTGTCGAGTGCCGTCTGCAGCTGGAGCTGCTCCGATTCCTCGATCAGCGGGCAGACCCAGTAGGCCTGCCCCCCTGTCACGCAAGCGTCGCGTATGCGCGCTACCACCTCCGAGCGCCGCGAGTCGGTGACCAGCTTGGTTACCACGGGAGTCCTGCCCGGCGGCAGCTCGTCGATGATCGACACGTCCAAGTCTGCGTAGTAGCTCATCGAAAGCGTCCTTGGAATCGGCGTCGCGCTCATCATGAGCTGGTGCAGGTCCCGCCCTTTCGTGCGCAGCGCCAGCCGTTGGGACACGCCAAAGCGATGCTGCTCGTCCACGATGGCGAGACCGAGTGACGCAAACGCCACGCGCTCCTGGAACAGAGCATGCGTGCCGAGAGCGATCTGTGCCTTTCCGGAGGCGATCGCGTCGCGAGCGGCGGCGCGCTCCTTCCTCCCTTGCCCCCCCGAAAGCCACGCGATCTCGACCCCGAGCGGGCTAAGCCATTCGCTGAACTTCCGGAAGTGCTGCTCGGCAAGGATCTCCGTCGGCGCCATCACTGCCGCCTGCACGCTATTTTCGACTGCGCGCAGAGCCGCGAGCACGGCGAGCACCGTCTTGCCGCTGCCGACATCGCCCTGAAGCAGCCGATGCATGGGATGCGGTTGCCCGAGGTCACGTTCGATCTCTTCCCATGCACGATGTTGCGCGCCGGTCAGGCGAAACGGGAGGCCTTTCAGGAAGGTCGCGGTCTGCAGGTCCTTGCGCTCCAGTACGGGAGCCGCCCGCGATTTTCGCTCGCGGTAGTGCTTGCGCATCGAGATCTGCTGCGCAAGCAACTCGTCGAACTTCACCCGCTTCCAGGCCGGCCGGGCGCGATCGCTGAACGCCGCCGGGTCGGCTCCCGGCCGCGGGTGATGCAGGACCTCGATGGCTTCGCGAAATCCGCAGAGCCCGATCGTCCTCGACATCTCTTCGGGCAGCGTGTCGTCGAGATGGACGCGCGACAGCGCGCTTTCGATCATTCGGCGCAGCGCGGACTGCCCGAGGCCCGCTGTCGTCGGGTAGATGGGCGTCAGGGCGGTAGGAAGCGGAACCTCGCCACGCAAGACTTGAAAACGCGGATGGGCCATCTCGCCGCCGAAGAATCCGCTGCGCACCTCCCCGAAGGCGCGGACCCTTGCGCCCGGCGCCAGCGCTTTGGCCTGGCTTCCGTAGAAGTGGAAGAACCGCAGCACCAGCTCGCCACTGGGATCCTCTATCCGCGATATCAACTGGCGCCTGGGCCGGTAGACGACTTCGGTCGAGCGAACCGTGCCCTCCACCTGGACCGCGTCACCCGGGCTCGCGCGCGCGATCGGCGTGAGCCGCGTCTCGTCCTCATAGCGCAGGGGGAGATGCAACGCCAGGTCAAAGTCCCTGCGGATCCCGAGCTTGGTCAGCTTCGCCGTGATCGCTTTGCTGCCGGACGCTCCGGGATGTGCGCCGGCTTTTCGCTTCGAGGACGTTCGGGTGCGCGCCCGGCTCGAAACCCTTCGCAGGCCGGACCGTCGATTCATCTCAGCGCGAGAGCGCGATGATCGCGTCGGCCTCGACCAGGGCTCCGCGGGGAAGGGATGCAACGCCGACGACCGCGCGCGCCGGGTAGGGCTGGATAAAGTACTTCGCCATTGCCTCGTTGACTCGGGCGAAGTTCGCCAGATCCGTCAGGTAGACGGTGAGCTTCACTACGTCGGCAAGCGACGCACCGGCCGCTTCGGCGACCGCCGTGAGATTCGCGAAAACACGATGAATCTGGTTGTCGATGCCCTCGATGAGCTGACCCGTCGCCGGGTCGAGTCCAATTTGTCCGGACAGATAGAGCGTGTTGTCGGCACGCACGGCCTGCGAATAGGTGCCGATCGCCGCGGGCGCATTCGGAGTGGAAACGATCGATCTTGTCATGGCGAGTTCGAGGAGCCGACAGAGCGAGCGGTTATAATATCCGCGCTCAGCTGGACGGCGCTAGCAGCGGGTAAGCCATGACTTCACAGCAGATCGCGAACCTCCTGAAGCTCGTTGGCACACCCAGGGACGGAGCGCTCCTGCGCTTTTCCCTCGGATCTGAGTACCTGAAGGCCGACGACTTCGGAGCGGCCGTCGCGCATCTCGGCATCGCGGTCGAAAAAGACCCGGGGTACTCGGCCGCCTGGAAGCTCCTTGGAACCGCGCTCTCCGGGAACGAGCGGCACGAAGAGGCCCTTGCGGCCTTTCGCACGGGAATCGAGGTGGCCGCGAAGAAAGGCGACAAGCAGGCTGCGAGGGAAATGGCGGTGTTCGCGCGCCGTCTCGAGAAGATCATCGCATCACGCCGCGGCGCGACCTAATGACCGTCTTCAACAATCTGCGCCGGAAGCTCTTCGGCAGGCCGCTCGATCCACTCGACACGAAGACCCGCCGGCATATCGCGCTCGCGGCCTTCTTCGCCTGGGTGGGCCTCGGGGCGGACGGCATATCTTCCTCCTGCTATGGCCCCGAAGAAGCGTTTCGGGCTTTGGGCGAGCACGCCCATCTCGGGCTGTACCTTGCGCTCGCAACAGCGGCGACCGTGTTCATCATCGCACTGGCCTACAACCAGGTCATCGAGCTCTTTCCTACCGGCGGAGGCGGCTACCGGGTCGCAACGCGGCTGATCGGCCCCTACGCCGGCCTCACTTCGGGCGCAGCGCTGGTGCTGGACTATGTGCTGACGATCTCGATCTCGATCGCCAGCGGCGTCGACGCGTTCTTTTCGCTGCTGCCCCTGGGCTGGCAGCCGTACAAGCTCGCGACTGAGGTGGTTCTCATTGTCGTGCTGGTGATGCTCAACCTGCGCGGAATGAAGGAAGTGATCGCGGTGCTGCTGCCGATCTTTCTCGGATTCGTCCTTACGCACGCGTTCCTGATCGTCTACGGCGTACTCGCACAGGCAACGGCGCTGCCGAGCCTGATTCCTGAAGTCGGGCAACTGACTTCAGATCTCTCGGGCCAGCTCGGCTGGACGGGTTTCGCCGCTCTGCTTCTGCTCGCCTACTCGCAGGGAGGAGGGACCTATACGGGACTCGAGGCCGTATCCAACAACGTCAACGTGCTAGCCGAGCCGCGCGTGCACACGGGCAAGATCACTATGCTCTACATGGCCCTATCGCTTGCTTTCACAGCGGGCGGAATCATCCTGCTCTACCTCCTCTGGAATACCAAGCCGGCGGAGGGACAGACCCTCAACGCGGTTGCCTTCGGAGCGATCATCGAGAGCTTCGGATGGGAGACCGGAGTCGCTCAGGCAGCCCTCGTCGTCGTGCTCGCGCTCGAGGCTGGCCTCCTCTTCGTCGCGGCGAACACCGGCTTTCTCGGCGGGCCGGCGGTGCTCGCCAACATGGCCGCCGATTCCTGGGTGCCGCATCAGTTCCGCTATCTCTCGACCCGGCTCGTCACCGAGAACGGTATTCTGGTGATGGGAGTCGCTTCGCTGGTCATTCTCCTTTGGACGGGGGGCAGCGTCGCGACCCTCGTGGTTCTCTACAGCGTGAGCGTCTTCCTGACCTTCGCGGTGTCCCTGTTCGGCCTGTGTCTGTACTGGGCCGGGCGCCGCGCAGGGACCAATTGGCTGGGGAGGCTTGCTCTGTCGGCGGCCGGGTTCGTCGTCTGCGCAACCATCCTGATCGTCCTGCTCGCCGAGAAGTTCATGGACGGCGGTTGGCTCGCTATCCTGATCGTCGGTGCGATCTTCGCGGCATGCATGAAGATCCGGCACCACTACGACGAGACGAAGTCACAACTCAAGAGGATCGACGCCGACTTCTCGGGAATCGACTTCGGCAGTGTCGCCGATCCGCCCAAACCAGATCCGAAGAAACCTACGGCCGTCTTCCTGGTCGGCTCCTCCCGAGGCGGGGGGCTGCACGCGCTGCTGTGGGTCCAGCGGATGTTCCCTGATCACTTCAAGAACTTCATCTTCGTCAACGCGCGCACCGTCGACTCGCAGAGCTTCGGTGGCCGCGAGGACCTCGAAGCCATGAAGGTCGACGCAAACGCTTCGCTTTCCTACTTCGTGAACTTCTGCAACAGCAAGGGCTGGGCCGCCAAATCCTATCTGTCCTTCGGCACCGATCCAATCGACGAGTTCACGCGTCTCGCTGAGCGCGTGCTGAAAGAATTTCCTAACGCGGTCTTCTTCACGAGCAAGCTGATCTTCGACCGCGAGAACTGGATGACCCGGCTGCTCCACAACCAAGCCGCGATGGCGCTGCAGCGGCGCTTCCATCTGCGGAGCATGCAGATGGTGATCCTGCCGATGAAGTTGAGCGCTTGATGCGGGCTTCGAAAGCGAAGGGCCCGGAAATCCGGGCCCTGAAAGCTGGTGGAGTTGAGGAGGATCGAACTCCCGACCTTCGCATTGCGAACGCGACGCTCTCCCAGCTGAGCTACAACCCCACTTCAGCGCAATTCTAGCCGCAAAACCTGACCTCCGCCAACGCAGGAACCCGGTGCAGATCACTCCGCCGTTCGGGCAAAGCAAAATAATTCCTCTTCAAAAGGAGCGCAAGATACGCTTGGTGTCCGCTGCACAGATTCCGGAGTTTCTCCGTCCATCCCGGCCGAATCCGGCTATTGCGAACACGCGCGGCTGAGCCGGTCCCGGACTGCCGCCCACGCCGGGGACGCGGGCGGCTCCTCCACTAGGATCTCATCGCACCTCGAGGAGTCCAAGGCGCGCAGATTGGCGTAGAGATCGTGCGCGTAGCGTTGCGGGTCGGAGGACCCCACTATCCAGATCGCCGAGGCGTCGCCCGCCGGGCGAGCGTGGAAGGACATCACGCCGGTGCGTGCCGAGGTTCGGAGCATGCGCTGCTCCCATTCGTCCGATTCGATCAGGCGCAGCGGCCGGCGCGGCGCGTAGTGGGACAGGAGCGTGCCCGGCGCGCGCGGCGCGGCCGCATCACGCGGCGAGGCCGTGACGCCCAGCACCTCCGCGATATCTTTCTCGGCGATTCGGCCCGGCCGCAGCACGACCGGCTTGCTGCGCGAGAGGTCGACGATGGTCGACTCGATCCCGATCTCGCACGCCCCGCCGTCCAGGATCAAATCGACGTCGGAGCCCAGATCGTTCAGCACGTGCTCGGCCGAGGTCGGACTGATCCGGCCGAACCGATTTGCCGAGGGCGCAGCAATGCCTCCGCCGAATTCGCGCAGGAGGTCGAGCGCGACCGGATGTCCGGGTACCCGCAGCCCGATCGTGTTCTGGCCGCCGGTGAGGTCATCGCGGACGCCGGCCGCACGGCGCAGCACCAGAGTCAGCGGCCCCGGCCAGAATCGGTCGGCAAGTCTGGCCGCGTGTTCCGGGATTTCACGCGCCCAGAGCCGCAGTTGCCCGACATCGCCGATATGGACAATGACCGGGTGGCCCGCAGGGCGTCCCTTCACGCGGTAGATTCGAGCGACCGCCGCCGGATTGGACGCGTCCGCGCCCAGGCCATAGACCGTTTCCGTGGGAAACGCGACCAAACCACCGCGCCGCAGCGTCGCCGCGGCATCCTTGATCGAAGGCAAAAGGGATCGCGGTCAGACCGGCAGCTTGGCGTTCATGACCGCCTCGGCTTGCGCCGCCCGGAATTGGACGAGGCGTTCCGCGAGCTTGGCGTCGCCCAGAGCGAGCATCGAAACTGCGAAAAGGCCCGCGTTGGCGGCGCCGGCCTCCCCAATGGCGAACGTAGCGACGGGAATGCCCTTCGGCATCTGCACGATCGACAGGAGCGAGTCATGTCCTTGCAGGTACTTGGACGGCATGGGCACGCCGAGCACAGGCAGCGTTGTTTTCGCCGCGATGACGCCGGCCAAGTGCGCGGCTCCGCCGGCGCCGGCAATAAAGCAGCGGGCACCTCCGGCGCTCAGGCGCTTGACCCAGGCCTCGAGAGCGTCGGGTGTACGGTGGGCCGAGAGCACCTTGCTCTCAAAGGGAACGGCGAAATCGGAAAGCTGCTTGGCCGCCTCGCGCATGACGTCCCAGTCGCTGGCGCTTCCCATGACGATCCCCACGAGCGGCGATGCGCTGGCCATTTTCCTATGCTCCCAGTTCTTGTCCGGTCAGGCGGTGAAGGGCCTCCCGGTACTTCTCGGAGGTCTTGGCGATCACGTCGCCGGGCAGCCGCGGCGCGGGCGGTGTCTTGTTCCAGTCGAGCGTTTCCAGGTAGTCGCGGACGTACTGCTTGTCGAAGGACGGGGGGCTGGAGCCGGGACGGTATTCGTCGACCGGCCAGAAGCGCGAGGAATCCGCCGTCAGCGCCTCGTCGATGAGAACGAGCTTTCCGCCGGCATCGGTGCCGAACTCAAACTTTGTGTCCGCGATGATGATGCCCCGCTCCCGCGCGTAGTCAGCGGCTTCCCGATACAGCCGAATGCTCACCTCGCGCACCCTGGCGGCCAGATCCTTGCCGATCGTCTTCTCGACCTGGGCAAACGAGATGTTCTCGTCGTGGGCGCCGATCTCGGCCTTAGTCGCCGGGGTGAAGATGATCTCGGGAAGCTTGTCGGCCTGCTTGAGCCCCTTGGGCAGGGGGATGCCGCAGACTGCGCCTGTCTTCTGGTAGTCCTTCCAGCCGGAACCGATAAGATAGCCGCGCACCACGGCTTCGATCGGCAGAGGCTTGAGTTTCTTCGCCACCACCGAGCGGCCCTTCACCTGGGCGGCTTCCTCGCCACTTCGAACGACGCTGTCTGGCGTTTTGCCGTCCAGGTGGTTCGGCACGATATGCCCGAGCTTCCTGAACCAGAAGTTGGAGAGCTCGTTCAGGACCCGCCCTTTATCCGGGATCGGATCGGGCAGGACGACGTCGAACGCGGACAGGCGGTCGGTCGTCACGATGAGGAGGTGGTCGTTGCCGACCGCATACATATCGCGGACCTTGCCCCGGCCGAGCAGGGGCAGGCTCTTGATGTTCGATTCGTAGAGCGCGGTTCCCATGCTTAGGCCGCCTGCTTCTCGAGTTCGGCCCGGTACTTGCCTTGCGAGGCGAGGCTGTTCATGCGCGCGCGATGGTGGAAGGCGCGCTGCGCCGCCGCCACGTTGCCGGGAACGCCGCACCAAGTCCTCAGGGCGGCGTTCTGAAGAGCCCGGCTGTACGAGAACGTGAGGGGCCAGGGCAGGCCCGGCATTTTCGCCATCTCGTTCAAGTGCGCGGTCGCCGCCTCGTCGCTCTGGCCGCCGGAGAGAAACACCACCCCCGGCAGCGCCGCGGGCACCGTGCGCTTCAGGCAGCGCACCGTATCCTCGGCGACGCGATCCACGCCGGCCTGCCTCGGGCAATCCCTGCCGGAGACGACCATGGAAGCCTTAAGAACCGTGTGCTCGAGGGACACGTTGTAGGCGCGAAGCGCCGCGAAGAGCGAACTGAGGGTCGCCTCGGTAGCCTCGTAGCAGTGTTCGATCGTATGGTCGCCGTCGAGCAGGACCTCGGGTTCCACGATAGGAACGATCGACGCTTCCTGGCAGAGCGCGGAGTAGCGCGCCAGCGCGTGGGCATTCGCGAACAGGCAGGAGTGGCTGGGGATGCCCTTGCCGATGGTGATGACCGCGCGCCATTTGGCGAAGCGCGCGCCCAGCTTGAAATACTCCTCCAGCCTGCCGCGGAGGCCGTCCAGCCCTTCCGTAACCTTCTCGCCGGGAGACAGCGCGAGATCGTGAACCCCTTTGTCCACCTTGATGCCGGGAATGATCCCCTTGCGGGCAAGGTATTCCGGAAAGGGCTCGTCGCCCGAGACGGTGCTCTGCCGCAGCGTTTCGTCGAATAGGATCACGCCGCTCACGAACTCCTCGATCCCCTTGGTCGTGAAGAGGAGATCGCGGTACGCGCGCCGGTTCGCTTCGTTGCTTTCGACGCCGACCGATTTGAAGCGCTTTTCGCAGGTGCCGCTCGACTCGTCAGCGGCGAGCAGGCCCTTGCCCTTCGCGACCATTGTCGCGGCGGTCTTGGAAAGCAGGTTTCGGTCCATTGAAGATCCTTGTTACCTGGAACACTGAAGGGAAAGCTGGTGATTTTAACCGTTTAGGCTGCCGCACCGCCAAACAGGAACCGAGCGCCGGCTAGCAGGCGGTCTGGTGCCGCACGCGGCAAGTCGCGAGCACTTCGTCTGGATCGCGCCGCCACCAGTCCCTGGACGACAGAACCTCGACCTCGTGAAACCCGCGATACCCGACCTCCTCCATCCAGGAGCGCAACAGGGGGAGATCGATGACGCCGTCCCCCATCATCCCGCGATCCGCAACCATGTCCCTTGAGGCGGGGAGCCAATCGCTGATCTGGAACGCGAGTAGGCGCTTCTCACCGGCCCGCTCGATTTGCGCCTTCAGCTGAGGGTCCCACCAGACATGGTAGACATCGACCGCAACGCCCAGGGACCCACCGCCGCGGTCGAGGACATCGCACAAGTCGAGCGCCTGCGCGAGCGTGTTCACGCAACCCCGACCGGCGCAATACATCGGGTGCAGCGATTCGATCGCCAGCGGCACCCCCGCCGAGCGGGCATGATCAAGGACCTCACCGATACCGTCCCGCACCATCTCGCGCGTCCCGGTGAGGTCCTTCGACTCCTGCGGCAGAGCTCCGGCGACCAGAACCAGGCAGCGCGCTTCCAGCGTTGCGGCGTCGTCGATAGCGCGACGCGTGTCGTCGACCGCCGCTTGGCGGGCCCTGCGGTCAGCCGCGGGGAATCGCCCGCCGCCGCAGAGCCCGGTCACCGTCAGTCCACCGCCGTGGGCTGTTCTTGCCGCCTCCTTTGCACCGATCTGCACGAGCTCGTCGCGCCACAGCGAAACACCGCGAATGCGGTGACGCACGCAGCCCGAGATGATCTCGCGCAGACCCCACGTTTCCCGCACGGTTGCGCTATTCAGAGCAAGCAGCTCGGGATCGGGCGGTGAGCTTCTCATGGACCGCGACGCCAGGGCTAGCCTACCCCCGGCGGTGCTCGCCTACTTTTACGATCTTCATGGTGTTGGTGCCGCCGGCCTTGCCTATGGGCTCGCCGATGGTCACCACGATGAGATCGCCGTTCTGAACCACCCCGTTTTTGACCAGGACGTTCTCGGCTTCTTCCATAAGCTCCTCACGATCGTGGCCGACGTACCTGACCATCAGTGGGTAGGTGTCGCGAAACAGCGCGCAGCGGTACCGCGTCACCGTCTGCGATGTCAGCGCGTAGATGGGCACCCCGCAGTTGATTCGCGACATCCACAGGGCAGTGGAGCCGGATTCGGTGAGAGCAGCGATTGCCTTCACCTTCAAATGGTACGCGGTGAACAACGCCGCCATCGCTATCGACTGGTCGACACGCGTGAAGACTCGATCCAGGAAGTCGCGGTCCAGAGTCACCTCGGCGGAGCTCTCCGCGACCTCGCAGATTCGACTCATGGCTGCGATCGTCTCCACCGGGTATTTGCCGCTCGCGGATTCGGCCGAAAGCATCACAGCATCGGTGCCGTCGAGCACGGCGTTCGCGACGTCGGATACTTCGGCGCGCGTGGGCCCGGGGTTCGAGATCATGGACTCCATCATCTGGGTCGCGGTGATCGTGAGCCTGTTCTGTTCCCTGGCGAGCCGGATCATGCGCTTCTGAAGCGCCGGGACCGAGGCATCGCCGACTTCCACTGCAAGGTCGCCCCGCGCCACCATGATGCCCTCGCAAGCCGACATTATGTCGATAAGAGCCCTCGTTTCGACCGCTTCCGCACGTTCTATTTTCGCTATGAGGAATGCATCTCCTCCCGCCGCGCGCAGAAGCTGCCTCGCCATGTACATGTCTGCGCTCGATTTGGGGAAGGACACCGCGAGGTAGTCAACCTTGATTCTGGCCGCGGTACGGATGTCCTCCATGTCCTTGGGGGGCAGGGCGGGAGCCGTGAGGCCGCCGCCCAGGCGGTTGATGCCTTTGTTGTTCGAGAGCACGCCACCGTGGCGCACGCGGCTGTGCACCTGGTTTCCCAATACCCGCTCGACCTCGAACACGATCTTGCCGTCGTCCAAGAGCAGTACGTCGCCGGCATGGACATCGCGCGGCAGCTCCTTGTAGTCCAGGCCGACGCATCCGTCTTCACCCAATTCGCAATCGGCGTCGAGCACGAACGCATCGCCAGGATTCAGCATGACCTTCCCGTCCTTGAACTTCCCGATCCGGATCTTCGGACCCTGTAGATCGCCCATGATGCCGACGGTGCGTCCTGTTTTTCGGCACGTTTCGCGCACCATCGCCGCGCGTCGCTCGTGATCCGCGGCCGTGCCATGCGAGAAATTCAATCGCACGATATCCACTCCGGCGAGGAACATGCGTTCCAGCGTCTCAGGATCGCTGGACGCCGGTCCGAGCGTGGCGACGATCTTGGTGCTTCTGCTCATCAACCCTCCGAAAAACGGTTCTACTGAATTTTGGCATCCGGGGGCTACTTTCGGCTATATTTCCGGTCTGCGCCAGCGGCTGAGCCCTCGACTGGAGAGCTAATTAGGTCATAGCGGCGGCCTTGGGCCATGGGAAACAAGAGGGTCCAACCCCGGCCTGAAACGGTATGGGAGAACTTACGTGCTTGCCACCCAGATTCGCCAGAAGGACGGAATTTTCTACTTTGGCAGCGTCCGAGCTCCCGAGCTCCTCGCCAAGGTCCGCTTCATCAGCCGCTTTTACGGTGAAGGCGAAGAAATAGCCCCCGCACGCGTCTCCCACGACGACGAAATCGCGCAGTTCATAGCCAAGATCGAGCGGACCGATCGGGCCTTCCAGAGAACGCTCTCGCGCTCCAAGGTGCGCCAGTTGAAGAACTTCTACGAAACGGCGATCACTCAGCCGCCCATTCCCGGAACGGTGCTGCTCTTCACGCCGGAAAAGCTACGCTTCCAACCCCTGAGCGGGCAAGACGGGGTGGGGCAGCTAGCCGAGCCCCAGTCGAAGTTCCTGATCATCGACGGCCAACACCGGCTCGCGGCCTTGCGCTTCTACCTCGATGAGCGGCCGGACGACGCGAAAACCATCAACGTCCCGTGCGTGATCTTCGACGGCCGGAGCGAAGATTTCGCCACCGAGATGTTCGTGATCATCAACTCCACGCCGACGCGCATCAACAAGAGCCATCTCGTGGATCTTTACGAGCGCGTCTCCTGGGCGGAGCCCCACCGCAAGTTCGCCGCGCGCCTCGTCGGAAGCCTGTACAGTGAGGGGGACAGTCCCCTGCGCTACCGCATCAACCGGCTCGGCGGACGCAGCCAGCAGGACAAATGGATCCTCCAGGCTGAACTGTTCAACGAACTGCATCGCTGGGTGAATCGCGACTGGCGCCGTATCCAGATCGCGGGCGGCAGCTCCAAGGAAGTCCCGCGCTACTACGCCATGGTGCGCGACTTTCTCAAGGTCGCCGAACGCGTCTGGGGCGAGGCCTGGGGCCACGGCAACTACATGATCACCAAACCCGTGACCCTCAAGGCAATGATCCGCGTGTGCGCCGACCTCGCGCGAGAAGACGGCGAGCCGGCCGAGGGCCGGCTCAAGCGCTGGGAAGAAAGGCTGATGCCCTGGCAGGAGCAGATGAAGGCCTTCCGCGTTGAAGGCTTCTACGAACGCTTCGCCGCCAAGGGAGAGGTGGAGCGTGTGGCGCGCGTGCACCGCGAGCTCGGGCGCGCCGCGGGAATCGAGTCCAAGCCAGCCAAGTAGCCAGGTCCCCGGCGCTAGGTCTTGGCGCGCTGCTCCAGAATCTCGATCGCAGGCAGCTTCTTTCCCTCGAGGAACTCGAGAAACGCCCCGCCTCCGGTAGACACGTAGGAGATTCCATTCGCGACGCCGTACTTGGCGATCGCTGCCAGCGTCTCCCCACCGCCAGCGAGCGAAAAAGCCGCTGAACCGGCGATCGCCTGGGCGATGGCCCGGGTTCCCTGCCCGAACTGCTCGAATTCGAACACGCCGACAGGGCCGTTCCAGACGATCGTTCGGGCGCCCGATAACGCTCGGACAAAGGATGCGGCGGTGTCGGGCCCGATGTCGAGAATCATGTCGTCCGGGGCGATTTCAGCAACCGCCTTGATCTCCGCCTTGGCCGTCGCTCCTATGGCCTTCGCGCACACGACGTCGGACGGCAGGGGGACATCGCCCCCTTTGGCGCGCAGGATCGCGGTGATGCGTTTCGCTTCGCCGACCAGATCAGGCTCAACCAGGGATTTGCCGACCTTCATCCCGGCGGCGAGCATGAAAGTATTGGCGATACCGCCCCCGGGGATGAGGCGATCGACCTTCTCCGCAAGCGCGGCGAGCACCGTCAGCTTGGTGGAGACCTTGGAGCCGGCGACGATTGCGACGAACGGGCGCTCGGGGCGATCGAAGGCTTTCGAGAGCGCTTCGATCTCCGCCGCCATGAGCGGCCCAGCACACGCGACCGGAGCGTATTTTGCGATGCCGTGCGTGGTGGCTTCAGCGCGGTGGGCGGTGCCAAAGGCGTCGTTGACGTAGATGTCGCACATCGCGGCGATCTTCTTCGCCAGGGCGTCGTCGTCCTTTTTCTCGCCCTTGTTAAAGCGGCAGTTCTCGAGGAGCACCACCTGCCCCGGTTCAACGGACACGCCACCCACCCAGTCGCGCTTGAGCGGCACTTCCGTGCCGAGGAGCGCCGAAAGGTGCCGGGCGACCGGCGCGAGGGACTCCTTTTCGTCGAATTGGCCCTCGGTCGGGCGGCCAAGATGCGAGGCGAGCATCAAGCGGGCGCCGCCGGCCAGGGCATCCTTGATGCCGGGCAGCGAGGCGCGGATGCGCGTATCGTCGGCGAGCTTGCCGTCCAGGATCGGAACGTTGAAATCGACACGCATGAAGACTCGCTTGCCGCGCAAGTCGAGCCCCGACATCTTGAGAACAGGCATTACTTGGCGCTCATCAGCGCGGCGGCCACATCCAGCATTCGGTTGCTGAATCCCCACTCGTTGTCGTACCAGGAAAAGACCTTTACGAGCGTGCCCTCGGACACCTTGGTCAGCGTCGCGTCGAACACCGAGGAGGCGGGATTGTGATTGAAGTCGGTCGAAACGAGGGGTTCCTTGCTGTATTCGAAGACGCCCTTTAGGTCGGTTTCGGAGGCCTGCTTCGCGGCTTTATTGACCTCGTCGACGCTGGTCGCCCGCTTGGCGATGAACGAGAGGTCGACGATCGACACGTTGATGGTCGGTACCCGAATCGACAAGCCGTCGAGCTTGCCATTCAAGTGTGGGAGCACCAAACCTACCGCCGCGGCGGCACCGGTTCTCGTGGGTATCATGTTCATGCTCGCCGATCGCGCGCGGCGCAGGTCCTCGTGATAGACGTCGGTGAGGACCTGGTCGTTGGTATAGCTGTGTATCGTCGTCATGAGGCCGCTTACTACTCCGATCCGGTCATCGAGCGCTTTGACCAGCGGAGCGAGGCAGTTGGTAGTGCATGAGGCGTTCGAGATCACTGTGTGCGCTGCCTTCAGCGTATTGTGATTCACGCCGTACACGACGGTTGCGTCCACGTCCTTGGCGCCCGGCGCCGAGATGACGACCTTCTTCGCGCCGGCAGCGAGGTGCGCCGATGCCTTTTCCTTGCTCGCAAAGAGCCCGGTGCACTCCAGGACAAGATCGACCTTGAGGTCCTTCCACGGCAGCTCGGCGGGATTGCGCTTGGCGCAGACCTGGATGCGGTCGCCGTTCACGACCATTGCCTCGCCCTGCACGGCCACCGTACCGTGGAATTTCCCGTGCACCGTGTCGTAGCGCGTGAGGTGCGCGTTGGTTTCCGCGTTGCCCAAGTCGTTGATGGCCACGAACTGGAGGCCGTGGCGCTTCCCCGACTCATAGTAGGCACGCAGGATGTTGCGGCCGATGCGGCCATAGCCGTTGATCGCGACTCGAATACTCATGCAGAACTCCTTCCTTGTTTCAGTACGCTCTTGATTGCCGTGACGACGTTGTCGACCGTGAAGCCGAAGTGCTCGAACAGCTTCGCTCCCGGGGCAGACTCGCCGTAGCGGTCGATACCTACCACCGCGCCTTCCAACCCGACGTACTTGCGCCAGAAATCGCTGACGCCGGCCTCGACCGCCACCTTGGGAAGGGTCGGGATGAGGACTACGTCGCGGTACATCGGCAGCTGCCTGTCGAAAACCGAAGTGCACGGCATGGAAACGACACGCACCGGAACGCCTTCTTCCGCAAGCTTCTGCTTCGCCCCCAAGGCGAGTTGTACCTCTGAACCGGTAGCTACGATGACCGCTTTCGGGTCCTGCGCGTCCGCAAGGATGTAGCCGCCGCGGCGGATCGCCGTGATGGTATCCGGGTCACGCTTCTGGAAGGGCACGTTCTGCCGCGTGAAAAGCAGCGAGCTCGGCCCGTCGTCGCGCTCGATCGCCGCGATCCAGGCCACGGCCGCCTCGACCGTATCGCAGGGCCGCCATACGTCCATGCCGGGGATCGTGCGCAGGGCCGCGGCGTGCTCGACGGATTGGTGCGTCGGTCCGTCTTCCCCTAGGCCGATCGAGTCGTGGGTGAAGACGAATAGAGAGCGAAGCTTCATCAAAGCCGCCATGCGCAGCGCGTTTCTCGAATAGTCGGAGAAGGTGAGAAAGGTGCCTCCGTACGGAATGAGCCCACCGTGCAGTGCAATCCCGTTCATCATCGCGCTCATGCCGAATTCGCGAACGCCATAGAAGAGGTAGTTTCCCCCGCCTTCCCGCCCCACGACCTTGGAACCGGACCATTGGGTGAGATTGGAGCCGGTGAGATCAGCCGATCCGCCGATCAGCTCGGGCAGAACCCTGGAGAGGCCCTCGATAGCGTTTTGCGAGGCCTTGCGCGTTGCGATCGATTCGGCCTGACCCGCGACCCTCTCAAGCAGCGCTTGGCAGTGCGCGCTCCAGTCCTCAGGCAACTCACCCGCGGTGCGGCGCCGGAACTCGCGTGCGAGTTCCGGGTACACCCTTTCGTAGGCCGCAAGCTTCTCGTTCCAGCCCCGCTCAAGTGCCGCGCCGCGCTCTCTTGCATCCCACCCGCGGTAAACGCTCGCAGGCAACTCGAACGGAGCGTGGTTCCAGCCGATGGCGGCGCGCGTCGCCGCCACCTCGTCCGCGCCGAGGGCTTCTCCATGGGCCTTCGCGGTGCCCGCGCGCTTGGGCGAGCCTTTCCCGATTACCGTCTGGCAACAGATGAAGCTGGGGCGGTCCGCGACCGCCTTGGCGGCGCGGATGGCGCGGTCGACCGCCTCGACGTCATGACCGTCGACCTTGGGAATCACGTGCCACCCGTACGCCTCGAAGCGCTTGGGCGTGTCGTCGCGAAACCAGCCCTTTACTTCGCCGTCGATGGAAATCCCGTTATCGTCGTAGAGGACAATGAGCTTGCCCAGCGCAAGCGCGCCTGCGAGCGAGCACGCCTCGTGGGAGATCCCTTCCATGAGACAGCCGTCGCCGACGGAGACGTAAGTGCTGTGATCAACCAGATCAAAGCCCGGGCGGTTGAACTCCGCCGCGAGCAGGCGTTCGGCGACCGCCATGCCGACGGCGTTTGCCAGGCCTTGCCCCAGCGGGCCGGTCGTGGTTTCAACGCCCGGCGTGAGTCCGTACTCAGGGTGGCCTGCCGTCTTAGAGTGCAGCTGGCGGAAGCGCTTGATCTCCTCGATCGGCAGGTCGTAGCCGGTCAGATGCAGCAGCGCATACAGTAGCATCGAGCCGTGGCCATTAGAGAGCACGAATCGGTCGCGGTCCGCCCATTTCGGATTGCGTGGATTGTGGCGGAGGTGCCGGCCCCACAGCGCCAGAGCGATCTCGGCCATCCCCATGGGCATGCCTGGATGGCCTGAATTCGCCGCCTGCACGGCGTCCATGGCCAACGCGCGAATCGCGTTGGTCAGGTCCTGGCTCATTACGTGGAAAAGTCCGAGAGAATGGGTCGAAACCTTATAATTATCGGTGAATCTCGCTCCCTTGGCGAGAAGAACCCACTACGGAGGCGCAGTGAGCAAACTCGCATTCATCGGACTCGGCGTGATGGGTTTCCCCATGGCTGGACATCTGGTGGCGCGCGGCGGGCACGACGTGACCGTGTACAACCGAAGCCGGGCAAAAGCGGACGCCTGGGTGGCGAAGCACAAGGGACGCATCGCGGAGACTCCGGCCAAGGCAGCCGAGGGAGCAGAGATCGTGTTCTCCTGCGTTGGCGACGATCCTGACCTGCGCGAAGTCACTCTGGGGCCGAACGGCGCCTTCCAGAAGATGGCCAATGGCACGATCTTTATCGATCACACTACGGCGTCGGCGAAGGTGGCGAGAGAGCTCGCCGCGGAGGCCAAGAAGCGCAGCTTTGAGTTTCTCGACGCGCCGGTATCCGGCGGCCAAGCGGGCGCGGAAAACGGCCAGCTCACGGTGATGGTCGGCGGTGAGTCCGCCGCGTTCGAGCGCGCGAAGCCCGTGATCGCGAATTTCGCCAAGGCCGTGACGCTGCTCGGACCTTCCGGCGCCGGTCAGCTCACCAAGATGGTCAACCAGATCTGCATCGCAGGACTCGTTCAGGGGCTGTCCGAGGGCCTGAATTTCGCCCTCAAGGCAGGGCTGGATGCCAAGTTGGTGCTCGAGGTGATCTCCAAGGGCGCAGCCCAGTCCTGGCAGATGGAAAACCGGGGGAAGACTATGGTCGACGACAAGTTCGACTTCGGGTTTGCGGTCGATTGGATGAGAAAGGACTTGCGCATCTGCGCCGAGACCGCTCGGCAGAACGGCGCCCAGCTTCCGGTCACCCAGACGGTCGCCGGCTTCTACGACGAAATCTCGAAGATGGGCGGCGGGCGCTGGGACACCTCGAGCCTGATCCGGCGGTTGCGCCGGGCGTAAGCACGGCTAGTCTCGCGCGCGAGCGCCAGGTGAGCTTGCCTTTCGAGTGGCCGGCGAGCTACGTTTCGGGCATCCAGCCGCCGGCTGAGGCGCCCGAGCGCTCGCTCTGGTTCATCTTCCGCGGCGTCGAGCTGTTGGTCACGGCTCCTCCCGCCGTCAGTCTCCCCCATTGCGCTCACCCCAACACTTTGGGTATGATGCCCCAGCGGATACAATATCTTGGGGTTCTCGGCGAGCAGCATTGCTACAGCGCCGAGCTTGCGGCAGGCGAGGCAGCGCCCCAAGGATGGATGTGGCAGGGCCTGCGCGGCCTGTTCGGCGCCTTGGATGACGCACGGTTTGCTCTCGCGGGCCGTGCGCTACAGATCGTCGATTGGGACCGGACGCACCAGTATTGCGGCGCTTGTGGTGTGGCGACAACGGTTCGCACCCACGAGCGCAGCCGGGAGTGCCCGGCGTGCGGACTAGTGGCTTATCCGCGGCTAGCGCCCGCCGTGATGGGGCTGGTGCGGCGCGGGCGGGAGTTGCTGCTCGCGCGCTCGCACCGATTTGCACAGGGCGTCTACAGCGCTCTGGCTGGATTCGTGGAGCCAGGGGAGACATTGGAGCAATGCCTAGAGCGGGAGGTGCATGAAGAAGTCGGCATCCGCGTGTGCGGTACGCGCTACTTCGCCAGTCAGCCCTGGCCCTTCCCGCACTCGTTCATGATCGCCTTCTTCGCCGAGTACGAGAGCGGAGAAATCCGGATCGACGGCGCCGAAATCGAGGACGCGCGCTGGTTCGATGTTGAAAATCTTGAAAACTTGCCGCGTTTGCCTGCTAGAATCAGCGTCGCTCGCAGATTGATCGACGCGGCAATTGGGGAGATGCGCGCAGCTTGATTCTTGCATCTCATTTGTCAACGCTTGTGGGGATTTATGCAAATTGGACGGACTGCACATTGTTGCGAATCTGTACCGTTGCGGGGGGGATGCACGGTACCTAACTGACGCAGCCGAGCTGCGTCGTTTTTGTCACGACTCCATAAACAGGGCCGGTCTCACGATACTCGGCGACCTGTTCCACGAGTTCGACGGTGGCGGAGTCACGGGCACAGTGGTGCTGGCGGAGTCGCATCTCGCTCTCCACACGTGGCCGGAGCTCCAGAGCGTCACCCTCGACGTCTACGTCTGCAACTACACCCAGGACAACAGCGCCAAGGCGCGTCAGGTCGTCGCCGACCTGATGGAGGTCTATCGTCCGGAGGAGCACGTGCAGCACGACGTGCCGCGCGACAAGCGTCTGATGAACGAGTGGCTGAACGGGGACTACGGATTCTTCCTGCGCTCCTCGAAGCTCATCGAGTCGTCGAAGACGCGCTTCCAGGACCTGGAAATTCACGAGACCCCGCAGTTCGGAAAGCTCTTCCGATTGGACGGTTGCTTCATGACTTCCGAGCGGGAAGAGTTCGTCTACCACGAAACCCTGATACACCCGGCGCTGACCGCGCACGCGGCGCCCAAGCGCGTCCTAATCATCGGTGGCGGCGACGGCGGAGCGGCTGAGGAAGCGCTCAAGCACCCGTCCGTCGAGCAGGTCGTCATGGTCGAACTGGACGGGAAAGTGGTCGAGATCGCCAAGCAACACTTTGCAGCCATTCACCGCGGCGTGTTCGACAATCCCAAGCTCAAGCTCCTGATCGAGGACGGCCTGAAGTACTTGGCCGAGACCAAGGAGAAATTCGACCATATCGCGCTCGACCTTCCGGATCCGATCGGACCGGCTACGGCGCTGTACGAGGAAGCGTTCTTCCGCGACTGCAAGCGGGCGCTGGCACCCGGCGGCGTTCTAACCCTACATATGGGCTCGCCTTGGTCGCGGCCCGAACGGGTGAAGCTGCTCTATGCAAGGCTCGCGAAGATGTTCAAGGTCGCGCGCCCCTATACCATGTTCATTCCGCTCTACGGCTGTCTCTGGTCGATGTGCGCGTGCTCGGACTCGACCGACGTCGCCGGGGTGAGTTCGGGTGAGATCGACGTCCGGGTCGGGAATCGCGCCCTCTCCCACCTGCAGTACTACAATGGGGCGACCCACCAAGCCCTGTTCGCTTTGCCCAATTTCGTCCGGGAACTGACCGTGGAGGCCGTACCCAAGCCACGGCTGGTGGCGTCGAGGAAACGGGCTGCGGGCGGCGTCAAGTAGCGAGCGGCTTATCCGGTAGGACGAGGGGCGACCGACGAGGTCGCCCTTTTTGTTCGCGGCTCCGCCTCGAGGAAGCTGAACTCCGGTTCGGGCCTGCGCCCGCTCACGATGTCGGCGAGCGCGCGCCCAGAACCGCAGGCGAGGGTCCAACCGAGCGTGCCGTGACCGGTGTTGAGGAAGAGGTTCGGGTACTTCGAACGCCCAACGAGCGGCAAGTTGCTGGGGGTTGCCGGCCGCAGCCCCGTCCAGAACTGAGCGCGTTCCGGCCGGCCGGCCTTGGGAAACCACTCGAAGCAGCGCCTAACCAGGGCTTCGCAACGCGGCTCGTTCATCTCGGTGTCGTACCCGTTCAACTCGGCGGTGCCCGCCACACGAAGGCGATCGCCCAGCCGGGAGAGGACGATCTTGCGGGAGTGATCGGTCAAGCTGATCTGCGGGGCCACGCTCTCCGCCTCGACCGGCAAGGTGACCGAATAGCCCTTGACCGGATAGACGGGAATCGATATCCCGACCCGCTTGAGGAGGAGCGGGCTGTAGCTTCCCAGCGCGACCACATAGGCGTCCGAGCGCAGCGATTCCTCAATGCCTGCCTCGTCGTCGATGACGACGCGCTCGACGGTTCCGCGATTCACCTCCACACCCTTGACGCTCACATTGAAGCGGAACGCGACGCCCTGAGCCCGACACAACTCGGAGAGGTTCTTGGTAAAGAGCTGCGCGTCGCCGCACTCGTCGGAGGCCGCATGGATGCCTCCCAGGATGCGGACCTTCGAATGCTCGAGTGCCGGCTCGACTCTCAGGCACTCCTCCGGCGTCTTGATCTCCACATCGAGTCCGCGTCGCTTGAGCGCCTCAGTCGCCCGGGTCGCGTGCTTGAATTCGCGCGGCTCCTCGTATAGATGCAGGATGCCCGATGTCCTTGCATCGTAGCTTATCCCGGTGTCGCGCCGCAGCTGCCGCAGTTGGTCTCGACTGTAGAGCGCGAGCGCGTACGCCGCTTCCGTGTTAAGCCGAGCTCTCCCGGGCAGGCATTCCAAGAGGAAGCGCAGACCCCAGAGCCATTCGCCGATCTCGGCGCGCGGGCGGAAGAGCAGCGGCGCGTCTTCGCGACCGAGCCAGCGCAGGATCTTCAAAGGTGCAGTCGGGTTCGCCCAGGGCTCCGAATGACTGACCGAAATCTGCCCCCCGTTGGCGAAACTCGTCTCGAGGGCAGCTTCGGGCTGGCGGTCGACAACCGTGACCTCGTGCCCCGCGCGTGCCAGATACCAGGCACTGGTCGTGCCGATGACGCCGGCCCCGAGAACGATCACTCTCATGCCCGTCTCCGAAAAAGGCAGCGAACTGCCTTCTGGATTCGCTTTTTGACCCTAGGACGACAGCCGAGTTCTTGCGCCCAACATACCAAGCCAGGCGCAGCCAGCAAGGGGGCTCGTCTATTTCCCTGTGTAGGAAATCACCTTTTGCCGTTGCTCTCCCAGACCTTTGATGCCCAAGGTAACCACGTCTCCGGGCTTGAGCCATGCCTGGGTGGGCTTCATGCCCAGAGCGACGCCCGCCGGGGTGCCCGTGGTGATGATGTCTCCGGGAAGAAGAGTCATGTAGTTGCTCACGTAGGACACGAGCCTTGCACAGGAGAAGATCATGTTCCTGGTATTGGAGGATTGCCTGCGTTCACCATTGACGTCGAGCCAAACATCCAGGGATTGCGGATTGGTGATTTCGTCGGTGGTCACCAGCCACGGGCCGATCGGCCCGAACGTGTCCGCACCCTTCCCCTTGTCCCACTGCGAGGACTGCAACTGGAAAGCACGTTCCGAGACGTCGTTGACGATGGTGTAGCCGGCAACGTGGTCCAGCGCCTTATCCTCGGAAACGTACTTCGCCCGGGTGCCGATCACGATGGCGATTTCGACTTCGTAGTCGAGCTTGGTGGAGCTTCGCGGTTGCTGGATGTCGTCGTTCGGACCGCTGATGCAGGTCGTGGCCTTCATGAACACCACAGGCTCGGCGGGTATCTGCAGACCCGCCTCGTGCGCGTGGTCGACGTAGTTCAGGCCGATTGCGACGAACTTGGAGATGCCCGTGTAGGGAACGCCGAAACGCGGGTTCCCCCGCACGAGCGGCAGCGACTCGGGACGAATCTTGCGAAGTCTCGCCAGGCCTTTCGGTGAAATCGCTTCCTGGTCGATATTCGATATCACGCCGGAAAAATCGCGCAACTGGCCTTGCGCGTCGATGACGCCCGGTTTCTCGAATCCATTCCTGCCGTAACGACAAAGCTTCATTTTTCTTGCTTCCTTTCCAGATCATCCGGAGCGACCGCCCGAGCGGCGCGCAAGACTTGCGTCAAGCCTTGGCCGGGTGAGAGAGGCGGCTCGATTGTCGTCACCTCCTTGCACAACCCGCCGCAGCGCCTCGTGGACCACGCGAAAAAGCAGTTGGTACGCCCGGTTTCCTGCCGTGAGCCCGCTCTCCCCTAGAGAATCTTCTTATGCCGAGCGATTATAGCAGCGCGGCGCGGAAAGACGCCATAGTATGCGCAGAATCATGGGGTTATCGGAGGTCGCGCGAGGCTATGCACCGGCGCCCCAAAAGCCCTGCCGCTAGCTCCTCCACTTGATCGAGCAACCGATCGACGCTGTCTGGTCGATCGGGCCGCGTCCCGTGCGGGCGATCTGCACCATCGCCTCGAACAACTCACGTCGCGCGTCGGGCCCCGCTCCTCGCCCCGACGCATCGAGGCGACCGCGGTATTGAAGGCGTAGATCGGAGCCGTAGCCGAAGAAGTCCGGCGTGCACACGGCACCGTAGGCCTTCGCCACGTCTTGCGTCTCGTCGAGCACGTATGGAAACGGAAAGCGAAACTGCACCGCGACCTTCCGCATGTTCTGAAAAGAATCCTCAGGGTATTCGGTGGGATCGTTGGACATGATCGCCACCGAGCCTATGCCGTAGCCGGCCAGCTCCGCACAGTCTCTGACGAGGCGCTCGCGCACCGCTTTGACGTAAGGGCAATGGTTGCAGATGAACATCACCAGGAGCCCGTTGGGGCCGCGGCTCGAGGCAAGGGTATGACGCTTCTCGTCAATGCCGCGAAGATCGAAATCCGGCGCGGGAGAGCCGATACCCGTTGAGGGTGATGTCTTGTTCACTAGGCGAACGTGGACGCGTCGGATATGCTTCAAATCGTAGCATGAAAACATACGCATCTCGTGCCGCACCCAGGCTCTTCGCCCCGGTCGATCTGCCTCTCGGCACCGAGATTCAACTGCCGGATCGTGTCGCACGTCATCTCGCGGTCCTGCGCCTTGCCGCCGGCGACGCCATTACGTTGTTCGACGGCCGAGGCGGAGAGTTCGCCGCCGAGCTGACGCGCGTTTCGTCGAAGCACGTACGCGCGCGAGTGCTTTCGAAGCTGTCCTTGGAGCGCGAGTCGCCGCTGTGCATCTTGCTCGCCCAATGCATATCGAGCGGGGATCGCATGGACACGACTCTTCAAAAATCGACCGAGCTCGGCGTGTCGAGAATCGTGCCGGTCGCAAGCGAGCGCTCGGTGGTCAGGCTTTCCGGGGAGCGGGCCGAGAAGCGCGTCGCCCATTGGCGCAACGTCGTTGTCGCCGCCTGCGAGCAATGTGGACGCAATCGAATCCCCGAAGTCTTCGAGATCACGCCTATCTCGGATTTCTTAGGCTCGGCGGAGCGAGACGGATTGCGGCTGCTCCTGGCACCCGACGGCGAGCGAAAGCTCGCGGGTCTCACGCCGCCCGGCGGGGTAACGCTGCTGGTCGGCCCGGAAGGGGGCCTCACCGCACGCGAGCGCCAGAATACGGAGCGGGCCGGATTCATCCCGGTTCGGTTCGGGCCACGGGTGTTGCGCACGGAGACGGCTCCGCTTGCCGTGATCGCGGCAATGCAAACCTTGTGGGGTGATTGCTAGAATCGATTCTTTCGACGATACCAGAGCCATGCCGACGCGCTCCAATCCCCAGTTCGTGAGCTGGTTCCGCTCCGTTGCGCCGTATTTCCACGCGTTCCGTGGAAAGACGTTCGTGCTCGCCTTCGGCGGAGAGATATTCGCGGAGCGCCGCTTCGTCGAGCTCGCGCACGATATCAACCTGCTTCACAGCACCGGAATCCGCATAGTCCTGGTGCACGGTTCGCGCCCGCAAATCGAATCACAGCTGAAGCAGCGCAGGACGCGCTCGCACTACGCCAAGGGCTTGCGCATTACCGATCCCGTGGCGCTGGAATGCGTAAAAGAGGCGGTCGGCCTGCTGCGCGTTGAGATCGACGCCCTGCTCTCCCTGGGCCTGCCGAATTCCCCGATGGCCGGCGCCGCGATCAACACCGTTTCGGGCAATTTCATCACCGCACAGCCCATGGGCGTGCACGACGGAATCGACTTCCAGTACACGGGCTCGGTGCGCAAGGTGGACGCGCAGGCGCTTGCAGGCTGCCTCGCCGCCGGAAACATCGCGATCGTATCTCCCGTCGGCTATTCACCCACCGGCGAAGTCTTCAATCTCGCTATGGAGGACGTGGCAGTGGCCACTGCGTCGGCGCTCCACGCCGAGAAACTCGTCTTTCTTTCCGATGCACCCGTCGAGGACAAGGAGGGCGAGCTCCTGCCCGAGCTGACCGCCAACGAGGCGGCGGAACTTCTAGGGCGTAGCAACCGGCTCACCGACGACACGCGCCTGTATCTCGACCACGCCGTCCAAGCCGTCCGCGGCGGTGTGCAGCGGGCGCACGTTATCAGCCGCAAGGTGCCGGGTGCGTTGCTGGTCGAGCTGTTCACCCACGATGGCTCGGGCACCATGATCACCGCCGATAAGGTGGTCAAGCTGCGCCCCGCGGCGATCGATGATGCCGGCGGCATCCTCAAGCTGATCGAGCCGCTCGAGGAGGACGGAACGCTGGTGCGTCGCGGGCGCGAGCTGCTCGAGCGCGAGATCACGCGGTTCTCGGTGATCGAGCACGACGGCATGATCGTCGGCTGCGCGGCGCTTTACCCCTTCGCGCGCGAACGCGCGGGCGAACTCGCTTGCCTGGCAGTGCGGACCGACTACCGCGACGCCGGCTACGGCGAGCGCCTGGTGCGGCAGATCGAGGGGCAGGCGCGCGCCCGGAAGCTGAAGAAGCTGTTCGTGCTGACGACTCGCGCCACCCATTGGTTCATCGAGCGGGGTTTCGCCGAATCCTCCGTCGACAGGCTGCCCAAGGAAAAGAAGGACCTGTACAACTACCAGCGCCGCTCGAAGGTTCCGGTGAAGTCGCTATAGAATCTGCTGGCACCCCCAAGGAGCAACGATGCCTAGGATGGTGAAGTGCGTGAAGCTCGGGCGCGAGGCCGAGGGCCTCGACCTCCCCCCATACCCGGGCGAACTCGGCAAGCGCATCTGGGAAAGCGTTTCAAAGGAGGCGTGGCAGGCCTGGATCAAGCACCAGACCATGCTGATCAACGAGAACCGGCTGAACCTCGCAGATTCGCGCGCCCGGAAATATCTCGCCGAGCAGATGGAGAAGCATTTCTTCGGCACCGGGGCGGACGTAGCCTCCGGCTACGTACCGCCCGAGGAATAGCCTCTATTTGCGGGCGATCGTCCTTACGCCCGTTTTCGTCCCGAGAAGGAGCACGTCCGCTCCGCGGCGAGCGAAGAGGCCGTTCGTCACTACGCCGGCGATGTTGTTGATCGCGCCTTCGAGCTCGACCGGATTCAATATCGAGAGGCCCCTGACATCCAGGACGACATTGCCGTTGTCGGTAGTGAAGCCCTCGCGCAGTTGGGGCTGGCCGCCCAGTTTGACCATCTGACGCGCGACATAGGCCCGGGCCATCGGGATGACCTCGACCGGCAGGGGGAATTTCCCCAGCACCGGGACGAGCTTCGACTCGTCAGCGATGCACACGAATTTCCTCGCCGCCGCCGCTACGATCTTCTCGCGCGTCAGTGCGCCGCCGCCACCCTTGACCATCGCGAGGTGCTCGGTGATCTCGTCGGCGCCGTCGATGTAGACCGGGAGCTCGTTCACGCTGTTGAGGTCGTAGAGCCGGATGCCGCAGGCCTTGAGTCTCTCGGCGGAGCGGTCGGAGCTGGCAACAGCGCCGACGATCCGTCCCTTGATCTTCGCCAGCTCGTCGATGAAGAAGTTCGCGGTCGAGCCGGTGCCTACCCCGACGACCGCGTCGTCGACCACGTGCTTGACCGCCTCGCGAGCTACGGCCTGCTTCAGCTCGTCCTGGGTCATCGGCGCTTTACCGGCGGCAGGTCGGTGCACACGCCCTCGTAGAACTCCGCCGCCATGCCGATCGATTCGCTGGTCGTCGGATGCGGATGGATGGTCCTCCCGACGTCCACCGCGTCGGCCCCCATCTCGATTGCGAGCGCGATCTCGCCGACGAGGTCGCCCGCCCCTGCGCCGACGATCGCCCCGCCGATGATGCGGCGCGTGTCCTCCGAGAAGATCAGCTTGGTAAAGCCCTCGTCGCGCCCGTTGGCGATGGCGCGTCCCGACGCCGCCCAGGGGAACTTCGCGACGCCGTACCTCACGCCCTGCCTTTTCGCTTCGTCCTCCGTGAGTCCCGCCCAGGCGATCTCCGGATCGGTGTACGCGACCGAAGGAATCACGCGCGCGTCGAAATGGGATTTCTGCCCAGCGGCGGCCTCTGCCGCGACGTGCCCTTCGTGGACCGCCTTGTGCGCGAGCATCGGCTGCCTGGCGATGTCCCCGATGGCGTAGATGTGCGGCACGTTGGTGCGCATCTGATCGTCGACGGGGATGAAGCCGCGGGTGTCCACAGCGAGACCCGCAGCTTCGGCGCCGATTCTCTTGCCGTTCGGAGTGCGGCCCACCGACAGGAGGATCATGTCGTACAGTTGAGGCGTTTTCGGCGCAGCGTCGCCTTCGAAGGTCACATTCAAGCCCTCCTTCACGGCTTCGACCTTGGTCGTCTTCGTTCTCAGCATGACGTTGTCGAAGCGGCGCGCGTTGAAAGTCTGCCATACCTTCACCAAGTCACGGTCGGCGCCCGCCATCAGGCCGTCGAGCATTTCGACGACGTCGAGTCGTGCGCCCAGCGTCGAGTACACCGTTCCCATCTCGAGACCGATGATCCCCCCGCCGATCACGAGCATGCGCCTGGGGCGCTGCCGCAGCTCGAGCGCGCCGGTCGAATCGACGATGCGCGAGTCCTCGGGGACGAAGGGCAGCTTCGCCGATTGCGAGCCGGCGGCGACGATCGCGCTCTTGAAGGCGACGACCTTGCGGCCATCCTTGGTCTTCACCGCGAGGTGATTCGGGCCCGCGAAGGTGCCGGTGCCCTGCAGCACCGTCACCTTGCGCGCGCGGGCCATGCCGCTGAGGCCGCCCGTGAGCTTGCCCACGACCTTGTTCTTCCAGACGCGCAGTGCGTCGAGGTCCACCTTGGGCTCGCCGTAGGCAATGCCGTGCTCGGAAAGGTGCCTCGCTTCGTCCATGACTGCGGCGATGTGCAGGAGCGCCTTGGAGGGAATGCAACCGACGTTAAGGCACACGCCCCCCAATACCGGGTAGCGCTCGACGAGCACCGTGCTCATGCCAAGGTCGGCAGCGCGAAAGGCCGCCGAGTAGCCTCCCGGCCCCGAGCCGAGCACCACGATGTCGCAACTCAGGTCGGACCCACCCGAATAGGCTGCTGCCGGCGCCGTCGGGGATTTCGGAGCGGCCGGTGTCGCGGGCGGAGGAGGTACCGGCGGGGGCGCGACAGCCGCCTCCGCTTCGAGCAAGGCAATGACACTGCCCCTCGAAACCTTGTCCCCGATCCTGACCCGGAGCTCCCTGACGATACCTGCGTCGGACGAGGGAATTTCCATCGTCGCCTTGTCTGACTCGAGCGTGATGAGCGAAGCCTCCTTCGCGACGTGATCGCCCGGCTTGACCAGCACCTCGATGACGTCGACGCTCTCGAAATCGCCGATGTCCGGCACCTTCACTTCGATCATCTGCGCCACACCGGCCTCACAATAGGGTGCGGCGTATGTCGGAGAGGACCGAGGCGAGATAGGTGGTGAACCGCGCCCCGGCGGCGCCGTCGATGACGCGGTGATCGTACGCGAGCGACAGTGGCAACATCAGCCGCGGAACGAAGGCCCCGTCCCTGAATACGGGGCGCATCTGCGACCGCGCGACGCCGAGGATAGCGACCTCGGGCGCGTTGATGATGGGTGTGAAGGCGGTGCCGCCGACCCCGCCGAGACTCGAGATGCTGAAGGTGCCGCCGCGCAAGGCGTCGGGCTTGAGCTTCTTTTCGCGCGCCGCCTTGGAAACGTCGGCGAGCTCCTTCGCCAAGTCGAACACGCCCTTGCGGTCCGCGTCCTTGATCACCGGGACGAGCAGCCCCTCGGGCGTGTCGACCGCGACCCCGATGTGGTAATACTTCTTGACGATCAGGTTGTCGCCCGTCCTGTCAAGCGATGCGTTGAACTCCGGAAATTCCTTGAGCGCGTTCACCGACGCCTTGACGAGAAACGCGAGCATGGTGAGCTTGAAGCCGCCCTTCTCCGCCACCTGCGCGTTCTCCTTGCGGAAGGCTTCGAGCTCCGTGATGTCCGCCTCGTCATGCTGGGTGACATGCGGGATCGAGATCCAGTTGCGGTGCAGGAACGCCCCGGAGAGCTTCCGGATGCGCGAGAGCGGCTTGGTTTCGACCGGGCCGAACTTCGCGAAGTCCACCTGCGGCCATTCGGGCAGATCGAAGGACAGTCCACCCCGCGCCGCGGGCGCCGTCGCTGGGGACGCTCCCCGCATCACGCCTTTCACGAATTCCTGGACATCCGCCTGCGTGATGCGCCCCTTCGGTCCCGAGCCCTTGACGCGCGCGAGATCGACGCCGAGCTCCCGGGCGAACTTGCGCACCGAGGGGCTTGCGTGCGGCACCGTGCCGGCCGCGCGTGCGACCTCAGGCGCCGCAGGCGCGGGCCTGCCGATGGGGACCACGGGCGCGGGCGGCGCCGGCTTGAGGGCGGGCGCCGCGGCGGGAGCCGGCTCCGCCGCTTTCTTCGGAGCCGGCGCCGGCGCACCCGCCGCCGCGTCGAGCAGGAGGATGAGGCTGCCCTTCGAAACCTTGTCCCCCGCCTTGACGCGCAGCTCCTTCACCACGCCCGCCGCGGGCGAAGGAATCTCCATCGTCGCCTTGTCGGACTCGACCGTGATGAGCGACTGCTCGGCCTGGACCGAGTCCCCCGGGTTGACGAGGATCTCGATCACATCGACGTCCTTGAAGTCGCCGATGTCGGGTACGGAGATCTCTTGTGTCGCCATCGCTCGCTTCCAGGAAGCGCTACAGGCTCCGCGCAGTGCCGGCAGGCCGCGGGGTCAAACCGTCACCGGGTTGGGTTTCTCGGAATCCAGGCCGTACTTGCCGATCGCATCGGATACCACCTTCGCCTTGACTTCGCCCCTCTCCGCCAGCGCGGCCAGCGCGGCGACCGTCACGTAGTGGCGGTCGACTTCGAAGAAGCTGCGCAATTTGGCACGGGAGTCCGAGCGACCGTAGCCGTCCGTGCCGAGCACTTTGTATACGCGGCCCTCGGGAACGAATGGACGGATCTGATCGGCAAAAGCCTTGATGTAGTCGGTCGCAGCAACCACCGGACCTACGCGCTTTTCGAGACACTGGGTTACGTAGGGTACACGGGGCTTGGCCTCCGGGTGCAGCATGTTCCAGCGCTCAGCCGCGAGCCCGTCGCGCCGCAGCTCCGTCATGCTGGTGGCGCTCCAGATGTCCGCGGCGACGTCCCAGTCGGCCTCGAGCAGCTTGCCCGCGGCAATGACTTCCCGGAGGATCGTCCCGGAGCCGAGCAGCTGCACCCGCGTCTTTTTCTTCGAACCCTCGCGGAACAGGTACATACCCTTGAGGATCGCCTTCTCCGCTCCCGCGGGCATCGCCGGGTGCTCGTAGTTCTCGTTCATCACCGTGATGTAGTAGAAGACGTCCTCCTGCTCCGCGACCATGCGGCGCAAGCCGTCCTGAATGATCACAGCGAGCTCGTAACCGAAGGTGGGATCGTAGGAAACGCAATTGGGTACGACCGAAGAGAGCACGTGGCTGTTGCCGTCCTCGTGCTGCAAGCCTTCGCCGTTCAAGGTCGTGCGTCCCGCGGTGCCGCCGAGCAAAAAACCGCGCGCGCGCTGGTCGCCGGCCGCCCAGACGAGATCGCCCACGCGCTGCATGCCGAACATGGAGTAGAAGATGAAAAACGGCACCATGGCGAGGTTCGAATGGCTGTACGAGGTCGCCGCCGCGATCCAGGACGAGAAGGATCCCGCCTCGTTGATCCCTTCCTCGAGGATCTGGCCGGCCTTGTCCTCGCGGTAGTACATCACCTGATCGCGGTCGACGGGCTCGTACTTCTGGCCTTCTGAGGAGTAGATGCCGAGCTGGCGGAACATGCCCTCCATGCCAAAGGTGCGCGCCTCGTCGGGAACGATGGGAACGATGTGCCTGCCGATGCCCTTGTCGCGAACGAGCAGTGTCAGCAGCCGCACAAACGCCATGGTCGTGGATATCTCGCGTCCTTCCGAACCCTTGAGCAGGGGCTCGAAGGTCTCCAGCGAAGGTACGGCGGGCGGATTGTCCGATTTGCGCCTGCGCTGCGGCAGATAACCGCCGAGCGCCTTCCTGCGCGCGTGCAGATAGACCATCACCGGATCGTCGTCCTTGGGCTTGTAGAGAGGCAACTCCTCCAGCTTATCGTCGGGGATGGGTACGTTGAAGCGGTCCCGCATCTCGCGGGTCGTCGCGATGTCAACCTTCTTGAGCTGGTGGGTCGGGTTCTTCGCTTGGCCCTGCTTGCCCAGCCCGTAGCCCTTGATGG
Organism: Burkholderiales bacterium; assembly: GCA_035702665.1. Taxonomy (GTDB): domain Bacteria; phylum Pseudomonadota; class Gammaproteobacteria; order Burkholderiales; family SG8-39; genus VBDM01. Next base: position 39,897 of record DASSQD010000107.1, read on the forward strand.
TCTTCGCGAGGATTACGGTCGGCTGGCCCTTGTGCTTCACCGCCACGGAGTACGCGGCGTAGATCTTGTGGGGGTCGTGACCGCCGCGGTTCAGGCGCCAGATATCCTCGTCGGTCATGCGCGAAACCATCTCGAGCAGCTTGGGATCCTTGCCGAAGAAATGCTTGCGCACGAAGGCGCCGTCGTTCGCCTTGTAGTTCTGGTACTCGCCGTCGACCGTGTCCTCCATGACGCGAAGGAGGCGCCCTTCGATGTCGCGGGCGAACAGCGGGTCCCAATACGAGCCCCAGATGATCTTGATGACGTTCCACCCCGCGCCGCGGAAGTCGGCTTCGAGTTCCTGGATGATCTTACCGTTGCCGCGAACCGGTCCATCGAGGCGCTGCAGGTTGCAGTTGACGATGAAGACGAGGTTGTCGAGCTTCTCGCGCGCGGCGAGGCCGATCGCGCCGAGGGACTCGGGTTCGTCCATCTCGCCGTCGCCGCAGAAAACCCACACCTTGCGATTGGCGGTGTCGGCGAGCCCACGGGCGTGAAGGTACTTGAGGAACCTCGCCATGTAGATTCCCTGTATCGGCCCGAGTCCCATGGAAACGGTGGGAAATTGCCAGAAGTCAGGCATCAGCCACGGATGCGGATACGAGGAAATGCCCCTGCCGTCGACTTCGCGCCGGAAATTCAGGATCTGGTCCTCGGTCAGACGCCCCTCCAGAAACGCGCGCGCGTAGATGCCGGGAGACGAATGCCCTTGAAAATAGATCAGGTCCCCGCCGTGGCCCTCGTGCGGGGCGTGCCAGAAATGGTTGAAGCCGATGCCGAACAGCGTTCCGACCGAAGCGAAGCTCGCGATGTGCCCGCCGAGCTCGTCGTCCGACTTGTTCGCCTTCGCGACCATCACCATGGCGTTCCACCGGCAAAACGAGCGGATGCGCTCCTCCAGCGCATGGTCACCGGGCGAGCGCTCCTCCATGTGTGCCGGAATGGTATTGAGATACGCCGTATTGAGGGAGAACGGAATATACGCGCCGGAGCGGCGGGCCTTGTCGACCAGCTTCTCCAGCAGGTAGTGAGCGCGCTCGGGACCTTCGCGCTCCAACACCGCCTCGAGCGCATCGAGCCACTCCTGGGTTTCCAGTGAATCGGGATCGTTTGCGGCTGGGAATTCTGGCAGCGCGGACATGGGATTTCCTCTGGCGGAGCTCGCGTGATTGAGACTCGCGTGGGACGGCTCGAAGCTTACCCTGCCGCTTCCGCGGGATCAATCGCCGCTCGCCCATTATAATTGCGGACCTCTCCGGCGCACCGATTGTTCCCATGCAGACCCGCACCATCGACGGCAACGCTATCGCGCGCGAGCTTCGCGTAGGGCTGCTTAGGCGCGCTTCCTCCGTGGCCACGAGCGGGATGCGCGCCGGATTGGCCGTGATCCGCGTGGGCAACCACCCTGCCTCCAGCGTCTACGTGCGCAACAAGATCAAGGCTTGCGGCGAAGCGGGGATCTATTCACAGGACATCCAGCTTCCCGAAACGGCCGGCGAGTCGACGCTGTTGGGCCAGATCAGGATGCTTAACAACGATCCTCGCATCCACGGCATCCTCGTTCAGCTACCCCTGCCTCCAAGCTTCTCGCCTGAGCGGGTATTCGAGGCGATCAGTCCCCTGAAGGACGTCGACGGATTCCATCCGACCAACGTCGGGCTTCTCGCCATAGGCCATCCACGCTTCGTGCCCTGCACGCCTCTCGGAGTCATGAAACTCCTCGAGCACGAAGGCATCGGGCCGGAAGGACGGCACGCCGTCGTGGTCGGCCGGAGCAACATCGTCGGCAAGCCGATGGCGCTGCTGCTCCTGCAGAAGGGCGCCACGGTCACTATCTGCAATTCGAAGACACCCGATTTGGGCTTGATGACGCGAAGCGCGGAGATTCTGGTCGTGGCCGCCGGCAAGCCGAAGCTCATCACCGCGGAAATGGTGAAACCGGGCGCGGTGGTGGTCGACGTAGGCATCAACCGGCTCGCCGACGGGAAACTCGCAGGGGACGTCGACTTCCAGGGGGTGCTGGGCACGGCCGGGCGCCTCACACCGGTACCCGGCGGGGTCGGTCCGATGACGATCACGATGCTGCTCGAGAACACCATAGCTTCCGCGGAGCGGGCGCTCGCATCTGCACGCACATGACGGCGAATCCCCTGCTCGACTTTTCGGGCTTGCCCCGGTATGGAGCAATCCGGCCGGAGCATGTCGCACCGGCAGTCGACGAGCTTCTCGCGCAAAACCGCACGCTGATCGCAGGGCTGACGGCCGAGGATGCACCGGTCTCCTGGGAAGCGTTCGCCGAGCCCCTGGAAAGGGCGAACGACTGTCTGGGACGCGCGTGGGGCGCCGTCACCCACTTGCACGCCGTGAACGACAGCGCGGCGATCCGGGACGCCTACAACGCCAACCTGCCCAAGATCACGCGCTACTACACGGAGATCGCCCAGAACCTGGGCCTGTACGAGAGATTCAAAGCGCTGCGCGCTTCGCGGGACTTCGAGGGCCTCAGTATGGCGCGCCGCAGGATCGTGGAGAACGCCCTGCGCGACTACCGCCTCGGGGGAGCCGAGTTGCCCGCCGAGAAGAAAGCCCGCTTTGCCGAGATCCAGGAAGAGCTGGCCGCGCTCGAGACGAAGTTTTCGGAAAACATCCTCGACGCGACCAATGCGTTTTCCGAGTCGATCACCGAGCGGGCGGAGCTGATCGGCCTGCCCGAGGACGTGCTCCGCGCCGCCGAAGGAGCCGCGCGCAAGGACGGGCAGACGGGATGGAAGTTCACCCTGCACGCACCTTCGTACGGCCCCGTGATGCAGCACGCCGAGAATCGAGCGCTGCGTGAGCGCTTCTATCGCGCGCACGTCACGAGGGCGAGCGAGTTCGGAAAGGCGGAGCTCGACAATACCTCGCTCATCGCGCGTGAGCTCCGTCTGCGCAGGGAAAAGGCCCGTTTGCTTGGCTATGCGAGTTTCGCCGGATTTTCGATGGTGCCCAAGATGGCCGATTCGCCCGAGGCCGTGCTTGCCTTCCTGAACGACCTCGCCGATCGCGCCTTGCCTCAGGCGCGCCGGGACTATGACGATCTAGGGGAGTTCGCCCGCGGCGAACTGGGCCTCGCGAAGCTCGAAGCCTGGGACATCGCCTTCGCGTCGGAAAGGCTGCGCGCCAAACGCTACGACTTCTCCGATCAGGAGGTAAAGCAATACTTTCCGGAGCACAAGGTGCTGGAGGGCATGTTCCGGCTGGTGGAGGCGCTCTACTCGGTTCGCATCTCCGCCGACACGGCGGAGACTTGGCATCCCGACGTGAAGTTCTTCCGGATCACCGACCCGCGCGGCGGTCCGATAGGGTGCTTCTTTCTCGACCCGTATTCCCGCGACAGCAAGCGCGGGGGCGCCTGGATGGACGAAGCGATCGCCCGGCAGCGGGTCGCCGACAGCCTCCAGACGCCGGTCGCGCACCTCGTGTGCAACTTTCCTCCGCCGGTGGACGGCAAGCCATCGCTTCTGACACACGACGAAGTGATGACTCTATTTCACGAGTTCGGACACGGACTGCACCATCTCCTTTCGAGAGTCGACGAGCTCGGCGTCTCCGGAATACGCGGGGTCGAATGGGACGCGATCGAGCTGCCTTCGCAGTTCATGGAGAACTTCTGCTGGGAGTGGGACGTGCTGTCGCGCATGACCGCTCACGCCACGAGCGGCGCGTCGCTGCCCCGCGCGCTGTTCGACAAGATGATCGCGGCGAAGAACTTTCAGAGCGGAATGCAGACGATGCGCCAGATCGAGTTCGCGCTGGTCGACCTGCACTTGCATCACGACTACGATCCGGAGGGGCCCAAGACGCCGCTGCAACTGCTCGAGGAGGTCCGCTCGAGGGTCGCGGTCGTGCGCCCGCCGGGATACAACCGTTTTCTGAACAACTTCTCACACGTGTTTTCCGGCTCCTACGCCGCGGGCTACTACAGCTACAAGTGGGCGGAGGTCCTTTCGGCCGACGCCTACAGCCTGTTCGAGGAAAATGGAGTCTTCGACGCCGACACGGGCGCACGTTTTCGCGACGAGATTCTCGCGGTCGGCGGCAGCCGCCCCGCGATCGAATCGTTCAGGGCGTTTCGCGGCCGCGAGCCCAGGATCGATGCGCTGCTGCGTCACAATGGTATGATCGCCTGACTCCCGCATGCGCGCCTATCTCATCGTCGCCGCGTGTCTCTGGATCGCCTGCGGCGACGCCGCCGGACAAACATATCGCTGGGTCGACGATCAAGGTCGAGTCCACTACACGCAGACGCCGCCGCCACCTCAAGCTAAGGACGTCCAGCGAAAGAACTTTCGCGGCGGCGGCGCGGCCGCCACGACCGATCTGCCTTACGCTACCCAGATGGCCGCCAAGAGCTATCCCGTAACCTTGTACACCCAGCCCGACTGCGGCTCACCTTGCGATGACGCACGGGCGTCATTGGCAAGACGCGGTGTGCCCTTCCGCGAAGTAAGCGTTGCGAGCCAGAAGGACATCGACGAAGTCAAGCGTGTGTCGGGAGGAGAGCGGCTGCCCGTGCTGGTCGTCGGCTCACAGTTTCATGTCGGTTTTCAGGAAGGACTGATCAACAGTCTGCTCGACACCGCCGGATATCCGAGCGCCGGGCCGCGCGTCCCGATCGAAGCGCTGCGCAAGGCCGAACCGGCCCCTTCGCCCGCCCCGCCCCAGGGTTCGCAGCAGGCCCAAGGCACGGTCGACAGCGAATACAAGTAAGTGGGACGCTCCGTCGCGCGACGATGAAGCTTGCGTCGTGGAACGTGAACTCGCTGAAGGTCCGCTTGCCCCAGCTGCTCGATTGGCTTGCGCGTCACGCACCCGATATCGTGTGCGTGCAGGAAACCAAGCTGGAAGACGACAAGTTCCCGGCTCCGGAAATAGAAGCCGCCGGCTACCGGTGCGCCTGGTCGGGCCAGAAGACTTACAACGGCGTGGCGATCCTGTCGCGCCGCGCGCTGAGCGACCTCACGACGGCAATCCCGTCGTTCGCCGACGAACAGAAGCGGCTGATCGCCGCGAACGTCGGCGAGGGCGCCGACGCGATCCGAGTGGCCTGCGTCTACGTCCCGAACGGGCAGGCGGTCGGGACTGCGAAGTACGAGTACAAGCTCCGATGGCTCGCGGCCTTCCGCGCCTGGGTTGAACAGGAGCTCCGCGCGGGTAAGCGGCTCGCGGTACTGGGAGACTACAACGTCGCGCCGGAGGACGATGACGTCCACGATCCGAAGGCCTGGCAGGGCCAGGTGCTGTGCAGCGCCCCCGAGCGCGACGCTTTCAAGAGTCTTCTGGCGCTGGGATTGGAAGACGCATTCCGGCTGTTCGCTCACAAGGAGAAGTCGTTTACATGGTGGGACTACCGGATGAACGCGTTCAAACGCAACCTCGGTCTGCGCATCGATCATGTGTTGCTCTGTTCCGCGCTCGCGGCGAGATGCACGGCGTGCGGCATCGACGTGGAACCGCGCCGCTTGGAGCGACCGTCGGATCACGCGCCGGTCGTCGCCGATCTCGACCTTTAGTCGCTATAATCCCGGCACAAATCCGAGCAGGCGGCGTGCGGGGGCAAGCGTCCCGATGCCAACGAAACAGGAGGAAGTGACCATGGATTTCCGCAGGTTCCCGCGCCCGATCGCGGTGTTCGCGTTTGCCTTTGGCGCAGCTGGCGCCGCTTTGGGCCAGTCGTATCCGACGAAACCCGTGAAAATTGTCGTTCCGTATTCTGCGGGAGGTCCGGCTGACATCTACGCGCGCTTCGTCGGCGACCGCCTGCAGAAAGCGACCGGAGAGCCCTTCGTGATCGAGGACCGGCCCGGTGCGGGCGCAATCATCGGCACCGACGCGGTCGCGAAATCGGCTCCGGACGGATACACGCTCCTCATGATGTCGAACACGCACACCGTGAACGAATCCCTTTTCACGAAGAAGCCCTACAGCCTGCTCCGCGACCTCACGCCGATCGCGCCGATCAACTACTCGGACCTGATTCTGGTGGTGAATCCCTCCGTGCCCGCCAAGAACCTGAAGGAGCTCATCGCTCTCGCAAAAGCGAAACCCGGGGCTCTCAACTACGCCTCTTCCGGCCCGGGTACCCCCTACCATATGGCGGGCGAGCTGTTCAAGGCGATGGCGGGAATCGACGTCGTGCACGTGCCGCACAAGGGCAGCGCCGAGGCGCGCACGAGCGTGCTTGCCGGCAACGTGCAGATGATGTTCGATGCGATCACGACGATGGCGCCCCTCGCGCAGGCCGGCAAGGTCCGCGCCATAGCCACGTCGGGCAAGACACGCTCCTTGATCACGCCGAGCGTGCCGACCCTGAGCGAGGCGGGACTTCCGGGCTACGACGCGGTCATCTGGCTGGGAATGATGGCCCCCTCCGGGACCCCGAAGGAAATCATCGAGGTTCTCAACGCCGACATCCAGAAGATCGTCTCCTCGCCCGACGTGAAGGACGCCTGGGCGAAGCAGGGAGCCGTTCCGATGCGCATGAGCGCCGAGGAGTTCGGCAAGTTCATGGAGCAGGACATCCAGAAGTGGGCGAAGGTGGTGAAGTTCTCGGGCGCAAAGATCGACTAGGCGCCCGAGCCCGAAACAAGTCGTGCCCGAGCGCGTCTGCCTCACCGTCAACGGCGTCGAGTCCGCGGTCGAGGCCGGCCCGAATACGCCTCTTCTCTATGCGCTGCGAAACGACCTCTCCCTGAGAGGCACGCGCTTCGGCTGCGGAAGCGGTCAATGCGGCGCCTGCTTCGTGCTGATCGACGGTCGCGCGACGCCCGCTTGTGATACCCCGTTGTGGTCCGTCGCCGGCAAACACATCACCACCGTCGAAGGACTGGGCCAGCGGGGCGCCTTCCACCCGCTCCAGGAGGCATTCGTCGCCGAGCAGGCGGCTCAATGCGGCTTCTGTACCAGCGGAATACTCATCAGCGCCGCGGCGCTGCTCGCGAAGAATCCCAATCCCTCCGAGACCGAGGTGCGCGCCGCGCTCGATCGCAATCTGTGCCGCTGCGGTTCGCACAACCGCATGGTGCGCGCGGTGCTGCGCGCGGCCGCCGGAGCTTGACGTGAACACGGTCGTCGATCGCCTCAAGCGTGCTGGGAGCCTAGAGAAGAACCCGCGCCTTTCGCAATGGCTCCGCTTGGAGAGCGACCGAACCGTTTCGGTCTTCAGCGGCAAGGTCGAAATAGGGCAAGGCATACTGACGGCGCTTGCGCAGATCGCCGCCGCGGAGCTGGGCGTGACACTCGAGCGTATTCGCATGATTCCCGCGGACACCTCGGTGAGCCCGGACGAGGGCGTGACCTCGGGGAGTCTGTCCATTCAGGATTCCGGCGCTGCGCTGCGCCGCGCTTGCGCGCACGCGCGTGCACTGCTCCTCGCGCGCGCCGCCGAGCGCCTCGGCGCGCAAGTCGCCGATCTCTGTGTCGAAGACGGGATCGTGCGCGCGGACAACGGGAGCACGACATACTGGGAATGCGCGGACGAGACGCTGTTCGACCGGAACGTCGAGGAAGGGGCTTCCTCGCTCCGATCCCTGGCGGATGGCTCCATCGTCGGGACGTCCAGTGCCCGGCGAGATCTTCCCGACAAGATCGCGGGGCGACCGCGCTTCATTCAGGATATGGTCTTGCCGCGTATGCTCCACGGGCGCGTGGTCCGTCCGCCGCATGGTTTCGCCGGACTGATTTCGCTGGATGACACGAAGGCGAAGTCTTTGCCGGGGGTGGCCTTCATTGTCCGTGACGGCGACTTTCTCGGAGTGCTCGCCGAGCGCGAGGAGGTCGCGATCGCCGCTCGGGACGCGCTGCGCGCCGGAGCATCATGGAAGGATGCCGCCCCGCTGCCGCGAGATGTCCACGCATGGCTCAAGGATAAAGCGGTAGACCACCGCGTCATCAGCGAGAAGGCCGACGCGGCAGCGAAGTCCCGTAAAGCAGGGACGCTGGCGGCGTCCTACTCCAAGCCCTATCTCTCGCATGCCTCGATCGGCCCCTCCTGCGCTCTCGCTGGATTCGACAGCGGCAAGCTCACGGTCTGGAGTCACAGCCAAGGGATCTTCAACCTTCGCCGCGATTTGTCCCTGGCGCTCGATATGCCCGAGGAAGCCATCGTCGTGCGCCATGCGGAGGGCGCGGGCTGCTACGGCCACAACGGGGCCGACGATGTCGTGCTCGACGCGGCCCTGCTCGCGCGGGCCGCGGGGTCGCGTCCGGTGCGCGTGCAGTGGATGCGTGATGACGAATTCTGCTGGGCGCCGTGCGGTCCTGCGATGACGCTCGAATTGCGCGCGTCGTTGGACTCCGGCGGCAACGTGGTCGACTGGCAGCACGACCTTTGGAGCAACGGCCACAGCAGCCGGCCCGGTCGCTCGGCAAGCCCTGCGCTCGTCGCCGCCTGGCATCTGGCACGGCCTCACGATCGCCCCTCGGCGATCAACATGCCCCTGCCGGCGGGCGCCGCCGACCGGAACGCGATCCCGCTGTACGATTTTCCCAACCAGCGCGTGGTCAACCACTACGTGCGCGAGATGCCCGTGCGCACCTCGGCGCTGCGCTCGCTCGGCGCCTACGCCAACGTGTTCGCTATCGAGTCGTTCATGAACGAGCTGGCGCAGGCGGCCGGCGCCGATCCGATCGCGTTCCGGCTGCGGCACTTGCGCGATCCGCGGGCCCGCGCCGTGCTGGAAGCCGCGGCCAGCCGGGCGAACTGGAGCGGCTGGACGCCGCGCGATGGCCACGGCCACGGCGTCGGATTCGCAAAGTACAAGAACCTGGGAGCCTATTGCGCCGTGATCGCCGAGGTGGAGGTCGCCCGCGAAGCGCGAGTACACCGCCTGGCGATCGCGGTGGACGTCGGACTCGTGGTCAACCCCGACGGCGTGAAGAACCAGATCGAGGGAGGCGCGATCCAGTCGACCAGCTGGACGCTGAGGGAGCAGGTGAAGCTCGGCGGGCAAGGCATTGCCAGCGCCGGATGGGAGGACTACCCCATACTCCGATTCAGCGAGATTCCTGCAGTCGAGATCGATTTGATCGACCGCCCCGGTCTCCCTTCCGTGGGCGCGGGCGAGGCGGCCCAAGGCCCGACCGCAGCCGCGATCGCAAACGCGGTGGAGAACGCTCTTGGGGTTCGCGTGCGCGAACTGCCGCTCACCGCGGAGCGGATCATCGCCGCGATCGAGCGCCAGTAGCCTTCAGTCGACCAAATCGTACGCCGGCAGCGTGAGAAACTCGACGTAGCGGTCGTCGGTGGTGATTTTCTCGAAGAGCTTCGCGCCCTCTTCGTATTTCCCGGCTTTCCAGCCGGCATCGCCCAGATAAGCCCTTACCTTGGGAAGTTCTTCGGCAAGCAGGGCTCTGAACAGTTCCTTGGTAACCTTGCGTCCGTCGTCGAGCTTCCCCTTGGGCGAGCGCATCCACTGCCAGATCTGGGAGCGGGATATCTCGGCGGTCGCCGCGTCCTCCATCAGGTTGAACACGGGCACGCAGCCGTTGCCGGCGAGCCAGGCTCCCAGGTACTGGATCCCGACCGAGATGTTGTTGCGCAGACCCGCTTCCGTGATCGGGGTCTCCGGCGCGAATGCCAGCAGGTCTTTTGCGGCCACGGTCACGTCGGGACGCTGCCTGTCGTACTGATTCGGTCCCGGCATGTGCTCGTCGAAGACGGTCTTCGCGATGGGCACCAGCCCCGGGTGCGCGACCCAGGTACCGTCGCAGCCGTCGGTGACTTCGCGCAGCTTGTCGTCGCGGACTTTCGCGAGGGCGGCCTCGTTCGCCTTCGGATCGTTCTTGATCGGGATCTGCGCGGCCATCCCTCCCATCGCCGGCGCGCCGCGTCGGTGGCAGGTCTTGACCAAAAGCAGCGCATAGGCGCGCATGAAGGGCGCGGTCATGGTCACTTGAGCGCGGTCCGCCAGGCAGAAGTTCTGGTTCGAACGGAATTTCTTGATGCACGAGAAGATGTAGTCCCACCTGCCTATGTTCAGCCCCGCCGAGTGCTCGCGCAACTCCCACAGGATCTCGTCCATCTCGAAGGCAGCCAGAACCGTTTCGATGAGCGCGGTCGCTTTGATCGAACCGCGCGGCACGCCCGCATCCTTCTGGGCAAGCTCGAAGATTTCGTTCCAGAGCCGCGCTTCGAGGTGAGATTCCATCTTGGGCAAGTAGAAATACGGTCCGCTGCCGCGCGCGAGCAATTCCTTCGCATTGTGGAAAAAATACAGCGCGAAGTCGAAGATCGCCCCCGAAACCGGCTTCCCGTCGACGAGCAGGTGCTTCTCGTCGAGATGCCAGCCGCGGGGGCGTGGAATCAGGACTGCGGTCTGGTCCTTCAGCCGGTAGCTCTTTCCTTCCTGGTCGAAGCTGATGGTCCGGCGCACCGCGTCGCGCAGGTTGATCTGCCCCTCGATCATGTTGGACCAAGTCGGGCAGTTGGCGTCCTCGAAGTCGGCCATGAAAGTCGACGCGCCCGAGTTGAGCGCGTTGATCACCATCTTGCGGTCGGTCGGGCCGGTAATCTCGACGCGCCGGTCGAGCATGTCCTTCGGTTGGGGTGCTATGGTCCAGGCCGAGCTGCGGATCTGCGAGGTCTCGGGAAGGAAGTCGGGCAACTTACCCGCATCGAACTCTGCCTGCCGCACGGCGCGGCCCGCAAGGAGCTCCTGGCGCCGCGACTCGAAGGCGCGGTGCAGCTTGGCGACGAAACTCAAGGCAGCCGGAGTCGTGACCGTTTCGGCTCCGGAAACGGTCGGCCCACGGAGCTGGATCCCGGCGGGTAAGTTCATGCGGTTTTCTCCCTACGAGCACTATACGGAGAAAGTACCGACCCGACGACAAGCGTGAAAATAGGTTTGTGAAAAAGTGCGAAGCGGGCGGACCCGCCTATTCCACCTCAGGCGGACTCGCGTCGATGCCCAGTTCCCCGATCTTGCGGGTAATGGTATTGCGGCCTATCCCGAGCAGACCCGCGGCTTCGATCCGCCGGCCACCCGTGTGGGCGAGCGCTTTCGCGATCAGCGTCTTCTCGAAGCTCTTGGACAGATTCTCCATGATGTCCTTCTCGCCGCTCGCCAGCCTGCGGTCCGCCTCCCGCGCAAGCGCGGCGACCCAATCCCCGGAAGTCGCTTCGGCGTCCTCCTGCAGCTCGGGCGGGAAGTCGTCGATCTCGATGAGCTGAGTAGGTGACATCACGGTTAGCCAGTGGCAGATGTTCTCCAGCTGCCGCACGTTGCCCGCCAGATTCCGAGCAGAGAGGTAAGCCATCGCCGAATCCGAGAGGCGCTTCGCTTCGACGCCGAGCTCGCGCGCCGATTTCGTCAGGAAATGCCGCGCCAGCAGAGGAATGTCCTCGCGCCGCTCGCGCAGCGAGGGCAGCCGCAGCCGGATGACGTTCAGGCGATGGAAGAGATCCTCGCGGAACAGGCCTTCGCGGACCCGGGCCTCGAGATCCTGGTTCGTCGCCGCGATGACGCGAACATTCGTGCGGATCGATTGATGCCCGCCGACCCTGTAGAAGGTCCCGTCCGACAGGACGCGAAGGAGGCGCGTCTGGAGCTCCGCCGGCATGTCGCCGATCTCGTCCAGGAACAGCGTCCCCCCTTCGGCTTGTTCGAATCGGCCCCGGCGCAGGGATTGCGCACCCGTGAATGCACCGCGCTCGTGCCCGAAAAGCTCCGATTCGAGCAGATCCTTGGGCATCGCCGCCGTATTGATAGCGACAAACGGCTTGTCGGCTCGCGGGCTGTGTCGGTGCAGAGCGCGCGCCACCAGCTCCTTGCCGGTTCCGGACTCACCGGTGATCAGGACCGTGGCGCTCGACTGTGATAGGCGACCGACCGCTCGGAAGACTTCCTGCATGGACTGCGCCTTCCCGAGGATGTCCGGCGAGGCGGCAGACAGCTCTTCGACCCCGGCCTCGTGCGTGCTCTCGCCCAGCGCGCGCCGGATCAGATCCACCGCCTGATCGACGTCGAACGGCTTCGGCAGGTATTCGAATGCCCCGCCCTGAAAAGCGGCAACCGCCGATTCCAGGTCCGAATACGCCGTCATGATGATGACCGGCAGATCGGGAAAGCGCCGCTTGACATCCTGAAGCAAGTCGAGCCCGGAGCTGCCCGGCATGCGGATGTCCGACACGAGGACCTGCGGCGCGCCACTCGCCTCCAAAGCCTCCATGGCCTCGGTCGCCTGCGCGAAGGTCTTGAAGGGAATGCCTTCGCGGGCGAGCGCTTTCTCGAACACCCAGCGGATGGAGCGATCGTCGTCGATGACCCAAACAGGTCTCATCATGCTCTTTCAGCTCAGCGGCAACACGATTCGGAAGCTGGTCTTTCCCGGCTGGCTATCGCACTCCACTACACCCTGGTGCTGCTGCACGAAGGTTTGCGCGAGCGTCAGGCCAAGCCCGGTTCCGCCCTCACGGCCCGAGACCAGCGGATAGAAGATCTGATCCCGGATTTCCGGCGGTATTCCCGGCCCGTCATCTGTCACTTGCAATTCTAATGCCAGCTTGTGGAAGCGCCGGGCCAAAGTGACTCTTCGCGCGACCCGGGTCCGCAGCACGATCTTGCCCGCCTCCTCGGCGCCCGATGCCGAAGAGGCGCGCGCGCCCAGAACCGCCTGTGCCGCATTGCGGACGATGTTCAGAACGGCCTGAATCAGCTGTTCCGGATCTCCGCGAAACTCAGGCAGCCCGACGTCGTAGTCGCGCTCGACGCGCACTCCCTGGGGGAATTCGGCGAGTATCAGGGTACGTACCCGCTCGCACACCTCGTGGATGTTCATCGGCACGTGATTCGGCGGGCGGTGCGGAGTGAGCAAGCGATCCATGAGCGCCTGCAACCGGTCGGCTTCCTTGATGATGACCCGGGTGTACTCCCGCAGGCTCGGCCGGTCCAGCTCGCGCTCGAGGAGCTGAGCCGATCCGCGAAGTCCCCCCAAGGGGTTCCTGATTTCGTGCGCGAGGTTGCGGATCAGCTCCCGGTTCGCCCGATGCTGGGTCATGCGCTGCTCCTCGCGCTCGAGGCGGAGTCTCTGGTCGATCGGGCGGAGCTCGAGCAACAACGCCGCTTGCCCGACTTCCACCGGAGTCACGATGCAGTCGAGGTGCAAGGGCTCCTGACCGGATGGGACAAGGATCAGATCCTGATCGGCGAACCCGCGTTCCTCGCGGATCGCTTGGTGCAGCAGGCCGGCCAGGGTGCCCGATTCGACGAAGAGCGCTGGGAAAAGCTGATCGAGCACCGTCTTGCGGCTGGTGGCGAAGAGCGTTTCGGCCGCTGGGTTGAGATACTTGACCCGCAACGCGCGGTCGAGCAGGACCACGGCGGTTGCAAGCCACTCCAGCCCAGGCAGGGTCGCAGGATCCATGCGCTTACACCAGTCGAAGAGGATGCGGGCGCGCCCGAACGCTGCCGAGGACTGCGCGACCGCCGGACGCCGTCAGAACTACTTGAGTCGGCCGAGCTCGTCCCGCAGCTGCTCGATGTTCTTGGTGTGCTGCTCGATCGCGTCTTGGTAAGGCTTCAAGCGTTCCTGAACCCGTGCGTAATTGCGCTCGTTCCCCGTGCGCAAGCTCTCCTGCTCCGCGAGCTTTTGTCGGGCATCGGTCAGGAGCTGCTGCTCGTTCTGGAGCTCGGACTCGAGAATCTTGCGACGGTCCTGGTTGCGATCCACGGCCCCCGCGGACTTGGGACGCGGGACCTGCGCCGGCATGACCTGCACCTCCTTCACGACCAGGGTGCATTTCTTGCCCACCGTGTCTCGCTTGACGTTGGTGTACGTCGGCCGGCCGCTCGCGTCGGGACATTTGTAGACCTCGGCCGACGCATGGCCGCAATGCGCCAATAGCGCGAGGGAAATGCAACGCAGGAACGCTTTGCTTCGTGCCATCGCTCACCCTAACCCGCGAGGGAGTTTCGAGTGTAGGCCAAAACAGCACTGATTTCAAATGAGAAAAGGACGGAACACCCGATCGGGCGTTCCGTCCCTCGGCGTTGTATCGATTCGAATCGGCCCGACGCAACCGGGCCCTTGGGTCCTCAGGAGCTGTAGTACATATCGAACTCGACGGGATGGGTGGTCATGCGGAAGCGAGTGACCTCTTCCATCTTCAGTGCACAATAGGCGTCGAGCATATCGTCCGAGAACACACCGCCCTTGGTCAGGAACTCGCGGTCCTTGTTCAGGTGGTCGATCGCCATGTCGAGCGAAGAGCACACGTTTTGCACCTTCTTCGCCTGTGCAGGTGGCAGATCGTAGAGATTCTTGTCGATGGGATCGCCTGGGTGGATCTTGTTCTGCACGCCGTCCAGCCCTGCCATCAGCATGGCTGCAAAAGCCAGATAGGAATTTGCCGTCGGATCCGGGAAGCGCACCTCGACCCGGCGCGCCTTGGGATTGGTGACGAGCGGGATGCGGCACGCGGCTGAACGATTGCGCGATGAGTAGGCGAGGTTGATCGGCGCTTCGAACCCAGGAACGAGCCTCTTGTAAGAATTGGTACCGGGATTCGTGATAGCGTTCAGCGCCTTGGCGTGCCTAATGATGCCGCCGATGTAGTACAGCGCGAAGTCCGAAAGACCCGCGTAGCCGTTGCCGGTGAAGAGGTTCTGCCCGCCCTTCCACACCGACTGGTGCACGTGCATGCCCGAACCGTTGTCCCCCACGATCGGCTTGGGCATGAAGGTCGCGGTCTTCCCGTACGAATGCGAGACATTCCAGACCGTGTACTTCAGTATTTGCATCCAGTCAGCGCGCTTCACCAGGCTGTTGAACTTGGTGCCGATCTCGTTCTGGCCCGCGGCGGCCACTTCGTGATGATGGACTTCGCACTCAACGCCCTGCTGCTCCAGAGCGAGTACGATCGCGTTGCGGATGTCCTGCAGCGTGTCGGCGGGCGGCACGGGGAAATATCCGCCTTTGACGGGGGCGCGGTGACCCATGTTGCCGCCTTCGTATTCCTCGCCCGAGGACCACGGTGCTTCTTCCGACCTGATCTTGACGAAGCAGCCGGACATGTCCACGTTCCAGGTCACCGAATCGAAGATGAAGAATTCGGGCTCGGGGCCGAAGTACGCAACCTCCCCGAGGCCCGAAGACTTCAGATAGGCCTCCGCGCGCTTGGCGATCGTGCGCGGGTCACGGTCGTAGCCCTTGCCGTCGGAAGGTTCGACCGCATCGCAGGTGAGGTTGAGCACGGGCTCGTCGGTAAACGGGTCCATGCGGGCCGAGTCCGGGTCCGGCATCAGCAACATGTCCGATGCCTCGATGCCTTTCCACCCAGCGATGGAAGACCCGTCGAAGAAATGCCCGGCTTCGAACTTGTCCATGCCGAACGCCTTCACCGGCACGGAAACGTGCTGCTCCTTGCCCCGGGTATCGGTGAAGCGCAGGTCGACGAACTTGACCTCCTTCTCTTTGATCATCTTCATGACGTCAGCAGCAGTCATTGCCATCTCGGGATCTCCTCAGTTTTGCGGATTGTTGGTTGGTGAGAAAGGGATGCGTCGGATCGGGACAGACCTTTGCAGATTCCGTGCCATCCGGCGCCGAAAAAGTATAGGGGAGAGTTCGCGGCGATCCTGGGAGCTGCGCACCAAACGGGCGCAAAGTCGCCATTATGCGCACCGCCCCGGTGCGAATCAACTCCCGAGACCGCGGCTCCGAGCTAAACTACGGACCTTCTCTTGCGGCCTCCGCGAAACATGTCTAGCGACTCCTCCGACGACATCCTGGCCCGAGCCAAGCAGCGCGGCAAAGCCATGCGCTTGCCGTACGCCGGTGCGCTGCTGCCCGCCGAAGCGCAGGCGCTCCTGCAGCAGGTGCCTCGTGCGAAGCTCGTCGACGTGCGCACCCAGGCCGAATGGGAGTACGTCGGCCACGTCCCCGACTCCGTCCTCATCGAGTGGAACACCTTTCCCACCGGACAGCGCAACCCCGGGTTCCTTTCCGAGCTGCAATCGCAGGTCGAAAAGAGCGACGCACCGCTGATGTTCCTGTGCCGCTCCGGCGCGAGGTCGCACCACGCGGCCCAGGCCGCCACGCAAGCCGGCTATTTGAACTCCTACAACATCCTCGAGGGATTCGAGGGCGACAAGGACGAGAATGGTCATCGCAATACGGTAGGAGGCTGGCGATTCGCCGGACTACCCTGGATTCAAGGGTGAGGGACGGCACACACAAGTCCATCAATAACAGAGGAGATAGCCATGGAGAAGCGGTTCCGTTCGCGTATCGCCGAGGGTGCGGCATGGATGTTTGCGGCGGCGTTGGCACTTACGGTGCCTGCATCGCGTGCCGCAGATTTCAAGATTCTGCAGCCGCTCCAGGACAAACCGGGGAAGCTGAAGAACGGCGCGTACTACGTGCCAACCACACCTCAAACGGTGACGTGGGGCAGCCTGCCGAACGCGAACGCCAAACCCGTGCTCTCGGTGCCTTCCGGAAGCATGGTGATCATCGACACCGTTTCGCATGAGGGGGTTCTGGAAGATCAGGGCAAGGATCCGGTCAAGTTCTTCGGGCAGTTCGGCGTCAAGCCTGAGCAAGTGCTCAAGGACGCCCAGGCGATCGCCGCGTCCAGTGTCGAGCACGATTTCGTCAAGGACGGCCCGCACGTCGTCACAGGCCCGGTCGAAGTCGAGAGCGCGAAAGCGGGCGATGTGCTCAAGGTCGAAATGCTAATGCTGCAGCCCAGGGTCCCATACGGTGTCATCTCAAATCGACACGGCAAAGGCGCACTGCCCGGTGAATTCCCCGAGAACAAGGGAGCAGAGCCCGGCGCGGATGCGGCGCATCCCGAGCTCTATCACAACGTCTTCTCGTTCGTTCCGATCACGCAGATCGCCGGGAAATGGCACGGAGTCGTCAAGGACAAGAACGGCGTCACAGCACGTATCCCTTTGCAGCCGTTCAACGGCACGATGGGCGTCGCGGTCAACACCACGGAGAAAGCAAACTCGATTCCCCCGGGAGCCTACGCCGGGAATCTCGACCTCAACGAGCTAACGAGCGGTGTCGGGGCAATCCTCTACATCCCTGTTCAGGTCGATGGCGCTCTCTTCTACGCCTCCGATCCGCATTTCGTGCAGGGTGACGGCGAGGTCGCGCTGACCGCGCTGGAAGGCTCGTTGCGGTCGACATACCGTCTTACCGTGCTCAAGGCCGGTGATCCCCGGCTCCCGATGAAGGCGCCTATGAAGAACCCGTTCGCGGAGACGGCCAAGTACTGGATTCCGATCGGTCTCAATTCCGATCTCAATGAAGCGATGAAGGACGCGACCCGACAAACCGTGCAGTTCCTTAACGAGAAACTCGGCATGGACCGGGCAACCGCGCTTGCCTATGCCAGCGCCGGGGTCGATTTCGAGGTGACGCAGGTCGTCGATCGGGTCAAGGGAGTCAACGCGATGATCCGCAAAGCGGACTTCGCAGCCAGCCGCGCAACGAAGAAGTAGCTAGCCCGACCAGTTCACCAGTTCGGCGTAGGCGGTGCCCAACACCGCCGCGCCGAACGCAATGCGATACCAAGCGAAGGGAGCGAAGTCGTGCGTAGCGATGTAGCGCAGGAGCCAGCGCACGCATAGGAATGCCGAAGCGAAAGCCGTGATCGACCCGACGGCGAACAGGCTGGCGTCGCCCGCGTCGAACAGCGCGCGATTCTTCCAGAAGTCATAGCCACCGGCCGCGATTAGGGTGGGCACGGCGAGAAAAAAAGAGAACTCCGTCGCCGCTTTGCGCGAGAGGCCGAAGAGCATGCCGCCAATGATGGTCGCGCCGGAGCGCGACGTGCCCGGGATCAACGCGAACGCCTGCGCGACGCCGACCTTGAGCGCGTCGCGCCAGGTCATGTCGTCGGCCTGCTCTATGCGTACGCGCGGACGCAGCGAGCGCTCGACCCACAGGATGACGAATCCACCCACGATGAACGCGAGCGCGACCGGAACGGCGTGAAACAGGTAGGCCTTGATCAGCTTGCCGAACGCCAAGCCCAGGACGGCCGCCGGGATGAAGGCGACGACGAGGTTAGCTACGAAGCGCCGCGCGGCGGGCTCGCTCGCCAGACCGGCGGCAACGTGCCAGAACTTCCCGCGGTACTCCCAGACAATTGCGAGCATCGCGCCTGTCTGGATGACGATTTCAAAAACCTTGGCCTTGTCATCGTTGAAGTGGAGCAGGTCGCCCGCGAGAATCAGATGGCCGGTGGACGAAACCGGGAGGAACTCGGTCAGGCCCTCCACGACTCCGAGAACGAGCGCCTTCAAGAACAGAGCGAGATCCACGTCCCTCCGGCAGGGAAAAAAAGGGCGGCAAGCCGCCGCCCGGAGTGTAGCGGAAAGGCTCAGGCCTTGGTGTAGATCTCGGCGCCTTTCTTCACGAACTCGACAGCTTTCTGCTCCATTCCGCGCTTCAGCGCGTCCTGCGCAGACACGCCGTGCTTCTCGGCGTATTCGCGAACGTCCTGGGTGATCTTCATCGAGCAGAAATGCGGACCGCACATCGAGCAGAAGTGCGCGAGCTTGGCACCCTCCTGGGGTAGCGTCTCGTCGTGGAAGCTCTTGGCCTTGTCCGGGTCGAGTCCGAGATTGAACTGGTCGTCCCAGCGGAACTCGAAGCGCGCCTTCGACAGCGCATTGTCTCGGATCTGGGCACCAGGATGACCCTTCGCTAGGTCGGCTGCGTGCGCCGCGATCTTGTACGCGATTATGCCGTCCTTGACGTCGTCCTTGTCGGGCAGTCCAAGATGCTCCTTGGGCGTCACGTAGCAGAGCATCGCGGTGCCGTACCAGCCGATCATCGCGGCTCCGATCGCGCTGGTGATGTGATCGTAGCCGGGTGCGATATCCGTGGTGAGCGGGCCCAGCGTGTAGAACGGCGCTTCCTTGCAGTACTTCAGCTGGAGGTCCATGTTCTCCTTGATGAGCTGCATGGGGACATGGCCGGGCCCTTCGATCATCACCTGGCAGTCGTGATTCCAGGCGACGTCGGTCAGCTCGCCCAGCGTCTTTAGCTCTGCGATTTGCGCTTCGTCGTTCGCGTCGTAGATCGACCCCGGACGCAGCCCGTCTCCGAGCGAGAAGGACACGTCGTACGCCGCCATGATCTCGCAGATCTCCTCGAAGTGCGTATAGAGGAAGCTCTCCTCATGATGCGCCAGGCACCACTTCGCCATGATCGAACCGCCGCGCGACACGATTCCGGTCATGCGCTTCGCCGTCATCGGGATGAACGGCAGCCGCACTCCCGCGTGGATGGTGAAATAGTCGACGCCCTGTTCGGCTTGCTCGATCAGGGTGTCGCGGAAGATCTCCCAGGTCAATTCCTCGGCCTTGCCGTCGACCTTTTCCAGCGCCTGATAGATGGGCACGGTGCCGATCGGTACCGGGGCATTGCGGATGATCCATTCCCTCGTCTCGTGGATATGCTTGCCGGTGGAAAGGTCCATTACGGTGTCGCCGCCCCAGCGGATGGCCCAAGTCATCTTCTCGACTTCCTCGGCGATGCCCGAGGTGACTGCGGAATTGCCGATATTGGCGTTGATCTTGACCAGGAAGTTCCGGCCGATGATCATAGGCTCGGATTCAGGGTGATTGATGTTTGCCGGAATGATTGCTCGACCGCGCGCGACTTCGTCGCGGACGAATTCCGGCGTGATGAGCCTCGGGACCGATGCGCCGAAGTTCTGCCCCGGGTGCTGACGCGTAGTCGGATCGGAAAGCGAATCGCGCCGCTGGTTCTCGCGAATGGCGATGAACTCCATCTCGGGCGTGACCAGACCCTTCTTCGCATAGTGCATCTGCGTCACGCAGTGGCCGACCCTGGCCCGCAGCGGATTCCGTTTCAGGTCGAAGCGCAGCTCCGCGAGCTCCGGGTCGGCCAGCCGCTCGCGACCGTAGCGCGAAGTGGGTCCCGCCAGCTCCTCGACGTCGCCTCGCTCCGCGATCCAGCGAGCACGCAAGGCGCTCAGGCCGCCTCGAATGTCGATCCCGGCCGTCGCATCGGTGTACGCGCCCGAGGTGTCGTACACGTAGATCGGCGGGTTCTTCTCTGCGCCGAAGGATGCAGGCGTGTCGGACTGGGAGATCTCGCGCATCGGCACGCGCAGGTCGTCGCGCGAACCTCTCACGTAGACCTTGCGGGAACCCGGCAGAGGCCGAACGGCAGCTTCGTCGACGTGCGCCGTCTGGGCGATGAATTTGGGATTGGCGCTCATGGCACTCCTCTCACACTTGCCGCACGGGAGCGCATGAACCGGTCGTTCAACGCTTCCCTGCGGCGGCATTATCCGCATCAGGTTCGAAGGGTCTGCTCTCACCCGACGAGCCGGAAACCCTACCCGTCAGGACCCCTACGTTGTTCGGGAAAACTTACTCCAAGCCATACAGCTTGGCAAGCAGTCACTCTCGCGGGCGCACAGCGAACGTGAGACGAATGCAGTTGCGCTCGCCCGCGCGACGATATCCCGCGTCACGTGCCAAGGACCTGATCAGCTTCAGTCCGAGGCCTCCCACCGGTTGCTGGGCGATGAGCACCGCCGTGTCCGTTGGGCGAAACTCGCCGAACGGATTATGAGGCGGAGCGGCGTCCTCGTAGCGCAGTGTGAATCCCGCATCATCGGGCTCAAACGCAAGCCATACGGGGGATTCACTCTCCTCGCGATATCCGTGGGTTACGGTGTTCGTGAATAGTTCCTCGACGATCAGGAGGATCTTCAGGCAATCTTCCCGGCCTATTCCGGCGGTGGCGCAGGCAGCCTCTACAAAACTCCGGATTTCGGCCATCGAATCCATCCTGGCCGGGAACCGGGCAAGCGGGACGTTAGCCATGGACGGAATGAGCCGGAAGAAGGCTGGTTGGGCTATTATAGAAAAAAGCGTCCTCGCGGGCGTCGGCCACTCCGGCAAGCAAGGTTTTGCAGGTTGACCAATTATTGGGGGGTCATTATGCAACCAAATCGTCGGATCGACGCATGTCGATTTGTTATCGCCTGCGCGCTGGGTCTCGCCTCGCTCGCAGCATTCGCCACCGACATCGCCCAGTTCAAGGTAGCGAAGGGCGCCGTCTACCTCGAGCGCGGCGGCAAGCGCTTTCCCGCCTATGTAGGAACGCATCTGCAGGCGACCGATACCGTCGTCACAGGGGCGGACGGCTCCGCCGGAATCACGTTCATCGACAACTCGCTGCTGTCGGTAGGCCCGAACAGCGTTCTGCAGATCGAACGCTATGCATTCAACTCTACGACGCATGAAGGCGTCTTCGACACCACGCTCTCCCGCGGGACGCTGTCGATGGTGTCGGGCAAGATCGCCAAGCAGTCTCCCGATTCCGTGAAGGTGAGAACGCCTTCGTCGATCCTCGGCGTGCGCGGGACCGAATTTCTGGTGCGCACGGGCGAATGAGGTGTAAAGTGGTCGCATGCGGGCGCGCCACCTAGGGCCTCTAGCCGCGCTGCTGGTTCTGGGCGGTTGCGCAACCTCCCAGGACCTGGTCGTTCTGCTTCCGGACAAGGACGGCAAGGTCGGGAAAGTCTTCGTTCACAATGCCAATGGCGATGTAACGCTCGACAGCGCTTACGCCTCGGCGCGCACGTCGGGCGGCAGCGTGCAGCGCAATACCGTCAGCCAAGGCGAGCTCAAGGAGGTGTTCGGCAGCGCTCTTGGCGCGATGCCGCCGCGTCCGATATCGTTCACCCTCTACTTCGAAAGCGGCACCGACGAGTTTACCGACCAGTCCAAACAGGAAATCAAGCGCGTTCTCGCCGAAATGGCGCGACGGCAGGCCCCCGAGATTACTGTAATCGGCCACACCGACCAAGTCGGGCCGGATCCGACGAACGACGCGCTGTCCCTCCAGCGCGCGGACCGCGTGAAATCGATCCTGATCGGCATGGGCATTCCGCCAGCACGCATACTCACGGCAGGGCGAGGCAGGCGGGAGCCGCTGGTTCGCACCGCTGAGGGAGTTTCCGAGCCTCGCAACCGACGGGTGGAAATCAACGTCCGCTAGGCCCGTTCCAGCGCATCACCAGCAGCGTGAGGTCGTCGGCTACTTCCGCCTTGCCGACGAAACGCGAGACGTCGGCCTTGATCGCTTCCACTATTTCCGTCGGACTCGCCGCGCTCGCGCTACGCAGCAGCGCGCGCTCCAGTCTTTGCGCTCCGTAGAGTTCGCCGGTCTCGTTCATCGCCTCGGTCACGCCGTCGGAAACGACGCAAGCAATATCCCCGGCAGTAAGCGAATGCTCGGCGCGCGCGTAGGGGTATCGCTCCAGCACGCAAAGCGGCGGCCCCCCGCCTTCTGCGAGGCGCGCGACCCTGCCGTCCGACGTCAGTATGAAAGGCGGTTCGTGACCGGCATTGCAGTACTCGAGCCGGCCGGTCTGAGCATCGAGAACGCCGGCAAACGCAGTTACGAAGAGCGACTCGGGATTCTCGCGCGCGATTTCCGAGTTGGCCTCGCACAGCAGCTCCTCGATGCTTTGCCCCCGCCGGAGCGCAGCGCTCTTGCACAGCGCTTTGCTCACCGCCATGAAGATGCTCGCCGGCAGACCTTTCCCCGAGACGTCGCCTACCAGAATGAACACGTGTCCGTTGTCGAGCATGAAGAAATCGTAAAGATCGCCGCCGACCTCACGTGCGGGTTCCATGGACGCGGCGATATCGAAGCGGTGCTCCGCCGGGAAGGCCAGTTCGGGCCGCGGGAGAATGCCCATTTGAATCCGTCGCGCCGCATCGAGCTCGCCGGCGAGCCGCGCTGCAGCCTCGCGCTCCTGCTGCAACCGCTCCTGAAGCGATTTCTTCTGCGCGTTGGCCTCCCCCAGGGTCTCGGCAAGCATCGCCGCGAACAGAAAGGCCGTGGCGGCGCCGGGGACTGAAGCGTCGAGCAGCAGCCCGGCCCCTCGGTAAGCAGCGAAGCCTGCGAGGCCCAGCGCGATCAACGCCAAGACGACCAGGGCGCTCGAGCGTCTCGGCGAGAAGCGGGGAACGCAGTACACGACGATCAATCCCGCCACGACAAGAGCGAGCGTCTCAATCCAGGGCGCCCACCGTGGACGCATCAGAAGATCGCCATCAAAGACGCTCTCGAGAACCTGCGCGTGTACCTCGATGCCGGGCATGCGCTCGCCGAGCGGCGTGCTCTGGTAGTCGATGAGACCGAGCCCCGTCACTCCGACCAAGACGAGCTTGCGGTCGATCCGAGCGGACTCCACATGACCGTCCAGAAGCTCCGCCGCCGAAATGAACCGATCCGGGTCATGGGGCGTGTAGTGCACCCAGATGCGCCCGTCCGGCTGTGTCGGCACGCTGAGGTCGCCCATACTCACGGCGGCCACTCCCCCAGCGCCGCCGCGCACGGTGAAGAGAGGCTCGCGGCTTGCGACGCGCAAGGTCTCCAAGCTGAGCGGCAGCACCGGCGTCGCGCCGACGAGCGCCACCATTGGCACGCGCCGCACGACGCCCGCCTCAGTGTCCGCGCTCAGCAATCCATGTCCTTTGGCGGCAGCGTCGATCTCGGGGAGGCTGCGCAACGCTGCGGCATAGCGCCGCACCGCCCCGAGGCCTTGAGCGTTCTCTTGCAGGGACGGGGTCATCGGTGCCGTCTCCGAGATATTGCCCGTCTCCAGTCCAGCGATCCCCAACGCCACCGGCGCCGCTCGAATCGACGCTGCGAGCATTGCGTCGTGGCGCGGAAGCCTGGCGAGGCGCTCAGCCAGTTTCGGATCCGCATCGGAGACCGAAGGCGCCAGCCATTCCGGGGAAAGGCGGTCCGGTTCTGGAAACAGAATGTCGACGCCGATTGCCGCGGGCCGTGCCGCCGCGACCCTGTCGAACAGCCGGGCGACCAGATTTCGCGGCCAGGGCCACTGGCCAAGACGATTCAGACTTGCTTCGTCGATGGCAACGATGACCGCGGGCGCTGACCGCCGCTCCCGCGGCGACACCCTCTGATAACCGTCGAGCCATGCGAGCCGCAGACTCCCGATCACCGGCATGTCCTCCCACAGGACCGGAACCAGCAGGACCGCGAGCAGAATGAGCGCGCGCCCGGCGCTTCGAGCGGGTCGGCCTCCGCCCGGCGGGCCTTCGCTCAGAGCTCGATCTCCATTCCGTCGTACGCTGCGGAGACACGCAGCGGCGGGCCTATCCTGGAGATCTCTTCATAGCGGAGCGTCTCGCGCCAGATTTCCGTGATGCGCTCGTCGTTGTTGGCCGGCTCGTGATGGAAGAGCACGAGGTGCTTTGCATTGGCAAGCTGGCACAGCTCGACGGCGACGACGTTGCTCGAATGACCCCAGTCTTCCTTCACCGACACCGCCTCGGCGAGCGAGTACATGGCGTCGAAGATCACCAGGTCCGCGTCTGCAAAGAAGGTGGCCGCGCCCTCGACTTCATCGGGAATATCCAGCCGGTGCTCGGAATCGGTCGAATACACGATGACCCGCCCGTCGCGGACGAAGCGGTAGCCGTACGAATCGCCCGAATGATTCTGCCGCCTGGCCGTGACGCTCCACCCGGCGATGTCGTAGCTGCGCCCCGGCTGGAGGGTGACGAACTCTATCGATGCCGAGAGGCTGTCGAAAGGCACCGGAAAACTGGGCGGATCCTGCTGGCGTCGCAGCGCCTCCTCGATATTCGTGTGGCACCCGTAGATCCGGATCTTGTTTCCAGGCACGTATGCCGGTCCGAAGAACGGGAAGCCCATGATATGGTCCCAGTGAACATGCGACTGGAAGATGTGGAAAGTATTCTTCTTCGATGGGCCATCGCGGCTGAACACGTGGTTTCCGAAGGCGCGCACCCCGCTCCCAAGGTCGCAGAGCACGTACTCGCCATCGCCCGCGTCAAGCTGGACGCAGGCGGAATTGCCTCCGAAGGTATGCGACACGGAGAAGTCGAGTTCGGTGTCGACCCAGGCGCGCGCCTTTTCCTGCGTGTCCAGACCCTTGCCGGCGGCCGACACAATAGCGCTCGCGAGTTTGTCCCGCACCGAGGCGCAATCGAGGGAAACGGGAATCGAGCCGCGCGTTCCCCAGAAGGTGACCCACAGCGCCATCGGTTAGGCGCCGCCAGCGGAGTCGTACGCTGCAAGGGCGACCGCAGACACCTTTCCCAGGGCCTCCCGCACCGTTGCAAAGCACTGGAACACGAGGTTGAAGCGGCTGATCTCGAAGATCTCGCGCACCACGGGCTGGAGCGCGGCGACGACGATCGTGCCGTCCTGCTCACGGACCTTCTTGGCGGCCAGCATCAATACCCGCAGGCCGACGCTGCTGATGTAGTCGACTCTCGAGAAATCGAGCACGAGGCGATCGCCGCCCCTGCGGCAATTCGCGACGTGTGAGTCGAGCGCGGCCTTCAGTCCATCATTGGTGCTGTTGTCGATTCGACCGACGGGTGTGAGCACCAACGAATCTCCGTAACGCACCTCGGATACTTGCATGCATCAGGCTCCGGACGATTGGGTGCCCTGCTATTGGACGGCGCACGATCGACAAATTGTCGGCGTCTCGAGCTTATTCTGATTCATCGCTGAGCTGCCTTCAAGTGCGGCGCGCCCGCCGAGATACCCGGCAAACAGTGCTAGAATCGCGGCCTTTCGCGTCGTTCGGTTTCGCCATGACCGTCGAGCAAGCACGCTTCAACATGATCGAGCAGCAGATTCGCACTTGGGAGGTGCTCGACCAGGACGTGCTCGACCTGCTGTACGCGGTGCGCCGGGAGCAATTCGTCCCGGCCGCCTACCGGGAGCTCGCCTTTTCGGATCTGGAGATTCCCCTGTACGAGGGCGCCGGCGAAGGCGAGCGCATGATGCAGCCCAAGGTCGAAGCGCGCATTCTTCAGGAGCTGGCCGTCAGGAAGCATGAGCGCGTGCTCGAGGTCGGCACGGGCAGCGGGTACCTCGCGGCGCTCCTCGCCGCTCGCGCGCACCATGTGCATTCCGTGGAGATCAATCCCAGGCTGAAGACACTCGCCGAGGAGAACCTTGGGCGAGCCTCGGTCGAAAACGTCACCGTCGAGCAGGGCGACGCCGCCCGCGGCTGGGCGACGCACGCGCCGTACGACGTCATCGTGCTGACCGCATCGACCCCGATCTTGCCGCCGACCTTCCTTGCCCACCTGAAGCCCGGAGGAAGGCTGTTCGCCGTCGTGGGCGATCCGCCGGTGATGGAGGCGCGCCTCATCACCTGCGTCGACCAGGGCGCGCACCATATGATCGACCTCTTCGAGACCTCGCTTGCCCCTCTGAGAAACGCGATGCAACCCGGGCGCTTCCAGTTCTGATGGCGTTTCACGCCAGTTCCGAGCGGCTCAACGGCATTGTCCCGCTGCTCGTGCTCGGCTTCACGTCCATGCCCGTGAGCGGAGCGGATCTGCTCCAGATCTACCACGACGCCCTCGCGAATGACGCGACCTACGCTTCTGCGCGTGCGACGCGCGACGCCGCGCTTGAAAACGTGCCGCAAGGCGTCGCCCAGATCCTGCCGACGATCAACGCCACCGCGTTCGGTCAAGCCAACAACGTCGACATCAAGTTCAATGACGTCGCCGGCACGGGGGCAGGGGGCGAATCCGTGCGGGTAGGTCCTTCCGGCGGTTTCAACGTGACGCTGACGCAGCCGCTGTTCAATTGGCAGAACTTTCAGGCGTACAAGGAGGCCGGTTTCAAGGCCGCACAGGCCGAAGCTCTCTTCGGTCAGGCGACCCAGGATCTGATCGTGCGTGTCGCGCAGGCCTACTTTGACGTGCTTGCATCGCAAGACGGTCTTACGTTCATTCAGGGGCAGAAGGTGGCAATCGCGGAGCAGCTTGCGCAAGCCAAGCGCAATTTCGAGGTCGGCACCGCGACCATCACGGACACCCACGAAGCGCAGGCGCGGTTCGATCTCGCAACTTCACAGGAAATAGCGGCGCAGAGCGACCTTGAAATAAAGAAGCGTACCCTGCAGCAGATCGTGGGTAGGTTCCCCGAGCAGCTCGCTCCGCTCAAGGCAAGCATCGATCTCAACCCACCGAAGCCCGATTCGATGGAGGACTGGGCTGCTGCGGCTTCGATGCAGAGCTATCCCGTGCGGGCTCAGGAGGCGGTTCTGGAGGTGGCCATACGAGAAATCGAACGGGTACGCGCCGGGCATTTGCCGACCGTCAATATCGTGGGGAATGCAGGTGTGACTTCTCAAGGCATCAGCTCTACCGCCACCGTCAACGCAGCTTCCGACAGCAGGAACCTGAACATAGGACTACAGCTCGCCATCCCGCTCTACGCCGGAGGCAGCGTTAGCTCGCTGGTTCGTCAGGCAGTCGCGAACCGCGAGAAAGCGCAGCAGGATCTTGAAAGCGCGCGTCGCGCAGCTGCCCTCTCCGCGCGCCAGTCCTACCTCGGGGTGACCAACGGCATGGCACAGGTCAAAGCCCTCGAGGCCGCGCTTGTGTCCAGCCGCAGTGCGCTCGATTCGAACAAGCTCGGCTACGAGGTCGGGGTGCGCATCAACATCGACGTGCTCAACGCACAGCAGCAGGTATTCAGCACGCTGCGCGATCTTTCCAGGGCTCGCTACGACACTGTCCTGAACGGGCTGCGTCTGAAGTCTGCCTCGGGCACGCTGACGGACGGCGACGTCGAGGAAGTAAACCGCCTGCTGGGCGCGAACTAGGCGCCGAGCAGCCGCTCGCACACCGCGAGCGTTCGCTGAGTCGCGCCGCGATGGGTTGCGCAGAAAGCGGCTCCGGCCTTTCCCATCCGCTCGCGCAAGCCCGGGTCATCCAGCAACGACCGCGCCCGCCGCAGCATGTCGTCGGCGCCGTCGACCCGGAGCGCAGCGCCCGCGGCCACCGCGCTGGCCGCCGCGAGCGCAAAATTGTAGGTATGCGGGCCGATGAGCACAGGCACGCCGGCGGCGCAGGCCTCGATCAGATTCTGTCCGCCGTAGGCGAGCAGGCTGCCCCCAATGAAAGCCACGTCGCTGGCGCGATAGTAGGCCGCCATCTCGCCCATGCTGTCCCCGAGCACGATCTCGCAGTCGGCGCGGAGCGGATCGCGGGCGCTGCGCCGAGCGAACTTCAAGCCTCGCGAAGCCAGAAGCTGCGCCACTGCGTCGAAGCGCTGTGGGTGCCGCGGAACGATCACCAGCAGAGCTCCGCCCAGAGAATCCCGGGGCAGCGCGTCGAGAATAAGCTCTTCCTCCCCTTCGCGCGTGCTCGCGGCGAGCAGCACTTTTCTGCCGCCGAACCGCTGCCTGAGCTGCGCAGCGAGCGAGTCGCTGCCCGCAGCCGGCTCCATGTCGAACTTGAGATTGCCGGTCACTTCGATGCGGCGCGCCCCGAGGGATCGCAGCCGGTCGGCGTCCTCGGCGGTTTGTGCCGTGACGGCCCCCAAGCTCCCGAGCGCGGCCCGGACCAGCGGCCCGACTGCGGCGTAGGCGCGCGCCGATCTCGCCGACATCCGCGCATTGGCGAGCACGAGCGGCACGCGCGCGCGCTCGCATTCGCCCACAAGATTGGGCCAGATCTCAGTCTCCATCAATATTCCGAGTCTCGGCCGGAAATGGCGCAGAAAGCGCCTGACTGCAGAAGGGTAGTCGTAGGCCAGCCACGCGACCCGAACCGATCCGCCGAGCATCTGCTCGGCGGCCTGCCGGCCGGTCGCCGTCATCTGCGTGACCAAGAGATCGCATTCCGGGTGGCGCTCCTTGAGAGCGCCCAGCAGCGGCTCGGCGGCGCGGGTCTCCCCCAGCGATACCGCGTGCAGCCAGATCACCGGTCGCGCGAGCGGGGTTCGATAGAATCCGAAGCGTTCTCCGGGATTCTCGCGGTAGCGCGGCTCCTGCCGGCCCCGCCACCACAGCCGCGCGAGGACGAAGGGGAAGGCGAGCCAAAGGAGCAGCCGATAGCCCGCGCGCCACATCAGAATGCACCCGGCTGCCGAGCCCGGAAAGCGGTTAGAATGCGCGGCATAAGCGGCTGATTATACGGGTTGGCTCGCTATTTCTTCGCGCCCATGCCCCTGTCCGTAGCGATCATTACCCGCAACGCGGCCTCGCAACTCGAGAGCTGCCTGGCGAGCGTCGCTTTCGCAGAAGAGGTCGTCGTGGTGGACTCGGGCTCGACCGACGGGACGCAGGGGCTCGCCTCACGCCAGGGCGCGAGAGTGATCGCGCAGGACTGGCTCGGGTTCGGTCCGCAGAAGCAATTCGCCGTCGAATCCGTGAGCCACGATTGGGTGCTCTGCCTGGATGCAGACGAAAGCCTGAGCGAGGAACTGCGCAATTCCATCGTCGCCGAGCTCAAGGCGCCACGCGGCTTCGTGTACGCGATGCCGCGCTGCAACCGCTTCCTCGGTCGCTGGCTCAGGCACGGGGAAGGCTACCCGGACTGGAGCGTGCGCCTGTTCCACCGCAAGCATGCGCGCTGGGGCAGCGAGCCGGTGCACGAGAAGGTCGTGGCGACCGCACCCGTGCTGCGCCTGCGGGGAGACCTGCTGCACGACTCGGCGGAGACGCTCGAGAAGTATCTGGACAAGCAGAACCGATACACCAGCCTGCAGGCCGAGTTGCTGCTCGCCTCGGGCCGCCGCGCGAGCCTCCTGCATCTCGTATTCTCGCCCTGGCTGCGCTTCGTCAAGTTCTACCTGCTGCGACTCGGGTTCCTCGACGGTGTAGCTGGGCTGGTACACATCGCGATCGGCTGTATGAATACGTTCAACAAGTACGCGAAGCTCAAAGCGCTCGAGCGGGGTTCCAAATGACCGTGCTGGTGACTGGAGGCGCCGGGTTCATCGGGTCCAACTTCGTCCTCGACTGGTTCTCGCAGGGAACCGAGCCCGTCGTCAACCTGGACAAGCTCACCTACGCGGGCAATCCGGAGAACCTCAACCCCCTCAAGGACAGCCCGTCGCACGTGTTCGTTCACGCCGATATCGGTGACCGGAGCACGGTGCGGCGTCTTCTCGAAAAGCACGTTCCCCGCGCCATTGTCCACTTCGCCGCCGAAAGCCACGTTGATCGGTCCATCCACGGGCCGGACGAGTTCGTACACACGAACGTCCTCGGGACGTTCGCCCTGCTCGAGGAGGCGCGAACCTGGTGGGAAAAGCAGCCGGCTTCTAAACGAGACGAATTCAGGTTCCTGCATGTATCGACTGACGAGGTATTCGGCTCGCTCGCGCCGCATGCGCCGCCGTTCACCGAGTCGACGCCGTTCGCTCCGAACAGCCCCTATGCTGCGTCCAAGGCAGCGGCCGACCACCTTGTGCGCGCCTACCACCACACCTACGGGCTGCCGACGCTCATCGTCAACTGCTCGAACAACTACGGTCCCTATCAGTTCCCGGAAAAACTCATCCCTTTGATGATTCTGAACGCCATTGCCCATAAGCCGCTGCCGGTGTACGGCGAGGGCATCAACGTGCGCGACTGGCTGTTCGTGCGGGATCACTGCACGGCGATCCGGATGGTGCTGGCCGACGGCCGGGTAGGCGAGAGCTACAACGTCGGCGGTCACAACCAGAAGACCAATCTCGAAGTTGTGAACGCGATCTGCGCGCTTCTCGACGAGGCGCGCCCACACAGCAAGATCCGGCATTCCACGTTGATTTCGTTCGTGAAAGACCGGCCCGGGCACGATAGGCGCTACGCGATGGACTTCTCGAAGATCGCCATCCAGCTCGGCTGGGCTCCGTCGGAGACTTTCGAATCCGGTTTGCGCAAGACCGTCGCGTGGTACCTCGACAACCCCGAATGGGTCACGCGCGTCACCAGCGGGGCCTACCGGAGCTGGATCGACAAGAACTACGGGAATCGAGGCGAGGCGTGAAAGGCATCATCCTCGCGGGGGGCGCGGGCACGCGGCTTTATCCGGCGACGCAAGTGGTATCGAAGCAATTGCTGCCGGTCTACGACAAGCCGATGATCTACTATCCTTTGAGCACGCTCATGCTCGCCGGAATCAGGGACATTCTCGTAATCTCAACTCCGCAAGACCTGCCACGGTTCCGCGATCTTCTCAGGAGCGGCAAGGACTGGAACGTCGCTTTCGACTACAGAGAACAGCCGAATCCCGGAGGAATAGCACAGGCTTTTCTGATCGGCGAATCATTCATCGGCGCGGATTCGTGCGCTCTCGTGCTCGGCGACAACGTCTTCTATGGCCATGACCTTCGGCCCACTTTCAAACGAGCCGCGGAGAGGCCCTCCGGAGCGACGGTGTTCGC
>DASSQD010000108.1:0-27930 GCA_035702665.1 Burkholderiales bacterium
AACTGGAAGATCTGTCGTACAAGGACATCGCGCGCATCGCCGACGTGCCGATCGGGACGGTGATGTCGCGTCTGTCGCGCGCACGGCGCCTGCTCGGCGAGTCGCTGCGCCCCGCCTCCAACATTTCCACTACGCAGGTGCGCCAGATCTCAGGCCCGAATGACTCGCAAATGGTGGGGCTCGGCCGCTAGTCCTCGGTATCGGGTGCACCGCCCGCCGAGGCGAGGTCCTCCTGCTTGATCCTCTCCGTGTTGAATTTCGCGGCGCGCTCGCGCATGGTCTTCAGAACCTCCTCGAGGGGCGGCGGCTCGCCCTGGATCCAGCGCAGCGGGTTGATGCGCCCGACCACGAAGGCGCGCAGATAGGGGCTGACGAAGCCGCGCTCCTTGAGCTTGGCCACGACCGCCGCGACGCGCTCGTCGAGGTCCATCAGCATCGCGGCGTGCCTCTCGTGCTCTTTGATGGCCTTCGACAGCGGCTCCTCGGAGAACTTCGTGAGCCTGCGCACGATGGGGTTGTACGAACCGCCGGCGAACTTGCCGTTCTTCTCGTAGCACACGCCCAGCGTCACGAATGCGGCCTCCTCGAGATAGAAGGCGAACGCGCTCTCGGGGCGCTTCGCGTCCTCATCCATGAGACCGCGGTAGATGCGGATCACCTCGAGCGAGCGCTCGCGCAGGTTGTGCGCCTTCTCGGTGTTGAGCGCGAGGATCTGCCAGGCGATCTCGCGCTTGGGGACGATCAGCGCCGTGATCGATTTCGCGCCCAGCCTGCGCATCGCTTCCAGGCGGTGGCGGCCGTTCGGCGTCCAGAAGCCTTCCTTCGGAGCGGTGACCGCGATCACCGGATCGAGGAACATGCCGGTGCGGTGAAGCACGTCGGCGAGCTTGCGGTGATGCGCCTGCGAAAGATCCCGCTGAAAAGGCGTCGGCTCGATCCGGTCGATCGGCAGGACAGCGAGGAGCAGCGCGTTCTTCCCCAGCGGATCGTTGTACGCGCCGACCACCAGGCCGCCCTCGCTCTCGACGCGGTCGCGCGCTTCCTGCGCGTCGCCGGGAAGGGAATCCAGCCGGGACTCGGCCGGGGACAGGCCGCGCGTGCCCGCTTTCGCCTTGCGAGGCCTGCGCTTCGCCGGGGCTCGCTTCAATCCGGATTTCGCGCGGGGCTTGGCCATGTCCGTCTAGTGTAAGCTAAGCCCCATGAAGTCGCCCCGCATCGTCGCCGCGATACTCTCCGCTTCCTGCATCGCGGCCGTCGCGCAGACTTCGCACACCCGCGAGCACAGCTTTTCCGGCGCCGAGCACTGGGCCAGGGTGTTCGACGACCCGGCGCGCGACGCCTGGCAGAAGCCGCACGAGGTCATCACCGCGCTGTCGCCGGCGCCGGACTGGATGGTCGCCGACATCGGCTCGGGCACCGGTTATTTTGCCGCGCGCCTCGCGCATTTCGTCCCGAAAGGGCGCGTGTACGGCGTCGATACCGAGCCCGACATGGTCAAGTACCTCGCCGAGCGGGCCAAGCGCGAGGGTCTTGCCAACCTGGTCTCGATCGCCGGGAGTCCGGGCGACGCGAACCTCCCGGTCAAGGTCGACCTCGTGCTGATGGTCGACGTCTACCATCACATCTCGGAGCGCGAGCGCTACTTCACCCGGTTGCGCGGATCGCTGAAGCCGGGCGCTCGCGTCGCGATCATCGACTTCCGCCAGGACGCGCCCGACGGTCCGCCGAAGAGCGAGCGCATCGCGCCCGGACAGGTGCAGGCTGAGCTCGCGAAAGCGGGATACTCGTTCGAGAAACAGCACGATTTTCTGCCGCAGCAGTTCTTCCTAGTTTTCCACGCAAGACCCTAGGCTCTCTCCAGGAGGAAAAGACCCATGACAAGAATTCTTCGTGCGCTGCTTTCCGGCATCGCCGCGCTCGCGCTGGCCGGCGCGGCCTGGGGCCAGTCGTATCCCAGCAAGCCGGTGCGCATCATCGTCCCGGCCGGGCCCGGCGGGCCCGACGTCGTCGGGCGCATCGTCGGCGCAAAGCTCACCGAGCTGACCGGGCAGAACTTCTTCGTCGAGAACCACCCCGGCGCGAACGGCATCGTCGGCGCCGACATGGTCGCCAAGGCCGCGCCGGACGGATACACGCTGATGGTGTACTCGAGCGGCCTCATCAGCAACAAGAGCCTGTACAAGAAGCTCCCCTACGATACCGACCGCGATTTCGCGCCGGTCTCGAACCTGGTCGACAACGGCGGGCTGTACATCACGGTCAACCCCTCCGTCCCCGCGAAGACGCTGAAGGAGCTGATCGAGCTCGCCAGGCAGCCCGGCTCGCATCTCGCCTACAGCACGCCCGGGGTCGGCAACACCTGGCACGTGGCGACCGAGGTCTTCAACCACTACGCGGGCACGCACCTCACGCACGTCCCCTACAAGGGCGGCGGGCTCGCGGCCGCGGCGCTCGCCTCGGGCGAGGTCCAGGTGATGCTGTCCTCTCCCGCCCCGGTGATGCAGTACGTGAAGAACGGCAAGGTGCGCGTGCTCGCGTACACCGCGGCGAAGCGCTCCGCCGCCCTGCCCGACGTACCCACCACGGCCGAAGCGGGACTGCCCTCCTTCCAGATGGACGGCGGCTGGTTCGGCATGTTCGCTCCCGCGGGCACGCCCGCCGCGGTCATCGAGAAGCTGAACAAGGAGGTGCGCGCCGCGCTCGCAGACCCCGCCGTGAACAAGCGCTTCGAGGGGCTGGGCGTCGTGTCCGCGTACACCACGCCCGAGGAATTCCGCAGGTTCCTCGCCGAGGAGACGAAGAAATACGCCGACTACGTTCGCGTCGCCGGCGTGCAGCTCGACTAGGATCGCGCGGAACATGAGACTGCGCGCGCTCCTCGCTTCGCTGCTCGCGCTCGCTCCGGCGGCGGCGCTCGCGCAAGGCGGCGACTATCCCAGCCGCGCGGTGCGCATCATCGTGCCGCTCGCGGCGGGCGGGAACGTCGATATCGTGGCGCGCACGGTCGCCGAGCATATAAGCAGGACCCTCGGCGAGCCGGTGATCGTCGAGAACCGCCCGGGCGCGTCGAGCCTCGTCGGCACCCTCCTGGTCGCGAAGTCGCCCCCCGACGGCTACACGATCCTCGCGATGGCGAATACCTTCGCGACGGTGCCCCTCATCGTCCGCGAACCGGGCTACGATCCGCTGAAGGACTTCGCGGGCGTCACGCTCACCTGCCTGGTGCCGCAGGTGCTGGTCGTCAACCCCGCGCTCCCCGCACGCACGGTGAAGGAGCTGATCGCGCTCGCCCGGGCCGAGCCGGGAAAGATTTCCTATGCTTCCTCGGGCAACGGCTCGACCGGCCACATGGCCGCGGAGCTCTTCAACCGCCAGGCGGGGATCCGGCTGCTGCACGTGCCCTACAAAGGAAACTCGCAGGCCTTGGTCGACCTGATCGGCGGCCAGATCGCGATGATGTTCGACCAGGTGAGCACCTCGGCTCCGCAGATCCGCGCGGGCAAGGTGCGCCCGCTCGCGGTCACCGGCCTCCAGCGCTCGCCGCTCCTTCCCGACGTGCCGACGGTCGACGAATCGGGCCTCGCCGGCTACGAGGACATCACCTTCAACGGGCTGGTGGCCCCGGCCGGAACGCCGCACGAGGTTCTCGTCCGTCTGAACCGGGCGGTCGCGGGCGCGGTGAGCGAACCGGACCTGCACAAGCGCTTCATCGAGCGCGGCATCGAGCTGAAGGCGAGCGCCTCGCCCGAGGAGTTCGGCGCCTACATCAAGGCGGAAGCCGAGAAGAAGAAACGGCTCGCGCAAGAGGCGGGGATCAAGCCGGAGTAGCGGCCCGTGAAGCAGACCCAGGCCCGACAGTTTCTGCAGCGCATCGGCGAGGTGGTATCCCGCGACACCGGCAAACCGCTGAGCGCCGCCGGCATGGCGGATATCGAAAGCGCGCTGAAGGGGCTCGATCCGCATGCCCAGACCCTCCCGCCGGGACCGGGCCAGGAATTCCTGAGCCGCGAGGTGACGATCCTGCTCGCCGACTTGCGCGGATTCACCGCCATCGCGGCCTCGCATCCCGCCGGGATGGTCATACAGCTGCTCAATCCCTGTCTCATCAAGATGAGCGAGATCATCTTCAGGCACCAGGGAACGATAGACAAGTTCATGGGCGATTCCATCATGGTGCTGTTCGGCGCGCCGGTGAGCGGCGAGGACGACGTGAAACGCGCCCTCGCCTGCGCCGTGGAGATGCAGATGGCCATGAACACCATCAACCTCGCCCACAAGGATCAGGGCGTACCGGAGCTGTTCATGGGCATCGGCATCAACACCGGCACGGTCCTCGCCGGCACGCTCGGCTCGGAGCGCTATTCCGAGTACACGGTGATCGGCGACGAGGTCAACCTGGCCTCGCGCATCGAGGCGTTCAGCCTGCGCGGGCAGGTGCTCATCAGCCAGAGCACCTACGAGCGCTGCAAGGACTTCGTCGAGACGAACGCGCCGATGGAGATTCACGTGAAGGGCAAGCCCCAGCCGGTCACCTTGCGCGAGGTGGTGTCGATTCCTTCGCTCGCCATGAAGGTGCCGCGCCAGGAGATCCGCCGCAGCCATCGCATCGAGGTCAAGCTGCCGTTCCGCTATCGGCAGATCGCGAACAAGATCGTACTGCCCGAAATCCACTCCGGTACGATCCGCGACATCGGCTACCACGGAATGCTGATCGAGGTGAACGAGGAGCTGCCGCTGTACTCGGAGATCAAGCTCGATTTCGACCTGCCGCTCGTCGACTACCAGGCCGCGAACGTCTACGCAAAGGTCGTCGGGCTCAAGAAAGGCAAGGACGGCCGCAGCCGCGCGGGCGTGGAATTCACCGTCGTGCCCCCGGAGACCAACACCAAGATCCAGCTGTTCGTCCAGCTGCTGATCTTCACCAACCTGTCGTGATGCGCCGCTCCATTGCCCGCGTGCTCGCCGCGCTCGCGCTCGCGGCCCCCGCGCACGGCGAGGTCTATCCCGCCAGACCGATCCGCTCCATCATGACCGTGGCCGGCGGCGCGGACATCGTCGCGCGCCTGGTCGCGCAGGGGCTGACCGGCGCGCTCGGCCAGCCCGTCGTCGTCGAGACGCAGAGCGGCGCGGGGGGCGCGATCGGCGCCGAGACCGTGGCGCGCGCCGCGCCCGACGGCTACACCCTCATGCTGGCCTCCGAGAGCGCCCTGGTGATGAATCGCTTCCTCTCCAAGAGCGCGCGCCTGGATCCGCTGAAGGACTTCACGCCGATCACCAAGGCTTTCGAGACCATCGCGGTGGTCGAGACCACACCCAGGCAGCCGTTCGGCTCGATCGGCGAGATGATCGAGTACGCCAAGCGCAACCCCGGCAAGCTCTCCTACGGCACCTCGGGCGTGGGCACGACCCACCACCTCTCGGGCGAGTCGATCCGCCTGCTCACCGGCATCGACTGGGTCCATGTCCCCTACAAGGGCGGGCCGCCGGTGGTCACCGACCTCGTCGGCGGGGAGATCCAGGTGGGGTTCAGCGTCCTTGCGACCGTCGCTCCATTCGTCGCGTCGGGCAAGGTCAAGCTTCTCGCGGTGAACGGCACCAAGCGCTACCACGTCATCCCGGACGTGCCGACCGTGTCCGAGCAGATTCCCGGCTACGAGCCGCCCCCGACCTGGGCCGGGTATTTCGGCCCGGCGGGAATGCCGCCCGCGATCGTCAGCCGGCTGCACGACGCGATCGTACGCGTGCTCGAATCGCCCGCCGTGCGCGCGAAGGCCGAGGAGATCGGGTTCCCGATCGCGACCAGCACGCCCGAAGAGCTCGTCGCAACGATCCGCCGCGACATCGAGGCTACGGCCGGTCTCGTCAAGGCGATCGGCATCCGGCCGGAGTAGCCGTGCCCGCGAAGCTGCGCCTCTCGATGATGGTCGGCGACTACGAGATCGTGCGCGCCCTCAAGGACGGCAGCGTGAAGCCCGAGGGGATAGATCTCGTCGCCGCAAAATACCCCGGCACGCGCGCGATCCACGATCAGGTGGCGAGCGGCGAGGCCTGCGACATCAACGAATTCAACGGCGGCGCCTACGTGGTGCAGAGGCACCGCGGCCGCGACGATTTCACCGCGCTCCCGGTGTTCCTGCACCGGCGCTTCCGCCACGGCTTCGTCTACGTCAATGCCTCGAAGGGCATCGCGCGGCCGGCCGACCTCGTCGGCCGGCGCGTGGCCTGCCGCACGCTCGGCGCGGCGGCCAACTACTGGATCCGCGGCCATCTGGAGGAGGATTTCAAGGTGCCGCACCGCTCCATCACCTGGGTGATAGAGAGCGAGGACGACGCCTCGCTGCAGGCGCCCCCGGACCTGAAGATCGAGCGCCTGCCGCGCGGCAAGGACGTCGAGGCGATGCTGCTCGCCGGCGAGGTCGACGCGATGATCGCGCCCAACGTGACGCGCATGATCGCCGAAGGCAATCCACGCGTCGCGCGGCTGTTCCCGAACTATCGCGACATTGAGGCCGGCTACTACCGGCGCACGGGGATATTCCCCATCATGCACGTCACCACGATCCCCTCGAAGATCGTGGCGAAGCACCCCTGGGTGGTCGAAAGCCTGGTGCTCGCCTTCGAGGAGGCGAAGCAGCTCGCCTACCAGCGCCTCGCCAACCCGCGCAACGTGCCGCTCGCCTGGTACTGGACCTACTGGGAGGAGGAGCGCGCCCGGCTCGGCCGCGATCCCTGGGAGTACGGGCTCTCCGAGCTCAACCGGCGAAACTTCGGCACGCTCGCCGCCTGGGTGCACGCCCAGGTCCTGGCCGGGCCGCGCCCCGCGCTCGAGGAACTCTTTCCGAAGGAGGCCTTCCAGCTCGAGCTGCCGCTGCCGCGCATGCACGAGATCGACTACAAGTTCTGAAGGGAGACCCGATGGCGTCGCACGAAGGTCCGCCCGACTTCAGATCGCCCCCCGGAGGATGCGACGCCCACTTCCACGTGTTCGGGCCGGCGCTGCGCTATCCCTACGGCGGCGAGCTTCGCTACGCGCCGCCGCTCGCGCCGCTCGCCGACTACCTCGAGGTCGCCGGAACGCTGGGGCTTTCGCGCTTCGTGTTCGTGCAGCCGAGCGCCTACGGCCGCGACAACCGCTGCATGCTGGACGCGATGCGCGAGGTGGGAGCGAAGCACTGCCGCGGCATCGTCGATATCGACGAGAACGAGCCCGACGCCGAGCTCGCGCGCCTGAACGCGCTGGGCGTGCGCGGCGTGCGCATCAACCTGTCCCCGGTGAAGCCTTTCGAGTCGGGGTTCGCGCCCAAGCTGATGCCGCGCATCGCACGGCTCGCGGCGCGCTGCGCCGAGCTCGGCTGGCAGCTCGATTTCCTCACCCCGGGCTGGCTCACGGCCGAGCTGATGCCGACGCTGCGCAAGCTCAAGACCGATTTCACGCTCGCGCACTTCGGCTTGTTCCAGGCCAAGGACGGCCCCGACCAGCCGGGCTTCAGGCAGCTGCTCGAGTTGCTGCGCGCGGGCGAACGCCGCTGCTGGGTGAAGCTCACGGGCGTCTACCGCATATCCGCCGCCCCGGGATTCGCCGACGTCGCCCCCATGGCGCGCGCGCTCGTAGAGACCGCCCCCGACCGCCTGATCTGGGGCAGCGACTACCCGCACCTGTCCTTCGCCGACAAGGTGGGATCGGTCGAGCTGTGGAACCTCCTCCGCGGCTGGGCGCCCGACGAGGCGACGCGCCGGCGCGTCCTCGTCGACAACCCGCAGAAGCTGTTCGGCTTCTAGGCCCGCAGCCGGGTCGGGCGCCTTGCGCGGACGGGACTCTCAGTCCATCATGTGCACCGCGCTGGTGCACAGACACCGGCCATAGGAGGAAAGACCCCATGACAAGAACGACGCGGCATCGCTGCGCCCTGCTGATCCCCCTGCTCTACGCGCCGCTGGCGGCGGCCGCCGCCGAAGCGCCCAAGGTCGATCCGGCCAACACCGCGTGGATGCTGACCGCGTCGCTGTTGGTGCTGTTCATGACGCTGCCGGGGCTCGCCCTGTTCTACGCGGGGCTGGTGCGCTCGCGCAACGTGCTCTCGGTGCTGATGCAGTGCTTCGCGATCACCTGCATCGTGACTCTCGCCTGGGTGGCGTGCGTCTACAGCATCGCCTTCGGCGACGGCGGCGCGAGCAACGCCTGGTACGGCGGCTTCGCCAAGTCCTTTCTCTCGGGCGTCGACCTCAAGGCGGTCCGGCCCGGAACGACCATCCCCGAGACCGTGTTCTCGATGTTCCAGCTCACGTTCGCGATCATCACGCCCGCGCTCGTTCTGGGCGCTTACGCCGAGCGCGTGAAGTTCTCCGGCATGCTGCTCTTCTCCCTGCTGTGGCTCGTCCTCGTCTACGCACCGATCGCGCACTGGGTGTGGGGCGACGGCTGGCTCGGGAAGATGGGGATCATGGACTTCGCCGGCGGCACCGTCGTCCACCTGAACGCGGGCATGGCGGCGCTGGTGTGCGCGCTGACGCTCGGCCCGCGCAGGGGATTCCCCGACACGGCGATGCCGCCGCACAACATGACCATGGCCGTGACCGGCGCCGCCATGCTCTGGGTCGGATGGTTCGGGTTCAACGCGGGCAGCGCGCTCGCCGCCGACGGCACGGCCGGCATGGCGATGCTGGTGACCCACATCGGCGCGGCGACGGGCGCGTTCGCATGGATGGTGTGCGAGTGGCTGCGCTTCGGCAAGCCCTCGGTGCTGGGCATCGTCACCGGCATGGTCGCGGGCCTGGGTACGATCACGCCCGCCTCGGGCTTCGTCGGGCCGCTGGGCGCGCTCGCGATCGGCGGCACCGCCGGCGTCGCGTGCTTCTTCGCCACCCTGTTCATGAAGCGATCGCTCAAGATCGACGATTCGCTCGACGTGGCCCCGGTGCACGGGCTGGGCGGCATCATCGGCACGGTCTTGACCGGCGTGTTCGCGTCGGCCACCCTCGGCGGCGTCGGCTACCCGGAGAAGATCACCATGAGCAGCCAGGTGCTGGTGCAGGTGACGGGGGTGCTCGCGACGGCGGCATGGTCCGGTGGGCTCACCTGGCTGCTGCTGAAGCTGACCCAGTCGCTCACGGGCATGCGCGTCGATCCCGAGGACGAGACCGAGGGCCTCGACACGGCCCTGCACAACGAGAAGGGCTACGACCTGTAGTTCTTCACGGCAGGGGCCCGCCCCGCGTTTTCTTCCGGGGCGCGATCTCGTATCATTGCGCCCCTATGGATTTCTCGCACCCGTCCGACTCCCTGATCGCCGCGCTGGTTGGCGCGACGGCCACGGTCATCACCGCCCTCGTGCAGCTGCGCCTGTCCTGGCGCAAGGAGCTGCGCGAGCGCGAGCGCGGGCAGCCGATCACCAAGAAATCGCGGCGCGGGCCGGTCATGGTCGTGTTCGCCCTGATGATCGCGGCGGCCGTCGGGGGATTCGCGCTGTCGCAGTACTTCGTGTCTCTGCGCGAAGGAGACCGGGACGCGCTGCGCGCGGATCTGCAATCGAAGCTCTCGGAGATCAACGCCACGGCATTGCGCCTCGCGGAGGCGCGAATGAACGAGCGCAAGGAGATCGAGACCGAGGTGCAGCGCGCCGACGCTTCGCGCCTGGGCGAGGAAGGCGCGGCGGCGAGCGCGCTCGTCGGCCCGTGCAAGCTCGAGGGCGCGGCCGGTCCGAAGCAGGAGTGCACCGAGCAGAGCGCGCTCAAGATCACCGTGTGCGCTAGCGTCCCCGCTGCCGCGACCGTCAAGGAAGTGCAGCTCTACATCCGCGCCGACGACAAGCAGCCCTGGGCCGACGCTCGCGTGCAGCCCGGGCAGGAAGTCGGCCAGTCCCGCTTCGCCGAAAAGTTCGCCGAGCGTCCCGAGGACGGCGCCAAGCAGGTGTGCCAGGCCTTCGCGAACTGGAGCCACGACAAGACGCGCCTCGCGCGCATCGTCGTCAAGTACGCGCTCTGACCCGCGCGCGAACGAAGTCCGCGGCGTAGACTCCCGTTCCTATGCCTCCCGTCACCCAGTCCCTGCTCGTCGCGAACGTGCTGGTCTTCCTGCTGCAGACGCAGACCGGGGATGCGCTCGACCTCTGGTTCGCCCTGTGGCCGCCGGGAAGCGGACGCTTCGCGCCCTGGCAGCTCGTCACCTACGGCTTCCTCCACGGCGGGTTCGCGCACATCTTCTTCAACATGCTCGGCCTGTGGATGTTCGGGAGCGACATCGAGCGGCTGTTCGGCTCGCGCTATTTCCTCTCCTACTACTTCGCCTGCCTGATCTCGGCGGCGCTGTTCCAGCTCCTCGTCGTGTCCCTGGCCGGCGGACCGCCCGTTCCGACCGAGGGCGCCTCCGGCGCGCTCTACGGGCTGCTGCTCGCCTTCGGCATGTACTTTCCACGGCGCATGGTCGTACTGATCTTCCCGCCGATCCCGATGCCGGCGCGCGTCTTCGTCATCGTGTTCGGGGCCATGGAGCTCCTGTTCGGCGTCATGGGCACCGCCGACGGCGTCGCCCACTTCGCGCACCTGGGCGGAATGCTCGGCGGCTGGCTGGTGATCCAGTACCGCAGGCGGGGATTTCCCTTCACCCGGCGCTGAAGCGCGCCGTCGCCCGTGCAGCAGGCTAAAGACTTACCCGCGGCGGACCAGCTTCCGCGCCGCCAGCGTCACGGCT
Organism: Burkholderiales bacterium; assembly: GCA_035702665.1. Classification (GTDB taxonomy): domain Bacteria; phylum Pseudomonadota; class Gammaproteobacteria; order Burkholderiales; family SG8-39; genus VBDM01. The sequence continues at coordinate 10,688 of DASSQD010000108.1, forward strand.
TTCGCCAAAGCCGCGGCGGGCTTGGTGAGCGGCGCGCCCGAGCGCATGAAGATACCGTGCGTGATCGACGGCAAACGATCGGCGATGGGAATCTCCTGCAAGTCATCCCGAGCAAACGGGCTCGCGAGCAACCGGCGCGTCGTCAGAGTGACCATATCCGACCGCGCTAGCAGCGCGACGATTCCGGTGAAGGACTCGCACTCGATTACCGACGGCGGGATAGGAAGGCCCGCCGCCGAGAACGCCTGGTCGACCAGGCCGCCCGGCGAGGCGCGCGGCGTGAGCGTAAGCCATTGCGCATCGGCGAGCCTGGCGAGCGTGCGTGCGCCGTGGAGCGGATGGCCCTTGCGCGCCGCGACGAGGAAATCGTCGCGAAACAACGGCCGGAACGAGAGCCCGGAATCAAGCTTCAGCTCCGGCTTGAGCCCCAGCGCGAAATCGAGTGTCTCGTCCCGAACCTGCCGCACCAGCGGCGGGTGCGGGCCCTCGACGATGCGCAATCGGACTCCGGGATACTGCAGCCGGAACTGTGGGACCGCCTCCGGCACGATCAGCAACATGTGCGTCGGTCCGACGCCGAACGCCACCGACCCGGTGTGCCCTCCGGCGTAGTTCGAGAGTTCCTCCTCCGCCTTGCGCAGCTCCGAATGGGCCACGCGCGCGCGAGCGAGGAACGTGCGCCCCGCCGGGGTCGCCACGACGCCGTGCCGGGTGCGGTCCAGAAGCCGCACGTGCAGTTCCTCCTCCAGCTGCCGGACACTCTTGGTGATCGCAGGCGGCGACACCTCCAGGATCCGGGCTGCGGCGTGAATGCTGCCGGATTCGACGACCGAGAGAAAGACCCGAATCTGATTGAGGCGCATTTGATAACCTCAAGGTTAATGTCTTCAACAGCCCGGCATCTTACGCGGGACCCCGGCGTCATGCTTTACTTGCGGCGGTCATTAGAAATTCAGGGAGGACACATGGAGAGGAGCAGGATCTGCAATACCGCGGCGGCAATCGCGGCTATCGGCGCCGGGCTCGCCGCGTCCGCGGCGTGGGCGGATTCGACCGGCTTCCCGCAGAAGCCCATTCACATCATCACGCACGCGCCTGCGGGATCGCCGCCCGACGTGGTAGCGCGCGTGATTGGCGAGAAGCTCGCACCCGCCCTAGGTCAGGCGGTCATCGTGGAAAACCGCCCCGGAGCGTCCGGGACGATCGCGCTTGCCGCCGTCGCCAAGGCGCGGCCCGATGGCTACACGCTGGGAACGATGACTTTGTCGCACGCCGTCGCCCCGGGCCTGATCGCACAGCTCCCCTACGACACGGCTCGCGACCTCGCTCCGATCGAGCAAACGACCCAGGCCTCGATTCTCCTGGTGGTTCGCGCCGACGGGCCGCTGCGGTCGCTGGCCGATCTCATCAAGGCAGCCAAGTCGCAGCCCGGGCGCCTGACTTACGCTTCGGCCGGCAACGGAACCCCGTTGCATCTCGCCGGGGAAGTCTTCAAGTGGCGCGCCGGCATCGATATCCAGCACGTGCCCTACAAGGGCGCGCTGGCCGCGGCAAATGCCCTCCTCGGACAGCAGGTGGATCTGGTGAGCACGACGCCGGGCGTGGTGTTGGGAGGAATCCGGTCGGGCACTCTACGTGCTATCGCGACGACGGGGTCGAAGCGCGTGCCGGCGCTCCCCGAGGTACTGACGCTTTCCGAGCTCGGCTTCTCAGACTTTGACGTGCGCGACTGGCAGGGTCTCGTCGCCCCGTCGATGACACCCAGGCCCCTCATCGAGCGTGTCGCAGCCGACGTGAGCAAGGTCCTCCATGACCCCGAGATCCGGGAGCGCTTCGCGCGCATCGGCGTTGAGCCGGTGACCGACTCCGGCCCGGATGCGTTTGGAGCGCTCACCCGCTCCGAACTCGCGCGCTGGGGGAAAATCGTTCGCGAAGCCGGAATTCACGCCGATTGAACCGACATGGCCACGTTTCCACTTTCCAGCCAGCTGCAGCGCTACCTCACCGAGAGCTGCGTTCGCGAGGGCGAGCTGCTCGCCGAATTGCGCACAATCACGCAAGCCGGGTCGCACGCGTTCATGCAAATCTCGCCCGAGCAAGGGCAGTTCTTGTCACTGCTGGTGCAGTTGACCGGCGCACAGCGTTGCATCGAGGTGGGAACGTTCACGGGCTACAGCTCTCTCTGCATCGCGACGGCGCTGCCGGAGAAAGGTCGGCTCATATGTTGCGACGTGAGCGCAGAGTGGACCGCGATCGCCCGACGGTTCTGGCAGCGCGCGGGTGTCGGCGACAAGATCGATCTGCGCCTCGCGCCAGCGCTTGAGACCCTCGACGCTCTGATCGCCTCGGGCGAGGCCGGAACCTACGACTTCGCTTTCATCGATGCGAACAAGGAGAATTACCTCGAGTACTACGAGCGCTGCTTGCAGCTGCTGCGCCCAGGCGGCCTGGCCGCGGCGGACAACACGTTATGGTCGGGACGCGTCGCCGATCCGGGCGATCAATCTGTAAGCTCGCGTTGCCTGCGGGAGTTCAATGCCCGGCTCCTCCGCGATGAGCTGGTCGCTATCGCGCTGCTGCCGTTGGGCGACGGGCTGAGCCTTGCGCTCAAACACTAGCCGGAGGCTAGCCCGCGGATACCCGCGAGCAAGTCTCCGAGCTACGCCGCGACAGCGCCCCAGTTCTTCGTCATCCACTCCGCGGTGCGCAGCGCGTGCGCGTGCAGCGTGAACGTCGGGTGGACGCCGCCTATGGTCGGGAAGAGGCCGCCGCCGGTGATGAAGAGATTGCCCACGTCGTGCGTCCGGCCGTAGCCGTCGGTCACCGAGTCCTTCGCCGTCTTCCCCATGATCGTGCCGCCGAGGAAGTGCGCGAGGCCAGGCGCCGGCGAGCCCCAGGTCTCCCTGGCGCGCGTCGCCTTGATGATTCGCTCGCCTTCCGTCTTGAGGTGATTGAAGAGCGCCATCGAGTTGGCGTCGAGGCCGTGGATCACGCGCGCTAGCGGAAATCCGAAGTCGTCCTTGCGGTCGGCGAGCACGACACGGTTGTCCGGGTCGGGCAACTCTTCCGCCTGCACGCCGATGCGCGCGAGGCCCTTCGAGGCCTTCTTCATGAAGTCGTGCAGCGCGGCGCCGAAGAGCTGCGGCCTCGCGTTGGCGAAGCCGAGCACGTCGTTCGGCTTCATCGCCACGCCTATCGTCCAGGTGTAGCTGCCGAAGCCGGGGTGGCTATCCTTCACGTACCCGTCCTGCGACATGCCGAAGGCCGAGGACATGCCGATGTGGTTCTCGGTGTTCTCCTCGAACATGCCGAATGCCGAGAAGGTGATGTGCGCCATGACGTAGCGGCCGACGAGGCCGCTCGAGTTCGCCAAGCCCTCGGGATGCTTGTCGGTCTTCGAGTTGAAGAGGATGCGCGGGTTCGACGCCGAGAACGCGGCGAGCACGACGACATCGGCCGGCTGTTCCTGTCTCTGCCTTTGCTTGTCGTAGTACTCGACGCCGGTAGCGCGGTCGCCTTTCGCGTTCGTGAGCACGCGCGTCACGCAGGCGTCGGCGCGGATTTCGACTCCCGCCTTCTTTGCGACCGGAAGATACGTGACCTGTGGATTGACCAGCGCGCCAGTCGGGCAGCCCGCCTCGCACCAGCCGTCGTAGATGCACGCGGGCCGCCCGTTGTACGGCACGCTGTTGATCGCGACCGGCATCGGCGCGGTCCGCAGGCCCGCTTTCTTGAAGCCTTCGGCGAGCAGGTCCGCCTGCCGCGTCCACTTCATCGGCGGCATCGGATAGGGATCCCCCGCCGGCCGCCACACCTCGGCGACGTGATCGCCCGAGAGCCCGACCTCCTTCTGGATGCGGTCGTAGTAGGGCCGCAGCTCGTCGTAGGAAATCGGCCAGTCGAGCCCGCGCCCGTGCTGCGACTTCACGCGGAAATCCTCCGGATGCAGGCGCGGCCAGTTGGCGAACTGGTGCATCGCCGCCCCTCCCAGGCCCCACCCCGACTGGAAGTTGTGCGACACCGGGTTCTTGCCCTCGGACATCACCGGCACGCCGCCCCACTTCAGGCGCCGCGACCAGATCATCGAGCTGACGAGGTCGTCCAGCCCGATCGCCGGGCCCATCTCGAGGACCACGACCTTCTTTCCCGCCTGACCGAGCTTGGCGGCGAGCAGGATGCCCGAGGCGCCGCCGCCGACGATCACCGCATCGACTTTTTCGTTGGCCATGGTTACCACCTCTTGAGCGGGGCGATGTGCGGCATGTAGGGAATGCCCAGCCGCTCGAAGCCTTCGACGGTGCCGTAGTACACGTCGACCGCGTCGGCGCGCGAGACGAAATAGAAGAAAGGCGACGGCGGCCCGCTCCAGCCCTCCGGAACCTTCTGGCGGAGCTGCTCGACGAACTCGTTCTTCTTCTCCTGTGCGAGCGCGGCGAACTTCGTCCCGTGCGCCTTGTGGCTGGCCGCGTCGAGCGCGGCGAGCCCGGCGCGGTAGAAGTTCGCGTACGGCGGCATCACGCCCAGCGCGCGCGCGACGAGCAGGGCCTCGCCGGCCGGGACGGAGAGCTGCTGGTCGAGGTAGTGCGCGAGGCCCGCGTCCTTCGCGCCCGGCAGCAGCGTGTCGCCGAGGGCCTCGAGCGCCGCCTGCTCGTCCGCGGTCAGCACCTTCAGCGGAACGCTCTGCGCCCGCGCCTCGCGCGGCGAGAGCAGGACGTCAACCCCGCCGACGGAAAACGCGAGCGCGCCGAGCGCCGCGCCCCTCATCACGAGCCTTCGCTGGATGGACGTCATGGAGCCTCCTATTCCCTGTAACCGCGCTTGCACGAAACCGCCCCGCCGCGGTTTCAAGTTAGCACAAAAGAAGGCGCTCGCGCCTCGATCGCTTCGCGGGGCATTTGACGAAGGCCGGGTGAGGCTCCATGATGCACCGGCATACGGTCTTCAGTCCGTCTGGAAACGATGGCGGCGCCCGGAGGAAACAAGCGAAGCGAGGCGGTGATCGGGGCGGCGCTCGCGCTGCTCGGCGCAGCCGTGGCCGCGGGCTGGTTCATGCGCAATCGCGGGCTGGTCCAGCTCGCCACCGGGCTCACGCCGATGGTGCTGAACACCGCCGTGTGCTTCGTTCTCTCCGGGGCCTGGTTGATGCTGGGCGCCTCGAGCCCGGACCATCCGCGTCCGGCGCGCCTCCTTGCCGGCGCGCTGCTCGCGCTCTCCGCCGCAGTCACGCTCCAGTACATTCTGGGCACCGACTTCGGAATCGACGCTTCCGGTCTTCACCGGTGGCTTCCCGCCGGCAGCGCGCACCCCGGGCGCATGTCCGCGTTTACCGGCGCCGCATTCATCGCGGCGAGCCTCGCGATGCTGCTCACGATGCGGCCTTCGCATCCCGGAAGGGACACGCTCGCGCTTGCCCTGACGACGGTGAGCGGAGGCGTCGGCGTGGCGGCCCTCCTGGGATATCTCTTCGAGCTGCACCTGGTCTACCCGGGCTATCCGCTGGGGCTGGTCGCGCCGCACACCGGCGCGGGGTTGATCGCGGTGGCTGCGGCGCTGTGGCTGCGCCTGGTGCGCGAGCGGCGCGTGCACTTCTGGCAGCGGCTTGCGGTCGAGAACCGGATCACGCTCGCGTCCGCCGCGATTCTCTCGCTGCTGGTCCTCGCCGTGGCGGTCGGCGTGTTTGCGACTCTGGAGGCCAGGGTGACGCAAGCCCTGAGCGACGAATTCACCGCGAACCTGCGCTACCGGGTGCTGCTCGCGCAGGCAGTGATCGAGAGCGGATTGCAGCGCAGCCGCATCCTCGCGGGACGTCCTGCGCCGACGAGGCTCCTGCGCCGCCGTCTCGATCACCCCGACGATGCCGAGGCGCGAGCCCAGCTCGAGCAGAGCGCTTCGAGCCTGCTCGCCGACGGCTATCTCGCCGCGGCCTACTACGATGCCGCCGGCCGCGAGATCGCCGCCGCCGGACGGCGGCTCGAACACCCGGCGCTCGCGGTCCCCCTGCGCGGGGTTGCCGGCGCGACGCTCGCCTGGGACGGCGGGTTCGTCGTGTCGGGGCGCTATTCGATCTCGGACGACAAGGGGCCGGTCGGCGAGGCCCTGGTGCAGACGCCGCTTCCCGCGCTCGGTACGCTGCTCAACGACTCCTACCGCCTCGGGAAAAGCGGCGAGAGCGGAATGTGCGCGCAGATCGGAGAGCAGCTCGGCTGCTTTCCACAGCTCCACGTACCGAAGGTCTACTTCGTTCCGACGCACACCGCCGGCGGCGCCCTCCTGCCCATGACGCGGGGCGTGCGAGGCGAGAGCGACGTCCTGCTCACCACGGACTACCGCGGCGAGAACGTCCTCGCGGCGTATGCCCCCGTCGGTGCGTTCGGGCTCGCCATGGTCGTCAAGATGGACACGGCGGAGATCTACTCGCCCGTCCGGGAACGGCTGCAAATCCTCCTCCCGGCGCTCGTCCTGCTCATCGGGGCGGGGACGTTCCTCCTCAGGATCGGCGTCCAGCCGCTCGCAGCCCGGCTGGCCCAATCGGAGCGGGAAGCCCTGGAAAGGCACCACGCGCTCGAGGCGATGATGGCCAACGTCGCCGACGGCATCATGCTGCTCGACGCCGACGGCACGATCCGCTCGTGGAACGCCGCCGCGGAAAGCCTTTTCGGATACGAGATGAGCGAGATCGTCGGGCGCAACGTGTCGACGCTGGTCCCCGAGGAGCTGCGAGAGTCGAACATCGCCTCAACGCGCCGCTTCCTCGCCACGGGCCAGAGCAACGTCGTCGGCCGGGGCAACCTGAGCTATCCGGCGCTGCGCAAGGACGGATCGCGATTCGAGCTGGAGTTCGCGGTCACCACGATGGGAAGCGGGCGAACGCCGCAGATGGTGGCGGTGTTCCGCGACATCACCGAGCGCAAGGCGGCCGAGCACCGCCTCTCCCGGCTCGCGCTTCACGACGCGCTCACCGGCCTGCCCAACCGCGCGAGCTTCGAGCGGCGCGTCGACGAGGCCCTGCCGCGCCGGCGCCGGGGCGCGGGCCAGCTCGCCATCATGATCATGGACATCGACAGATTCAAGTCGATCAACGATTCGCTCGGCCACGCTGGAGGCGACCATCTCCTCGTCGCCTTCGCGAGACGGCTGCAGGCCTCTCTGCGTGAAAACGACCTGGTCTCGCGGTTCGGCGGTGACGAATTCACCGTCGTCGCCGAGAACCTCAAAGGCCAGGAAGACGCGGCTTCCATCGCCGACAAGATGCTCGCCGCGATGCGCGAGCCGTTCGACATCGAGGGGCGCGCGCTCGCGGTCACCGTCAGCATCGGCATCGCGATCTATCGCGACGGTGACACGTCGCAGACGCTGATGAAGCGCGCGGACGAAGCGCTGTACGAAGCGAAGGGGGCGGGGCGCGCCCGCTATCACCTGGCGGAGTAGCTTACTGCGCCGAGGCGATCAGGTCCGGGCCTATCTCCGCGATCGAGCGCACTCCCGAGAGCTGCATCGAGCGAACCAGCTCGTCGCGCAGGATCTCGATCGCGCGCCGCGCGCCCGCCTCGCCCGCGGCGACGGCGCCGAAGAGCGTCGCGCGGCCGAGCATTACGCCTTCGGCGCCGAGCGCGACCGCCTTGATCGCGTCGACCCCGCGGCGCACGCCGCCGTCGACCAGGACGCTCATCCTGCCCTTCACCGCGCGCACGACGGGCCGGAGCGCGTCCAGCCCCGCCACCGCGCCGTCGAGCTGGCGCCCGCCGTGGTTGGATACGACCACCGCGTCGACGCCGATTGCGGCGAGGCGCTCGGCCTCGTCGGCGCGCAGCGTGCCCTTCACCAGCATCTTTCCCGGCCAGCGGTCGCGCATCGCCTTCAGGTCGTCCCAGTCGAAGTCCGCGTCCCAGTACTGCCCCACCGAGGAGGCGATCTCCGCCGTGCTCTTCGCCTCGGGCGCGAAGCCCGCGACGTTCTCCAGCTTCGGCATGCCGTGGCGCAGGATATCGAGGCACCACAGGGGGCGGGTGGCGAAATCGAGGACGTTGCGCGGCGTGAACTGGAAGCGGATCGCGAAATCGTTGTAGAAGTCGCGCTCGCGCTTGCCGCCCACCGGGACGTCGACGGTGACCATCAGCGCCTCGTAGCCGAACCGCCGCGCGCGGTCGACGAGCTCGGCGGTCATCTTGGGGTCGCGGAAGATGTAGATCTGGAACCACAGCCGCCCGCCCGCCTCGCGCGCAACGCGCTCGATCGACGCGGTCGCCATGGTGGAGAGGGTGTACGGGATGCCCGCGGCGGCGGCGGCGCGCGCCACGCCGACGTCGGCGAAGGGCCAGCCGAAGCCGATGCCGCCCGTGGGGCCGACCGCGATCGGCAGCGTGGAGCGCCCTCCCAGCAGCGTCGTCGAGGGGTCGACGCGCTCGACGCCGGTGAGCATCTTCGGCGCGATGCGGACGCGCTCGAACGCGGCGCGGTTCTCGCGCAGCGTGATCTCGTCTTCAGCGGCGCCGTCGAAGAAATCGAAGATCGCGCGCGGCAGGCGCCGCTTCGCCATGGCGCGCAGGTCGCGGATGTTCCAGGCGCGCAGGACCCGCCGCCTCGCCCGCCACGATGCCGGGCAGGACGATCTCGCGATCTCCGGCGCGACGCCGACGTCGCTGACCGTGCTCATTCCGCCTTCACTCCCGAAGCCTTGATCACCTGCGCCCAGCGCTCCTGGTCCTTCCTCAGGAACGCGGCGAATTCCGACGGCGTGTCGCCGACGATGACCGCGCCCTGCTCCTTCATCTTCGCGCGGATGTCGGGCTTGGCGAGCGACTTGCGTATTTCCTCGGCGAGGCGGTTCACGACGGGCGCCGGGGTGCCGGCCGGGACCAGCATTCCCACCCAGGGTGCGGTCACTTCCAGCCCGGGGAATCCGGCCTGCGCCATCGTGGGAACGTTCGGGAAATCCGGATCGGGCGCCGCCGTGCCGACCGCGATCGCCTTCAGCTTCCCTCCGGCGATCTGCCCGGCGATGCCGACGATCGGGTAGAACATGAAGGTCACGCGGCCCGAGATCACCTCGGCGAGCGCCGGCCCGTTGCCCTTGAACGGCACGTTGATCATCCGGGTGCCCGTCATGTTCTCGAGCATCGCTCCCGCAAGGTGGGTCGAGCCGCCGATGCCCGAGGTGCCGTAGCTCAGCTCGCCCGGCTTGCCCTTGGCGAGGGAAACGAGCTCCCGCATCGAGTTGAAAGGAGCGCCCGGCGCGGCCACCACGACCATCGGCAGCGCGGCGACGTTGCTCACCGGAGCGAAGTCCTTGAACGGGTCGTAGTTGGCCTTGGTCCCGGGGAGGATCGCGTTCACGAGCAGCGACAGCGACGAGAACAGGGTCGTGTAGCCGTCGGGCGCCGAGCGCGCGACCGCCTCCGTGGCGATGATGGCGTTCGCGCCGGGCCGGTTCTCGACCACGAACGACTGTCCCACCGAGACGGTCATGTCGGCCGCCAGGATGCGCGCGATGACGTCGGTCGGGCCGCCGGCGGCGAAGCCGACCACGATCTTCACCGGCCTCGCCGGATAGCCTTGCGCCGCGGCCGCGCCGGTCAGCGCGATCAGCGCAAGCACCGCAAATATCTTTCTCATCACGCCTCCATCGCTTCGGGTTGGAACAGCGTCGCCATGACCTGGCAGCGCTTGATCAGGCGGTGCTCGTCCGCCCCGTAGTCGGCGACCGCGTTGTGGATGGTGCCGATATCCTCCCACATGAGGACGTCGCGCTCCTGCCAGCGGAAGGAGTAGCGGTATTCGGGCCTGAGCTGATGCTCGAACAGGAACCGGAGCGTGCTCTCGCTCTCCTTCTCCGGAAGCTCGTTGATGCGCACCGAATAGCCGGGGTTGGCGTAGAGCACCCTGCGCTGCGTGATCGGGTGCCTGAGGAAGATCGGATGCGACACGGGCGGCTTCGCCTTCTTCTGCGCCTCGGTGAGCGGCGGGCGCTTGCTGCCCTTCTCGCGCCTCATCATCTCCCAGAACTTGTTGAAGTCGTGCAACACCGTCATGCCCTCCAGGTCGCGCTTCATCTCCGCGGGCAGGCCCTCGTACGCGGCGTGCATGTTCGAGAACTCGGTCGCGCCGAGCGCCCGGCCGTCGCGGCGCGGGATCCTGAGGCCGTAAAGCACGTTCGCAAAGGCGATGGTGCTGCTGTACGACATGTCGGTATGCCAGTCCTGCCCGGCGTCGGCGAGTCCGATCGGCTTGCCGTTCTCGACCATGTTCGACAGGATCATCACCTGGGGAAGCCCCGGCTCCTGGTAGGCGTTGGCCACGTTGATCTCGAGCTCGCCGAAGCGGGCGCTGAAATCGGCGAGCTGGCGGCCGCTCAGCTTCTGATCGGGGAATCGCACCACGCCGCGCTCGCCCAGCGTGCGCACCACGCGGTCGAATTGCTCGTGCGTGAGCGGTACCGCGAGGTCGAGCCCTTCGATCGTCGCCCCAAGCGTTCCGCCGCCGCTCGTCACCTTCATGGTCGCGCGATTTTACGCCAGACTAGCGCTTGGGCTCGGCGTCCAGCCGCACGGCGAGGCCTTCGAGATCGGGGCCCGCCGGCGGATAGCGCCGCATCACCAGCGGGTCGTGCCCCGGGACGATCAGCCCGGGCGCGTCGGCGAGCTCGGCGAGGCGCCGGTAGCCCGCGATCATCTTCGGGACGTCGTAGAGGATGGGGAAGGGCCGTTTCTCCTCCATATTGGCGTACAGATGGCTCGCGTCGGAGGCGAGCACGATCCAGCCGACGCGGGTGTGGACGCGCACCGCCTGCAGGCCCTTGGTGTGGCCGGCGATGCGGTGCAGCGACAGGCCCGGCGCCAGCTCGGCGTCGCCGTCGTGGAAGCGCACCCGCCCCTTGTAGACCTCGCGCACCATCGCCACGACCTCCTCGACCTCGTAGGCCTGCCTGAAGAATCGCTCCGCCATGTGGCGGCCGGTGGCATAGGACATCTCGTCGTCCTGCAGATGGAAGGTCGCGGCGGGAAAGAGGGCGAAATTGCCGACGTGGTCGTAGTGCAGGTGGGTGATGATCACGTCCTTCACGCTCCTGGCGTCGACCCCGAGGCGCGCGAGGCCCGCGTCGGGCGGCGTGATCATCCTCCGGCCGCGGCGTTGGCCGACCGCGGCGTCGAAGCCGGTGTCGACGACGAAGGCGCGCGAGCCCGAGCGCGCGAGCCACACGAAGTAGTCGAGATCGCTGCCCGCCTCGTGCGGGTCGCCGTCGATGAAGTTCTCGCTCGCCTTGCGGCCGGAGAGGCTCGCGTACCGTATCGCGAAGACTTCGTAGCTGTCCGGTCGGGCCAAGAGGCTCCTTCTGCTACAGTAGGCCGGAAATGCCTCGGAGGCGGCAATGAGAAAAATTCTCGGCGGGCTCGCCCTGATTCTCGCTTCGCTCCCCGCTCCGGCCCAGTATCCCACGAAGCCGGTGCGCATGTTGGTCGGCTTCGCCCCGGGCGGCGGCGTCGACATCATGGCGCGACTGGTGGCCGCGAGGCTCACCGAGCGCTGGGGCAGGGCGGTGGTGGTCGAGAACCGCGCCGGCGCCGCGGGCAACATCGCCACCGAGGCCGTCGCCCGCAGCGCGCCCGACGGGACCACGCTCCTCATGGCGTTCTCCTCGCACGCGAGCAACGCGGCGCTGTACGCGAGCCTGCCCTTCGACATCACGCGCGACTTCGCGAGCATCACGCTGGTCGCGACCGCGCCCGTCGTCGTGCTCGCGGCCCCGTCGGCGCCCGCGAAGACCCTCGCCGGGCTGATCGAGTACGCGCGGGCGCACCCCGGCGCCGTCAAGTTCGCCTCCTCCGGCGTCGGGACGCCGGTGCACCTCGCGGGCGAGCTCATGATGCAGCTCGCCGGGATCCGCCTGACCCACGTCCCCTACAAGGGCATCGCGCCGGCAATGACGGCGATGCTCGCGGGCGAAACGGAAATCACTTACGCGGCCGTGCTCTCCGGCATGCAGCACATCCGGAACGGGCGCCTGAACGCGCTCGCGCTCGCGAGCGCCGGCCGCTATCCGGGCCTGCCGGACGTGCCCACCGCCGCGGAGGCCGGGCTGCCGGGATTCGAGATCGACTACTGGTACGCGCTGCTCGGGCCCGCCGGGCTTCCGCCCGCGATCGTGCAGCAGGTCCAGCGCGACGTCGCAGCGATCGTCAACGCGCCCGGGACGAAGGAGAGCCTGCTCGCCCAGGGCTCGATCGCCGTGGGAAGCGCGCCCGGGGAACTCGACGCGCTCATCCGCCGCGACTACGCGCTGTGGTCGAAGGTGGTGAAGGCGGGCGGCGTAAAGCCCGAGTAGGATACGGGAGCACGGTCCTGAACGGAGGAGGGATGGGAAAGTCGCTCGAGTTCGACCTGCGCCTCGCGCCGGCGCGGCTGGATGTCGAGCGCCGCGCCGACGGCGCGATGCTGCTGCGCTCGCCGCAGAGCCTCGGCGGGCACGCGCGCGCGGTCGGCGAGTGGCTGGTCCGCTGGGCGCGCGAGGCGCCCGCGCGGACCTTTCTGGCCGAGCGCCAGGGCGAGGCCTGGAGAAAGGTCGGCTACCGCGAGGCGCTCGCGCTCGCGCGGCGCATCGGGCAGGGGCTGCTCGCACGGGGCCTGGACGCGTCGCGGCCCGTCGTGATCCTGTCGGATAACTCGATCGATCACGCGCTGCTCGCGCTCGGAGCGATGCACGCCGGGATTCCGTTCGCCCCGGTCTCGCCCGCCTACTCGCTCATGTCGAAGGACTTCGCCAAGCTCAAGGCCATCTTCGGGCTGCTGCGGCCGGGCCTCGTCTGGACCGCCGACCCCGCGAAGTTCGCGCCGGCGCTCGCCGCGGTGGGCGCGAGCGCGACCCCGATCGCCGAGCTGCTCGCGCGCGACCCCGGGCCCGAGGTCGACCGGGCCTTCGAGGCGATCCGCCCCGACACGACCGCCAAGATCCTCTTCACGTCCGGCTCGACGGGAATGCCGAAGGGCGTCGTCAACACGCACCGCATGCTCACCGTCAACCAGGAGCAGTACGCGCTCGTGTGGCCGTTCCTCGAGGACCGGCCGCAGGTGATCGTCGATTGGCTGCCGTGGAACCACACCTTCGGGAGCAACAGCAACTTCTGCATGATGCTCAGGAACGGCGGGACGATTTACATCGACGCGGGCAAGCCCGCGCCCGGGCTGATCGAGACGAGCGTGCGCAACCTCAAGGAGATCTCGCCGACGCTCTACTTCAACGTGCCGCGCGGCTTCGATCTGCTGCTGCCGTTCCTCGAGCGCGACGCCGAGCTGCGCGCCAGCTTCTTCCGCGAGCTCGACCTCATGGTCTACGCGGGCGCGGCGCTGCCGCAGAACCTGTGGGAGCGCATGCAGGCGCTCGCGACGGGCGAGCGCGGGGCGCCGCTCCCGCTGATCTCGGCCTGGGGCTCGACCGAGACCGCGCCGCTCGCGACCTGCGTCCACTACGGCGTCGACCGCGCCGGCGTCATCGGGCTGCCCGTGCCCGGCTGCGAGCTGAAGCTCGTCCCGGCCGCAGGCAAGCTCGAGGTGCGCGTGAAAGGCCCGAACGTCACGCCCGGCTACTACGGGCGCGAGGACCTGACGCGCGCCGCGTTCGACGAGGAAGGCTACTACCGCATCGGCGACGCGCTGAAGTTCGCCGACCCGGCCCGGCCGGAGCGGGGGCTCGCCTTCGACGGGCGCATCGCCGAGGACTTCAAGCTGTCGACCGGCACCTGGGTGCACGTCGGCGCCACGCGCGTGAAGCTGATCGCCGGGGGCGATCCGCTGATCCAGGACGCGGTGATCACCGGCCACGAGAAGAGCGAGGTCGGCGCGCTCGTCTTCCTCAACGCCGCGGCGGTGAAGGCGAAGGGACTGGACGAGGCCGCGGTGCGCGCCCACCTGCGCGCCGCGCTGCGCAAGCTCGCGGCGGAGGCCGGCCCGGGCAGCTCCACGCACCCGGCGCGCGCGCTCGTCGCGGGCGAGCCGCCTTCGATCGACGCCAACGAGATCACCGACAAGGGCTACATCAACCAGCGCGCCGTGCTCGAGCGGCGCGCCGCCCTGGTCGAGCGCCTGCACGCCGAGCCGCCCGACGCGGAAATCATTCTCGCCGCTCATTGAAGGGACGTTCCATGACAAGAATCCTCAGCAGCGCACTCGTCGCCCGGAAGTAACGAAGGAGAAACGCAATGGCATTGCCGAACTTCCAGACCGTCAAGGTCGACATCGCCGAGGACATCGCCTGGGTGACGATGAACCGCCCGGAGAAGCGCAACGCGATGACGCCGCAGATGCACGAGGAGATGATCGCTGCCCTCGCGGAGCTCGCGGTCGCCCCCGAGGCCAAGGTGCTGGTGCTCACCGGCGCGGGCGAGAGCTGGAGCGCGGGGCAGGACATCGAGCTCTTCTTCCGCGACCTCGACGACAAGCCGGCGAAGAAGCGGCGCGCGCTGTATGCGAGCCAGGAGTGGCGCTGGAACCAGCTCGCGCACTTCCCCAAGCCGACGATCGCGATGGTGAACGGCTACTGCTACGGCGCGGCGTTCACGCCGCTCGTCGCCTGCGACTTCGCGATCGCCGCCGAGGACGCGAAGTTCGGGCTGTCGGAGATCAACTGGGGGATCCTGCCCGGAGGGCTCGTCTCCAAGGTGATGCTCGACGCCTGCAGCTACCGCGACGCCAAGTGGTACGCGCTCACCGGCGAGCCCTTCGACGGCAAGGTCGCCGAGAAGATCCGCCTCGTCAACTATGCCGTTCCCAGGGCGACGCTGCGCGAGGAGACGGTGAAGCTCGCGAAGATGCTGCTCGCCAAGAACCCGCAAGTGTACAAATCGGTGAAGGAGGTCATGCACCACATCCGCGGCATGGACGTCGAGCAGGCCACCGACTACCTCCGGGCGAAGGAGATGGAGATGCGCTTCATGGACCGCGAGGGCGGGCGCGCGAAGGGCATGCAGCAGTTCCTCGACGACAAGACCTACCGTCCCGGGCTGGAGACCTACAAGCGCTGATGTCCAGTCCTCTGAAGGGCATCCGGGTCCTCGAGCTCGGACAGTTCATCGCCGGTCCCTATGCGGGGCTGCAGCTCGCGGACCTCGGCGCGACGGTGATCAAGGTCGAACGCCCGGGGAGCGGCGACGCCTTCCGCGAGTTCGGCTTCGCGCCGAACGCCAAGGGCTACAGCCACAACTTCTGCGCCTTCAACCGCAACAAGCTGAGCGTGACGCTCGACGTGCACTCGCCGCACGGGCGCGAGGCCTTCCTCAGGCTGGCGAGGCAGGCGGACGTGGTGCTGGAGAACTTCCGCCCCGGGGTAATGAAGCGCCTGGGCCTGGATTACGGGTCGCTCGAGAAAGAGAACCCGCGCCTCGTCTACGCCTCGATCAGCGGCTTCGCCGAGGACGGGCCCTACGGCGACCGGCCCGCCTACGACGCGGTCGGCCAGGCGCTCTCGGGCCTGCTGAGCCTGTTCGTCGATCCGAAAGACCCGCGCACGCTCGGGCCGACGCTCTCCGACCAGATCACCGGGATGCAGGCGTGCATGGCAGTGCTCGCGGCGCTGTACGAGCGGAACCGCACTGGCAAGGGTGCGCGCGTCGAGGTCACCATGGTCGAGGCGAGCATGGCGCTCATCCCGGACTCCTTCACCGCCTTCACGCACGCGGGCCACGTGATGCAGCCCGAGTCGCGGGCGGCCGTGTCGCTGTCCTTTGCCTTCGCCTGCGCCGACGGCAAGCTGCTCGCGATTCACGTCTCGTCGATGGAGAAGTTCTGGAAGGCGCTGCTCGCCGCGGTCGATCGCGCCGACCTCGGCGAGGACCCGCGCTTCCGCGATCGCATGGGACGGATCAAGAACTATGAAGCCCTGGTGCAGACGCTCAGGCCGGTGTTCTCGGCAAAGCCGAGGGCGTTCTGGGCCGAGAAGCTCGCGGCGCACGACGTTCCCGCCGCGGTGGTGCACTCGATCCCCGAGGCGATGGACGAGCCGGAAGTGAGGCACCTCGGCATGCTGCACGAGCTCGACCATCCGCGCTACGGCCGGAAGACCGCGATGCGCCGCGCCACCCGCATCGACGGCGAGCGCGAGTCCGGCCCGCTGCCGCCGCCCGCGCTCGGCGAGCATACGGACGCCGTTCTTCGCGAATTCGGCTTCGCCGCCCAAGAGGTCGCAGAGCTGCGCGCGGCCGGCGCGATCTAGAGAGCTCGCCATGGATTTCAGCTTCACCGAAGAGCAGCGCATGATGCGCGAGTCGGTGCGCAAGCTCATGGACCGCATCGCCACGCCCGAGTACGTGAGGCGCCTGGACCGCGAGCAGGCCTACCCGAGCGAGCTCTACGACGCCTGGATCGAAGCGGGGCTCCTGCGCGTGCCCTTCGAGGAGAAATACGGGGGCCTGGGCGGGAGCGTCGTCGACCTGATGATCGTCGCCGAGGAGATCTCGCGCAAGAGCGCCGACTTCTTCATGGCCTACGCGGGCAGCGTGTTCTGCGCGCTGAACGTCGCCCGCAAAGGCTCGGAGGAGCAGAAGCGCCACTGGTTGCCCAAGGTGCTGTCCGGCGAGCACAAGATGTCGATCTCGATGTCCGAGCCCGAGGCCGGGTCGGACGTGGGCGCGATGCGGACGAGCGCGCGCAGGGACGGCGACGGCTACCTCATCCGCGGCCAGAAGCTCTGGGCGACCGGCGCGGGCGCGAAGGGCAACGTGATCAACGTCTACGTGCGCACCGATCCGCAGGCGAACATCCGCCAGGGCATGTCGCTGTTCCTCGTCGACAACACCGCGAAGGGCCTGACGCTGAAGAAGCTCGACATGCTCGGCCGCCGCTGTACCGGCACCTACGAGATCTTCTTCGACGATGTGCGCGTTCCGGTGGAACGCCTCGTCGGCGGCGAGAACCAGGGCTGGGATTGCATCCTCGCGGGACTGCAGGCCGAGCGCATCACCTCGGCCGCGGGCAACGTCGGCGCGGCCCAGGCCTGCCTGGACCTGGCTCTCGCATACGCGAGGGAGCGGAAGCAGTTCGGCCGGGCGATCGGCACCAACCAGGCCATCGCACACCTGCTCGCCGACATGGCGACGGAGATCGAGGCCGGGCGCGCCCTCACCTGGCGCGCCGCGTGGATGGCGGCCAGCGGGCAGGACGCGCTGCGCGAGATCTCGATGGCGAAGCTCTTCACCTCCGAGGCCTACGTGAAGTGCGCCAACCTCGGCATGCAGGTCTTCGGCGGCTACGGCTACAGC
>DASSQD010000109.1:0-6589 GCA_035702665.1 Burkholderiales bacterium
AACTGGAAGATCTGTCGTACAAGGACATCGCGCGCATCGCCGACGTGCCGATCGGGACGGTGATGTCGCGTCTGTCGCGCGCACGGCGCCTGCTCGGCGAGTCGCTGCGCCCCGCCTCCAACATTTCCACTACGCAGGTGCACAAATGACATACGAAGAAGCCAACCGGCTGTTGCACGCTCACATCGACGGCGAGCTCGACGTGGCGAAAACTCTCGAGCTCGAGGCGTATCTAGGGCGAAATCCGTCCATGCGCGCCGCGTGCGAGCGGCTGCGCGAAATGTCTGCTGTGATCCGCGACAATGCCGACTATCACGCGGCACCTGCCTGGTTCAAAGCGCGCGTACTCGCCGCGATGCCCGCGGAGCCCGAGAACGTTCCCGGTCGCCCGGCGTGGCTGGGATGGCTGAAGCCTGCGGGACGATTCGTCGCGGTCGCGGATTGGCTGCGACCCGCCGCCTCGTTCGCTGCGGTCGCGCTTGTCACTTGGGTGGTAGCGCTGGGAACCCTGCGCCCGAGCGAAGACGACCACATCGCGCACGAGGTGCTCGCGAGCCATGTGCGCGCGATGCTTCCGAACCGCTCTTACGACGTAGCGTCCTCCGACCAGCACACCGTCAAGCCCTGGCTGAGCGCCCGCCTCCCCTTCTCGCCGCCGGTCGCGGAGCTCGCGTCGTCGGGGTTCGAACTTGCCGGCGGCCGGTTGGACTACGTCGGCGAGCAACCGGTCGCGGTGCTCGTCTACAAGCGGCGCCAGCACCTGATCGACGTGTTCGTGTGGCCCGCTGAGGCGCAGAAGTCGAAACAGACGTTGACGCGCGACGGCTTCAACATCGAGCATTTCGCGAAAAGCGGGATGGACTACTGGCTGGTGTCCGATCTCAGCCGCGACGAGTTGAGCGATTTCGCCCGGCTCGTCGCCGAGTACGGCGCCGGGTCCTGAGCGCGGATATCCCGACCCGGAGTTCTGGATCGGGCGGGGTCCGCCAAAACGGCGCGTTGAAATATCCAATGATGCAACATCAGCTTCGAATCGCCCGCCCGGTCAGCGACCTCCCTCGCGCCAAGTCGATGTATTGCGCCGGACTGGGTCTTCGCGTTCTTGGCAGCTTCGAGGACCACGAAGGCTTCGACGGAGCCGTGCTCGGCAGGTCCGGACTCGGCTACCACTTCGAATTCACGCACTGTCGGGCTCAAGCTGTGCGGCCGAGCCCGACCTCCGAAGATCTGACGGTCTTCTACGTGCCGGACACGGCGGAATGGGAGGGTGCCTGTGCGGACATGCTGTCGGCCGGCTTCGTCCAGGTCACTTCGTTCAACCCGTACTGGGACATTTTCGGCCGGACATTCGAAGACCAGGACGGCTACCGCGTGGTCCTGCAAAATACCGAATGGGAAAGTGCCTGCGCAGAATGAGGCACTTCCGGCCGTGGAGCGGACGTCCGGGCGCTATCCCGCCTGGGCCGTCTGTCTCGCAACCGGAGCGCGGCTCGGAAGGCCGATACGATGCAGAAGATCCTGAAACCGCGCGTCGGACCGGAGCGGATCGAAGACCGGCCGCATGAGGATGGAAGGGTTGAATCGCGCTTGATAGGCCTTGTTCAGCCAGATCATCGCCTTGTCGTTGTCGCCAAGCCCGACGTAGATCAACGCAATGCTCGCGTGGGTCGAAGAGTTCTTACTCTGCCTGCCCTCCAGGTCCCTGACTATCTTCATTGCTTCCTCCTTCCGTCCTGAAACGGCGTAGGCGTTGGCGAGGTTGGATTCGAATGTCGTGTTCCCTCCGGAAAGCTCGATGGCCCTCCGGAATGCCGCAATGGCCTCGTCGTGCCTGTGTTTCTGCACCAGAGCCTGACCGAGTTGATAGTGGGCGACCGCGAAGTGCGAATCCATCTGGATGGCCTTCTGACTTTGCCGTACGGATTCATCTAGATAGTGGGCGACGCACAATACATCCGCGAGGTCGGCGCTGATGATGAGGGAGAGGGGATCCAGGCTCTCCGCTTTTCTCAACTCAGCGATCGCCTCGTCGTTCCGTCCCATCACCATGAGGTGCGAGGCGTACCATTGGTGAGCCGTCGCATAACCGGGATTGAGCGCGAGCGCGCGCTCGTATTCCTTCTCGGCGGATTCCCAACCCCAATCGTAAAGATCCTGGATGAAAGCCAGCGAGGTATGGGCCTCACTCAGCTTGTCATCCAGGGCCAGGGCCTTGGTCGCGGCCACCTTGGCTCTGGGAAAAGCCTCCTGCGGCGATGAGATTCCGTATTCCCAGTCTCCCGATAGCGCGTAGGAATCGGCAAGGCCGCTGTACGCCGTGGCGTAGTTCGGGTCGGTGTCGACCGCAAGGCGGAAATACTCGATCGCTTTCACGAGACCTTCTTTGGTTCGCTTGTTCCAGAAGTACCGCCCCTTGAGGTAGGCTTCATACGCCTGCGGGTTCACTTCTTTCGAATTGCCCAGCGCAGCCTCTTCCCGTCGATCCAGAGTGACCCGGACTTGTTCGGCGATCGCGCGGGCCACGCTGTTCTGCAGCGCGAGCGTGTCCCGCAGGTCTCCTTCGTAGCTCTGCGCCCAGAGGTGCCTTTCATCAGGCACCTGGATCAGCTGGGCCGTGATCCGCACGCGCTCGCCGGAACGCATGACGGTTCCTTCCACCACGGCCTCGACGTTGAGCTCGCGAGCGATCTCGGCCAGGGGCTTACGAACGCGCTTGTACGTCATTGCCGAGGTGCGCGAGATCACCCGCAACGCGCTGATCTGCCCCAGGTCCGCGATCAACGCGTCGGTCATCCCGTCGGCGAAGTAATCCTGGGAAGCATCGCCCGACAGGCTCTCCAAGGGCAGAACAGCCAGGGAACGAATCTTCTGCGAGGAATGGCTCCAGGAGTGGAGTCCCCAGGACAGCAAGGCCGCGAGCACTAGCGCCAAGCCGGATCCCGTCCAGATGCGAACGCGGCGGTGCCGCGTCGGCGGCAGGACCGCGTCAGCGGCTTCGACGCCGCGGGAATGCGCGGGCGGAGCGATAGCTTCGGGTTCGGTCCGCGGCCGCGTGTCGGCACCGGTCAGGCGGTCGAGCAGCGCCTTCGCCTCAAGCAAGTCCGCCGTGGCGAATCCTTCGGTGAACCCACCGTAGATCCCTGCGAGCAGATCCCGCGCTTCTTCCTGTTTACCCTGGCTTCGATAGAGGCGGGCGAGGCTCATCGCCGCGCGCAACTCCCAGGATCTCGCTTGCTGCTGCCGGGCAATCTTGATGGCCTGATTGAAACAGCTCTCGGCTTGCGCAACAACGGGCGACATCCCTTCGAGCACCGCATTTCCGCCTGCGGCCGCTTGCGAAGCGCCGCGACGGTCGGGCTGCATGAGCAACACTTCACCTTTGATGCGATAGAGCTCAGCTTCGTAGCAACCCTCGCCATTGCGTTGTGCCAACCCCAGCCCTTCTTCAAGCACCTGGAGTGCCTCCTCGGCCCGGCCGGTCTTTCCCAGCGCTTCGGCCAGCAGGCCCAACCATTGGGGACGAACCAGTCCAGTGCCTGTTGCCTGAAGAGAATCGAGTCCGTGGCGCATTTCTTCAATCGCCTCTTGGCGATGCCCCTGCTGGAACCGCGCCCAGCCCCGTACGACGATTGCCATCGCCTGATAGAGCACCAGCCCGTGCTCGCTGGAAACGGCGATCGCGGCGTCGGCATTTTCGTGCGCGAGCCGCTCTTCCCGTCGGAACTGGTGAAGGACCGCCGCAAGCAAGAGAGCGTGGGCCAAGGTCAGGGGTTCGGACAACTGGCGCGCCAGGGTCAGCGCTTGCTGGATGCGGACCAATGCCTGATCCGGATGGCCGAGAAACCACGACGCCCACGCGGCAAAGCACGGCATCGCGGCTCCCGGATTCAGCACGAAGAGGAATCCGTCGTTGCGATGTCGCCCGGGATCGTACTGAAGGATGGCTTTCTCATAGTGCTCGATGGCCAAGGCAAACTCGCCCATGTGCATGAACGTGATCTCCAGCGCCCAATGACCCCGCATGGCGAGGTCCGGGTACGGAAGGCGCTCGGCAAGGCGCAGGAATTCCGCGGCGATCGCCCGGGCCGTCCCCAGCTCCGCCCTCAATGTATGAAAGGTCCAGAGCCCCCAGAGAATTTCGGACACGTCCGACGTGTTGCCCAACTGCTGATTCAACTCGCGGGCCCTCAGGTACACGGCGCCGACATCCGGCGCCGCGTAGCCCTCGGTCGCAATCAACGGCACCCCCAGAGTGAGCTGCAGAGAGAGCTCTTGCCGGGCGCGTTCCGAGGTGTCCGGCAACTTCGAGAGCAACTCCAGGCCCCGGCGCGAGAGCGCGACTGCGCCCCGATAATCAAACCGGCGGATGTCGTTGTGTGCAGCCTGCTGAAGGTACTTTACGGCCTGCTCGTAGTTACCTCCCTGTTCGAAGTGCATCGCAAGCTCGGCCGCAACCTCACCGGCGCGCTCGCCGTAGAGCCGTTCTACCTCGTCCCCTATTCGCCGGTGGAGCTGGACCCGCCTCGACGCCGGCACCCCTTCATAGAGCGCGTTCTGATACAGAGCGTGTATGAAGCCGTAGCGCGCCACGGCGTCCCCATTGGGCAGCTCTTGAAGTCCGCAGTCCTGGATGAATTGCCGGCGATGGGCCAGGGCATCGCACCTCGCTTCCATGCGCGCCCGATCCTCCTCCAATCCAGCCGCCACGGCGAGCGATGAAAACTCCGCTCCCGCCACGCTCGCCGCCTCGAGCGTTCGGCGCTCTTCCGCATCGAGATGATCGAGCTGCTTCTCGATCATCTGCCGGATGCTGTCCGGCACGCCCACCTCGACCTTCTCGGTCTCGACGACCAGATCCCAGCCCCCTTCACGCTCGACGATCAACCCTTCTGCCACGAGGTAGTCGACCGCGTTGACCATGAACAGGGGACTTCCCTCCGTCCGCTCGCGGATCAGCGCCGCAAGCCCCGCTGGAAATCGATTGCCGCAAAATCTCAAAGAGAAGTACTTGGCGACCGCTTCTTCGCCGAGGTAGTCGAGCGGCAGCTCCTCGCATTGCTGCTTGGCGAGCAGCTCCTGCTTGACCGCCTTGAGAGGATGCCCGCTCAAGGCCAGCTCCACGAGCCGGTAGGTCCCGATCAGCATGAGTTGCGCAGGTTGACGCTGCCTCGCCAGGTACGAGATCAGATCGAGTGTCGAGTAGTCGCTCCAATGAAGGTCTTCCAGTATCAGCAGCAGCGGCACGTCTGCAGTCAGCGCGTCCAGAGCCTCGCCCATCTCCCGCAGCATCCGCTCGCGCGTCGCTCCGCTCACCTCCCGGCTCAACTGCTTGCGCTCCGAAGCACCCAGCAACGACGGCATCTGCAGGAGCCACATCGGCGCATGGGCGCGCAGCACGTCGACAAGTTGTCCCTCCTGTCGGCACAGCCTTCCCATGGCCTCGAGAACCGGCAAATAGGCTTCGGCCTTGCCGTACTGTTCCAGGCACTGCCCTCGCCCTACCCGGATGCTTCGATCGGCAATCGCACTATGAACGAACGCGTCGACCAAGGCGGTCTTGCCGATGCCCGCCTCTCCGGTGATGAACACGGTCTGACGCTCGCTGCGCAGCGTCTTGTCGAGCCAGACTCGCATGCGCGCAAGCGCGTCATCGCGGCCGACCACTCCATCCAGCGCGCCGGCGGCGCGATGGATGGAGCCGGCAGCGGCGCCGGCTTCGCCGCCCCGTTGCATTCCAGCAGCCGCGTCGATCGGGGCGACGTCGGCGAGGAAACGGTAGCCACGCCGCGCGACGGTCTCGATGAAGCGCGGATTTTCCGCCGAGTCGCCCAGCGCTTCACGAATCTTGTTGATGGCTTTGTTGAGGCCGTGATCGAAGTCGACGACCGTCTGGCCCCAAAGTCTCTCGCGCAGCTCCTCCCGGGTTACGAGGTCCCCCGGCTTTTCCAGCAGGGTCGCAAGCACCTGAAATGGCTGCTCCTGCAACCTTATGCGCAGGCCGCGCTTTGTCAGTTCGCCGGCTCGAAGATCGATCTCGAAGACGCCAAACCGTAAGAGCCTGACGTCACCGGGTTGCCGCATGGCAGACATGGGTTGGCTGGAATCTCAGGGCGCCGTTGCTTCTAACTGACCGCTACTTCAGCGTGGTTTTCGGGCCATCCTAGGCTAAGGCTGGCGCTGCGACCAGCGCGGCCGTCGAAGCCAAGTCGGCGGCTTCGTGTAGCCAGAGGATGTCTCCTGGAAAAGCGTTGATTCTATTCGTTTTGCCAGGGTACCGACGTTCCAGCAAGAAAGGATTGCTTGTCCATTGCCGCCCCTTGCGCTCGATCGCACTGTGGCGCAGCGCGATACAGCGCTTGATACGGAGCCGCCAGTGGAAAATCAGGGCCGCAATGAGAGCTTTGAACAAGTCATCCTTCCTCATCTCAACGCCGCGTACAATCTCGCGCGCTGGCTGACGCGCAACGACCACGACGCGCAGGACGTCGTTCAGGACGCGCTGCTGCGCGCCTTCCGCTTCTTCGGGGGCCTGCGCGGGGAAGCCAAGCCGTGGCTTCTCGCCATCGTGCGCAACTGCTGCTTCACCTGG
>DASSQD010000110.1:0-2239 GCA_035702665.1 Burkholderiales bacterium
CTGTTCGACCACACGGGCTCGTACCGCGTCGTGTGGCTGATCTCGATCGCGCTCGGCCTGTTCGCAGCGCTGGTCAACCTGCCCATCCAGGAGCGCCCGGTCGTGCGCGCTCCGGCGCCGCGTCCGGCGGGATAGCGCAGCTAGTTCAGTAGCTCGTACAGGCGCTCGTCGTACAGCGCGCCCGCCATGCCGGAAAGCTTGTCGCGGAACTCGCGCTGGTGCGCCGACGCCGCGTTCGCGTCGAAGGCCTCGCGCGAGCGCCACACCTCGAACACCGTGAAGTGGTTCGGCCGGTTGGTCTGCTGCACGATCTCGAAGCGCGCGTTGCCGCTCGCGGCGCGGTTCGCCTCGCCGAGCGCCTTCAAGGCGACGAGGGCGTTGTCCTTCTGCGGCGGGATCACGTCGACGTGGGTCACGCCGTAGACCGCGCCCGAGGCGTCCTCCATCGCGCCGACCGAGAGCGCGTTGTGGAAGCGGTCGTCGGCGGGGGCGTTGCGGAGGCTCGCGAGCTTCTCGCGGAATTCCCTCGTGGCGGGCGCCGCCATGTGCGCGTCCCACGCGGCCTTGTCCTTCCACGCCGCCACCACGACGAACTGGCCCGGGCGCCGCGGCCGCTGCACCACGATCGAGCGCAGGTTGCCCGGCGCCGACCGGCTCGCGGCGCGGTAAGCCTTGAGAAGCGCCGCGGTCTCGTCCCTCGCGCTCGACCGCGACTCGACGTAGGTCACGACGTAGAGCGGACTGACGTCGGCGGGAACGGCGGGCGGGGCGGGCGCCTGTGCGGCGGCGTTCATCGCGGACAAGAATAGCAGGGCCGGCGCGAGGCCTTGAGCGGTGCGCAGCGTCATGGGGCTTCTCCCTTGAGTGTTTCGGACGAATCGAGCCGATATTATTCCGCGACGCCCTTCGCCTTCAGCACTGTCCACACCTTCTCGGGCGTGATCGGGATGTCGAGATGCGTCACGCCCAGATGGCGCAGCGCGTCGATCACCGCGTTCGCGATCGCGGGCGGAGCACCGACGGTCGCCGACTCGCCCACGCCCTTCGCGCCGAACGGGTGGTGCGGTGAGGGGGTGATCGTCTTGTCGGTCTCCCACTTCGGCGTCTCGAGCGCGGTCGGCACGAGGTAGTCCATGAAGCTGCCGCCCGAGATGTTGCCGTCCTCGTCGTAGCTGATCTCCTCGTACAGCGCCGGCCCGATGCCCTGAGTCAGGCCGCCGTGGATCTGGCCGTCGACGATCATCGGGTTGATGATGTTGCCGCAGTCGTCGACCGCGACGAAGCGCCGCACCTTGACCTCGCCCGTGCCGCGGTCGATGTCGACCACGCAGATGTAGCTGCCGAACGGGAAGGTCAGGTTCGGCGGGTCGTAGTAGTGCGTCGCCTCCAGCCCCGCCTCCATGCCCTGCGGGTGGTTGGTGTACGCCGCGAACGCGCACTCCTGGATGGTCTTGCCCATCTGCGGCGCGCCCTTGACATAGAACCGGCCGGGCTCCCACTCGAGGTCCTTGGGACTCACCTCGAGCAGGTGCGCGGCGATGTCGCGCGCCTTGTCGCGGATCTTGCGCGCAGCGAGCGCGCACGCGGCGCCCGAGGTGGGCGTCGAGCGGCTCGCGTAGGTACCCAGGCCGTAGGGCGCGGTGTCGGTGTCGCCCTCCTCGACCTGCACGTGCGCAGCGGGGATGCCGAGCTCCTCGGCGACGATCTGCGCGTAGGTGGTCTCGTGGCCCTGCCCCTGGCTCTTCGTGCCGAAGCGGGCTATGGCTTTGCCCGTCGGGTGCACGCGGATCTCGGCCGAGTCGAACATCTTGATGCCGAGGATGTCGAAGTCCTTCGACGGGCCGGCGCCGACGATCTCGGTGAAGCTGCAGATGCCGATGCCCATCAGCTCTCCGCGCTTCCTTTTCTCCGCCTGTTCTTTGCGGAGCGCCTCGTAGCCGACGATGTCCATCGCTTTTTTCAGCGCCGCGGCGTAGTTGCCGCTGTCGTATTCCCATCCCAGGACCGACTTGTACGGGAACTGCTCCGGGCGGATGAAGTTCTTCATCCGGAATTCGGCCGGATCCATGTTGAGCTTCGCCGCGAGCGCGTCGGTCGCGCGCTCGATCGCGTGCACGGCTTCCGTGACGCGGAACGAGCAGCGGTACGCCACGCCCCCGGGCGGCTTGTGCGTGTAGGCCGCGTCGACCTCGCAGAACGCGTGCTTCAGGTCGTACGAGCCGGTGCAGATCGAGAACAG
>DASSQD010000111.1:0-19341 GCA_035702665.1 Burkholderiales bacterium
AAGGACTACGACGTCCGGCTCGACCCGCACGATCGCATGCTGCTCGACGCGCTCGTCCGGATCAAGGAGCAGGACGACAGCCTGTCGCTGCGCCGCTCCTGCCGCGAGGGCGTGTGCGGGTCGGACGCCATGAACATCAACGGCAAGAACGGCCTCGCGTGCATCACGCGGATTGCCGACCTCAGGGAGCCGGTGGTGATACGGCCGCTGCCGGGGCTGCCGGTAATCCGCGACCTGATCGTCGACATGACGCAGTTCTTCAAGCAGTACCACTCGGTGAAGCCGTATCTGGTGAACGAGGAGCCGGCTCCGGAGAAGGAGCGCCTGCAGTCGCCGAAGGAGCGCGAGGAGCTGGACGGCCTGTACGAGTGCATCCTGTGCGCGTGCTGCTCGACCTCCTGCCCGTCGTTCTGGTGGAATCCGGACAAGTTCGTCGGACCCGCGGGGCTGCTGCAGGCGTACCGCTTCATCGCCGACAGCCGCGACCAGGCGACGGCCGAGCGCCTGGACAACCTCGAGGACCCTTACCGGCTGTTCCGCTGTCATAGCATCATGAACTGCGTCGACGCCTGCCCCAAGAACCTCAACCCGACCAGGGCCATCGGCAAGATCAAGGACCTGATGGTGAAGCGCTCGGTCTAGGGAGCTGGAGAGCGATGGGCGACGCCGAGATGAACCGACTGCGCTGGCGCTGCCGGCGCGGCCTCCTGGAGAACGATCTCGTGCTGGAGCGTTTTCTCGCACGACACGGAGACCAGCTGTCGGGCGAGCGCCTCTCCGCGTTCCAGGCGCTGCTCGACTACGGCGACGACGAGCTCTGGGGCCTGGTCGCCGGCCGCAGCGAGTGCAGCGACCCCGCCCTGTCCGAAGTGGTGGCGCTGCTGCGGAACTGTTGAACACGAGAGGGAACATCATGTCTTCCAACAAGACGGCCACACTCAGCTACGGGGACGGCAAGTCCATCGAATTTCCGGTCCAGTCGGGGAGCATCGGCCCGGACGTGATCGACATCCGCACGCTGTACGGCAAGACGGGGATGTTCACCTACGACCCGGGTTTCCTGTCCACCGCGAGCTGCAGCTCCAAGATCACCTACATCGACGGCGACCAGGGCATCCTGCTGTACCGCGGCTATCCGATCGAGCAGCTGGCGCAGAATTGCGACTTCCTCGAGGTCTGCTACCTGCTGCTGAACGGCGAGCTGCCCAGTGCGAAGCAGAAGAAGGGATTCGACGACATCGTGATGCACCACACGATGGTGCACGAGCAGCTGATCCGCCTGTACTCGGGCTTCCGGCGCGACTCGCACCCCATGGCCGTGATGGTGGGCGTGGTGGGCGCGCTGTCGGCGTTCTACCACGACTCGCTCGACATCACCAATCCGGCGCACCGCGAGATCTCGGCGTTCCGCCTCGTCGCGAAGCTGCCGACCATCGTCGCCATGGCCTACAAGTACTCGATGGGCCAGCCGTTCATGTATCCCAAGAACGACCTGTCCTACACCGCCAACTTCATGCGCATGATGTTCGCGGTCCCGGCCGAGGAGTACAAGCCGAACCCGGTGCTCGTCAGGGCGCTCGACCGCATCTTCATCCTGCACGCCGACCACGAGCAGAACGCCTCGACGTCGACGGTGCGCCTGGCTGGGTCCTCGGGCGCCAACCCCTTCGCCTGCATCGCCGCGGGCATCGCCTGCCTGTGGGGGCCGGCGCACGGCGGCGCGAACGAGGCGGCACTGCAGATGCTCGAGGAGATCGGCGACGTGTCCAAGGTCGGCGATTTCATCAAGCGCGCCAAGGATAAGAACTCCGGCGTGCGCCTGATGGGCTTCGGCCACCGCGTCTACAAGAACTACGACCCGCGCGCGAAGCTGATGCGCGAGACCTGCCACGAGGTGCTCGAGGAGCTCGGGCTGCACGACGACCGCATCTTCAAGCTGGCGATGGCGCTGGAGAAGATCGCGCTCGAGGACGACTACTTCGTCAGCCGCAAGCTCTATCCGAACGTCGACTTCTATTCGGGCATCGTGCAGCGCGCGCTCGGCATTCCCGTCTCGATGTTCACCTGCATCTTCTCGCTCGCACGCACCGTGGGCTGGATCGCCCAATGGCAGGAGATGATCAGCGATCCGGAGTACAAGATCGGCCGCCCCCGCCAGCTCTACAACGGCGCTCCGCGCCGGGACTTCGTCCCGATCGGCAAGCGCAAGGGCTGAAGGAGCCGCACCCGGAGTCCCCCATGAGCGTCATGAAGGAATTCCTCTCCAATTCCTACCTCTTCGGCTCGAACGCGCCCTTCGTCGAGGAGCTGTACGAGTCCTGGCTGGGCGACCCGCAGTCGGTTCCCCAGCAGTGGCGCGAGTACTTCGACCGCCTGCAGTCCGTTCCCGGCCGTCCTGACGGCAATGCGGGGCGCGACGTGGCGCACGCGCCGGTGATCGCGGCCTTCGCGCAGCGCGCCCGTGCGGGAGCGGGGCGCGCAGCGCCCGCGGTGGCGGGCCTGGACCGCAAGCAGAACTCGGTGCTGCAGCTCATCGCCGAGTACCGCTTCCGCGGCGTGTTCCTCGCCGACATCGATCCGCTGAAGCGCCACGAGCGCCCCAGGATCGCCGAGCTCGACCCCGCCTACTACGACCTCACCGACGCGGACATGGACACGGTGTACAACACCGGCACGCTGATCGGCCCCGAGCAGGCGAGCCTGCGCGAGATCATCAAGGCGCTGCAGGAGACGTATTGCGGCACCCTGGGCGTCGAGTACATGTACCTCACGAACCGCGCCGAGAAGCGCTGGATCCAGGAGCGCCTCGAGCCGGTACGGTCCAGGCCGAGCTACTCGGCCGACGTCAAGCGCCACATCCTCGAGCGCCTCACCGCCGCCGAAGGGCTGGAGAGGTTCCTGCACACGCGCTACGTCGGGCAGAAACGCTTCTCGCTGGAAGGCGGCGAGACGCTGATCCCGGTGCTCGACAACCTGCTGCAGCGCGCGGGCGAAGCCGGCGTGCAGGAGCTGGTGATCGGCATGGCGCACCGCGGGCGCCTCAACGTGCTGGTGAACACCCTGGGCAAGATGCCCAAGGACCTGTTCGCGGAGTTCGAGGGCAAGCACGCCGATTCGGTCCTCGCCGGCGACGTGAAATACCACCAGGGATTTTCCTCCGACATCAACACGCCCGGCGGGCCGATGCACCTGACCCTGGCGTTCAACCCCTCACACCTGGAGATCGTCAACCCGGTGGTCGAGGGCTCGGTGCGCGCGCGCCAGCACCGCCGCAAGGACCGCGGCGGCGATCAGGTGCTGCCGGTGCTGATCCACGGCGACGCCGCGGTCGCGGGCCAGGGCGTGGTGATGGAGACGCTGAACCTCTCGGGCACGCGCGGCTACGGCACCGGCGGCACGGTGCACATCGTGCTGAACAACCAGATCGGCTTCACCACCTCGGACCCGCGCGACAGCCGCTCGACGCTGTACTGCACCGACGTGATGAAGATGATGGAGATGCCGATCTTCCACGTGAACGGCGACGACCCGGAAGCGTGCGTCATGGCGATCGAGATCGCGCTCGACTACCGCACGAAGTTCAAGAAGGACGTCGCGGTCGACCTGGTGTGCTTCCGCAAGCTCGGCCACAACGAGCAGGACGAGCCGATGGTCACCCAGCCGCTGATGTACAAGCTCGTCAACCAGCATCCGGGGACGCGGAAGGTCTATGCCGACCGGCTGGCGGCGCAGGGCACGATCGCGGCCGACGAGGCGGACAGGCTGGTCGCGGCCTACCGGCAGGCGCTGGAGGGCGGCACCCACACCAACAAGACGATCATCTCCAACTTCAAGCCGCCGTTCGCGGTGGACTGGAGCAAGTACAACAAGACGAAGTGGAACGAGAAGGACGACACGACGCTGCCGCTCGCCGATCTCAAGGCGCTCGCCGAGAGGCTCACCAGCATTCCGTCCAGCTTCAAGCTGCACCCGCGGGTGGAGAAGATCATCGCCGACCGCCGGCTCATGGGGCAGGGCAAGATGCCGGTGGACTGGGGCATGGCCGAGAACCTGGCCTACGCGTCGCTGCTCAAGGACGGGTTCTCGGTGCGCATCTCCGGCCAGGACAGCGGGCGCGGCACCTTCTTCCACCGCCACGCGGTGCTTCACGATCAGAACCGCGAGAAATGGGATTCCGGGAGCTACATCCCGCTCGCCAACATCGCTCCCCACCAGGGCGACTTCGTGGTCATCGACTCGGTGCTGTCCGAGGAGGCGGTGCTCGGCTTCGAGTACGGCTATTCGACGTCCGAGCCGAACGAGCTGGTCGTGTGGGAGGCGCAGTTCGGCGATTTCGCCAACGGCGCGCAGGTCGTCATCGACCAGTTCATCGCCGCGGGCGAGGTGAAATGGGGCCGCATCTGCGGCATGGTGATGATGCTGCCGCACGGCTACGAGGGCCAGGGGCCCGAGCACTCCTCCGGGCGCATCGAGCGCTATCTGCAGCTGTGCGCCGACAACAACATCCAGGTGTGCGTGCCGGCGACGCCGGTGCAGATGTTCTTCCTCCTGCGCCGGCAGATGATCCGCCCGTACCGCAAGCCGCTCGTCATCTTCACGCCGAAGAGCCTGCTGCGCCACAAGGAGTCGGTGTCGCCGCTCGAGGAGTTCGCGCACGAGAAGTTCATTCCGGTGAACGCCGACTGGGACCAGGGCATACGCCCGGAGGACGTGAAGCGCGTGATCTTCTGCAGCGGCAAGGTGTTCTTCGACCTGATGGCGGCGAGGAAGGAGCGCGGCGTGAAGGACGTCGCCATCGCGCGCGTCGCCCAGCTCTATCCGTTCCCGCACGAGCTGTTCCAGGAGCAGATCAACCGCTACAAGAACGCGGGCGAGGTGATCTGGTGCCAGGAGGAGCCGGCGAACCAGGGCGCGTGGTACTGGATCCAGCGCTACATCCTGAGGCACATGCGCGAGGACCAGGTCCTCGGCTACGCGATGCGCTCCTCGTCGGCCTCGCCCGCGGTCGGATACGCGTCGCTGCACAACGAGCAGCAGAAGGCCCTGGTCGACGCCGCGTTCGGGCCCCTGGCCGACAATCTGGTGAAGCCGGTCCAGGGAACCGGAAGGAAAGCCTAGGGCATGCTCGTCGAAGTCAAAGTCCCGCAGCTCTCCGAGTCCGTTTCGGAGGCGACGCTGCTCGCCTGGCACAAGAGAGTCGGCGAGGCGGTCAAGCGCGACGAGAACCTGATCGACATCGAGACCGACAAGGTCGTGCTCGAGCTGCCCGCGCCCGCCGACGGCGTGCTTGCGAAGATCGTCAAGGGCGACGGCGGAACGGTGAAGGCGGGCGAGGTCATCGCGACCATCGACACCGACGGCAAGGGCGCCGCCGCTCCCGCTCCGAAGGCGGCCCCGGCTCCCGCGCCCGCGCCGAAGCCGGCTCCCGCGCCGGCAATGCCCGCCGCGAGAAAGATGGCCGAGGAGAAAGGGATCGACACGGCGTCCGTCGCGGGCACGGGCAAAGGCGGCCGGGTGACGAAGGCCGACGTGATAGAAGCGAAAGCGCCCGCTGCCCCCGAGGCGCGCGCGCCGCTGCCGCAGCCTCCGTCACCCGTGAGCGTCGACCGCGTCCTCTCCGGGCGCCCCGAGCAGCGCGTGCCGATGAGCCGCCTGCGCGCTCGCATCGCCGAGCGGCTGGTGCAGTCGCAGTCCACCGCCGCGATCCTCACCACCTTCAACGAAGTGAACATGCAGCCGGTGATGGACCTGCGGAAGAAATACCAGGAGAGGTTCGAGCGCGACCACGGCGTGAAGCTCGGCTTCATGTCCTTCTTCGTCAAGGCGGCGGTGCACGCGCTGAAGAAATACCCGATCGTGAACGCCTCGATCGACGGCAACGACATCGTCTATCACGGCTACTTCGACGTCGGCATCGCGGTCGGCAGCTCGCGCGGCCTGGTCGTGCCGATCCTGCGCGATTGCGACCAGCTGAGCTTCCCCGACATCGAGAAGAAGATCGCCGACTTCGGCAAGCGCGCCCAGGACGGCAAGCTCGGGATCGACGAGCTGACCGGCGGCACCTTCTCGATCTCGAACGGCGGCGTCTTCGGCTCGATGCTCTCCACGCCGATCATCAACCCGCCGCAGTCGGCGATCCTGGGCGTGCACGCCACGCGCGAGCGGCCGGTGGTGGAGAACGGCCAGATCGTGATCCGCCCGATCAACTACCTCGCGCTCTCGTACGACCACCGCATCATCGACGGCCGCGAGGCGGTGCTGTCGCTCGTGGCGATCAAGGAGGCGCTGGAGGACCCTGCGCGCCTGCTGCTGGATCTGTGAACCCGGGAGGCGTCGTGACCAACGGCAGACTGGCTCCGATGCTGCTTGCATGCACCCTGATGGTCGGTTGCGGCACGATCTTCACCGGCACGACCGACGAGATCAAGTTCAGCGCGAACATACCGGGGGTGCACCTGACCATCGACAAGGAGCCGAAAGGAGAATTGCCCCTGACCGTGGTCCAGTCGCGCGGCTTCATGAACGGCGAGACGTTCACGGCGACGTTCGAGGCTCCGGGCTACGAGACGCAGGAGTTCCGGCTCAAGCGGCAGTTCAACACGGTAGCGGTGCTCGACATCACCAGCATCCCGACTTCGGGCGGCATCGACTTCCTGACCGGGTCACTGATGCACTTCGAGCCCAAGGAATACCACATCCAGATGGAGAGGAAGGGCAAGGGCTCGGCGGAGCTCGAGCGCGAGAAGCGCGCGTGGAGCTATGCGCTGGTCAACTACCGCAAGGTGCAATTGGATCTCGCGCGGGGCGGAGGCGAGCACTTGGAGTCGTTCGCGTCGGCGGTGGGCGGTGCGGCGGGATCGGCCGTCGCCGCGCATGCCCTGCGCAACGCGCCGACGCTGGTCGAGGCGTCGAGCCCGCACGATTTCGTTCTCCGATTCAACGAAGTCCTGGGAAGCGATCCCGGCCTGAGCGCCTACCGGATCTGACGCCTAGAATCGAAATGCGCCGACGCGGCGCAGCAGGTCAAAGGCGAGCCCGACAAACGCCGCCGTCCAGGCGGCAAGCCCGGCGTACAGAAAGACCAGCGGCAGGAACCGGAGGAAAGGGAATCCCATGGCTTCGATCATCTCGTGGGTGCTGGCCGCGTACATGCCCAGGGGAAAGACGGCGCCCCAGTACAGCGGGTCGTATTCCAGCGGGAAGCGCCTGTATACATAGCGCCACAGGGCGAGAACCACCAGCATGGGTACCCACCAGGTACCCGTCGCCCAGTAGAGGACCGTAAAGCCCTTGATGAAGGGCAGCAACGAAAGCAGAAAGGGCGCGTCGGGCACGTTGATGATGAGCAGCGAGCCCGCCAGCGTCGAAATCGCCATTGCGCCCATGTTGATCCAGTATGGCGGCGACAGATCGCCGGGGGAAAACGGGAAGAACGTGTAGCGGTAGAAGATCAGCGACATCATCCAGATGTAGAGCATGCCGCCCCACAGCCACATCGAGAGCGCGAGGAAGTTCATCTCCAGCCGGTTGGGCTGGTCGATGTGCGGAGCGAGCAGCCCGCTGAGGACCGCGATCGATTGCGTCGCCACGACCGCGAGCAGCCAGGCGCCGCTGATTCCCTGGTCGAGGGTCGGTTTGCGCTCCTTGATGGTGAATCCCGAGAATATCGTGTAGGTCAGTCCGATCCAGAGCACGACCGCCACGATCCAGAGCGCGATCCCCGCGCGATAGTCGGCCGCGAGCACCACGAACTGGCTCCCGAGAACGCTCGTCCCGGCGACCGTCGTGAAGAACCCGGGGCCGCGCAAATGGTCGACCATGTCGCCGAAGAACCGGCGCCGGTGGCGGACCATGCGCAGCACGGTCAGGAACCAAAGCGCGGCGTAGACGACGATATTGAGCTGGAACAACGCCTTCGCTACGAATGGCATTCCCAGCAGGTGAGCGGCGAGCGAGACGATGCCCGTCGCCATCACCATGCCGAAATACGCGGGCGACAGCCCGGCGAGCTGGGCGAGCCCGTGCCGCGCCGAGGCATCGGATTCGTCGGGGGCGGTCCTCATCGCGCGCGGAACGGGGTCACGAACATCGAGTCACATCTAACGCGCGCTGTTGCGTGCCATGGGTCGTGCGCTCCCACGGCTCAACCCCGCCGGGCTCGATGCAAAACAGCGGATGAGGTTCGGGTGCATCCACACGCCGCAACCGAAGGTGATGGGCCGGACTGCGTGCCTTCAGCTTCCTCATCAGGTGCCTCCACTCGTAGCGCAGCTGGCCAGCCGTGCCAGGAATCCGCACCGACGCACGAACCGGGCCCACCTTGCTCCGGTCGAACGAATAGCCGCGCGCCGTCGCCTCCTCCAGGACCGAAGCCAGATAGGCGTTGATCGCGGAGCGCGGCGACGAGTGGTCCTGAAACCGATGCAGCTGCGGATGGTGGCGATAGCCCTTTGTCTCTCCGCGTAGGACGGCGCGCGCGAGCAATGCTTCGCGCCAAAGTGCCACCAGACCCTGGGCATCGAGATACTTGGGATGCAATGTCCAAAGTCTCATGTGTTGTCGGCAGCTAACTTGTCGATGAACGGCGTGCGGGGATGCTAATACGATCTACGGGTGGAGACAACGATCTTGCGGGCAGATCGCGCCGCGCGGTTTCGGGATGCGCGTCGAGACTGAAAGTGGTATTTTCACGCCATGGATTTGTTCAGCGGCACTTTCCCGCCGGCGCGCCGCATCCGCGCATTCCCGATCGAGCTGAGTGGACTTCATGGCGCAGTCGTTTGACGTCGTCGTCATCGGCGGCGGGCCCGGCGGCTACATCGCCGCGATCCGCGCCGCGCAGCTCGGCTTGAAGACCGCGTGCATCGACGAGTGGAAGACCGCGGACGGCAAGCCGGCGCTCGGCGGCACCTGCACGAACATCGGCTGCATTCCTTCCAAGGCGCTGCTGCAATCCTCGGAGAACTTCGAGCAGGCGGGGCACCACTTCGCCGAGCACGGCGTGCGGGTGAAGGGCGTCGAGCTCGACCTCGCGCAGATGATGAAGCGCAAGGACCAGGTGGTGAAGGCGAGCAACGACGGCATCGTCTACCTGTTCAAGAAGAACAAGGTGGCGTTCTTCCACGGGCGCGGCGGCTTCGTGAAACCGGGAGAAGTATCGGTCGGGGGGGAGAC
Organism: Burkholderiales bacterium; assembly: GCA_035702665.1. GTDB lineage: Bacteria > Pseudomonadota > Gammaproteobacteria > Burkholderiales > SG8-39 > VBDM01. Next base: position 9,175 of record DASSQD010000111.1, read on the forward strand.
GCTCGCGGCGAAGAACGTGATCGTCGCCACCGGCTCGGTGCCGCGCGCGCTGCCGGGCGCCGCCTTCGACGAGAAGCTGATCCTCAGCAACGACGGCGCGCTCGCGATCCCCGAGGTCCCGAAGCGCCTGGGCATCGTCGGCGCCGGCGTCGTCGGGCTGGAGATGGGGAGCGTGTGGCGCAGGCTGGGATCGGAGGTGACGATCCTCGAGGCCCTTCCCGCGTTCCTCGGCGCCGCCGACGAGCAGGTCGCCAGGGAGGCCGCGAAGATCTTCGCGAAGCAGGGCCTGAAGATCCAGCTCGGGGTGAAGATCACGGGCGTGAAGACCGCGAAGGACGTGACCGTCGCGTACGCCGACGCCGAGGGCAAGCCGCAGAGCGCCACCTTCGACAAGCTCATCGTCTCGATCGGCCGCGTCGCCAATACCGAGGGCCTGAATACGGAAGCGGCCGGACTCAAGCTCGACCGCGGCTTCATCGCGGTCGACGACGAATGCCGGACCGGCGTCGCGGGCGTGTGGGCGATCGGCGACGTGGTGCGCGGCCCGATGCTCGCGCACAAGGCGGAGGAGGAGGGCGCCGCGGTGGCCGAGCGCATCGCAGGCCAGCGCCCGCACGTCGACTTCAACACCGTACCCTGGGTGATCTACACCGCGCCCGAGATCGCCTGGGTGGGCAGGACCGAGCAGCAGCTGAAGACGGAGGGCGTCGCGTACAAGGCCGGCGCCTTTCCCTTCATGGCGAACGCGCGGGCGCGCGCGCTCGGCGACACCAGCGGCTTCGTCAAGGTCCTCGCCGACGCCAAGACCGACGTCATCCTCGGAGTGCACATCATCGGGCCCTACGCGTCGGAGATGATCGCGGAGGCGGTGGTTGCGATGGAGTTCCGCGCGTCGAGCGAGGATATCGGCATCATCTGCCACGCGCACCCGTCGCTGTCGGAGGCGATGAAGGACGCGGCGCTCGCGGTGGAGAAGCGGGCGCTGAACATCTGATGGGGGAAGGGGCCCTGGAGGCGGAAGAGGCGCAGGAGCTCGCAAGGCGCGGGCCCGTCGAGATCTATCACCGGGCGCTCGAGCGCCGCGGCTTCAAGAGCGACGCCTCTCAGCTCCGCGCGGTCCGGCGCCTGCAGCAGCTCTACGAGGAGTGGACCGCGTACAAGGCGAGGCGCTCGACCGCGCTCCGGCGCCTCGTCGTGCGCCCGCCGCTGCCGCGCGGCGTCTACCTGTGGGGCGGCGTGGGGCGCGGCAAGAGCTTCCTCATGGACAGCTTCTACCTGTGCCTGCCGCTGGTCAGGAAGCGCCGCGTGCATTTCCACCACTTCATGCGCGACGTGCACCGCGAGCTGGAGGAGCTGAAGGGCCGGGAAGACCCGCTCGCGGCGCTCGCCGAGCGCATCGCCAAGCGCTACCGCCTCCTCTGCTTCGACGAGATGCACGTGAACGACATCGCCGACGCGATGATCGTCGGGCGGCTCCTCGGCCGCATCATGGCCCTGGGGGTGGTGTGCTGCATGACCTCGAACTACCATCCCGACGAGCTCTACAAGGACGGCCTGAAGCGCGAGAACTTCCTGCCGGTGATCGAGCTGCTGAAGACGCGCCTGGACGTCCTGCACGTCGACGGCGGCGTCGACTACCGCCAGAAGATGCTCGAGGACGTCCAGGTCTACCACGTGCCCCTGGGCGAGCGGACCGACCGGGCGCTGATGGAGAACTTCAGACGGATCGCCGAGGTCGAGGAGGAATTCCAGGAGCTGGACGTCGAAGGACGCGTGATTCCCTACCGGCACCGCGCCGGCGGAGTGGTCTGGTTCGAGTTCCCGGTGATCTGCGGCTGGGGGCGCTCGCAGCACGACTACCTGGACCTGTCCAAGCGCTTCCACACCGTGATCGTCTCGGGCGTGCCGCGCATGGGGCTCAAGCTCGCCGAGGAGGCGCGGCGTTTCACGCTGCTGGTCGACGTGTTCTACGACAACCGCGTCAAGCTGATCGTCTCCGCCGAGGCCGCCCCGGAGAAGCTGCTCGCGATCGAGGAGGACCCGGCCGACGCGCGCCTGCGGGCCATGGTGTTCGAATTCGACCGCACCGCGAGCCGACTCGTGGAGATGCAATCGAAAGCCTATTTGGCGGAGGCGCGTCGCGCCCCGGAGTAATCGCGCCGGGCCGCCCCGTCCCCACCGGTATAATCCCCGGCAACCCATGGACAAGTTCAGGGCCTACCGCATCCGGGAGGTGGAGAAGAAGGTCGTGGCGGGGTTCGAGCAGATGGCGCTCGACGATCTCGACCGCGGGGAGCTCGTGGTGCGGGTCGCGTATTCGAGCGTCAACTACAAGGACGCCCTCGCCGCGACCGGCGCCGGCAAGATCATCCGGCGCTTCCCCTGCGTCGGGGGCATCGATCTCTCGGGGACCGTGACCGAATCGGCCGACGCGCGCTTCAAGCGCGGCGACGCGGTCGTCTGCACCAGCTACGACCTGGGCGTGTCGCACGACGGGGGCTACGCCGAGTACGCGCGCGTCCCCGCCGACTGGGCCGTGCCCATGCCCAAGGGGATGAGCCTGTTCGACGCGATGGCGCTGGGGACGGCCGGCTACACGGCGGCGCTGGCGGTGGTGCGCATGGAGACGAACGGCCTCGCGCCCGCCAACGGCCCGGTGATCGTGAGCGGGGCGACGGGCGGCGTGGGCTCGATCGCGATCGACATGCTCTCGCGCCTGGGCTACAGCGTCACCGCGCTGACCGGCAAGGACGGCGAGACCGGCTACCTGAGGATGCTGGGGGCCAAGGAAGTGATGGCCAGGAAGAGCCTCGACCTGTCGAAGATCAAGCCGCTCGACCGCGCGATCTGGGCGGGCGCGGTCGACAACCTCGGCGGCGAGGTGCTCGCCTGGATGGCGAGCACCATGATGGTCGGCGGGACCATCGCCGCCATCGGCCTCGCCGCGAGCATGAGCCTGAACACGACGGTCGCGCCGTTCATACTGCGCGGCGTGAGCCTGCTCGGCATCGATTCCGGGACGACGCCCATGCCTCTGCGGCGCGAGGTCTGGCGGCGGCTCGCCGGCGACCTTCGGCCGCCCCACCTGAAAGAGATGACGCGCACCATCGCGTTCGACGACCTGCCGCAGGCCTTCGACGGCTTCATCAAGGGCGCCGCGCGGGGCCGGATCGTGGTCGACATGGCGGCGTGAGATGAGCGCCAATCCCACCACGACCATCCCGAAACAGCGCGTGCTCCTCGTCGACGACTCGCGCATCGTGCGCACCACGATCGCGCGCCTCATCCGCAAGAGCTTCGACGTCCGCGAGGAGGCCGACGGCGAGGCGGGCTGGCAGGCGATCTCGAGCGATCCCTCGATCGTCGTGGTCTTCTCGGACATCCAGATGCCGAAGCTGGACGGCTTCGGGCTGCTCGAGCGCATGCGCACCTCGCAGGACCCCAGGATCAAGGGCATTCCGGTGATCGTGATCTCGGGCGACGAGGACGACGCGACCAAGAAGCGCGCCCGTGCGGCGGGAGCGAACGACTTCATCACCAAGACCACCGACGGCACCGAGATCCTGTCGCGCATCGACAACCTCCTGCACCTCGTCGAGGCAAAGCAGCAGCTCGTCGTCAGCAAGCAGGCGATCGACCAGACCGCCACCCGCGACCCGATCACCGGCACTTTCACCGCGCACTATCTGGCCACCGAGGGCGCCAAGCATTTCTCGAACGCGCGCCGCCACGGCGGCTCGCTTTCGGTCCTGGTGTTCCACATCGAGACCTACCCGCAGATCGTCGAGAAGGTCGGCAAGGCGGTCGCCGACCAGCTGCTCGCGCGCATCGCCAAGCTCGTGATGGGAACGCTGCGCGCCGAGGACTCGATGGGCCGCATCGCGGAAGCGGGATTCGCGGTGATGTTCCCCGGGACCTCTTCGCAGCAGGCGCTCGCGTTCGCGCGCCGCATGCACGAGCAGCTCGACAAGGCGCAGGTGAGCTACCGCGGCGAAGTGCTCAGGATCGCCACCAGCATGGGGCTCGCGGCGCTGGACGTCGACTCGGCCACGGCGATGGACGACCTGATGAAGCTCGCGCAGCAGCGCTTGAAGGACGCGGCGGCGAAGAAGGCCCAGCAGCGCATCGTCAACCAGGACGAGGTCAGCGTGGTGAAGCCGGTGAGCCTGCCGAGCGACATCGAGCGCGCCGCGCAGGTCGTCGAGAACGCGAGCGTGGACCAGCTGGGCGACGTGGCGAACGAGGCGCTGCGGCGCATGCTGCCCTTCATCGTGGCGGTATGCAGGAAGCTCAACGTCGAGATCCCGCTCGACAAGATCACCCAGGCGCTGCGCAACCAGCCCAAATAGCGCGCGGCGCGACCCATGAGCAGCTACCGCGAATTCCACAGGCGCTCCCTCGCCGACCGCGAGGGATTCTGGGGCGCGCAGGCGAAGCTCGTCGACTGGCACGCGCCGCATTCGCGGGTGCTCGAGTACGCGCGGCCGCCGTTCGCGAAGTGGTTCGTCGGCGGAGAGACCAACCTGTGCCACAACGCGGTGGACCGGCACCTCGCGGCGCGCGCCGGGCAACCCGCGCTCGTCTACATCTCCACCGAGACCGGCGAGGAGAGGAGCACGACCTACGCCGAGCTGCACGCCGAGGTGCAGCGCGCGGCGGCGATGATGAAGTCGCTCGGCGTCGCGAAAGGCGACCGGGTGATCGTCTACATGCCGATGATCCCCGAGGCGGTCGTCGCCATCCTCGCCTGCGCGCGCATCGGCGCGATCCATTCGGTGGTGTTCGGCGGCTTCGCCGCGGCGAGCCTGGCGGCGCGCATCGACGACGCGCGTCCCAAGCTGATGGTCACCGCGGACGGCGGAAGCCGCATGGGGAAGCCGATCCTGTACAAGGCGCTGGTCGACGAATCGCTGACCCTGGCGAAGTACCCCCCGGCGAAGGTCCTCATCTGCCGCCGCGGGCTGGACCGCGACATGCCGACCGTGGCGGGGCGCGATGTGGATTGGGCCGACCTGCGCGCCAGCCACCTCGACGCGAACGTGCCCGTGACCTGGCTCGAGTCGAACGAGCCGTCGTATATCCTGTATACCTCGGGGACGACGGGCAGGCCCAAGGGGGTGCAGCGCGACGTCGGCGGCTATGCGGTGGCGCTCGCCGCCTCGATGAAGCACATCTTCTGCGGGGCGCCCGGCGAGACCATGTTCACCACCTCGGACATCGGCTGGGTGGTCGGGCATTCCTACATCATCTACGCGCCGCTCATCGCCGGCATGACCACGATCCTGTACGAGGGCGTGCCGATCCGCCCCGACGCGGGCGTCTGGTGGAAGATCGTGCAGGACCGGAAGGTCGACGTGATGTTCTCGGCGCCGACGGCGATCCGCGTGCTGAAGAAGCACTCCACCGATTTCATCAGGAAATACGACTTGTCCTCGCTCCGGCATCTGTTCCTCGCGGGGGAGCCTCTCGACGAGCCGACCCACGCCTGGATCACGCAGGCGCTGGGCAGGCCCGTGGTGGATCACTACTGGCAGACCGAGACCGGCTGGCCGCTGCTTTCGGCGATGCCGGGCGTGGAGAAGACGCCGATCAAGATGGGCTCGCCCTCGTTCCCCTGCTACGGCTACGACGTGCGCCTGCTGCACGAGGGCACGGGCGAGCCGGTCGCAGACGGCGAGAAGGGCGTGGTCGCGGTCGAGCCGCCCCTGCCGCCGGGCTGCATGTCGACCGTATGGGGCGACGACGAGCGCTTCGTCAAGACCTATTTCGACACGTTCAGGGGCCGGCTGACCTACTCGACGTTCGACTGGGGCATACGCGACAAGGACGGCTACTACTTCATCCTCGGCCGCACCGACGACGTCATCAACGTCGCCGGGCACCGCCTTGGCACGCGCGAGATCGAGGAGGCGGTCAACATGCACCCCAACGTCGCCGAGTGCGCGGTCGTGGGCGTGGTCGACCCGCTCAAGGGGCAGATGCCGCTGGCCTTCGCGGTGCTGAAGGACGTCTCGAAAGCGACGCTTCAGAGCGAGGTCATGGAAACCGTCGACCGGCAGCTCGGCGCCATCGCGCGGCCGCGTGCGGTACACTTCGTGTCCCTGCTGCCCAAGACCCGCTCGGGCAAGACGCTGCGGCGCGCGATCCAGGCGCTCGCGGAAGGGCGGGACCCGGGCGACCTCACCACGATCGAGGACGCGTCGGCGCTGGAGCAGATTCGCAACGCCTTGAGGACACCGTGAACAGCAAACCCTGCCTGACCCTGGAAGACTGCAGAAAGATCGGCGCCGCGGCGATGGCCGAGGCGCGCAAGAACAAATGGAACGTGGTCATCGCCGTGCTCGACGACGGCGGCCACCTGCGCTGGCTCGAGGCGATGGACGGCACGACGCCGTTCAACTCGCAGGTCGCCGTGGAGAAGGGCCGCAGCGCCGCGGTGTCGCGGCGGACGACGAAGAGCTGGGAGGACCGCATCGCCGCCGGTCGCAACGCGCTCCTCAACATGCCGGTCCTGCCGATCCAGGGCGGGGTGCCGATCATGGCCGGAGGCGAATGCGCCGGCGCCGTGGGCGTCTCGGGAGTGCAGTCGCACGAGGACGAGCAGATCGCCAACGCGGGCATCGCCGCGCTGGGCCTGAAGACCTGAAGTCATTTCGTCAACGCAGTCAACCGAAGGGGGAACCATCATGTCGTTGAAGTCGCACCTCACCATCGCCGCGCTTGGCGGCTGCATGCTCGCCGGCGGAGCCTTCGCGCAGGCACCCAATCTCGATGCGATCCCGGACAAGATGCCGTTCGATATTCCCTACGGTGCGCCGATCTCGCTCGAGAAGGCCGACGCAGTTCTCCACGCTGCGTTCGCCGAATCCACGAAACGCGGCTGGAAACTGAACTGCGCCATTTATGACTCGGGCGCCAACCTGGTGGAGTTCAAGCGTCAGGACGGGGCACAGCTCGTCTCTATCGCCATCGCCGAGCACAAGGCGAGAGTCGCGGTCAAGGCACGCCGGGAGACGCGCGCCATCGAGGACGGGGTCCAGAAGGCCGGTCTGATCTACCTTACTACGCTCGATGACTTCATCGCCTCGCGCGGCGGTATTCCACTCGTGGAAGGCGGCAAGATCATCGGTTCCATCGGCTGCTCAGGCGGCACCGGTTCACAGGACGAAGCTATAGCCAAGGCGGGCGCTGCGACGATCAACAAGTAGGCCATCGATCGGAAAGAAGAAAGGCCGCGCTCGCGCGGCCTTTTCCATTCATGACCCGGGATCGCATCAAGTCCGTCGCGGCGCTCGCGCTTGTCGCCGGCGTGTCCTTCGCCGCCGGCTGGCTCGCGAAGGGCAAGGCGCCGGAGGCGGCCCAGCCCTCCTCATACTGGGAAGAGAAGAAGTCGTTCTTCGACGTTCTGGGCACGTATGCATCCACCGTCATGATTGGCGACTCGCTGACCGACGGCGCCGAGTGGAAGGAGATATTTCCCGGGGTCGCGGTCGTCAATCGCGGGATCGACGGCGACACGACAGCAGGCGTCCTCCGCAGGATGGACGGGATCGCGTCCGCGCACGCAAGGAAGGCCTTCGTCATGATCGGCATCAACGATTTCAAGGAAGGCAGGACGGTCGACGCCGTCTTCCAGGACTACCGCAGCATCGTGTCCAGGCTGGAGGAGGGCAACATGAGGGTCTTCATCCAGTCGACCTTGCTGTGCAACGAGGCCAAGGCCGCATGGATCTCGTGCGCCGGGATCCAGGGCAAGATCAAGGAGCTGAACCGGCGTCTCTCCGGGCTCGCTTCCGCGAAGGCGACCTACATCGACATCAACGCCGGGCTCACGGGACCGGAGGGCCTCAGGCCGGATCTCACGTACGACGGCGTGCATCTGAACGGCGAGGGCTACCGGATCTGGAGGGACGAGATCTCGAAGTTCGTGCTCGCGGACTGAGGCCCGGCTCGCGCGTGAACGCCGGCATCAACCTCGTAAGATTTCTCCTGGCGTTCAACGTCACCGCCTTCCATCTGTGGAATTCCCTCGCCCGGGGTGCCGGCCCGGTCGCGGTCATGGGGTTCTTCTACATCAGCGGGTACGTCACCACGCAGACGACGCAAGAGGTCTACGCGGGCGCGCGGCGGTCCGGCGCGTTCCTGCTCAACAGGTTTCTGAGAATCTACCCGCAGTACTTCGCCGCGGTGCTGCTGAGCCTCGCGGCTCTCGCCGCGTTCCCCGAGGCCGCCGACCATATCAACGACTACATCAGCTGGCCGGACGGCTGGAAGGAGTGGATTCCGCAGTTCGCGATCTTCGGGCTGTACGGCAGCGACGTGCGCCTGCTGCCGGCGACCTGGGTCCTGGCGACGGAGCTGTATTTCTACCTGCTGATCGGGCTGGTGACGGGACATTCGCGAGGGGCGACCGTCGCCCTCGCGCTGGTCAGCGTGCCGGTCGGCGTGCTCTGCGCGCTCCATGTTCTGCCCTTCGATTTCTACGGGCACCCGGTCGGAAACGCCTTCGTCTTCGCTTTCGGATCGCTCACTTATTTCTACCGCGATTCGGTGCGTGTCGGCCGCGCGACGCTCGCCGTTGCGTGCGTCGCATACCTGTTGCACACCTACGCGATCCCGCTGCTCGAGGACAGCGATCTGGACCTGGCGAACATCTCGGCGAGCCTCGCCTCCTTCTCCCCCATCGTCGTCTATCTGCTGCAGAACGACTTCAGCACGGAATGGATCGCGAGCCTGTCGAACGTGCTGGGAAGGCTTTCCTACCCCGTGTTCCTCACGCACTGGACCGTGTGCGTGCTCGTGAGCGGCCTTTTCCTTCAGGGCCGCGCGAGCTTCGACGAGAAGAGCCTGCTGGGCGGTGGGGTCTATTTTCTGGCCATGTTCGCCGCGGTGATGAGCTGCGCGCTGGTGTTCTATTGGCTCATCGACAAGCCGGTCGAGTCGCTGAGACGGAGGATCCGGGAGCGATCATCGCTTGCGCCTGGCGGGTAGCCGCAGCAGCTTCACGGCATTGCCGAAGTAGATCTTCCGCTTGTCGGCCGCCGAGAGCTTGAGAGCTTCGACCGAGCGGATGCCCTCGCGGATGAACATCGGACCGCCCTCGGGGTCGAAGGGGCAGTCGCTGGCGAACACCACCTTGTCCGCGCCGAAGAAATCCAGGCCGCAGCGCAGCGCCGGGGCCGACCCGCCGAGCACCGTGTCGGCGTAGAACATTCTGAAGTACTCGATCGGCTTCTTCTTCATCGATTTCAGCAGCTCTTCGTAGTTCTCGTCGGCGCTGCGGCTGCCGAGCTGCGCCCACAGCGTCTCGGCGCGGCCGGAGAAGAACGGGATCATCGCTCCGCAGTGGTGGGTGATGAGGCGCAGGGTTGGCAGTCTTTCGAAGAACGCGGAGAACACCATGCGCGACATGGCGACGCTGGTCTCGAAGGGCCAGCCGAGCACCTGCCAGATCTCGTATTTCGACTTCTGCTCGCCGGCATAGTCGGCGCGCGTCGCCGGCCGCGCCGGGTGCATCCAGATCGGCACGTCGTGCTTGTTCACGGCGCGCTCGAATACCGGAAAGAACTCCGGCTCGTCGAGCGCGCGGCCGTTGACGCTGGTGCAGATCTGCACGCCGCGCGCGCCGAGCTTCGCTATGGCGCGGTCCATCTCCTCGAGCGCGGCGGGAACGTTGTTCATCGGCAGCGAGGCGACGAACGCGGGGAATTTCTTGGGCCATCTCGCGACCATCGCCGCCATGCCGTCGTTGGCGATGCGCGCGAGCCCGGGCGCGAGATCCGGGCCTCCGACCAGCTCGGGCGAGGGCAGGGACAGGGTCAGTACCTGCTGCACGTCGGGGAACTTGTCGTCCAGCATCTTCACCCGCGCCTCGATGTCCCAGAGCATGCGCAGGTTGCTCATGCGCTTTAGGATGCCCTGGTCCTTGAGGTGCTGCTTCATCATGTCGAGGTAGGCCGTCGGCATGACGTGGTTGAAGATGTCGATTTTCATGCTTGCCTCCTACTCGACGAAGTCGACGATCAACTCGGACATCTCGGGCGTTCTCAGGTAGCCGTAGAGCTTGTGCGGGTTGGGTTTGCCGGAGCGGCTGGCGTAGCCGTTGGTCACGAGACGGTCGGAGACTACCACGCCCGAGCGGTTTGCCCGATAGTCGTTGGAGAGCCG
>DASSQD010000112.1:0-40292 GCA_035702665.1 Burkholderiales bacterium
TCGGATGAACGATCTTCGCATCGGGCACGTTCTGGACGCGGACGTCTCCGGCGGCGTACATCAGGGTTGCGCGCATGGCTCACTCTCCTTCCGGTCGTTGGTCTACCGACGTCACTTCTTCCGGAAGACTTCCTTGGCGACGCCGACCGCTGTCACTCCGCTCGGCCAGCCGGCGTAGAACGCGAGGTGCGTGATGGCCTCGATCAGCTCGTCACGGGTCAGGCCGTTCTCGAGCGCCCTCTCCAAGTGGTGCCGCAGCTGGTCGGGACGGTTCATCGCGACCAGCGCGCTCACGGTCGCCAGGCTGCGGTCCCGCGGGGACAGTCCGGGGCGCGCCCAGACGTCCCCGAAAAGGACGTCGTCGGTGAGCTGCGCGAACTTGGGCGCGACATCGCCGAAAAGGTTTTGGGCGTTCGAGATCGGTTTCATTCTGAAGCCTCCGTGTATTGTCGGTCGGTCACCTTCTCCATCCAGTCCACCACCTTGCCGTCGAGCTCTTCCTGGATGGCGATATGCGTCATGGCCGTGGTGGGCGACGCGCCGTGCCAGTGCTTTTCGCCCGGAGGGCACGAGACTACGTCGCCGGGCCGGATAACCCTGATCGGTCCGCCCCAGCTCTGCACGAAGCCGCAGCCGGAGGTGACGATGAGCGTCTGGCCGAGCGGATGCGTGTGCCAGTGGCTGCGCGCGCCGGGCTCGAACGTCACGTAGGCGCCGCTCGCGCGCGCCGGTCCTGGCGCCTTGAAGAGCTGGTCGATGCGTACCGTGCCGGTGAAGTACTCGGCCGGCCCTCTGGCGGAGGGCTGCGAGCCGTTTCGCTTGATGTCCATGGCGGTAGGGTAGCAACTGGACTCCGGGCGATTAAGTGGGACAATTCGCATGGGCTCATGAGGAGGATTCATGAATCGCCGCGCCAACGCCAACGACCTGCTCGCCTTCCTCGCCGTGGCGCGGGAGCGGAGCTTCACGAAGGCGGCGGCCAAGCTCGGGGTTTCTCAGTCCGCCCTGAGCCATACCATCCGGGGGCTGGAGTCGCGGCTCGGCCTGCGGCTGCTGACGCGCACGACACGAAGTGTCTCGCCGACGCAGGCGGGCGAGCGCCTGCTCGAAACGGTGGCCCCGCGCTTCGAGGAGATCGAGGCGGAGCTGGAAGCGCTCACCGAGCTCCGCGACAAGCCCGCCGGGACCATCCGCATCTCGGCCGGCGAGCACGCGGTCAAATCGATCCTGTGGCCGGCGCTGACGAAATTCCTGCCGCGCTACCCGGACATCAAGGTCGAGATCGCCATCGACCACAGCCTGATCGACATCGTCGCGCAGCGCTACGACGCCGGCGTGCGGTCGGGCGAGCAGGTCGCGAAAGACATGATCGCCGTGCGCATCGGGCCCGACATGCGCATGGCGGTCGTCGGTGCGCCGTCGTACTTCGCGAAGCGGCCGTCACCGAAAGATCCGCAGGACCTTACCGAGCACGACTGCATCAACCTGCGCCTGCCGACCTACGGCGGGCTGTACGCCTGGGAATTCGAAAAAGGCGGCCGCGAGCTCAAGGTGCGCGTCGAAGGCCAGCTCGTCCTCAACAGCACCGGCCAGATGCTCGAGGCCGCGCTCGCAGGATTCGGCCTGGCGTACGTGCCGGAAGACGCGGCCCAGCCGGATCTCGACAAGGGGCGGCTGAAACGCGCGCTCGAGGACTGGTGCCCGCCGTATTCGGGGTACCACCTCTACTACCCGAGCCGGCGTCAGCCGTCGCCGGCCTTTGCGCTGCTGGTCGACGCGCTGCGTTACCGCGGCTGATCAACAGGTACGCCGGTCCGCGTGCTTGGGCAATTGGCGACTAGGGACTTGCGGAGCATTTCCGCATTGTGTATGCCCCCCGATGGCGAACTTGCCGTCATGTGGGAATTGTGTCGCAGCGCGCCCGGCGCGCTGCGCGTATCCTTCGCTTCGAAATCAATTCACGCAGTTCTGGCGCTGCGCGTCCACCGAAACTGAAGGGAGAGCCATGAACAAGAACGTATCCGTCCTCCTCCTCCTCCTCGTGCTCGCGGCCGGCTGCACTACCAGTCCGCAGAATGCAGGCGCGCCGCCGATGGATCCGACGCGCAAGGTGAGCCGGCAGGTCTGCACCAGACAGCTCAATGCCGCCGACGACGGCAACCTGTTGTGCCGCAACGAAACCGAGGCCGAGTATCGCGCCAGGATCGCGGAAGAGGAGCGGCAGGCCAGGGCCCGTAAGGAAGCCGCGGAGCGCGCGGAGCGCGAGCGCCTCGAGCGTGAGCGCGCCGAGCAGCTTGCCCGGGAAGAGGCCGCCCGGGCGGCGGCGGCAGCCGAGGCGGCGCGGCTTGCCGCCGAGCGCCGCCGGTTGGAGGAGGAGGCCGCGCGCAAGGCCGAGGAAGAGCGCCAGCGTCAGGAGGCCCTGGCGGCAGCAGCCCTTGCCCGCCAGCGCGCCGAGCAGGAAGCGCGTGAGGCAGCGGAGCGTGAATGCCGGCGTCTCGAGCAGGAACGGTCCGACGGCCGCGATATGCTCGCGGATTTTGTCGCCAGGTACGGCAAGGTCGACGAATTCAAGCAGATAGGCGGGCAGATCAGCGCGTTCCTCGCCAAGCCTCGCAAGGTGAAGCCATGCGCGCCGGCACAGGCCGCGCTGTCAGGGGACCCGCTGAAATAGTGGACCTCGGAGTCGACCGGCCGGTGCCCGCGGTCGTCGCGATCGACCTGCATCGCGGGCATCTCGATCCCGCCGTCGCGACCATGCCGCTCGCGGCCGACCGCGCCGAGCGCGTGGTCGCCGCCAACTCGCGCTTCTTCAAAAGCTGCCGCGCCGCCGGCATCCCCATCGTGCACCTGCTCACGCAGTACCGCGACGCCGCGGAAATCGCTTCCATGCCGGCCTGGCTCGCACGCTCGCGCAACCCGGACAACCCGCGCAGGAACGTGCTCAACCACAACCTCGCCGGCATGCCGGGCGTCGCCGTCATGCCGCAGCTGCTCGACCCAAGCGACTGGGTCGTCGACACCAAGAAGCGCTACGACTGCTTCGTCGGCACCGACCTCGACTTCCTGCTCCGCTCGCACGGCATCAACACCCTCCTCATCACCGGCGTGAACACCAACAGCTGCGTCCTCTCGACCGCCTGCGCGGCGTGCTCGCGCGACTACGCCGTGGTCGTGATCGAGGACTGCGTCGACACCATGGACGGGTCGGCCCTCCACGAGGCGGCGCTTGCGTGCATTCGGACTGCGTTTGGTGTGGTGATGCGATCGGACGAGATTCGAGATATCCAAGGAATCAAAACCGTTTGATGCATGACTCCCTGACCGGGGCTCGAACCTCGGACCTACGGATTAACAGGTCTGATCGCCCGCCGGAGCGCGCCGTTTGGCGTGACGAGAGTGTTTAGTCTTCGCCGTCCTTGGCGGGCTGGCTCTGCGGCAGAACTGCGCGACGCCAATACGACATGTCGTACACGCCGCTTTGCTTCGACGCCACCCAAGTCAACTCGAGAGGCGTATCCCAGCCATGCCAGGTCTGGCGGAGCTGCGCCGTGGCGAGCAAGCCCTTGCGATCGAGATTGATGTCCCGGATCAGCCCTCCCTTAGGCTCGTTGATGAACATCTGGTAGATGCGTTCCGCAGTGACGGCGTTACCGTCGGCTGGAAGAATGGCGAGGATCTCGGCCTTGTTTGCTGGGTCGACCACATAGTCCGTCCCGCGCTTCATCGCGCGGAGGAAACGGACCGCTAAGTCCCCATGGGTATCGAGCCAGCTGCGGGTCGCTGTCGCGACCACGCCTGTGTAGGCGCTAACCGCATCCGGAAGCATCGTGCCGAATCGGGTCATGCCCTTCGCCTCGGCACGCTCCGGCAGGCCGGTATGGATGAGTACCATTTGCGAGTTCGCCTTGTTGGCGATGAGGTCCTCGTATCGCTTGTCCGTGCCGCCGGTGACGACCACGGAATAGTCCACGTTCGGCTCGAAGCTACACTTGTTGCGGAGGATCTGGTAGCCGATGTAGGCATAACCCGACCCCGGCGCGTCGACGGCGAAGCTCTTGCCGCGGGCGTCGGCGCAAGTCTTGATGTCCGGGCGAGTCATCAGGCTCGCGCCCGCACCATTGTCCATGCGGGCAAAGATAACCGCAGGGAAAGTCATGTGCAGCGGGTTGCTCGGATTCAAGCGGAATTGAAAGTCGTTGTCCGCCACGTTGAGGCCGATGTCCCACACGCCGTCCCGCAGGTTCTTGAAAAGTAGAGTCGACCCGGCTGTCTTGACCTCGACGACCGTGAGCTTCTCTTCGTCAAAGAAGCCGTGCTTCTGCGCCATCTGAATCACCGGCTGCCTCGTGAAGTAGGCGACCCTGATCGTGGCCGGTGCAGCAGCTGGCATCTGCTGAGCAAGGGATGCACCTGATGTTTTTCCAGTGGCGGGGTGCGCTCCGGACTGGCTATCGATCGCGCATCCGCATAAAGCCACGGAAGCGAGGATACCAAATGCGAATCTGACGAATCTCTTCATATCGTTCCTTTGTACTAGTCGTCTTACTGAACACCATGGATGCGAAAACACCGATCCAGGTGATCCGCCTCGACTTGGAAACGCGACCCGGTGACGGCCGAAGATGGGACGCTAGGCTGACTCAAAGCACCTTCTTCGGTCAGCGTAGCACGTTGAGCATTGCCAAGTATGGATCTTCGCGAGCGTCCGCTTTGGGTCGGAAGTAGACATTCGTAGCTGATCGGCGGATTGGCGACTCGACGGGCAAACCGCTCCGCCTCGCGATCTAACAGACCGAAACTCGCTTAAACCAACGCCCCCGGCTTCTTCAAATACCTCGTCTTGATCGCCTCCAGCGCCTGGTAGGTCAGCGCGCCCACGGTGCCGGTCGGGTTGTAGCCGCCGTTCTGCGGGAAGTTGCCCGCGCCGACGACGAAGAGGTTGTGGACGTCCCAGCTCTGCAGGTATTTGTTGACGACGCTGGTGTTGGGGTCCGCGCCCATGACGGTGCCGCCGGTGTTGTGGGTCGACTGGTAGGGAACGATGGTGTATTTCCCGCGGCGCGGGTTGACGTTCATTCTCGCCGGGCCGATGGCCTTCGCGATTTCCGCCGCCTTGTTGGTGAGCCACTCGGACATCTTGGTTTCGTTTTCGCGCCGGTCGAAGGTCATGCGCAAGAGCGGCAGGCCGTAGGCGTCGCGGTAGGTCGGGTCGAGGTCGAGCCAATTGCCGCGGTAGCTCTGGCAGGCGCCCTGGATGGTGATGGAGAAGGCGCGGTTGTAGTACTTCGACACCGCCTTCTTCCACTCCGATCCCCAGCGCGGCGTCCCTTGCGGGACCGGATGGAACTCGATCGGGCGTGCGCCGTTCGATCCTGCCTGCATGAAGCCGCCGCCGATGAAACCCAGCCCCGAATGGTCGAAGTTGTCGCCGTTGAACTCGTCGATCGCGAGCCCCATCCCGCCGGCGCCCATGAAGGAGTTGAAGTTCTTGTCCTCGAAGAAGAGCGTAACGGAGGAGGGCGTCTGGTACGCGTAGTTGCGGCCGACCACGCCGGTGCCTGTGGTCGGATCGTAGGGCTTGCCGATCCCCGAGAGGAGCATCAGGCGCGCGTTGTTGAGCACGTAGGAGGTGAGGAGGATCAGGTCGGCCGGCTGCTCGAACTCGCGCCCGCGCGAGTCGACGTAGGTGACCGAGACCGCGCGCTTCTTCTCGGAGTCGAGGTTGATCCTCGTGACGTTGCACAGCGTCCTCAGCTCGTAGTTCGGATTCTTCATCAGCGCCGGCAGCACCGCCGTCTGCGGGCTCGCCTTCGCGCCCATCTCGCAGGCGAAGAACTGGCAGTAGCCGCAGTACACGCAGGACTGGATGGTCGCGCCGTACTCGTTCTTGTAGGCCCGCGAGTTCGCCGAGGTCGGCACCGGAAAGGTCTTGTACCCCAGCTTCTCGGCCGCCTGCTTGAACAAGAGGCTCGAATAGCCCACCTTGAGCGGCGGATTCGGATACTCGGCCGAGCGCGCTCCCTCGAAGGGATTGCCGCCGGGGATGATCTTGCCGTTGAGGTTCCCCGCCTTGCCCGAGACGCCGTACAGATACTCGAAGCGGTTGAAGTGCGGCTCGAGCTCGTCGTAGCTGACGCCCCAGTCCTGCATCGTGCATTCCTCGGACACCTGCTTCGCGCCGTAGCGCGCGAGGGTGCGCGACTTCGTCTCGAAGTCCCACGGCAGGAAGCGCCAGGTGAGCCCGCCCCAGTGCACGGCCGCGCCGCCCACGCCCTCGCCCGGGAGGAAGGAGCCGAGCTGGCGCATCGGCAGCGCCAGCTCGTTCGCGTTGTTGCGGAAGGTGATCGTCTCCTTCGACAGGTCCTGCATCAGCTCCTTGTGGCGCACGTACTTCAGCTCGTCGTGCACGCCGGGCATGGCGAAATCGTGCTCGGTGTCGCGCCAGCGGCCGCGCTCGATGCCGACGACCTTCAGGCCGGTATCGGCCAGTTCTTTCGCGAGGATCGTGCCGGTGAGGCCGACGCCGATCGTGACGGCGTCGACGGGCTTGAGCTTGGTCGCCACGGCTAGGCTCCTGCCTTGTGGTCGTGGAGCATCACGTGGATCGGGTGGCCGTGCTCGTCGACCTGCGCGATCTTCCCGGTGATGTCGGCGATCGACACCGGCTGCGCCTTGTACGGCACGTTGTGCTTCTCGATGAAGCTCGTATACACCGCCGCCACGCCGGGAAAGCCCACCAGCTTCCAGCCCGCCTTGTCGCGGTTGCCGCCGTAGACCGGGTCGGCGAAGAAGCCTTCGATGGTGTTGTTGAGCATCATGTTGAAGAAGAACTGCGAGCGCACCTGCTCGAGCTCGATCTTCCCGCCGTCGAGGCCCTTCAGCACTTCCTCCTGCTGCGCGCGCGCGAGCGCATCGAAGCTCTTGCCGTAGGTCTTCTGGCAATGGGCGTTCGTGTCGCGGATGCCGGCGCGATACACCGCGGCGGGCGTGAGCGGCGACTGGTAGCCCTGCTGCGGCGTGCCTTCGGGCCAGGGCCCCTGCGTGTACTTCCTCGCCATCGAGCCGTAGCCACCGAAGAGCTGCTGGTCGATGAAGTAGGTGACGCCGGCCTCCTTCGCACCCGGCCCCAGCTCGTCCTTGGGGATGAGGTGCGAGACCGCCGCGTCGAGGAACGCGACCTCGGCCTGCGACAGGAACATATAGGGGCGCGGCTGCGCCGGTGCACCCTTCGGCGCCGCGTGCGCGCCGTGGTCGGCGTGCGCCGGGGCCTTCGACTGGGCCGAGACGCCGGCCGGAATCGCGGCACCGAGCGCGGCGGCCGATTTCAGAAAGTTGCGGCGGGAAGGTTCGCTCATGGGTTTCTCCGTTGAATTCGTTCAGGCCAGCGGCTCGGGCTGCTTCAGGTAGCGCGCCTTGATCGCGGCCAGTGCGTGGAAGGTGAGGGCACCCACGGTCCCGGTCGGGTTGTAGCCGCCGTTCTGCGGGAAGGCGCTCGCGCCGATCACGAACACGTTGGGCACGTCCCAGCTCTGGAGATATTTGTTCACCGCGCTGGTCGCGCGGTCCGCGCCCATGACCGCGCCGCCCGTGTTGTGCGTGCTCTGGTAGGGCACGATGCTGTACTTGCCGGTGCGCGGCGCGCCGGCGACCTTGGCCGCGCCCGCCGCCTTGGCGATTTCGACCGCCTTCTTCGTCAGGTACTCCGACATCCGGTATTCGTTCTGGCGGAAGTCGAAGGTCATGCGCAGCAGCGGCAGGCCGTAGGCGTCGCGGTAGGTCGGGTCGAGGTCGAGACAGTTGCCGCGGTAGCTCTGGCAGGAGCCGTGGCAGGTGATGCCGAAGGCGCGGTTGTAGTAGCGCGCCACCGCCTTCTTCCATTCCCCGCCCCAGCGCGGCGTCCCCGGAGGGACCGGATGGAACTGGATCGGTCGCGCGCCCGCGCTCGCTGCGCCCATCCAGCCGCCGCCGATGAACCCCAGCCCCGTGTGATCGAAGTTGTCGCCGTCGAAGTCGTCGATCATGGTCGAGAGCGCGCCCGCGCCCATGAACTGGTTGAACACCTTGTCCTCGAAGAAGGCGGTGACCCCGCTCGTCGTCTGGTAGGCATAGTTGCGGCCGACGACGCCGGTGCCCGTGGCGGCGTCGTAAGGCTTGCCGATCCCGGAGAGCAGCATCAGCCGCACGTTGGAAAACACATAGGAGGTCAGCAGCACGAGGTCGGCCGGCTGCTCGAACTCGCGCCCGCGTGAATCGACGTAGGTGACCGAGACCGCGCGCTTCTTCTCGGAGTCGAGATTCACCTTGATCACGCGGGCGAGGGTGCGCAGCTCGAAGTTCGGGCTCTTCATCAGCGCCGGCAGCACCGCCGTCTGCGGGCTCGCCTTGGCGCCCATTTCGCAGCCGAAGCGCTCGCAATAGCCGCAGTACACGCAGGCGCCCAGCGTCGCGCCGTAGGGGTTCGTGTACGGGCGCGTCATGTTCGCCGAGGGCGCGGGGAAGGGGTGGTAGCCCAGCTCGGCCGCGGCCTTGCCGTAGAGCGCGCCCGCGTAGGGCGTCTTCATCGGCGGGTTCGGATACTCGCGCGAGCGCGGGCCCTCGAAGGGATTGCCGCCCGGCTGGATCTGCCCCTTCAGGTTGCCGGCCTTGCCGCAGATGCCGTAGAGGTGTTCGAAGCGGTCGAAGTGCGGCTCGAGGTCGGCGTAGGTGACGCCCCAGTCCTGGCTGGTGCAGTCCTCGGAGAGCTGGGCGGCTCCGTAGCGCGCGAGCGTGCGGCTGCGCGTCTCGAAGTCCCAGGGCAGGAAGCGCCAGGTGACGCCGTTCCAGTGCACCGCGGCGCCCCCCACGCCCTCGCCGGGCAGGAACGACCCCATCTGGCGCATCGGCAGCGCCGTGTCGGCGGAGGAATTGCGGAAGGTCAGCGTCTCGCGCGACAGGTCCTGCATCAGCTCGTGCCGCACCGCGTAGCGCAGCTCGTCGTGCGCGTGCGGCATCTCGAAGTCCGGGTGAGTGTCGCGCCACGCGCCGCGCTCCAGGCCGACGACCTTCAAGCCCGTGTCGGCCAGTTCCTTCGCGAGGATGGTGCCGGTGAGTCCTACGCCGACGGTGACGACGTCGACGGGCTTGAGCTTGGTGGCCACGCCCGTGCTCCCCCTTTCACAGGACGGGAGCCATCATACGCCCGCGGCGCCGGCCGCGCCGCAAGGAAGGCAATCAGGGGACGTCGACGAACACCTCGTCCGAATATCCACTTTCCTTGCCCAGGGAGTTGGTCGCGGTGACGGCGAAGAAGTACCCGCGGGCGCCGGGGAGGCCGGTCACCGTGTATGTGGTCGCGGTCGAGACCAGGCCCTGGCCGAAGGGCTGCAGGTAGGTCCGCGAGGCGGGGCCGTAGTACACGCGGTACCCGGTCACGTTCGGCCCGGTCACCGGATTCCACTCCAGCCGCACCGCTCCGTTCGTCACCACCGCGGACGGCGAGGCGGACACCGGGGAGCGGCCGCCGCAAGACGCCATGAGCGCCACGGTTGCGAGCGGCAGCAGCAGACGTATGACGCGCGGCATGGGAAGACGATGAAAGAGCCAAAGAATATACCGGCGTCATCGCGCCCCGGTATGAGAAAATCCCTACGCTCGCGGGCCCGTTCGGACTACATCAACGACTTGAACATGGAAGACGAGGACCTCGAGCGCACCCACGTTCCGCTGATCAAGAAGCTGGGACCGGGGCTCGTCACCGGCGCCGCCGACGACGATCCGAGCGGCATCGCCACCTACTCGCAGGCGGGCGCGCAGTACGGCTACGGCCTCCTGTGGTCGGTGCTGTTCACGACGCCGCTCATGATCGGCATCCAGGTGGTGAGCGCGCGGATCGGCCGCGTCACGGGGCACGGCCTCGCCGCCAACATCCGCGAGCGCTTCCCGAAGCCGCTGCTCTACTTCATCGTGTCGCTGCTCCTGGTCGCGAACACCATCAACATCGCCGCCGACCTGGGGGCGATGGGCGACGCGCTGGTGCTGGTCGCCGGCGGCGAGAGCGAGATCTACGACGTGCTGTTCGCGCTGGTGTCGCTCACGCTGCAGATCTTCATCCCCTTCCCGCGCTACGCGCCGATCCTGAAGTGGCTCACGCTCGCGCTGTTCGCCTACGTCGGCGCGGTGCTGGTGGTGCACGTGTCGCTGTGGGACTCGCTGCTGGGGACGCTGCTGCCGACGGTGAGCTTCGACGGCAGCTACCTCGCGATCTTCGTCGCCGTGCTCGGCACCACCATCAGCCCGTATCTGTTCTTCTGGCAGGCGTCGCAGGAGGTCGAGGAGCAGCGCGCCACCCCAGGCCACGAGCCGCTGCGCGAGGCGCCCGCGCAGGCGCGCTCGCACCTCCAGCGCATCAAGCTCGACACGACGCTCGGCATGATCTACTCGAACCTGATCGCCTTCTGCATCATGCTCACCACCGCGGTGACGCTGCACACGGCGGGCGTCACCGACATCCGCAGCGCGGCGCAGGCGGCCGAGGCGCTGCGCCCGCTCGCCGGCTCGTTTGCCTTTCTCCTGTTCGCGCTGGGCATTATCGGCACCGGCCTGCTCGCGGTGCCGATCCTCGCGGGCTCGGCGGCGTACGCCGTGGCCGAGACCTTCCGCTGGCCGATCGGGCTGGGGCTGACGCTCGCGCAGGCGCGCGGCTTCTACGCCATCCTCACCGTCGCCACCGTGCTCGGCGTCGCGATCGACCTCTACGGCGTCGACTCGATGCGGATGCTGGTGTGGGCGGCGATCGTCAACGGGATCATCTCCGTGCCGATCATGGGCGTGATGATGCTGCTCGCGGCGAACCCCGCGGTGATGGGCCCTTTCGTGGTGAGCGGGCGCCTGAAGGCGCTCGGCTGGCTCGCCGTGGCCGTGATGGCCGTGGCGGTGGTCGCGATGTTCGCGCTGATGTAGTTAGGCTGCGGCGCGCGGCGCCGCGGCGTCCTGGGCGAGGCGCACCGTCGCCGCAATCGCGTCGGCGACGTAGTCGAGGTTGCGCGAGTTCAGCGCCGCGACGCAGATGCGGCCCGACTCGATGCCGTACACCGAGAAGCGCTCGCGCATCGCGACCATCTGCTCGCGCGACAGCCCCGAGTAGGAGAAGATGCCGCGCTGTTGCAGGATGAAGCCGAAGTCGTCGGGGATGCGTTTCTTCAGGCGCTCGACCAGCTCCTTGCGCATCAGGCGCACCCGGTCGCGCATGCCCACGACCTCCTTCACCCACAGCGCGCGCAGCTCGGGAGAGGCAAGCACCGCGGCGACGATGCGCGCGCCGTGCGTCGGCGGATTGGAGTAGTTGGTGCGGATCATGCGCTTGAGGTTCGAGAGCACCTTCGCCGCCTCGCCCGAGTCGGAGGCGACGACCGACAGGGCGCCGACCCGCTCGCCGTAGAGCGAGAACGACTTGGAGAAGGACATCGCCACCAGCACGACCGGGAGCTCGCGGGCGAAGCGGCGCGCGACCTGCGCATCCTCCTCGACGCCGTCGCCGAAGCCCTGGTAGGCGAAGTCGAGGAAGGGGATGAGGCGGCGCTCGGCGACGATCTTGATGACCTCGTCCCATTGCTCGCCGCGGATGTCCACCCCCGTCGGGTTGTGGCAGCAGGCGTGCAGCAGCAGCACCGAGCCCTTCGGGATCGCCCGCATGCCGGCGAGCATCTCGGCGAGCCGGATGCCGCGGGTGCGCGGATCGTAGTAGGGGTAGCTCTCGATGCGGAAGCCCGCCTCCTGGAACAGCGGGATGTGGTTGTCGTAGGTCGGATCGGACATCCAGACCGCGGCCTCGGGGGCGAAGCGCCGGATGAAGTCCGCGCCGACCTTCAGGCCGCCGGTGCCGCCCACGGCCTGGACAGTGGTGACCCGGCCCGCCGCCACCGCCGGGTGGTCGGGCCCGAAGAGCAGCGCCTGCACCTGGCGCACGTAGTCGGGAAAGCCGTCCATCGCGAGATAGGGGCGGGCGATCCCGGCCGCAGTGAGCGCGTCGTCGGCCTTCTTCACGCACTCGAGCAGCGGCACCTTGCCCTGGTCGTCGTAGTAGACGCCCACGCCGAGGTTGACCTTCTTGGGGTTGGGGTCGGCGACGAACGTCTCGGTTAGCCCCAGGATCGCGTCCCGGGGCGCCATCTTCACGTTGGCGAGCAGGCTTTCTTCGGCGGGCATTCTGTCGGTCGCTGGAAAAAATCGGTTGGCTCAGGAACTCGCTGCAATTATACAATCACACCATGCCGCGGCCCATCCACGGCCAATGGAACACCGCGCCGAGCAGCCATGACGTCGCGGCGGCGAGGAACACCAGGATGATCACCGCAGGTATCGACGCGATCGCCCATTTGACAAGAAGAACGACCATGGACCAGAAGGGAATCTTGACATCGACCACGACGACTTCTCTCGCATCGCTCACGGGGAGTCTCCCTGGGAAAAGCCACAGGTTACACCGGCATGGCTAAGCCCGTGCGCATGCTGCTCGGCGATTACCCGCTCACCCAGGCGCTCAAGAAGGGCGAGCTGAAGTC
Source organism: Burkholderiales bacterium (assembly GCA_035702665.1). Lineage (GTDB taxonomy): Bacteria > Pseudomonadota > Gammaproteobacteria > Burkholderiales > SG8-39 > VBDM01. The sequence goes on from DASSQD010000112.1 coordinate 12,540, forward strand.
GGGCGCCGTCGCGCTGGAGTTCGCCGACGTCAAGACCGTGAGCACCGCGTTCAAGCGCGTGGTGCGCAACCTCGAGTTCGACTGCTCGGAGCTCGCGGTCGTCACCTTCCTCATGGCCAAGGCGTACGGCAAGCCGCTTTCGCTCCTGCCGGCGGTGGTCATGGCGCGCTTCCAGCATCCGCACATCGTCTACAACATGGAGCGCGGGCCGCTCACGCCCGCCGACCTCGCCGGGCGCCGCGTCGGCACGCGCTCGTACACGGTGACCACCTCGACCTGGCTGCGCGGCATCCTCGCCGACGACTACGGGGTCGATCTCAACCGGGTGAAATGGATCACCTTCGAGGAGCCGCACGTCGCCGAGTTCCGCGACCCGGCCTCGGTCGAGCGCGCCCCCGAGGGCAAGGAGCTGATGGAGATGCTCCTCTCGGGCGAGGTCGACGCGGCGATCCTCCCGGCCGTGCCCGCCGACCCGCGCCTGGTGCCCCTGATCCCGGACCCGTCCGCCGCGGCCGAGGCGTGGCGGAAGAAGTACAACGCGATCCAGGTCAACCACATGGTGGTGGTCAAGGAGTCGCTGTCGAAATCGGACCCCGGCGCGGTGCGCGAGATCTACCGGCTGCTCATGGAGAGCAAGAAGGCCGCGAAGCTGCCCAGGCCGGGCGAGGTCGACGTCAACCCCTTCGGGGTCGAGGCCAACCGGCGCAACCTCGAGGTCGTCATCGACACCGTCTATCGCCAGCGCATGATTCCGCGCCGCTTCTCGGTGGACGAGCTGTTCGACGACGTGACCCGGGCGCTGGGCTAAAGACTGGAGAAAGAGACTCGATGATCATCGATTGCCACGGACACTACACCACCGCCCCCAAGCAGCTCGAGGAGTGGCGCAAGCGCCAGATCGCCGCGCTCGAGGACGCGAAGCACGCGCCTTCCAAGGGCGCGCTCGGCATCTCGGACGACGAGATCCGCCAGAGCCTGGAGGGCGCGCAGCTGAAGCAGCAAAGGGAGCGCGGCACCGACCTCACCATCTTCTCGCCGCGCGCGATGGGGATGAGCCACCACATCGGCAACGAGACGACCAGCCGCCACTGGACCGAGCACTGCAACGAGATGATCCACCGCGTGTGCACGCTCTACCCCGAGAACTTCGTCGGCGTGTGCCAGCTGCCGCAGAGCCCGGGCGTCTCGCCGAAGAACTGCGTTCCCGAGCTCGAGCGCTGCGTGCGCGAGTTCGGCTTCATCGGCTGCAACCTCAACCCCGACACCTCGGGCGGCTACTGGAAGGACCCGCCGCTCACCGACAAGTGGTGGTATCCGCTCTACGAGAAGATGGTCGAGCTGGACGTCCCCGCGATGGTCCACGTGAGCGCGTCCTGCAACCCCGCCTTTCACGGCACCGGCGCGCACTACATCAACGGCGACACCACCGCGTTCATGCAGTTCATCACCGGCGACCTGTTCCGCGATTTCCCGACGCTGAAGTTCATCATCCCGCACGGCGGCGGCGCCGTGCCCTACCACTGGGGCCGCTACCGCGGGCTCGCGCAGGACATGAAGCGGCCGCCGCTGAAGGAAGCGCTGCTGGGCAACGTGTTCTTCGACACCTGCGTCTACCACCAGCCGGGCATCGACCTGCTGCTGCGCGTGATCCCCGCGGACAACATCCTGTTCGCCTCCGAGATGGTCGGCGCGGTGAAGGGCGTCGATCCGGAGACCGGCTTCAACTACGACGACACCAAGCGCTACGTCGACGCGGCCAAGGGCCTCTCGGCTGCGGACAAGGAGAAGATCTTTTCCGGCAACGCGCGGAAGGTGTACGCGCGGCTGGCGAAGCGCGCTATTTCTTCTCGGGTGTAGCGGGCTGCGTCGCGGGTGCGGCAGGCGCCGCGCCGGGTGCCGCGGCGGCGGGCTCGGCGGGCTTGGTCGGCACGACGATTCCCGGCGCGAGCGGGATCTCCTCGACCGCGGTCACCCTGTCGACGTAGTAGCGGGTCTCGCCGAAGCAGGAGGTCGGGATGCCGACCTTCTCCTCGTAGTGCAGCGAGACGCGCTTGCCCATCACCTTGTTGATCTGCGCGGCGACGTTGTCGTCCCAGACCGTGAAATTGAATTTTTCCGAGGTCGTGCCCGGCATCGACACCATCGCCATCTCGCCTTCCCAGGTCTTGCACAGCCAGCCCTTGCTCGAGAACTTCTGCACCCAGCCGGCCCGCTCGCCGCTCGAGTAGTTCCAGAACGTGATCACCAGAACGTAGCCGGCGACGACGGCGAGCACGGCTACCGCGAACAGGAAGGCGTTTCGGATCGGCATGGTTCGTTCTCCCGCTGTGGCCGCTATGATAGAGCTTACCGGCGCGCGGCGCGATCCTGTCGTCTGTATACGACAGGAGGCGCGGTAAAAATGAGCAATGAGATCAAAACATTCCTGTTCCACCTTCGCGGTTCGAGAAATAGTCCCGAAATAGCGGTGGCGCGGGGCGTCCGGCTGATCTATCGTATTCCGTTGTCCTGACGCCGGGAGGTCTCATGAGCAACCCGTTCTGGATGATCTGGCCCGACAATGCCATGGGTTCCGCGCTGATCCTGTTCGTCATCGCGATGCCCTTCCTCTACGCCGCGCGCAAGCTGGTGCACGACCTGTTCCGGTCGGTCGGACACATGGTCGGCGGTCCGCTGCGCCTGGGCTCGCGCTGGCTGTTCGCCACGGCGGCGGAGATGAGGGAGCGCAACCGCGCGGTGCTGCTCGCGCACGGGCGCGAGGAGACCGCGCAGCACATCGAGCGCGAGTTCGAGCGCATCAGCGCCATGGTGACGCGCGACCTGGAGGGCTACCCGGCGCTGCAGCGCAAGCTCCTCGAGGAGATCACCCGCGTCGAGGAGGACTACAAGAAGTGCGGCGAGGTGCCGCCGCCGCCGCCCGAGTGGGTCGAGGCGATCACCGCGATCGCCAAGATCAAGTCCGACGGCAACGAGATGGTCCAGCGCCTCCTGGAGGAGATCAAGCGCTCCGTCGAGGGCATCCACGCGAAGACCCTCGCCGAGTATCGCCGCGGCTACGAGTCGCGCCACAAGATCCTCAACGGCTTCATGCCGTTCTGGCGCTCCCTGGACAAGACGTTCCAGCAGGTGGACAAGAAGCTCACCGGGCTCCAGGACACCGGCTCCAAGATCGACGCGCAGATGGACAAGTACGAGCAGATCAGCAAGAAGACCGACAAGGTCGAGCAGGCGCTGACGGTGTCCGCGTTCACGCAGTTCGCCATCGCCACCCTGGTGCTGGCGATTGCCGCCGGAGGCGCGCTCATCAACTTCAAGCTAATCGCGCTTCCGTTCTCCGAAATGGTGGGCGCCGGCGACTACCTGACCGCGAGCCTGCGCACCTCCGAGGTGGCCGCGTTGGTGATCATCTTCGTCGAGGCGACGATGGGCCTGTTCGTGATGGAGTGCCTGCGCATCACGCACCTCTTCCCGGTCATCGCGAACATGAACGAGCGCAACCGCAGGCGCATGCTGTGGGCGGCGATCGTGTTCCTGTTCGTGCTCGCCGGCATCGAGGCCGCGCTCGCGCTGATGCGCGACATGCTGATGGCGGACCGCCAGGCGCTGCTGCAGTCGCTCGCGAACGCGCAGCAGCAGCAGTCCGCGGGACCGGCCGACCCGCTGCTCCAGCGCATTCCGACGGCGGGGCAGATGCTGCTCGGCTTCATCCTGCCGTTCGCGCTGGCGTTCGTCGCGATCCCGCTCGAGTCCTTCATCTACTCGCTGCGCACCGTGGGCGGGGCGCTGCTGGTGATGCTGGTGCGCGTCGCCGGGTTCATCCTGCGCGTGCTCGGCAATTTCGTGCGGCAGCTGTGCCGGGTGCTGGTCGCGCTGTACGACGTGACCATCGTGCTGCCGCTGCTGATCGAGCGCGTGGTGAAGGCGACCCGCGGAGACGAGGACGTGCGCGAATCGCGTCCCATGAAGAAGGCGGCGTAAAGGAGCCGGCCATGATCAAGCGCCTGCTGTTTGCCCTGCTACTCGGACTGGCGGTCGGCTCCTGCACCGACCCGCGCAGCCACGCGCAGGCGGTGTACATGCTGGTCGACACCTCGGGCACCTACGCGCAGGAGGTCGGCAAGGCGCAGGTGATCATCAACTACCTCCTCGGTACGCTGCAGCCGGGCGATTCGCTCGCCGTGGCGCGGGTGAAGAGCCGCAGCTTCAGCGAGAAGGACATCATCGCGAAGGTCACCTTCGACAACCGGCCGTCGCAGGCGAACGTGCAGAAGCGCGCCTTCCGCGACAAGATCGACGCCTTCGTCAAGGGCGTCGGCGGCAGCGCCTACACCGACATCACCGGCGGACTGATCCAGGGCGGGATGTTCCTGAACGAGACCGGGGCCGGATCGAAGACCATCCTGATCTTCTCCGACATGCAGGAAGAGCTCGACAAGTCCACGATCCGCGACATCCCGATCGACCTGAAGAACATCCGCGTGGTCGCGCTGAACGTGGTGAAGCTCAGGACCGACAACGTCGACCCGCGGCGCTACACGGGCCGGCTCGAGGCCTGGCAGAAGCGCGTCGAGGGCGCCGGCGCCTCCGAGTGGCGCGTCATCAACGACATCGAGCACCTCGACTCGATGCTCGCCAAGGGGTAGCGGGCTATTTCTTGCCCTGCGGCTTGAACTGCTCGCCGGCCTTGTCGAAGGCCTTGCGCATGGCCGACCAAGCCTCGTCGGCGCCGCGCTGAAGTTCCTTCCAGGCGTCGCCCGACGCCGACTGCACCTTGCGCAGCTGCTCCGCGGCGTTGTGCTGGTGCGACCGCATGGCAGCGAGCTGCTTCTCGTACTCCGCGCGCAGATCGGCCTGCGCCTTGGCCGCCTGGCTTTCCCACTTGGCCATCTCTGCGTTCCATTTGTCGAGCTGGGATTTGAGGCTTTCGATGTAGGCGTTGCGGTCCATGGCGCCTCCTGGGGTTGAGGGCTTCGATACTACTCCGATCGTCAGATCGTGACCCGGGTTCCGAGCTCGACCACGCGCTCAGGAACCAGATTGAAGTACTCGGCGGTGGCGGGGCTGTTGCGCTGCATCCAGCGGAAGAGTTCGCGGCGCCAGGTAAATAGGCCGGGACGCTCGGCGCGCGCGATCGTCGCCCTGCCGAGGAAGAAGGTGGTTTGCATCGGCTCGAAGCGCAGTCCATGGCGCTCCAGGAGCTTGAGGCCGTGCTGCACGTCCGGCTCTTCCATGAACCCGTAGGTGAGCAGTGCCTGGTAGAGCCGGCCGCGCTCGAGCACTCGCACGTCGGTGCGCTCGGCGTCCGGCACGCGAGGCACCTCGGCATCGACGATGGTGAGGAACACCACGCGCTCGTGCAAGACCTTGTTGTGCTTCAGGTTGTGCAACAGCACCGGAGGTACCGCGCCGCTGTCGGGGGACAGGTAGATCGCCGTGCCGGCGACGCGCGGGACGTCGGGGCCGAGCATCCTCGGGAAGGCGTCCACCGGCACGCGGATCTTGCCTTCGCGCGCGGTCACGACGCCCTCGGCGCGCTTCCAGGTGGTGAGTAGGGTGAAGATGGCCACGCCGCAGGCAAGCGGGAACCAGCCGCCGTCGGCGAACTTCATGGCGTTGGCGGCGAAGAAGACGGCCTCCACGGTCCCGATCGCGGCGATCGCGGCCAGCACGAAGGGCCGCGACCGACTGCGGGACATGTAGGCGACCACCCCGATCAGCACGGTAGTGAGCACCATGGTGCCCGAGACGGCGACACCGTACGCCGAGGCGATGGCGCTCGAGCTCTTGAACGCGAGGACGAGCAAAGCGACGAGCACCAGCATGGTCCAGTTCACGTGCCCGATATAGATCTGTCCGCGCTCGGACTCGGAGGTGTGCCGCACCGGGATGCGCGGCAGGTAGCCCAGGCGCGTCGCCTGCTGCGTCATCGAGAACGCGCCGGAAATGGTGGCCTGCGACGCGATGACCGTCGCAGCGGTGGCGAGGACGACCAGCGGGAACAGCAGGTCGGGCGGCGCGAGGAAATAGAAGGGGTTCTTGATCGCGGCGGGGTCGCGCAGCACCAGGGCGCCTTGTCCCATATAGTTGATCATCAAGGCTGGAAAAACCAGGCCGAACCACGCGAAGCGGATCGGGTTCGCGCCGAAATGCCCCATGTCGGCGTACAGCGCCTCTGCGCCTGTCATGGCGAGAAAGACCGCGCCGAGCACGAAGAAGGCGAGGGCGGGGTGCTGCCAGGCGAAGCCGAGCGCATGGCGCGGATCGAGCGAGGCCAGCACCTCGGGAGTCTGCGCGATCGAGAGACCGCCGAGTGCCGACAGCGCCGCGAACCAGAGCACCATGCACGGCCCGAAGAGCTTGCCGACGACGCCGGTGCCTCGGAACTGTATCGAGAACAGCCCGATGAGGATGCCGACGGTGACGGGAACGACCCACTTGTCCAGCGCCGGGGTGGCTACCGAGATGCCTTCCACGGCCGACAGCACCGAGATCGCCGGGGTGAGCAGGGCGTCGCCGTAGAACAGCGAGGCGCCGAAGATGCCACACGTCGCCACCGTCCAGAAAAGCCGAGGGTGCTCGCGCACGCGGGCCGAGGCGAGCGCGAGCAGCGCGAGAATGCCGCCCTCGCCGCGGTTGTCGAAGCGCAGCATCATCGTCACATACTTGAGCGAAACGATCAGCATCAGCGACCAGAAAATCAGGGACAGCACCGCGAACACTCCTGGCCGGTCGAGCGGCAGGCCGTGCTCCCCATTGAAGGCTTCCTTGAACGCGTACAGAGGGCTGGTGCCGATGTCGCCGTACACGACGCCGAGTGCGGCGAGCGTCAGCGCCGGCCAGCGGGATTTGCCGTTGGGTTTCATGCCTGGGCCTCTCGGGAAGAGAGGCTGGAAAGGATACGCCGGCGCATGGTGCAATGCAACATCCTATGCCACATGGTAAGTCATCGCGTTGAATTCACGCGTGTTTAATGATTCTCGAACAAGCTATTTCCGTGCGTTGGCGAGGGCTTCCGGGTTCACCGCGTTCATCGGCTTGCCGGCGGCGAAGGCGTTGATCTGGTCGAAGATCTCGGCGAACGCGATCTCGTGGTCCTCGCGCGTGACGTAGCCGAGGTGCGGCGTGCAGACGACGTTCGGCATGTTGAGCAGCGGATGCCCGGGGTCGCGCAGCGGCTCCTCCTCGAATACGTCGACCGCGGCCTTGCCGGGGCGCCCGGCGCGCAGCGCGGCGACCAGCGCGCCGGGCTCGATCAGCGGCGCGCGGCTGGTGTTGACGATGAGCGCGCTCGGCTTCATGCGCGCGAGGTCGCCGGCGGTGACGATGCCGCGCGTGGCGTCGATCAGGCGCAGGTGCAGCGACACGACATCGCATTCCGCGAAGAACGCTTCCCTGCTCGCCGCGACCTCGTAGCCGTCGGCGCGCGCCTTTGCTTGCGAGCGCTCGCGCGCCCAGACGAGCACTCTCATGCCAAAGGCCCGGCCGTACCCGGCGACGACCGCGCCGATCTTGCCGTAGCCGAAGATCCCCAGCGTCTTGCCCCGCAGCGTGCTGCCCACGCCGGCCTGCCACTTGCCCGCTTTGAGCGACGCCATCTGCAGCGGGATGTCGCGCAGCGAGGCGATGATCAGCCCCCAGGTCAGCTCGGCGGTCGCGTACGAGGGCATGCTGAAGCTCTGGTTCGAGCACAGGAGCACCCCGTGGCGCGTGCAGGCCTCGACGTCGATGTGCGGAAAGACGCTGCGCTGGCTGATGAGCTTGAGCTTCGGCAGGCGCTCGAGCAGCGGGGCGCGGATCTTGGTGCGCTCGCGGATGAGCACCAGCGCCTCGGCGTCCTTGAGCCGCTGCGCCAGCGGCTCGGTGTCCTGCACGTGGTCGTTCCACACGGTGACCTCGTGGGCGGCGAGCTTCGTGAAGGCCTGCAGGGTGCGCAGGGTGTCGTGGTAGTCGTCGAGGATGGAGACTTTCATGACGGGTATTTTCGCGCGTTCGGTAGGACTTCGGGGTTGACGACGTTGATCGGGGTGCCCGCGGCGTAGGCTGCGATCTGGTCGAAGACGTCGGCGAACTGGATCTCGTACTCGTCGCGCGTCACGTAGCCCAGGTGGGGCGTGCAGATCGCGTTGGGCAGCACGAGCAGCGGATGAGCGATGTCGAGCAGCGGCTCCTCCTCGTAGACGTCGACCGCCGCCATGCCCGGCCGCCCGGCGGCGAGTGCCGCGACCAGCGCGCCCGGCTCGACGAGCGGAGCCCGGCTCGTGTTGACGAGCAGCGCGCCGGGCTTCATGCGCGCGAGGTCACGTGCCCCGACAATACCGCGGGTCGCGTCGACGAGACGCATGTGCAGCGAGACGATGTCGCATTCCTCGAAAAACGCCTCCTTGCTCGGTGCCACCGCGTAGCCTTCCGCGCGGGCGCGCTCGCGCGAGGCCTCGCGCCCCCAGGCGACGACGTTCATGCCGAAGGCCCTGCCGTAGCCGGCGACCGCCGCGCCGATCCGCCCGTAGCTGAAGACGCCCAGCGTCTTGCCGCGCAGGGTATGGCCGACACCCGATTGCCAGTGTCCTGCCTTGAGCGAAGCGATCTGCCGCGGCAGGTCGCGCATCGCCGCGATGATCAGCCCGAACGCCAGCTCCGCGGTCGCGTACGACGGGCTGCCGGGGTGCTGACTCGAGGACACGACGATGCCGAGGCGCGTGCAGTCGGCGACGTCGATGTGCGGGTAGACGCTGCGCTGGCTGATGAGCTTCAAGCGCGGCAGGCGCTCGAGCAGGGGCTTGCGGATCTTGGTGCGCTCGCGGATGAGCACCAGGGCGTCGGCGTCTCTCAGCCTTCGTGCGAGCGCGTCGCTGTCCTGGAGGTGGTCGTTCCAGACGGTGACGTCGTGGCCGGCCAGCTTGCGGAAGCAGTCGAGGGTGCGCAGCGTGTCGTGGTAGTCGTCGAGGATGGAAATCTTCATGTGCGGCGGTATTCTATGCGACTGTTCTATGCGACTGTTGCGACAGGATTGCGGTTACCATTGGCGATCTTGACGCCGCCGCATTTCCGGACCGCCTCGCTGTTCTTCGTATGCCTCATGCTCGCGGCCGGCCCGGCCCGAGCATGGCAATGGGATGAAACCAAGCCCGCGCTACGCGTGTCGCTGGGGCTCGACGTGTATCGCGCGGCGGGCGCCATGGTGGCGACGGCGCGCTACGGCGGCGCCTGGAACGTGAAGGCGAGCGCCTGGGTGCGCGACGTGCACGTCCAGCCCGAGGCGCCCAACTACCTGCTCGGCGCGGGCTATGTCGTGACGAAGTCGCGGTGGCGGCTCGGGATCGGCGCGGTGTGGATCGACCAGGAGAACGACGTCAACGGGACGCGCTGGAATTTCGACGTGTCGGTCGCGTACGACGTCTCCAGCCGGGTGTTCTTCGAGTACCAGCACTACTCCCACGGCGCGGTCGTCGGGCTCCAGAAGGACACCTCGAACGGAGGCTGGAACCTGCTCGGCGCCGGGCTGATCTTCTAGAGCTCGTCAGCGCACCTCCGGAACCATCCGCGCCGGCCCTCACAGGGTTCGCCCCCAGGGTCCGGGGCCGCATTCGGTGCCGGAGTGATAACGGATCGATTATCGCGCCGCGACCTTTGTGATCTTACGGGGCGCGCACAAACCTCCCAAACTGTCGCGGTCGCCGGGAGCCTCCCGCGCGACACCTGGGCCGGGAGGGCCTGCGTACCTTCGCCTCGAGTACACGGTCCTCGGCTAACACCCTCCACCGAGGACGGTGCAGCGCGCCTCCAAAAGGGGCGCGCTGTTTTTTTCACGGTTCCGTCATCGCCGCGCAACGCGCGCGAAACATCGCGTCCGTAGTCTCTCTCGCCGAGTGCGAGCCCAGTCCGCCGAAACCTGCCTCCCCGCTTCCGGGCGCGCAACGCTGCCCGGGCCGCTTCGCCTTGCGGCGACCGCGGCCTGCCTCGCCTGGGGCCTCGCGGCGGCCGCCCTCGTCTTTCCCTTTGCCTCGCGACTCCTCCGCCTTGCGCTGCGGCGGCTCTGGGCGCGGTGCATGCTCGACGCGGTCGGGCTCGAGTTGCGCGTCGAGGGCGAGGCGATCGAGCCCGGCGCGCTGCTCGTCGCCAACCACGTTTCGTGGGTGGACGTGCTCCTTCTCGCGAGCCTCGCGCCCGCGGCGTTCGTCGCCAAGTCGGAAGTCCGCTGCTGGCCCGCGATCGGCTGGCTCGCGGCGCGCGCGGAGACCGTGTTCCTGCGGCGCGCGAGCGGGCGCTCCCTGCTCGCGGTGAAGAACCGCATCGCCGCGCTGCTCGACGAAGGCCGCAGCGTCGTGCTGTTTCCCGAGGGCACGACGAGCGACGGAGCGTCCGTGCTGCCTTTCCGTTCGGGGCTCCTCCAGTCCGCGGTGGATTGCGGCCGGCCGCTGCAGGCGATCGCGATCAGGTATCGCGACGCGGGCGAAAGGCGCAGCGCGGCGGCCGCGTTCGTCGACGGCATGAGCCTATGGCAGTCGGTGCTGGCCGTCTGCGGGTCGGGGCGCATCCGGGCCCGCGTCTCGGTCGCGCCCCCTTTCGCCCCGGGCGGGCGGAACCGCAAGCGGCTGGCGCGCGAGTCTCGCGCGGCGGTCGCGGCGATGGTCGCCGAACGAAACTAAAGGAGCCCCTTCCGGTCTACTTCTGGACCGGCCGGCGGGGGAAGCGGCCGGGCAAAGGAGACAACCATGAGAATCCGTACGCTCATCCTGTCCGCGTGCACGGTCGCCGCACAGGTCGTGCTGGCGCCGCTCGCGATTCCCGCCGAGCCCGCGGCTTCGAAGATGACCGCGAAGGACGTGTCGAGGAAGGCCGACGAGACCGCGCGCGCGGTCGGGAAGTACACGATTCAGGAGCGGGACGAGGCGCTGAAGAGCGCGAAGGCGGCGCTCGACGACGTGGACGCCCGCATGCGCACTCTCGACCGCAAGGTCGACCGTGAATGGGACCGGATGGATCAGGCCGCGCGGGCCAGGGCCCGTACGGCTCAAAACGCCCTGCGCAGGGAGCGCGACGATGTCGCCGAGTGGTACGGCGGGCTCAAGCACGGCTCTGCCGAGTCGTGGGACGAGGTCAAGACGGGCTTCGTCTCGAGCTACGAGAAGCTGAAGGCTTCCTTCGCCAAGGCGACCAGCGGCCTGTAGTGCCGTCGCAGCGCTAGTCCCTGGGTATCACCAGCGGTTTCCCGGTCTCGAGCAGCGACTTCAGGCTCGAGAGGATCTCCGGCCAGCCTTCGCGCACGACGCCGAGCGTCGGTCCGCTCGGCGGGAAATCGTCGTGCGTCACCGTGAGCTTGCACACCATCGCCATGGGCTCGATCTCGTAGGTGACGCGCGAAGGTCCGTCCTCGATGAAGCTCGGTTCGAAGGTATGGACGAGCTTTCTTCTCGGAACGACCTCGATCACGTGGCCCGCGACGCCGGGACCATGGCGCCTGTGGATCTCGAAGCGGTGCATGTAGTCGAAGCGGCCGCCGCGCTTCAATTCCGCGTGCAACTCCAGGCCCGCGTAGTACTGCCGGGTGTACTTCCCCTCGGTGAGCGCGTTCCAGAGCGCGCGCGGCGTGGTGCGGATGTAGATGACGTTGACGAGCTGCGGTCCCGAGCGCACGTCAGCCGCACACCCCCACCGCGCCGCAGGCGCTGCAAAAATCGCAGCCGTCCCTGCGGATCACCGCGAAATTTCCGCACTCGCTGCACTTGAGGCCCTTCATCTTGGTCGCGGTGCCCGCCTTGGGCGCCTCCAGCATGCCCATCGCCTGCACCGGGTAGCCTTCCTCGTCGAGGATCCCGAGCATGGCGTAGCGGTGCATGATGAGCCGCGCGAGGTAGGACACGGTCGAGGGATAGTTCTGCTGCTTGCGGCTTCCCGGCACGAAGGCGAGGAAGTCGCCCAGCGGCTCGGGATAGTTCAGGAGCTTCCTGAGCTTCATCCCGATCCACGCCGGATCGACGACGCGCATGTCGAGCGACAGGATCTTGCACAGTCCGTCGAGCGCGCGCGGGTACTCGCCCGAGAGCCACATGGAGTAGGGCCGGGTGACGCCGTCGGGAAGGGTGATCTCCTTCAGCCCGAGAACGAAATCGTCCTTGGTCCCCGGGTTGAGCACGTCCACCGTCCACGACATCGTGCCGTCGGCGCCGGTCTTCGGCTCCTTCAGGCTGAACATGGCGTCGAGCACCGGCCCGTGCTTCTCGTCGGGCAGCGCGCGCAGCTCGTCGCACTGCCAGCGCACGAGTTGCGCCACCGCCGAGCAGATCGAGGGCATGCGCTTCAATTCGCCGTGCGGCGGGAAGGGCATGTCGAAGGCGTCGTCGGACGCGGTCTTCGCGAGCGTGTCGAGCTTCAGGCGCAGCCACGCGGGGTCGCTGGCGCGCATGTCCATCGACAGCGTCTTCGCCACCGCGCCCAGGCCGCGCGGCTGCTCGGCGCCGTTCACCCATACCTCGAAGGGCCGGGGGCGCGAGTCGCTCTCGACGTGCCCGACGAAGATCGCGAACTCGCCGTGCGGATGCTCGATCATGTAGGTCCACGCCGGGTTGCCGCCGGCGAGCCTCGGCCGTCCCGGCCAGCGCAAACTGGCGAGCACCGGTTCGGGGATCGTCTTGATCTCGATGCGCCGGTTGCGGTCGCTGGAGACGAAGTCCTGCGGCCGGGAAGCGGGCGCCGCCGACAACACCGAACCGATCACGTTGTTCGGGCGATAGGTCGCGAGGCCCTTCAATCCCGACTGCCACGCCTCGAAGTAGAGGTCCTGGAATTCCGAATAGGGGTAGCTCTCGGGCACGTTCACCGTCTTCGAGATGCTGGTGTCGATGTAGGGCGCGACCGCGGCGACCATCTTCTCGTGCGCCGAGGCCGACAGCTCGAGCGCGGTGACGAAATACGGGGGCAGGGCGTCGACGTCCCCTCCTTCGTGCCGGTAGAGGCGCCAGGCGTAGTCCTCGACCGGGAACTCCTTCATCGTCCCGTCGGCCATGCGCTTCCTGCGCGTGTAGGTCCAGGAGAACGGCGGCTCGATGCCGTTCGAGGCGTTGTCGGCGAAAGCGAGGCTGATCGTGCCCGTGGGCGCGATCGACAGCAGGTGCGAGTTGCGCACGCCGTTTGCGCGGATCAGGGCCTTCAGCTCGGCGGGCAGGCGCGCCGCGAAGCCCGATCCCGAGAGGTACATGTCGCCGTTGAAGAGCGGAAAGGCGCCCCGCTCCTTGGCGAGCTCGCTCGACGCGCGGTAGGCGCGGTCGCGCATCGCTTCCGAGATCCGCGACGCCATGGCGCGCGCGTCCTCCGAGTCGTAGCGCAGGCGCAGCATCACGAGCGCGTCGCCCAGGCCGGTGAAGCCCAGTCCCACGCGGCGCTTCGCCATCGCCTCGGCGTGCTGCGCCTTCAGCGGCCACGCGGTCACGTCGAGCACGTTGTCCAGCATGCGCACCGCGACCTCGACGACCTCGCCGAAGCGCTCGAAGTCGAAGCGCGCAGCATCAGAGAACGGCCCGGCGACGAAGCGCGTCAGGTTGATCGAGCCGAGGCAGCAGCAGCCGTAGGGCGGCAGCGGCTGCTCGGCGCAGGGATTGGTCGCCTCGATCGCCTCGCAATAGGACAGGTTGTTGTCGCGGTTGATGCGGTCGAGGAACAGGATGCCCGGCTCGGCATGATCGTAGGTCGAGCGCATGATCTGGTCCCACAGCTCGCGCGCCCGCAGCTTGCGGTATACCCAGAGCCCGTCGCCGCGCTGGAACGCGCCCGCCGCAATCGCATCCGGATGCGGCCTCGCCTTGTGCACCAGCGCGACTTCGGTGTCGTTCTCCACCGCCTGCATGAAGGCGTCGGTGACGCCCACCGAGATGTTGAAATTCGCGAGGTCGCCCTCGTCCTTGGCGTGGATGAACTCCTCGACGTCGGGGTGATCGCAGCGCAGCACGCCCATCTGCGCGCCGCGCCGCGCGCCCGCCGACTCGACCGTCTCGCACGATCGGTCGAAGACGCGCATGTAGGACACCGGCCCCGAGGCGCGCGAGTGCGTGCCCTTCACCTCCGCGCCCTTCGGCCGGATCGAGGAGAAGTCGTAGCCGACACCGCCGCCGCGGCGCATCGTCTCGGCGGCCTCCTGGAGCGCAGTGTAGATGCCGGGCCGGCCGTCGACGACTTCCGAGATCGAGTCGCCCACGGGCTGCACGAAGCAGTTGATCAGCGTCGCCTGCATCGGGATGCCGGCCGCCGAGTTGATCCGGCCCGCGGGAACGAAGCCGGCCTCGAGCGCCTCGGCGAAGCGGCGCTCCCAGTGGGCGCGCTTCTCCGGCGCCTCCGCGGCGGCGAGTGCGCGGGCCACGCGCGCGCGCACCTCGGCGACCGTGCGCTCCTTGCCCTTGGCGTACTTCTCGAGCAGCGCCTCGCGGCAGATCTCCTGCTCGGGAAGCGATTCGGTGACGGCGGATGCGGGTTCGTCCATGGGGACTGGTATTATATACAGGGGACGCCCGGGATGGCGCGGATTTTTCGAAGGGACTAGTATGCGCCTGATTGGACAGATCTTGTAGTCGCCGCTCGCATCCCCATATGCGGCTGACAGGAGTGAACACCATGGCATCCATCCGCGAAGCCTCCCGCGTCGTCACCGCCCACCGCCAGCGCGAAGGCGCCGGCTTCATCGTGCGGCGTCCGTTTCCCACTCAGGGGCTCGACCTGGTCGATCCTTTCCTCTTGCTCGACGAGATGGGGCCGGTCGACTACCGCCCCGGCGAGGCGGTCGGGGCGCCCGACCACCCGCACCGGGGCTTCGAGACCATCACCTACATGCTCGAGGGCCAGTTCGAGCACGAGGACTCGGCCGGCCACAAGGGCGTGCTGCGCGCCGGCGACGTGCAGTGGATGACCGCGGGCGCGGGCATCGTGCACTCCGAGATGCCCTCGCGCCAGATCCGCGACCAGGGTGGGCGCGTGCACGGCTTCCAGATATGGGTGAACCTGCCGGCGAAGCTCAAGATGACGCGGCCGCGCTACCAGGAGGTCTCGGGCGGCGAGATCCCGCAGGCCGCGAGCGCCGACGGGCGCGCGCGCGTGCGCGTGGTCGCGGGCGAGGCGCTCGGCGCGCGCGCCGTGATCGACACCTACATCCCGATCGTGTACCAGGACTGGACGCTGGACGCCGGGGCGGACGTGACGGTCGCGCTGCCGCGCGAGCAGCAGGCGCTCGCGTACGTATTCCAGGGATCGGCGCTCGTCGGCGACGAGGGCGGCGAGATCAAGGACGGTCAGCTCGCGCTCTTCGCTGTGGGCGACGCCGTCCGCCTTCGCGGGAGGGAGGGAGGCGGGCGCCTCTTGCTCCTCGCCGGGGTCCCGATCAAGGAGCCGGTCGCGCGCCACGGCCCGTTCGTGATGAACACGCAGGACGAGATCGTCCAGGCGGTGCGCGACTACCAGAGCGGCAACATCGGCGAGATCACGCGAACCGCCGAAGTCGTCTGATCTAGTCTGACCTCAGAGTGGAGCTGCTCGCCGATCCGCAGGCCTGGATCGCCTTCGTGACGCTGACGGTCCTCGAGCTGGTGCTCGGCATCGACAACGTGATCTTCATCTCCATCATGGTCGACAAGCTGGAGGAATCGCGGCGTGAGGTCGCGCGCAGGCTCGGCCTCTTCCTCGCGATGTTCATGCGCATCGGCCTGCTGTTCCTGCTCGCGTGGATCGCCGGTCTCACCGAGCCGCTGTTCACGCTGCCGCTCTTCGGACAGGAGATCTCGGGCCGCGACCTCATCCTCATCGCCGGCGGCCTGTTCCTGCTGTGGAAGAGCACGGCGGAGATCCATCAGCTGCTCGAAGGCGAGAAGGGCGAGTCCTCGGCGGCGGGAGGGACCACCTTCTCCGCCGTGATCCTGCAGATCATCGTCATCGACATGGTGTTCTCGCTGGATTCGATCGTCACCGCGGTCGGCATGGTGGACCGCCTCCCGGTCATGGTCGCCGCGGTGGTGGCGTCGGTCGCGCTGATGATGCTGTTCGCCGGCGCGATCGGGCGCTTCGTCTCGGCACATCCCACGGTGAAGATGCTCGCGCTCGCGTTCCTGTTCGTGATCGGCGTGGTGCTGATCGCCGACGGTTTCGACCACCACATCCCCAAGGGCTACGTCTACTTCGCCATGGCGTTCTCGGTCGCGGTCGAGGCGCTCAACGTCCGCATGCGCAGGAAGCGCACGGCGCCGGTCGAGCTGCGCGTGCCCTACGCGCGCGATGGAGATTGACCCGATGGATTTCGGCAAGCTGATCGACGATCTGACGAAGGACTGGGATTGGCTCTCGTTCCTCGTGCAGTACTGTGCAGGAAGGAACTTCGGCAAGACCTTCTGCCAGGACGTGAGATGGTGGGCGATCGGGATCGCGGGGCTGCTCGTCGTGATCGCCGTCTGGTGGATCCTCGCCAGGCTGGTGAAGGCGTACGAGAGCTGGAACTTCCGCAGGCTATCTGCCAAGGTCGCCGACGCCGAGACCATGAAGGAGCACGTGTGGTCGGGCCACGACGCGCACCTGACCTCGTCCGATCAGCGCGCCCGGAAGGATCAGCGCCCGCGGTAGGCGATGCGGTAGATCACCCCGGCCTGGTCGTCCGACACCAGCAGCGAGCCGTCGGGCATGACCTCGACGTCGACCGGCCGGCCCCAGGCCGACTCGCCCTGCAGCCAGCCCTCGGAGAACACCTCGTGCTTCACCGCGCGTCCGCCCTCGACCACGACGCGCGCAATGCGGTAGCCGATCTTCCTCGAGCGGTTCCAGGAGCCGTGCTCGGCGACGAAGACGTTGTTGCGATACTCGGGCGGGAACTGTGCGCCGGTGTAAAAACGCATTCCGAGCGAGGCGACGTGCGGCCCGAGCTTGACCTCGGGCGGCGTGAACTCGGAGCAGGCGCGCTTGCTCCCGTACTCGGGGTCGGCGCTGTCGCCCTGATGGCAGTACGGATAGCCGAAGTTCATCCCGTGCCTGGGCGCGTGGTTGAGCTCGTCGGAGGGCAGGTCGTCCCCGAGCATGTCGCGGCCGTTGTCCGTGAACCACAGATCCTTGCTGCGCGGGTCCCAGTCGAAGCCGACCGAGTTGCGTATGCCGCTCGCGAAAACCTCGTAGCCCGAGCCGTCGGGCCTGATGCGCGAGATGAGCGCGTAGCGCGCGGGATCCGGCTCGCAGATGTTGCAGGGAGCGCCGACCGGCACGTACAGCCAGCCGTCGGGGCCAAAGCGGATGAATTTCCAGCCGTGGTGCGTCTCGCGCGGATAGCGGTCGGTCACGACCACCGGCTTCGCCGACGCCGGGTCGGCAAGAAGATTGCCGATATCGTAGCGCAGGATGCGGCTCACCTCCGCGACGTACAGGGCGCCGTCGCGCACGGCGACGCCGTTGGGCAGGCGCAGACCCGACGCGACGGTGATTACTTGGCCGGCTTTCGTCCCTGCGTAGCGCACCGCGTAGACGCTGCTCGCGCGCGTACCGACGAATACCACCTGGTCCGGGCCGAGAGCGAGCGCGCGCGCGTTGGGAATGTCGCGCGCGAACACGCTGATCTCGAAGCCGGGCGGCAGCTTGATGCGCTCGAGCGGCAGGTGCTGGGCGGCCGCCGCGTGCGCGAGCAGCAGAGGGAACGCGAGCGCTGCGCGTGACGCGAAGGCGAACATCCGGAGAGCTAGTGCGCGATGAATCCCGCCGTCTTCATGAGTTGGAAATGGCGCGCTTCCTCGTGCCCCAGCCACGCCTCGAACTGCTTGCCGCTCATGACCGACTGGTTGAAGGCGCCCGTGCTCATGAATGTCTTCCAGTCGGGAGTCGCCCGAACCTTGTTGAGCAGGCCGATGTAGTAGTCGACCTCATCCTGGGTGACCCCGCCCGGCATGAAGATGCCGCGCAGCATCAGGTATTGAACGTCCAGGCCGGATTCCTCGCAGGTCGGAATGTCGTGCCACGACATCGTCTTCGTCATCGCTTGCTTGTAAGGCATGCGCTTGCTGTCGAAAACGCACAACGGGCGCAGCTTGCCCGCGCGCCACTCCGCCACCGCTTCGATCGGATTGTTGACCGTGGAATCGACGTGCTTGCCGACCAGCTGTATCGCCACGTCGCCACCCCCGCGGTAGGAGATGTAGGTGAATTTCGTGCCGGTTCTCTGCTCGATCGATTCGGTGATGATCTGATCTTCCTGCTTCGAGCCGGTGCCGCCCATCTTGAACTTGCCCGGCGCCGCTTTCACGGCCGCGACGTACTCCTTGGGGGTCTTGTACGGCGTGTCGGCGTTGACCCAAAGCACGAATTCGTCCAGCGCTTCCATCTGCACCGGCGTGAGATCGCGCCAGTTGAACGGCGTGCTGGTCGCGAGCGGGGTCGTGAACAGATTCGACAGGGTGATGATCAGCTTGTGGGGATCGCCTCGCGAGTCCTTCATGTCGAGAAAACCCTCGGCGCCGGCCCCGCCGCCCTGGTTGATGACCACCATGGGCTCCTTCATCAGCTTGTACTTTGCGACCGTACCCTGGATGAATCGAGCCATCTGGTCGGCTCCGCCGCCGGTCCCGGCCGGAACGATGAACTCGACGGTCCGGGTCGGCTCCCACGCGTAGGCCTGGATGGGGGCGACGCACCCTGCAGCAACGAGAATTGCCGCGCTTCCGCGCAACACCGAACGAATACACCACGATTCGCGAACCATGATTCCCTCCTTGTCCTGGGGACATTTCCCCGTCGTTCGAGTGCTGCCGGTGCGTTAGGTTCCGCTGCCCCCGCTCTGGCGCTTCGGCACCTGCTGGAACGACCAGCCCTTCGCCTGCATGCAGCCGTTAAAGGCGCGGGCGACCTGCGCCGCGTTGTCCATGGCGCCGGGCGCGCTGTACGCCTTGCCGCGGCAATCGCCCGAGTCCAGATAGAAGTCCTGTCGAGTCGCTCCCGGCTTGACTGCCACCGTTTCCGTTTGCGCGCATCCGGTCAGGACGAGCGCCAGCAGAAACCGGCGGCAGTGCGGGGGATACTCCGGACGCATCAGGAGGAGATGATAGCAACGAAGCTGCGGCGTTCGGGTAGTATTGCGGCGCGGAAGCGGGGCCGGATTTCGAACGGTTGGCGGTATTCTCGATACCAGCTTAGACAAACAAGAAGCGCAGCAGACACGGCTCAGCTGGGTATGAACCTCATCTCCTGGAACATCCAGTGGTGCCGCGGCTGCGACGGCCGCGTCAACCCCGCGCGCATCAGCAAGGTGGTGAAGGACATGGCCGACGTGGACGTCCTGTGCCTGCAGGAAGTCGCGCGCAATTTTCCCTGCCTCCCCGGGAGCGCGGGAGAGAACCAGTACGAGACGCTCGCCGGCCTCTTTCCCGACTACACGGTGCTCAAGGGCGTGGCGATCGACGTGCTTGCGCCGCAGGGCGACTCGCGCGAGTTCGGCAACGCGGTGATCACCCGGCTGCCGGTCCTCCAGGTCTACCGGCGGCTGCTGCCCTGGCCCGCCGACGCCGCCGTGCCGAGCATGCAGCGCTCGGCGGTCGAGGTGGTGGTGGAGACGCCCTCGGGCCCCTTGCGCGTCACGACGACGCACCTCGAGTACTACTCGGCGAAGCAGCGCGCCGCGCAAGTCGAGGCGCTGCGCGACCTGCAGGAGGAGGCGGCGGGCCACGCCGCCGCGCCCCAGCCCGGAAAGGAGGGCGGCCCCTTCCAGCCGGTGCCGCGTCCCGCGTCCGGGATACTGACCGCCGATTTCAACTTCCGCGCCGACGACCCGATGCACGCGCGCGTCCAGGCGCCGCTCGGCGCCGGAATCCCGGCGTACCGCGACGCCTGGCGCCTTCGGCATCCGGGCAAGGCGCACCCGCCGACGCTCGGCGTGCACGACAAGGCGCAGTGGCCGGGACCGCCGTTCGCCTGCGACTTCATCTTCGTCACCGAGGACCTCGCCGATCGCGTCGAGGACGTGGTGGTGAACGTCGATACCGACGCGTCCGACCATCAGCCGGTGCTGCTGGTGCTGCGCGACTAGAAGATCAGTACCACCGGTACGCGAGGCTCGCGCTGGCATAGCGGCTCGTCGGGCGCTCGACGACGGGGCTGCCCGCCGCGGCGCCGTGGAGCAGCCGCGCCTCGAGGTTGCCGATGACGATCCAGCTCTTGCTCAGATCGACTTCCCAGAGCAGGCCGCCGGTCGTATACAGAAGCCCGCCCCCGGGCGAGTATGCGCGCAGTCCCGTGCTCGCCGACACGTCGGGCGTGATGCCGTAGAAGGACCGGTTCGACCTCGCGCTCGCCCAGCTGCCCTGGAAGAAGAGCGCAGCGCTGACTGCGCCCCCGCCGAAGACGCCGGCGGTGTAGCGCAGATCCGCCTGCGCGCCGCGGTCGGTGTCGACGAACTGGCGCAGCCGCGCGAGCAGCGTCGTCGGCGCGGGACCGATGTGCGAATCCCACTCGGCGTGCACGCCCGCCGACGCACCCGGATCGATGTCGGGCACGTTGCGGCTCGCGAGGAATACGGCCTCGCTCGACTTGCGCCCGGACTCGTAGGCGACCTGCGCGCCGAGATGCAGATCGCGATCGATCTTGAGCCGCGCGCCGCCTTCGAGCATGCCCTGGGTCGTGCGCGCGAACCAGACCTTGCCGAAATACCTCACCGACGGAATCAGCTCGGTCTCGTGGGCCGCCGAGCCGTCGTACGCCGGCCGCGTGCGCGCCCCCGCGCCGAGCCAGTTGTAATCGGGCACCTGCATCTGCGCTTGGGCGGCGAGCGGCGCGAGCGAAGCCAGCAGCGGGAGTCTACGCATTCAGGAACTCCACGAGCGCGTCGAGGACCTCGTCGGGTTTCTCGCCCATGAGGTTGTGGCCGCTGTCGGCGAGAATCTTCACCACGGCGTTCGGGACGGCGCTCGCGAGATCGCGCCCGGCGCGGGCGGGCGTCATCGCGTCGAGCCGCCCGAGGAGGAACAGGGCGGGGCACTTCAGCTGCGCGGCGCGCGCAAGCCCGTCCCTGTAGCCGTCGCACGCCGCGAAATCGGCGTGCAGCACGCCGGGCTTCTGGCGCTGCATCAGGCGCAGGCTTCCGCCGATCACCCAGGAGCCCGGGCCCGGGTTGCCCGGGTAGTGTGCGTACGCGGCATGCGACCAGACGTTGATCATGCGCTGCGCTTCCGGCTCCCTCGCCTTCGTCGCATCGAGCAGCTCGGGCGAGACGCCCATCGGGAAGGCCGTGCCGAGGAGCGCGATGCGGGTCGCGCGCTCCGGGTGGCGGGCGGCGCAGTCGAGCGCGACCAGCGACCCCATGCTGTGCCCGATCAGCGCGGCCGATCCCGCTCCGGCCGCGTCGAGCACGGCGGCGATCCAGTCGGCCATCGCGGCGATGCTCGCGAGCGGCGCGCCGCCGCTCCTGCCGTGCCCGGGCAGGTCGACGGCGAGCACGGCGCGGCCGTGGTGGGCGAAGTAGCGCGATTGCAGGGTCCACACGGAATGATCCAGCTCGCCGCCGTGGATGAAGACGAGCGCCGGCAGCGCGGGGTCGAAAGGCTTGCCGCCGGTGTAGGCGTAGACGCGCTCGTTCGCGACGCGCAGGTCCACGCTAGCCCTTCGCCGCGCGCAGGCCGCGCGAGAGGTCTTCGATGAGGTCGTCGGGGTCCTCAAGGCCGACCGAGAGCCGTATCGTGCCCGGGCCGATGCCCGCCTGCGCGAGCGCCGCATCGCTCATGCGGAAATGCGTGGTGCTCGCCGGATGGATCACCAGCGATTTGGCGTCGCCGACGTTCGCGAGGTGCGAGAAGATCCTCATCGCGTCGATGAAGCGCCGGCCGCTCTCGCGCCCGCCGCGGAGGTTGAAGCTGAAGACCGCGCCGCAGCCTCGCGGCAGCAGCTTTCCCGCGAGCGCATGGTCGGGATGAGACTCGAGCTCCGGGTATGCGATCGACTCGACCGCGGGCTGTCCTCCCAGGAAAGCGACGACCTTGCGGGTGTTGGCGACGTGGCGCTCCATTCTCAGCGGCAGCGTCTCCACGCCTTGCAGGATCTGGAAGGCGGTCGCCGGGCTCATGCACGCGCCGAAGTCGCGCAGTCCCTCGCGCCGCGCGCGCAAGAGGAACGCCCCGACGGTCGACTCCTCCTGGAAGTCCATGCCGTGGAACCCCGCGTAGGGCTCGGTCAGCTCGGGGAACTTGCCGGAGGCCTCCCAGTCGAAAGTGCCGCCGTCGACCAGCACGCCGCCGATCGCGACGCCGTGGCCGCCGAGGAATTTGGTCGCGGAGTGATAGACGAGGTCCGCTCCGTGATCGAAGGGCCGGAGCAGCCACGGCGTGGTGAACGTCGCGTCCACCAGCAGCGGCAGCCGCGCCTCGTGCGCGATCGCCGCGACCGAGGGGATGTCGAGCACGTCCAGCCCCGGGTTGCCGAGCGTCTCGCCGAAGAGCAGCCGGGTCCTCGGGCGGATCGCCTTCCGCCACGCGCCGAGGTCGCGAGGATCGACGAAGGTCGTCTCGATGCCGAAGCGCGGCAGCGTGTACGAGAGCAGGTTGTGCGAGCCGCCGTAGAGGGCGCGCGAGGCGACGACGTGCGCGCCCGAGCCCGCGATCGTGGCGATCGCCAGGTGCAGCGCCGCCTGGCCGCTCGCCGTTGCGATCGCGCCGACGCCGCCCTCGAGCGCAGCGATGCGCTCCTCGAGCACCGCGTTGGTCGGGTTGGAGATGCGCGAGTAGACGTGTCCGCCGCGCTCCATGTTGAACAGCGCCGCCGCGTGATCGGCGCCGCGGAACACGAACGAGGTGGTGAAATAGATCGGCGTCGCGCGCGCCCCCGTCACGGGGTCGGGCCTCTGGCCCGCGTGCAGGCTGAGCGTGTCGAACTGCAGGGAGCGGGGTGCGGCCATGGCGTCCTCCTCGGAGTCCGGCCGATTCTAACAGCAGGCAGGGACGCTCCGACGGCCGAAAAAAAACCGCGCCCTCGGGCGCGGTTCTCCCGAGCCGGCCGCGCTCAGCTGAGCCGCACCGGCACGTAGATCTTGTTGCCCTCGCGCTGGATGAGCAGCGCGACGTTGCCGCGCGACTTGTCGACGAGGCGGCGCAGCTGGTCGACGCTCTTCACCGGCTGGTTGTTGAAGGCGAGGATGATATCGCCCGCCTGCACGCCCGCGCGCGCGGCGGCGCCGTCGGCCTGCTCCACGAGGAGCCCGCCCTCGGCTTCGAGCTGCTTGCGCTCCTCGTCGGTGAGCGGGCGCACCGCGACGCCGAGCTTGCCCGACTTTGCCTTCGCGGGCTCATCGGCCTTCGCCAGCTTTTCGGCCGGCGCCTCGCCGAGCGCGGCCGTGAGCTCCTTCGTGTCGCCCTGGCGCCAGATCTTCAGCTTCACCTGCGTGCCCGGGCGCGAGTCGCCGATGACGCGCGGCAGGTCGATCGAGTTCTCGATGTCCTGCCCGTCGACCGCGAGAATGATGTCGCCGGTCCTGATCCCGGCCTTCTCGGCGGGGCTCTTGGCTTCGACCGCCGAGACGAGGGCGCCCTGCGGCTTCTTCAGCCCGAACGAGTCGGCGAGCTCCTGGGTCACGCCCTGGATGGTCACGCCCAGCCGCCCGCGGCTGACTTTGCCGTACTTCTGCAGGTCGTTCTTGACCTTCATCGCCACTTCGATGGGGACCGCGAACGACAGCCCCATGTAGCCGCCGGTGCGGCTGTAGATCTGCGAATTGATGCCGATAACCTCGCCGGCCATGTTGAACAGCGGCCCGCCGGAATTGCCGGGGTTGATCGCGACGTCGGTCTGGATGAACGGCACGTAGTTCTCGTCGGGCAGCGAGCGCGACTTGGCGGAGATGATGCCGGCGGTGACGGTGTTCTCCAGGCCGAAGGGAGAGCCGATCGCGGCGACCCATTCGCCGACCTTCGCCTTTGCGGCCTCGCCGATGCGCACCGTCGGCAGGTTCTTCGAGTTGATCTTGACCAGCGCGACGTCGCTGCGGCGGTCGGCGCCGATCACCTTGGCGCTGAATTCGCGGTTGTCGGTGAGCTTGACCGTCACCTCGCTCGCGTCGTCGACGACGTGCGCGTTGGTGAGGATGTAGCCGTCGGGGCTCACGATGAAGCCCGATCCCACGCCCCTGCGTATGGTGTCGCCCTGGGGCACCGGGACCTGGAAGCGCCGGAAGAATTCGTAGAACGGGTCGCCGGGCTCGCCGGGAATCTGGAACTCCTGCGCCTGCGCGCGCACCTTCGCGGTGGTGCTGATGTTCACGACGGCCGGGCCGTATTGCTCGACCAGGGCGGTGAAGTCGGGAAGCGACCGTGCGGGCGCGGCGGCGGGCTGGACCTGGGTGGTCTGGGCCTGGGACGACGATATGGGCGATAGCTTGCCGCCTTCGTATCCCAGCGCGGCGGCGGCAACGGCGATCAGCGCCGCTGCGAACATCTTCTTGGACATGCGATCCTCCGGAGAGCCTTTGATACGCGTCTTGGGCAGCGCGCCGGCAGCGAAGTTCCGCCGGGCGCTCCGGGGACACATTTTGTTACTCCTGGGAGGCCGTCTTCGGCTGAACGGCCTGCTCGCGCAACTGCTGTTCGCTGCGCGCCTTCTTCAGCATCTCGGCGCACTCGGTCGAGCCGATGCGCAGGGCGAGCTCGATCGCGGTGTCGCCGCTCTTGCTGACGAGGTTGACGTTGGCGCCGTTCCGCAGGAGCAGGTCGACCATCTTGGTGTCGCCGCGCGCCGCCGCGTACATGAGCGGCGTGTAGCCGTTCTCGGCCACGAGGTTGGGGTCGAAGTTCTGCGAGAGGATCTTCTGCGCGTACACGAGATTGCCCTTCTCGATGGCGTAGAACAGCACGCGGATGCTCTCGGCGCTCTGCTCCCTGGGCTTCTTCTCCAGGCCCGTGGGCAGCAGGTCCACGACGTAGTTGATGAGCGAGAAGCCGACCATCGTCGCCATGGCGATGATCAGGGGCGTGGTGGAGATGCCCAGGCTGTCGGCCACCTCGCCGGGCATGTTGGCGGCCACGGCGAGCAGCACCACGAGAAAGAAGAACTGGAACTTCAGGTAGAGGAACAGCGCGATGAACACCGTGAGCGCGAGCGTGCCGAGCAGCAGGTCACGGTTGATGTCGAACTGGTCGAGCAGCTCCTCGGGCAGGTTCGCCAGGGTCGCCGTCAGCACGACCAGGACGACCAGTGCAATCTCACGTACCCGCTTGGTGTTCCACTTCATGGATTCTCCCTGACACGGGCCCCTGCCGCGGCTATTATAGTTGAGCCGCGAGCGCGGCCATCAGGAAGTAATGAGCGCAGCGATGAGCAAGGCATTCACCCGCGAGGACGGCGCCCCGGAGGAGGAGCTCGAGGTCGAGCCCCGGGTTCCGGAGGGCGCGAAGAACTACATCACCCCAGCCGGCCACGCTCGCCTGAAGTCTGAGCTCAAGGCGCTGGTCGAAGGCGAGCGGCCCGAGTTGGTCAAGACCGTCGCCTGGGCCGCGGCCAACGGCGACCGCTCGGAGAATGCCGACTACCTCTACGGCAAGAAGCGCCTGCGCGAGATCGAGCGCCGCATCCGCTTCCTGATGAAGCGCCTGGAGGCCGCGGAGGTGGTCGATCCCCGGGACCAGGACCAGGAGCGCGTCTTCTTCGGCGCCACCGTGACCTACACCGACGCCTCGGGCCGCGAACACACCGTCAGCATCGTCGGCACCGACGAGGTGGACCCTGCGCGGGGACGCGTCTCGTGGGTGTCGCCCGTGGCGCGCGCCCTGCTGAAGGCGCGAGCGGGGGACGCGGTCACGCTCCGCACCCCCGCCGGGGACGAGCGGCTCGAGGTGCTGGAGATCCGCTACGCGGAGCTGCCCTGAGCCCTAGCCGGCCGGGGCCGGCCCCAGCGGAATCGGGGCCGGGCTGGCGAAGTCCCCGGCCTTGATGACGGTGAGCTTCGCCGGATCGATATGCCGGCGCATGGCGTCGAGCACCTGCTGCGGCGTCAGCGCCGCGACCTTGCGCTCGAGATCGGCGTCCCAGGCGAAGCTGCGCCCGAGCACGAGATAGGCGACGAGGCGCCCCGCCAGGGCCGGGTCGCTCGAGCGGGAGAGCTGCCGCGCCTGCAGGAAGCCCTTCTTTCCGGCCTCGACTTCCTCGGGCGTGAATCCGTCGGTGAACGCCTTGCGCAGCTCGTCGTTCATGGCCTCCTCGACGCGCTCGCGGTTCTGCGGGGCGTAGATCGCGAAGATGCCGAAGGCGCCCCGCGGGTAGAAGCTGTCGGCCGAAAGGAAGGAGCCGACGCTGTACGACAGGCCCTCCTTCTCGCGGATGCGCCTCATCAGGCGCGAATCGGAGGACCCGCCGAAGATGTAGTTGCCCAGCAGCAGGGCGGGGTAGTCGGGGTCGTCGTCGCGCAGCTTGAGCAGCTCCGCGGCGCGCAGCACCGCGTTCGCCTTGTCGGGGGTCCGGATCGTCTCGTTCATCGGCGCGACGTCGGCGACCTTGAGCGGTATGCGCGCGTAGGGCCGCGGGCTCTTCCAGTCGCCGAACAGATCCTGCGCGAGGCGCGTGACCGCCTCCGCATCGAAATCGCCCACGATCGAGAGTTCGCTGTCGGACGCGCCGTAGAACTCCTCGTAGCAGTGCTTGACGTCCTCGAGGGTGAGGTCCTTGAGCCGCGCGGTGCGCTCGTCGAGCGAGCTCGTGTACAGCCAGTGCGAGGCCGGATAGGGGTTGAGGTGGCGCGTCAGGGCGAGCGTGGCGAGCGCGGCCGGATCGCTCCTCTGAGCGTCGATGCCGGTGAGCGAGGCGCGGCGCAGCTGCTCGAACTCGTCGTCCGGGAAGGACGGCTGGCGCAGGACCTCGGCCATCAGGCGCAGGGACTCCGGAAGGCTCTCGCGCACGGTCTCGATCGAGCCGCCGTCGCCGTCGACCACGACGTTGGCGTTGAGCTTGTCGAAGAGGTTGCGCAGCTGCTCGCGCGAATGCTCGCGCGTGCCGCGCAGCAGCATTCCGCTGGTTATGCCGCAGGCCGCGGCGCGGTTGGCCTTGCTCTGCTCGTCGCCCCATTGCAGCGCGAGCTGCGCCACGACCGTGCCGCCCCGGGTCTTCTTGGGAAGGAGCGCGAGCTTCATCCCGCCGGGCAGCGTCTTGCGGATGACGCGCGACTCGATGTTGGCCGGCGTCGGGTTGAAGTCCTCGCCCTGCGCCAGGGCGCCGGAGCCGCGATAGTCCTTGAGGGCGGCGGCAAGGTCGGGCACGGCCGGGATCTCCGCGCGGTCGGGCGAGGCGGTCGGCAGGAACGTCCCGAGCGTGCGGTTGGAGCGCCTGAGGTAGTGCACGGCGGCGGCCTGCACGTCGTCGGCGTTCACCTTCTTCAGGCGGTCACGGTACAGGAACAGGATGCGCCAGTCGCCCATGCCGGCGCATTCGGAGAGCGCCATGGTCAGCTCGCGCGAGTCGGCGAGCGTGAGCTCGATGTCGTTCAGCAGCCGGCGGCGCGCGAGGTCGACTTCCTCGTCGGTCGCCGGCCTGGCCGCGAACGATTCGAGCACGCCGAGCAGGGCGTCGCGCGCGGCGTCGATCGACGCGCCCTGCCGCACGTTCGCGCCGAAGTATGCGAAGCCGGCTTCGCGCTGCTGGCGCTCGGTGCCGAAGATCGAGCTCGCGAGCCCCGTCTCGACCAGGGCCTTGTGCAGGCGTCCCCCCGGCACGTTGTTCAGCAGCGCCACGAGCACGTCGATGGCGGCGTACTCCGGGTGCGAGCCGGGCGGCACGTGATAGAGGGCCGAG
>DASSQD010000113.1:0-6212 GCA_035702665.1 Burkholderiales bacterium
GGGAGTCTCCGGCGCCGAGGTCTACCGGTGGGAGCTGCGGCGCGGGGCCGGGATGCCGAAGCCGCTGCTGCGCTCCGAGCTCGACCTGGATCCGGACGCCGCCTGGCTCATGCGCTGCGACCGGGTGGACTTCCCGCCCGGAGGCATCGCCTATACGCACACGCACCGCGGGCCGGGCATCCGCTGCCTGTTGACCGGCGAGATCCGCATCAAGGTGAAAGGCGAGGAGCATCTGGTGCGCCCGGGAGAACCGTGGTTCGCGGCCGGCCCGGACCCGGTCCTCGCGCTCGCATCGGAGCGCGAGCCGACGGCATTCGCGCGGGTGATGGTCCTCCCGGCGGAGCTGCGCGGGAAATCCTCGATCAAGTACGTGCTCCCCGAAGACGCCGACAAGCCGAAGCGGCAGACCTACCAGATGTTCGTCGACGACCCGATCGATTGAGGCGGTCAACGCCACCCCGCGCCGCGGCGTTGAGCGATGATGGCGCGTCTCGCCTGCCCCGAGGAAGCCCACGCCACGCTGCACGTGGTGCAGCGCGGCCGCGAACGCTGCGCCTGTTTTTCCTGCGCGCGCGACCGCGCCGCCTACCTCGACTCGCTGCGGGAATGCGCCACGCGCGCCGAATGCGCGATGCACGCCTATGCCCTGATGGGAAACCACGTGCATCTTCTGCTCACGTCGAGACGCGCGGCGGGTCCCGCGCGCCTCATGCCCGCGATCGCCGCGCGCTATGCGAGCTATCTCTCCGGCGAGTACGGCCACGAAGATTCCGTTTGGGAAGAGCCCTACGACGCGTCGCCGGTGCACGCGCGCAGGCACCTGCTCGCCTGCATGCGCTATATCGAGGAGAATCCGGTGCGTGCCGGGCTTGCGCCTTCTCCGGGCGCGTGGCCCTGGTCCAGCTACCGCCGCAACGCGCTCGGTGAGGACGACGCCTTGGTCACGGCTCATCCGCACTACTGCTCGCTGGGGCGCTCGCCCGAGGCGCGGCGCACGGCCTACGCGGCCCTGTTCACGGAGAAGCGGATATCATCCGCGCATGGCCGCGGATCGCACGCTTGAGCGCTACGCCTGGCTGTCGCTCGCCGCGGCGGTGGCGACCATCGTCCTGAAGACGCTCGCGTGGTACGTCACGGACTCGGTCGGGCTGCTGTCCGATGCGCTCGAGGCGCTCATCAACCTCGCCGCGGCGCTGCTCACCCTGTCGATGCTGCGGCTCGCGGCGAGGCCTCCGGACTCGCGCCATCCCTATGGGCGCTTCAAGGCCGAGTACTTCTCGAGCGGCGCCGAAGGCGCGCTGATCGTCTTCGCGGCAGTGAGCATCGCCTACGCCGCCGCTCCCCGGCTCGCGGCTCCGCACCCGATCGACGCGCCGGCGCTCGGCATCGCGCTCTCGGTCGCGGCGACCGCGATCAACCTCGGCGTGGCGCTGCGGCTCGTCTCGGCCGGCCGGCGGCTGCACAGCATCGCCATCGAGGCCGACGGCCACCACCTCATGACCGACGTGTGGACCTCGGCCGGCGTCGTGGCGGGCGTGGTGCTGGTGGCGGCGACGGGCTGGCTGATCCTCGACCCGCTGATCGCCCTCGCGGTGGCGGTGCACATCGTGTGGACCGGATTCATGCTCATGCGCCGCTCGTTCGCCGGACTGCTCGACGCGGCGATTCCCGCAGCCGAGGTCGCCGAGATCGAGAAGATCTTCGTCGAGTACCGGCGCCGATACCAGATCGAATTCCACGCGCTGCTCACCCGCCAGGCGGGAGCCCGGCGCTTCATCTCCTTCCACCTGCTCGTCCCCGACGCGTGGCCCGTCGAGCGCGCGCACGCGCTC
The DNA here is from genome assembly GCA_035702665.1 of Burkholderiales bacterium. Lineage (GTDB taxonomy): Bacteria > Pseudomonadota > Gammaproteobacteria > Burkholderiales > SG8-39 > VBDM01. Next base: position 1,833 of record DASSQD010000113.1, read on the forward strand.
TCGGAGGAGATCGAGGAGCGCATCCGCTCGCTCGTGCCGCAGGCGATCACGCTCAGCCACATCGAGCCCATCTCCCAGCCGGCGTCGTACGACGACATCAAGCTCGAGCGCTGGTAGGCGAATGAAACGGATTCTCGTGGTCGGAGCAGGAGCGATCGGGGGCCTCTACGCCGCCCACCTCGCCAGGGTCGCGGACGTGGTGGCGCTCGATACGAACCGGGCGCACGTCGATGCCATCCGGGGGCACGGCCTGAGGCTCACCGGCCTGAGCGATCTCGCGGCGAAGCTCACCGCCTTCGCGCACCCCGCGGAGATGGGCTCGCACTGGTTCGACGCCGTGATCTTCCTCGTGAAGTCGCAGGCGACCGAAGCTGCGTTCCAATCGCTGCATCCCGTGATCGAGGGGCGGCCGGTGCTGGTTACCTTCCAGAACGGCATGGGAAACGAGGAGCTGCTCATGCGCGCGAGCGGCCTCGACGTCGCGCACGGCGTCTCCTTCGAGGCGGCGCGCTACGACGGTCCGGGACACATCCACCACCTGGTGCACGGCGAGGAGTCGTGGCTCGGACCAGCGCGCGGGGGCGTCGAATCGGTCGCGTGGCTGGGCGAGCTGATGACGCGCTCGGGCCTTCCGACGAAAGTGGTCGCCGATCCGCGCGGAGCGATCTGGGGCAAGTTCATCTTCAACAGCGTGATGAACCCGATCGGCGCGATCGTCCAGGGCGTGAACGCCGCGCGCTACGACGTGCCCGAGATGCGCGCGCTCATCGACGACATGGCGGCCGAGTGCATCCGAGTCGCCGAGGCGCTGGGGATCAAGCTCGAATTCGATCCCATGTATCTCGTGAAGAAATTCCGCTCGGGCGAAGTCCCCTTGAGCAAGCACGCGGGCTCGATGGCGCAGGACCTCGAGGCCGGCCGCGAGACCGAGCTCGAGTCGATGACCGGCTACATCGTGAGGAAGGCGAAGGAGCTCGGCGTTCCGGTGCCCGTCACCGAGAGTGTATACAGGATGGCGAAGGGCGTGGAGTATGCGGCCAGGGTGGAGCGCTAGGGCGGGTAGGACGGCACACCGCCGCCGCTATGGCACCGGCTGCACGATGAAATTGCTCTCGCCGGAAACGAAGACCGTCTTCCCGTCGGACGCTATGCTCAGAACGATCGGGAGGCCGGGAGCGGCTTGGAGCGCGATGGGCGCGAGCTCGGTGAATCCTCCGATACCGTCGGGGCTGGTAAGGTCGTACGTGTGGAGGACCGTCGGATCGTCCGGGGACACGCCATAGGCCCGAGTTCCGTCTGGTGAGATCACGGACTGGCGCAGGTTCTGCACGATCCCGAGTATATTGAATTGTCGGTCTAGTACCACCGGGTCGACGATCGAGATGCTGCCGGTGCGATCGTAGCTGATGCGATTGGCGATTCGATCTGGAAGGGCTTGCACGAACTGGAACAGGCTCGAGTCGAAATAGAACAGCGGTACCGGGAGCGTATTGCTATTCGGCCCGACGAGGATGCGGCTTCCGTCCAGCGAACTGACCGGCGCGACCCAGCCGAACGATGAGGGCGACGCGGTCGGAATGTCGGAGAACTGAAAGGTCAGAACGTCGTAGCTCCGCGGGGGAACCCCCGATTTCAGGATCAATGCCCGTCCATCGTTGGCCATGGCGATCCGCGTGATCGGAGTCGCCGAAACGATGTCCGACCTGGTGATCGTCCAGGTGTCCAGATTGATGTGATGGATGAGCGACGGCGTCAGCGCAATCAACTCTCGCCCGTCCGGGGTCATGGCGATGTCGACCGGCGGGTCGACCAGGATCGAGTCCGTCACCCAGACCGAGCCGTTCCAGCGGTGGCGCTCGACCCGCGGGTCTCCGGGCACTGAATTGAACAGCCAGTTGTTGGTGTACACGCTGGCCCGTTCCCCGTCGTATATGGAGCGGTCGTGGATGAGCGACGTCGGCAGCGCGACTGCTGAAAACGTCGGCTGGGCGGTGACGCGAAGGCTCGCACGCGAACGGTCCAACCCGAGCTGATTCGGGATCGTTACGGGATAGCTGCCGGCGGCCAGGGATGGGTGGAGAACGCGAATCTCCGTGTCGCTGACCTTGGTGTAGTTTGAAACTGGAGTTGCGCCGAACAGGATATCGCCGGTGGGGTTGTTGAATCCCGCTCCACGCACGATGACCTCCGTGCTGGTGTTGGGACGCTCCACGTAGGGAGAGACGAAGTTCACCTTTGGAATCCGGAAGTCGAGCGAGGCGACAAGCGGCGCATTGGTCGGCGCTTGCATCGGCGGTGTGTAGGCGAAAGTAATCGCGGCATCGCCCGTTCCCGGATCGAACTTTGCCAACTGGCCTGCGTCGAGGGTCAGAGTGACGTTCGTTCCCGAGGAACCGCTGGTCGGCGACACGCTCATCCACGGCACGGAGGACTTTGCCGCCCAGGTCAGAGGCACGCCCGTCGATCCGACGCCGATATTCTGGCTGAGGGCGGAAGGCGGCGATGTCGTATCGATCACGAACATCGGGGCCGCCGGGGTGAACGTAAGGGAGGAGCCCGCAACCACGTACGTGATTCCGACCGATGCGGTCTGTGCTTCGGTGGTGAACGAGACGGTTGCCGTGTAGGTCGCGGGCGCAAGCGCGGTGGTATTGACGCTCGCGGTCGCGGTTGCGGGCGCCGTCCCGTTCGCCGGGACGTTCAGCCATCCGCTTGCCCCGGCGCCATAGCTGACCGAGATGGAATAGGCCAAGCTCACGCTCTGCTGCGTGGAGAGGGTGATGTCCTGCGACGCGGGGAGAGTTCCGCTGCTAAACGCATTGAAGGTCAGGCTTGCGGGCGAGCGGGTCAAGATCGGCTCGCTGACAACGTAGGTCACCGTCACCGGCACCGACTGGGTCGCCGTGTTGACGGCGAGGGTCGCCGTGTAGGTGCCCGGCGAGAGCGAGGTCGTGTTGACGCCTGCGGTCACAGTGCCCGGCGCCGTGCCGTTCGCCGGCACGTTCAGCCAGCCGCTCGGGCCGGGACCGTAGCTTACCGAGATCGCGTAGTTGACCGGAATGCTTCCTTGGGTCGTCAGCGTGATGTCCTGGGTCGCAGGCGTCGAGGCGAGCCTGAGAACGCTGAAAGTCAGCGAGACCGGCGATCGCGTGATTTGCGGCTGGCTCACGGTATAGCTGACCGGGATGTCGACGCTGTTGCCGTTCCCGGTCATGTGAAGGGTCGCGTTCAGCGTCCCGAGGGCGACCTGGGAGTTGACGCTCACGGACAGCGTCGTCGGCAGCGTGGCTCCGCTGGCTGAAGCGCCGCCGTTGACGTTCAGCCAGCCGGTCCCGGAGGTGTAGCTGATCGAAACGTTCCAGGCGTAGCTCGCCCCGCCGAGCTCGGAGATGGCGAGGTTCTGCGCTGCGGGCGCCGTTCCACCCAGCAGCTGGCTGAAGCTCAGGCTGGTCGGTGTCGCGGCGAACCCGGTGAGCGGCTGAACCGTGTAGCTGATCTGTACGTCGCGAAGGGCGAGAGCGTTCTGCTTGATGTCGCCGATCACGAAGCGGAGGGTCGTGGTGTACGTCCCCGGCGCCAGAGACGTCGTGGTGGCCGCCACGACGAAGGAGCAACTGCTGAGGCTGGGCGTGCAGTTGAAGACATTCGGATTCTGATCGAGCCACGACGGAGGAGTCACCCCCGGCGGAAAGCCGGCGATGATGCCAACGGCGTTGGGATTGGTGATGGTGATCTGCACCGTCTGCGAGGACGGGAGCGCGCCGTTCTGGACGGCGGTCAACGAGATGCTCTTGGGGTTGACGTCGAGGCCGGGCGCGGTGGAGAAATCCGGCGTGCCGCTGCCGCCGCCTCCTCCTCCTCCGCAGGCAGCCAGCACCAGCACAGCGAAGACGCACGCCAGCCGCGCGCGACCGATGCGCCCCACAACCATCGTGTTTCTCCCTTTTTCCCGGCGACGGGCCCCTCCCGGCCGCCGGGTTCGCCCCTCGATCTGTTGCCGATGTGGGCGAATGTCGCGAAAATGATTCCACAGAAACGCCGGGGGGTCAACGACGCGCTCCGGAGCTTCGGAAAAGCCGTCATTTGTCACATAATCGCGGGACAGCGTGGAGCGATCGAGATGAGCAACCTGGCGAGGATTCTGGCAATTGCGTCGTTCTGCGGGGCGAGCAGCACCTGGGCGCAAGGCTATCCCTCCAAGCCCATCCACCTCGTCGTCGGCTTCCCGCCCGGAGGCGGCAACGACATCATCGCGCGCCTGGTCGGCGCGAAGATGCAGGAGGCCTGGGGCCAGCCGGTGGTGATCGAGAACAAGCCGGGCGCGAACTCGATCATCGCCACCGAGTTCGTCGCGAAGAGCGCGCCCGACGGCTACACGCT
>DASSQD010000114.1:0-25480 GCA_035702665.1 Burkholderiales bacterium
GGTGTTGGCCGCCGGATCGTAGGCCTCGAGCGACCGGTAGGTCGCCATCGTGCCCGGGTCCTGGTACTCGCCGCCGGTGATGTAGAGCCGGCCGCCCCAGACCGCGCCCGCGCCGGCGCTCCGCGCCTGCGCCATGCGCGCAAGGCCCTGGCTCCAGGAATCGGTCGCCGGATCGTAGGCCTCGGTCACGCCGACGTTCGACGACCCGCCGGAGATGAAGGCGCCGCCGACGCGGCCGCTGACGGCGTAGACCTTGCCGTTGATCGCGCCGCCGACGAAATGGTTGCGCGGCGTCGGCATGGACGCGCGCGGGCGCCAGGTGTTCGTCGCCGGGTCGTACTCCTCCACCGTCCCGACCGACGTGTGCGGACGCGCGGGATGCACCGCGCTCTGGCCGGGCCCCGTGACCGCGCCGCCGATCACGTAGATCTTGTCGTTCACCGCCACCGCGACCGGCGAACCGCGCTTGGTGGGCATGGGCGCGAGCGCCTTCCAGCTGTCGTTCGCCGGATCGTATTCCCACGCGTTGTCGATCGGCACCCAGGCCGGCGGCTGACCCTTGGGCGGCAGGACGAACCCGCCGAACGCGTAGACCTTGCCCTTGTGCTCGGCGAAGGCGACGTGATGCGAGGGCAGCGCCATGGGCTTCTTCTTCGCCCATTTGTCGCTCGCGGGATCGTATTCGTAGACCAGCCCTTTCGGCACCCAGCCGGGCGCGAGCCCGCAGAACACGTACATCTTGCCGCCCGCCGAGGCGCCGAGGAGCTCCTCGGAGGGCTCGGGAAACGGCGCGAGCTTGGTCCATTTGCCTTGAGCGAGCACCGGGCCCGCAAGCAGACAGCTCATCAATGCGACAACGGCGTTCCGAAGGTGCGGCATGTTCGCCTCCTGTGTCTTCCTATAATCCTGCGCGGCTCTTCCCCTTCACCGCCCTGTTTACCACGTTCACCGGCCATTCTCCCGAGAGCACGCGGCGCACCTCGCCCGGCGCTCCGGCCTGGAGGCCCGCCATCGCCTGCTCGCTGTACCAGGCGACGTGCGGCGCCACGATCACGTTCTCCCGACCGCGCAGGGGATGCGGATCGGGCAGCGGCTCGGGATCGGTGGTGTCGAGCGCGCATCCCGCGATCTTCTTCGCGTCGAGGGCGCGCACCAGCGCCTCGGTGTCGACCACCGGGCCGCGCGCGCAGTTGACGAGGAAGGCCGAGGGCTTCATCTTCGAGAAGGCCGCGTCGTTCATCATCCTGCGGGTGTCGGGCGTGAGCGGCGGGTGCAGCGACACGAAGTCCGACTCGGCGAGCAGCGCGTCCAGCTCCACCTTCTTCCCCGGCGCCTCGAGCTGCCCCGCCTTCACGAAGGGATCGGCGTAGAGGACGCGCATGCCGAAGGCCGCGGCGCGCACCGCGACCTGGCGCGCGATGTTGCCGAAGCCCACGAGTCCGAGCGTCCGGCCCGCGAGCCGGTAGATCGGCTTGCCCGGCGGCACCTCCCACTTCCCCGCGCGGACCATGCGGTCGTAGAAGGCGACCTTGCGCGCGCAGGCGAGAAGCAGCGCCATGGTGTGCTCGGCGACTTCCTCGATGCAGTAGGTCGGGTTGTTGGTGACGATGATGCCGGCGCGCGTCGCCGCCTCGAGGTCGATGGTGTCCACCCCGATGCCGTAGCGCGCGATGATGCGGCACTTGGGCATCTTCGCCATGACCTCCGCGGTGATCGGACCGGCGTAGGTGTTGAGCAGCGCGTCGCAGTCGGCGGCCTGCGCGAGAAACTCCTCCGGCTTCTTCGTCTTGAGCGGGACCAGGTCGGCCAGGCCCTCGAGCGTCTTCCTCTCCACGTCGAGCGATTCCCACACGTAATCGGTGATGACCACCTTCGCCTTCATTGCATCCACCTCACCACGCCTGCGACGCCGTCGACGGCGACCATGGCTCCGTCGGGAATGCGCCGCGTCGCGTCGAGGGCGCCCAGCACCATGGGCACGCCGCGCTCGCGCGCCAGCGACGCGAGGTGCGAGGTGCTGCCGCCGAGCTCCGCCACCACGCCCGCGACGTGCGCGAGCACCGGTCCCAGCGCCGGTCCGGCGACCGTCGTCACCAGCACGTCGCCCGGGGCCACGCGTTCCAGCTCGCACTCGCAGCTCACCACCCGCGCCCGGCCCTCGGCCCAGCCGATCCCCGAGGGTTGGCCGTCGAGCCGCGGGCGCTGCAGCCAGATCTGATCCGGCACCTGCGCTTCGGCCACGCGCAGGGGGCGCGCCTGTAGCAGCTTGATGCCGGTCTCGTCCGCCGCCCATTCGATCTCGACGGGACCGCCGATGACTTCCTCGCTCTTCCTCATGAGCAGGCCGATCTCCGCCGCCTGCTCGGCGTCCAGGCAGCGCGCCCCCGAGAGAGACCGCGACAGCGACTTCCGCCCGTGGACGCAAGCGACGCCGTGATACTTCCGGCCCGGCGCCGACTCCTTCAGCTTTCCGTCGCGGTCCAGCACGTACCGGTCGGGCGCGACCTCGCCCTGCGCGATCGCGGAACCCAGTCCCGGCGCGGCGTTGACGACCATGTCGCCCTCGGCGGTGCGCGACAGGCCGCCCCCCGAAACGCGCGCCGCCACGAGCGGCTGCACGATCAGCGCCATCGCGGTGTCCGCGGGATCGAGGTCGTGGGTCGCCATGTAGCGCAGCGCCCGCGTCGACCACAGCGCCGCCCAGCAGGCGCGCACCGCGACCAGGAATTCCTCTTCGTTCCGCAATTCCAGGAAGGTCTCGAACTGCCCCGCGAAGCTCGAGCCGGCGCGGTCTTCGACCAGGGCCGAAGAGCGCACGACACCGCTCGCGCAAGCGCGCCACGCGGAGAGCAGAGGCTCGACGATGCGCGGGGCGATCGCACCCTCCATCAGCCCGAGCTTCATGTCGAGCGCGCAGCGCCGCGCCCGCGGGCGGTCCTCGGCGGCGAATACCTCGCGCGCGGTCGCTTCGAGGCCCAGCGCCGCGACCTGCGCGCGATAGGCGCGCGCGTCGACCGCGTAGCCGCCCGGGATCGGCAGCCCCGCGCGGCCGAGCGCGGCGAGATTCGCCGCCTTGGGGCCGAAGCGCCTTGCGTCGGCCGCTTCCGGGGCGTCGAGAGGGACGACCAGAGGATCCATGTCAGCCCTGCGAATCGATCACCAGCCGCAGGATGCGGCTCGGGTTGCGCTCGTACTCCTCGAACGCCGCGGCCGTGTCGGAGAGCGGGTACTTGGCGCTGATGAACCCGTTCACGTCGACCGCGCCCGAAGCGATGAGCTGGATGCTGGGGTTCATGTCCTGGGGCGTCAGCGCTCGGGAGCCGATGATGCTGATCTCGCCGAAATACAGGGGAAAGGTCGAGAAGCCGCGCACCGCCTCGTGGCTCACGGCGAACGCCGAGAAGCGCCCTCCGGGACGCAGCATGTCGACCGCCGCGCGCAACGATCCGGCGCTGCCCGCGGCGTCGATGACCACGTCGGCGCCCTTTCCGGCCGTCAGGCGCTTCACCTCCGCCACGGCGTCCTCGACCGGCGCCTTCACGACGTGGTGAACGCCCATGCGCTCGGCCATGTCGAGCTTCCACTGGGTGCGCGATACGGCGATCACCGGTGTGGCGCCGGTCAGGACGGCGAGGCGCGCGTGGAGCAGCCCCGCGGTGCCCATGCCGAGCACGACCACCGATTCCGCGGTCGCGACGCCGACGCGATGCTGGGCGTGGCGCACGGTCGCCAGGGTCTCGATGAGCGTCGCCGCCTCCAGCGGGAGCCTCGGAGGCAGCACGTGCACATAGCGCGAGGGGAGCTTCACGAATTGCGACAGCGAGCCCTCGATCTCGCGCCCGAACAGGCCCGCGTTGCGGCACAGGTTCCCTGCGCCGCGCGTGCACTGGTCGCAGGTGCCGCAGGTGATGATCGGATTGATGATGACGTGCTCGCCGGGCTTCAGCCCGTCGACGCCCTCGCCGACCGCGTCGATGATTCCCGTGGACTCGTGGCCCATCACCACCGGATAACGCACGCCCGGGTGCTCGCCGACGTAGATCGACAGATCGGTGTGGCAGACCGCCGTCGCCGCGGTCTCGACCACGACGTCGCCCGGCCCGGGGACGGGCTTCTCGCGCTCGACGACCGCGAGCTTGCGCGGCGCCTGGAGAAGAGCGGTACGCAAGTGTCTCTAGCGCGCCGTCATCGCCCGGACAGCGTCGAGTAGCCCGGCATGGGATCGACCACGGTGATCTGCTCGACCGGGAAGTTGGAGATAATCTCGATCTTGTCCTTGTGCACGATCAGCATCTCCTCGATGCGCACGCCCCACTCGAACTTCTTGCCGTGCTGGGTCTCGAGGGCGAACACCATGCCTTCCTTGATCTCGATCGGGTGGTCGAGCGACCAGATGCGCGAGATCACGGGCTGGTCGTACTGAGCGAGGCCCAGGCCGTGCCCCCACAGGTTCGCCGCCGCCTGGTCCTCCTCCGCGTAGCCCCAGGCTTCCTTGGCGGACGGCCACTTCGAGGCGATGTCCTTGGTGGTCGCGCCGACCTTCACCGCCTTGATCGAGTCGTACAGCCACTTGAGCGCGGTGGCATAGATGTCCTTCTGCTCGTTCGTCGGCTCCTTGCCGGCGCAGTAGGTCCGGTAGTAGCAGGACTTGTATCCGTTCCAGGTGAGCGCGGCGAGGTCCATGAACACGATGTCGCCGGGCTTGACGATGCGGTCGGAGAAATTGCGCCAGTTCGGCCAGGTGTTCGGGCCCGAGGACACGATCACATCCTCGACGTCCTCCATGCCCGGCACCGAGTACAGGTACTCCATGATGTGCGCGGTGAGCTGGTTCTCGGTGCGCCCCGGCTTGAGGAACTTCATGAACTCCCAGTGCGCGGCGTCGCCGATAGCGCCGACCATGCGCAGCGCTTCCTGCTCGTCCTCGTTCTTGACCGCGCGCGCCTCCATCATCGGCGTCATGCCGTCGGTCCAGTCGATCTTCTCCTCGGCGAACACCTTCAGCATGTTGATGTCGATGAAGTCCACCCCGAGCTTCATGCCCGCGACGTTGGCCTTCTTCATCTCCTGCTTGATCGCATTGGTGAACTTCTTCACCTGCGCGGTGGACGCGGGCCCGGCCGCGCCCTTGATCCAGGCGTAGGACCAGCGGATGTGGTCCTTGGGGATCCACGGCGAGTGGCGCTCGATCTGCATGCCGATGTCGCCCTGCTCGAACAGCACCGGCGCGTCGTCGCCGCACAGCATCGCATATCGCAGGCCCGGCTTCAGGCGGTTCCACCCCGGGGTCAGGGTGCTGGTGACGTAGCGCACGTTCTCGTCGTACATGAGCAGCATCGCGCCCAGCCCCGCCGCTTTCATGCGCGCGCGGGCGCGCTCGAGCCGATACTTGCGCAGCCTGTCCCAGTTGATGCGTTGCTGCCAGTCCAGTGCCACCATTCCTGCGTTCGCCATTGCTTTTCTCTCCAGTCTTATCGAGTCACAATCAATCCACCGTCGCGCCCACCTCGAGCGCGACCTGTCCCCAGCGCTCGGATTCCCGCCCCACGAATTCGGCGAAAGCCTCGGGCGAGGCGCTGAGGACGACGTCGACCCCGCCGCCCGCGAGGCGCTCCACCACATCCGGGGTCTTCATCACCTGCTGCGTCACCGCGAACAGCTTGTCCACCGCCTGCCGGGGGGTGCCCTTCGGCACGAAGATGCCCTGCCACGAGCCGGTGACCGAGCGCGGAAAGCCCGACTCCACCATGGTCGGAACGTCGGGGAGCGCGGCCATGCGCTTCGCGCTGGTCACGGCCAGCACTTTCAGCCGGCCGCCCTTGATGAAGCCGAGCGCCGACGGCGCGGTCGTGAACATGAGCTGCGTCTCGCCGGCGATGAGCCCGGTCACCGCCGGGCCGGCGCCGCCCTTGTAGGGAATATGCACCATGTCCATGCCGCCCGCCGCACGGCGGAAGAGCTCCATCTCCAGGCGGTTCTGGCTGCCCGAGCCGGGCGAGCCGTAGTTGAGCTTGCCCGGATGGGCGCGCGCGTAGGCGACGAGCTCCTGCACTGTCTTGGGCGGGAAGGCGTCGTTGGCGATGAGCACGCCGGGAACGTCGACGACTTCGGTGACCGCGACGAGATCGCGCTGCGGCTTGATGTTGAGGGAGCGGAATACGGCGGGGTTGATCGCGATGGTGCCGATGTTGCCGAGAAATATCGTGTAGCCGTCGGGGTCGGCCTTGGCCGCCGCCTCCAAGCCGATGTTGCCCGCGGCGCCGCCCCGGTTCTCGATCACGACCTGTTGGCCGAGGAGCTCCGACATCTTCGGCTGCATGATGCGGCCGACGAAATCGGAGGCGCCGCCCGGCGCGAACGGGATGATCATGCGCATGGGCTTCGCCGGATAGCCGGTCTGCGCGGGCGACATGACAGGAAGCAGCGCGAGCGCAACCCACGCCAGGATCGTGCGTGTCATCGTCCTCTCCTCCGGGCTTTCTTATCCTGCGACCTGCGCTTCGACCATGGCGCAATTCTACCAGTCTAGAGAGGCGCACATTGGACCGAAATCCGATTGCGTTGGGGAGGTTTCGTACGCAGGGGCATCCGCGTATCCTTGTGGTGGAGGTGGCAAGTGCTCTTCGGCGGTGAACCTTTTTTTGTCGCGGACGACTATCCCAGGGGGGGCGGTGCACGCTGATGACTCGGACGTCGAGCTTGTCGGGCGCATCGCGCTCGGGGACGAAAGATCGATGAGGGTCTTCTACGAGCGGCACAAGGCGATGGTGGGTCGGCTCGCTCGGGCGAGCGGCCTGCGGGACGACGACGCGCGGGAGCTCGTGCAGGAGACGTTCGTGCGCGCCTGGCACTCCGCCCCCATGTACCGCGGAGAGGCCAGCGCCGCCTCTTGGCTGCGCGGCATCGTGCGCCATCTCGTTGCCGATCACGTCGATGCTGCGGTGCGGGCACGCAGGCTGTTCGTCGCTCGGGAGGCGCAGGGGGACAGCGACGGGCACGCCGAGGCGGACGCCGTGGCGCCTGAGCCCGGTCCGGAGCGGCTCGCCGAGCTTGCGCAGGCGAAGCGCTGCATCGAACAGTGCCTCGCAAAGCTCGGCGTGCAGCATCGCGAGGTGCTCGCGCTACGCGTCTGCGGCGCGGAGCTGAAGGAACAGGAGGTGGCGCAGCTCCTTGGCGTCCCGCTCGGCACCGTCAAAAGCCGCACGAGTATCGCGCTGCGCCTGCTTGCCGCCTGCGTCGAGCGATGCGCCGGGATGGCACATGGCTGAGCGGACCGAGCCCGGCTCGATCGACGAGCAGCTTTTCGCCTACGCCACGGGCGAACTCGAGCCCGCCGTGCATGCGCGTGTGGAAGCGCTGCTCAAGACCGAGCCCGCCTTGCGCGCACGGCTTGCATGGTATGAAGCGGTATGCGACGGCGTGGTGCACACGCTGCCCACGCTCGACGCCCTCCCCGCTACTGACGAGATCGTCAAAAGCATTCGCGGCCGCACGACAAGGCGCGGCTTCTTCGCCTGGCTCGCAGGGCCGGCGCTAAGACCCGCCGCGGCGCTTGTTGGGCTGCTCGTCATCGTGCAGGGCGCGGTGATCGCCATGCTCGCGCTCGAGCGGCCGGACAGCGCGGCGGTGCGCTCAGCCGCCCCGGCGGCGCAAACCGTGTTCCTCGTTGTTGCCTTTGATCCGCGGGCGAGCGAAGCCGCTATTCGGGCCCTGCTGCTGGAGGCGGGAGCGACGATCGTCGACGGTCCGAAGCAGCTCGGCGAATACCGGCTCGCGGTCAGCGCCAACAGAGCGCAATTCGCGCGCTCGTTGCTCGAGCAGTCGAAGGTCGAGCGCGGCACGTTCTCACTGGCGCAAAAAAGCAGCGTCACCGCCGCGGGCAAGATCGTCGAGTACGTGCGGCCGGAGAGCCCATGAAGCACGTGGCTGCCGTCCTCGTGGCGCTCGCCGTGCTCCATGGCGCTCGCGCTGCCGCACCGGAGGAGAGCCGCCTCGCGCTCGTCATCGGGAACGCAGCCTATTCCAGGCCCGATGCCAAGCTCGCGAACGCTGCGAACGATGCGCGGCTTGTCGCGGAAACGCTGAGAGAACTCGGTTTTCGCGTCCGCCTGCTCGAAGAAGCTGACCACGCCGCGATGCGCCGAGCGATCCGAGAATTCGAGGACGAGCTGCGACGCGAGCGCGGAGTCGCCCTTCTCTACTTCGCTGGCCATGGCGCCCAGCTCGAGGGGCACAATTACCTCATGCCGGTGCGCGCCAGCGTCATGAACGAGCTCGAGTTGCGGGGCCGGACGGTGGACGCGACCGAGTTGATCGAGCGACTGCACGCGACGGGCAGCCGACTCAATATTGTCATTCTCGACGCCTGTCGCAACAATCCGCTTTACAAGCCCACGGTCAACGCACGAGGTCTCAACGCGCGCGTCGGCCTTGCGAGCGTGCGGCCCGCCGCGGGTACGGTAGTGGCGTTCGCCACGGAGTCCGGACGCGTGGCGAGCGACGGCTCAACCGGGCACGGCGTGTACGCGAAATATCTGGTGCACTACATGCGCACGCCCGGGCTGCCGCTCGAGCAGCTCTTCAAGCGCGTGCGCGAAGCGGTCGCGGCGGAAACCAAAGGCAGACAAGTCCCGGTCGAGTTCAGCACGCTCACCGGTGCCGATTTCTACTTCGTGCGTCCCTGACTCAAAAGACCAGGGATCCGGGGCCCGGCCTCCGCGGCGCCGGTGCACCCTCGCGAATAACGGAGTAATTCAAGACGAGAGGAGAATCGGGCCTGATTTCTATTCGACGCTTCCGCGAGTAATTAGCGTAGCGTGCTTCGAGCGTATGCGTGCCGGCGACTATGCTGTCAAAGCGCTGGTCGGATTTTCCGAGGGGCCGGCCATCGAGATAGAGATCGAGAACCGGTCCAACCGATTTCCGGCCGTCGGATATCCAGAACGATGCGACGCGCAATCTACCGAGCAGGAACAGCTCTTCGATTGCGGGCGTCGCTTCCGAGATATCGACCGCAAAAGTGTAACGGTAGCCGGTTGCAGGTGTGTATAGCTCAACGAGGTGCTTGCCCTCCTGTAGAGACAGCGTCGCCGGCGTGACCTGATCCTGCTTGGCGCCGTCGATGTAAACTTCGAAACCCGGGGGATCACTGCTCAGCTGGAGTTCTCCCCGGCGTTCGATCTCTCCCCCGTGTATCTCCTTCCCCTTTGCGCCCGTCAGCGAGAGAAACGGCAAGTCGCGCACCTCCGCATAGTTGGGGATGGGCAGCAGCACAGGCTGGTGAAACTCCTGCAAAGCGCGCCCTTTCACTTTCGTTTCCCGGAAGAGCGCCGTGATGCTGGAGTACAGATCGCCGACCGAGAGATCGCGCCTTTCGTCTTGGTGCACTGATTCCCGGGCGCGCCGGATGGCCTCCGACAGACAATAGCTGAGCGCGCCGTGCCCGAGCTCTTCGTATTCGACGGACAGCTGATCCCTGCGACTGGAAGCGAGATACGCGATCCTTTGCTGCATATCCTTGACTGGTGCGTCTCGCTGCTGAGGGTCGCCGGCTCTCCTGTACTCCCTGACACCGGGCCTCTGGCCGCCGTAGTCGAAGGAGCGGACCGTGTAACCCAGGTTCTCGAAGTAGAGATCGCCGAACGCCTCGGTTCCGCTGTAGCACGAGTCGACGATGATGATGATCGACTTTGCCTTGATCTCCGCGAGCTGCTTCGCGAGCCAGGCGCGGTTGACAAACGTCTCGTTGACGATCTCGTCCCCGGTGGAATAGAAGGCTTCGGGAGCCGTGGAGGCGTCGAAGGGTGCAATGAATATATTCGTGCGCTGCGCGGCGCTGCTTCCGGGGCGTCCGACCTCCATGCGGCTTGGCATCCCGTGGCCGGCAAACATGAAAATGAAGGTATCGAGCGGCGTGCTTCTGCTTTCACGCACGATCCGCCCGACTTCCGCGGTGATGCGCTCCTTCGTCGCCTCGGCGTTGAGCACCACGGTGACGTCCGAGCGCGAATACCCACCGAAGTCCACGAGTATCTGGGAGAAGGTCTTGACGTCGGCGTCGGCATAACGCAAGCCTTCGAGCTCGGCGTATTGACTGATCCCGATCAGCAACGCGCGATCGGCCGCGCCGGCCGGGAGACACCGCAACATCAGGAGAAGGGCGAGAAGGAGGCAACGACTCATGCTCGAATCCCTTAATATCAGAACTCGTGGGAGTACCCAAGCATCCCGAACGCACCTATCCTTCCTGAACGGTTGCCCATGACAACGAACCCAGGGGCATTCTGGATCGCCCCTCCGGGGATCGTCTGGTATTTCACTCCCAGCTGGAAGCTCCACTCCGGCGTCATGAGGTAATAGCCAGTTGCGGTGAGATCGCCTCCGTCACCATTTGCGCTTACGGCTGGACATCTGCCGAGCGCGTGAGTGTCGATATGATAGCGCTTGTATCTCACGTCGAGCCGGGCGCCTATCGTTTCGGTGACCGGGAAGATGCCACCGACGCCCAGCAAAGGAGCAGTGTAACTGGTCTCACGAGTGTAACTGCTTGTGAGAGTGCACCCGCCTGCTCCGGTCGTCAGGTTGACATCGGCCTTTGCGTCGATCCACGCGTATCCGGCGATCAGGTAGGGAGTTACAAAACCGGTCGAGAAGTCGCGCGCGATCCATCGTAGCGTCACCTCTTTGTTGACCACGTTCAGCTGCTGACTGGTCGTGACTATGCCGTTTGCACTGGTGTCGAAGTGTCCCGCTCCGCTTCGCTGAGTGTACTGGAACGTAAAGTTGTCATACCCGGCAAAGGCGTTTCCGCCGGGCTCTTTGAATGTGAGGAGCGTGTTCCCGGATCCCTGAGGAACACTCGTTGTCGTACGCGCGTACCAATACTCCAGCGCGCCGCCGACCTTCCGTTTGCCGGGGGCGGCTACTTCCGGGTCGTTAACAACGAGGGTGTCTTCCGCGACCCTGGCTCTCTCCTGAGCCGATGCCTCGAGTGGGAAGGTAACGGCCAGAGCGAGTACGGCCGCAGCAAGCCCCAGGCGCTCCACGCGGGACCCACTTTGGGTCGAAAGCACGACGTCCGAGCCACCAGCGTGCACCGCCCCCTCGAATAGTCGTCCGCGGCAAGAAAAGGTTCACCGCCGAAGAGCCACCGGAGAATTATATGCAGTTTCCCGACGGTCGCGCCGCGAAAGTCTGAACTTCCGCTAGCGGGCGCCGACCTTCAGTCTGCAATGTTCAACAATGAATTCCGGCGTGAATTGGGTTTTGCTCCGCCGCAGCCAGCCCCGGTAGCTGCGTTTGCGCGCGATCTCGAGTGGGATGGCCGCGCGCTGCGCGGCGCCGCCGAGGCGCTCGGCCTGATCGGCTTTCCTGCCGCGATACTCGCCTCGCGCGGGCGGCTGCTGGCTGCCAACCGGCCGTTCGAGGAGCTGATGCGGGGCGTCACCGACGGTCGCGGCGAGCGCCTCGCGTTCGCGGACCGCCCTACCGACACCCTGTTCGCCGCCGCGCTCATCGAGATCGGCACGGCAAGACGCGCGGGCGCGGTGCGCTCGATCCCGATGCGCGCCCGCGGAGACCGGCCGCCGATGATCCTCCGCCTGATCAGCCTGTGCGCCGGCGGGGAGGGCCTCTTCGGTGCGTCCAGCATCCTCGTCATCACACGGGTCACGCCACCCGCCGCCCCGCCGGCCGAGCTGCTCCAGGGCTTGTTCGACCTTACCCCGGCCGAGGCGCGCGTCGCCCGCGGAATCGGCGACGGCCGCACCGTCGAGGACATTGCGGAATTGTTCGGTCTCTCGCGCGAGACGGTGCGCAGCCAGCTCAAGGCGGTTCTCGGGAAGACGGGGCTCGGGCGCCAGGCTGATCTGGCGGCGCTGCTCGCGGGCGTCGATCTCTGCTGAGCCTGCGACGCCTCACCCGTTTGGGTGATTCGCTTTCCTCGCCCGGGCGAGAAGATCTGAGCGCAATTGAACCACGGCACCGGCGCGTTCAGCCGGGTTTCGACTCATCACGAAGAAGGAGATCTCCATGCAAATCGTCAAGACAGTCGTCGCGGGCTCGTCGGCTGCGATTCTGCTGGCGGCGCTGCCCGCCGCCGCGCAATGGCGAACCGCGCAGCTCAAGGGCGACTATGCGGTCACGGGCACAAACATCTGCGTCGTCTCGGGGGCGATCATCACGCCGACGTCGTACACCCCGCCCGCGGGTTTCACTCCGTCGCTGGTGCCCATCGGCCCGGCGGGAGTCAACTCGTTCGCCTCCACCGATGTCTACTCCTTCAACGGCGACGGCACCGGCAGTATTTCCGGACGCAGCATTATTGCAAACCTGAACCAGCCGGGATCCGTGGGACCGCAGTCGGCCGGAGCCATCAGCGCGGCCGACCACGTCATCCCCATTGCCTACAGCGTCGCGGACGACCGCACGCTGACGATCATTCCGGGTCCGTCGCTCAACACCTTCGTCGCGGGCCCGCGCACGGGGCAACAGAACAGCACCTCCGGTGTTCCGCCCCAGGTCGGCCGCGTGTCCGTGGACGGGAAGTCGATCGTGTTCGGGTCCTTCGACCCGGCGGTCGAGACGCTAACCCGCGTCTTCCCGCCGGTCGACAACCCGATCGAAGCCGTGCGCATCTGCCACCGGTCCCACACGGGTGCTCGGATCGGCGGCGGATCGCAGGACGACGACAACTAGGGGGCCGCAACTTCAAGTAGCGACGATGTCGGCGGCGTGAAAACGGGCTCCGCTCCGCCGCAGCAAGGGGGCGCACTCGTCCGCCCAGCTGCTCATAGACCCATAACATGCAGGAAGGAGGGCGTCATGCATCGCAGAGCAAACCTGTTCTTGTTGTTCCTGTTGCTGGGCGTCGCGGTCACCGTGTCCGCAGAGGAGAAGGCGAATCTGGCGCGATTGGTGGTCGTCGGCGACTCGCTCTCGGCCGGCTTCCAGAACGGCTCGCTGCTCGACAGCCAGCAGCCGCACGGCTACGCGAAGCTGATCGCGGACCAGGCGGGGGTGGATTTGCCGCAGCCGCTCATGGCGGCTCCGGGAATCCCGAACGTTCTCACCCTGGTGAGCGTCGGCCCGCCGCCCGTGATCGTGCCGGCGCCCGGCAGCTCCACGGGACGCGACGACCCCTTCCTGCAGGCGATGGATCTCGCCGTGCCGGGCCAGACCGTGCAGGATGCCCTGAGCAAGCGTCCGGCGTTCCCTCCCGCCAACCTCACCGATCTGATCCTGGGCTTGCCCGGCCTGCTGGGCGGAGTCTCGCGCAGCCAGGTGGAGTGGGCGGAAGCGCTCGCGCCGACGACGATCGTGCTGTGGATCGGAAACAACGATGTGCTCAATGGGATCTTCGCCGGCGATCCGGCGTTCCTCACGCCAACAGCCGCCTTCGATGCCGCCTTCGGGCAGGTCATCGATCGGCTCGCGGCTACCGGTGCGACCCTTGTGGTGGCCAACCTTCCCGACGCGACGGTGGTTCCCTACCTCACCTCGGCCGAGGAGATCGCGGCGAGCGCCGGGGCTCCGCTTTCCGCGATCGGCCCGCTCCTGGGGATCGGGCCGGGAGACTTCGTCATCCCGGACGCTTTTCCCCTGATCGGGGCGATTCTCACCGGGCAGGCGCCGGGACCGCTCCCGGGCAACGTAGTCCTCGACAGCGGCGAGATCGCAGCCATCCAGGCGAGGGTGCGCGAATACAACGATTTCATCGAAGCGAAGGCGAAGGAAAAGCACGCCGCCTTGGTGGACATCTACGCGCTCATGAGCCGTGTGAACGAGCACGGCCTGGTCGTCGGAGGGCAGCGGCTTACCATGGCCTTTCTCGGGGGCGTGTTCTCCCTAGACGGAATCCACCCCACCAACACGGGTTACGCGGTGATCGCCAACCGCTTCATCGAAGCCCTGAACCGCGAATTCGACGCGGACATCAGGCCGATCGCGGTCGTCAAGGTCAAGAACGAGGATCCGCTGGTGCTTCCCGGCGTGGGCCAGCCCCCCTCGGAGCCCGGGCACCGCGTGAGCGACGAGACGTCGCGCTCGCTGCGCAAGATCATGGGCCGCTGACGTTCAGGTCCGGTGCTGGAGGGGCGGGAGGAGGAGCGGCGACGCTCCTGCGGCCCCTCCTTTTTTTCCTTGGGAGCTATCCCGCCGCCCTAGCGCGCGCGGGCTCCCTCTCCGCCGCGATCGGCAGCGGCACGGCGCGCTTGAGCTTCGCCGACAGGTCGAAGGCCTTCGTGAGCATCAGCCGATTGTGCGCTTCGGCCGCCGTCGCATGCTGGGTCGGAAGACCGAGCGACACGCGATTCAGCCAGCTCTCGGTTTCCTCGCGCATCGGCCCGCGCAGCTCGCCGAGCGCGACGTCCCCCGGCGGATAGCTGCCGAGGAAATCGACGCGCCGCGCGGCGTCGGGCGCATAGCCTTCGCCTTGCGCTTTCGTTGTCGCGAGCACGATGTCGCGGTGGGTATCGTCGATGGTAAGCACGCCCTCGGTGCCGACGATGCCGACCTCCAGGCTGTAAACCGCGCCCGGCCATACCTTGGGCAGCGCCCAGGAGATCGACGCGTGGTAGAGGCTGCCGTCCTCGAAGCTGATCATCCCTGCGGTCGCGTCGATGCCCTTGCAGATGGGTCCGAGCGCCTTGTCGACCGAGCGCGCGTAGATTTCGACGGGCTTCTTCGCCTCCATCATCCACATGACGACGTCGAGCGCGTGCGTGCCCGAGATCACCATCGGCGAGATCGAGGAAGGATCGTCGGTGCGCTCGTAGTTGTCGAGCGCGACGAGGCGGTTCATGAAGGCGCGCGAGGTGACGAGCGTCACGTCGCCGAGCGCCCCGGTGCGCACCTTCTCCTTCGCGGCGAGCCAGCGCCGGCGGAAGCGCTGCGTGTAGCCGACCACGGCGTCGACACCCGATTTCTGGATCGCCGCGAGCACGCGCTCGGAATCCGCCAGCCCGGTCGCGAGCGGCTTCTCGATGAGCAGCGGAATCCTGCGCTCGACTGCGGCGAGAATGGGCTCGACATGCAGGTGCTCGTCGGTCGACACGATCGCGGCGGTGACCTCGGGACGGGCGAGGAGCTCGCGGTAATCCGCGGTGACGAAGTCCGCCCCGACCTTGGCGGCGACCAGCTTGGCGCGCTCGGGCTTGATCTCGGCCAGGCCGATGAAGTCCACCTGCGGATGCCGCGCCGCGACCTCGCCGCGGAAGAGGCCGACGCGCCCCGCCCCGATGATGGCGAGGCCGATGCGCTTGGGGTTCTTCTTCACGCCGCGGCGCGGACCGACTTCGAGGTGGCGATTGCGAGCGACACCGCCTCGTTGCGCTCGGCCGACAGATCCGCCGCGATATAGACCTCCATCACCATGCGCGCGTGCTCGGGGGTCACCATCACCGGGCGATCGCACGCAACCGCCTCGAGGAAGTGGACCGTCTCCGCCGCCATCGGCCCGGCGTAGGTGTGCTCGACCCGTTCACCGGGCATGGTCGACATCGGCAGCTGCATGCCTTTCGCCATCGTGTTGAGCACCACGTCGCGGTGGCTGTCGTCGACGAGCAATGCCCCCTCGGTCCCCACCATCTCGATCCAGGTGGTCGAGAAGTTCGGGTAGCCGGGCGGCAGGCTCCAGCCTCCGCCGACGATGAACGAGAGGCCCGAGTCCATGGTCACGGAGATCCACTGGCTGTCGGGGATGGGCTGGCCGCTCGCCTCCTGCATCGCGCCGAAATTCTGCTGCGAGTACACGCGCACCGGCTTCGCCGGCTCCAGGCACCACAGCACGAAGTCGAGATCGTGGGTCGCTTCCATCGCCGCGGGCGAGAGCTTGACCCGCCCGCTGATCTTCTTCCCCAGGCCGCGCGTGATGTGGCGCGAGACGAGCGCGCTGACCGGCCTGCCGATGGTGCCGTTGCGGATCGACTGACGCACGTAGGCGAACTTCGGGTTGAAGCGCTGCGAATACCCGATGGTGAATTTCAGCGACCTCTTCTTCGCGAGCGCGATCAGCTCGTCGGCCTCCGACAGCTCCATCGCGATCGGCTTCTCGAGGAACACGTGCTTGCCCGCCGCGAGGCTGTCGCGCGCGATCGGGAAGTGCGTCGTCTCGGGCGTGGCCGAGATGTAGACCGCCTCGATCTCCGGGTTCTTCAGCAGCTCGCGGTAGTCGGCGACCGCGGTCTTCGCCTGGGTCGCCTTGGCGACTTCCGCGAGGCGCTCGGGGCGGATCTCCGCGAGGTGCAGGCTCTTGGTCAGGGGGTGGGCGGCGCAGGTCTCGGCGCGTATCCCGCCGCACCAGCCCGTTCCGATGATCGCCACGCCTAGCTGCTTCATGTGTCCTCCGAGTGCCGCCGCGGGTGCGTATTATCGCCTGATCTTGAGCAGACGCGCAGCCGTTTCCCCCATGATTCTCCGCTTGTCCGGGGCGGAAAGCCGCGGCACGCTGTCGATCAGGCCTACCGGGTCCTCCTCGCCCATGTCGAAGGGGTAGTCCGTGCCCAGGAGCACCTGCTGAGGCCCGCACTTGTCGATGAGATTGCGAAGCATTTGAGGATCGAAGGCGATGGTGTCGAAGAAGAACTTCCTGAGGTAGCTGCTCGGCGTCTTCTTGATCACGGTCCGGCAGTCGGGGCGTGCGCGCCAGGCGTGGTCCATGCGCGCCCAGTAATGCGCGATAAAGCCGCCGGCGTGGGGCAGCACGATCTTGAGGCCGGGATGGCGCTCCATCATGCCGTCGAAGATCAGCCGCCAGGCGCCGACGCTCGTGTCCAGGGGATTGCCGATCACGTTGTTGAAGTAGTGGTCCATGAAGCGCTCGGCGTGGGTGAAGCCGATGGGGTGCATGAAGATGACGACGTCGAGCTCGCGCGCCTTGGCGAAGAAGCGGTCGAGGTTGAGCGCGGGATCGGTGAGCTCCCGCCCGGCGACATTGGGGTTGATCTCCACGCCGCGCAGGCCCAGCTGCTTCACGCAGCGCTCGAGCTCGGGCACCGCCAGATCGACGTTCTGCAGCGGCACCGTCCCCAGCCCGACGAAGCGGTCGGGCCATTGCGCCACGATCTCGGCCAGCCGGTCGTTGATCATGCGGGACACTTCCAGGCCCAGCCCCGGCTCTGCCCAGTAGTAGGTCTGCTGCGGCGCCGGCGACACGGCCTGAATGTCGACGCCCATCCGGTCCATGTCCTTGAGGCGCAGCTCGATCGTCGAGAGCTTGGGGCCCCGGTCCTGCATCTGCTTGACGTTGACCTCGCGCGTCAGCGCGTTGGCGAACTTGATCTGCGGCTCGTACTGCGCCGGATTGAGCGGCGCCATCTTCGCCGCCGCGTCCTTGTTCAGGTAGTGGCAATGGATGTCGACGCGCAGGCTGCGTCCCTTCTTGCCGCGCACCACGGCTTGCCCGTGCTTTTTCGACCGCGAGCTTCTCGCCGCGCCTCTGCTCGGAGCGGCCATTGCAGGGTGGTAGTGCCCCGGCTGGCTGCAGCCGGGGGTGACACAGGTGAACATCATGACGGCGCTTCTCCAGTGAGTGAGTCAGAAAACCCCAAGGTGCTGCGTGATCAGCGCCTGGTCGACGCGGACCTGCTCCGCCGTACCGCTGAAAGCGACGCGGCCGGTGTTGAGTATGACGACGTCGTCGGCCAGATCGAGCGCGAGCTTCACGTTCTGCTCGACCAGCAGGATCGATTGCCCCTCCTCCTTGAGGCGGGCGATGATGCGGCCGACTTCGGAGACGATCAGCGGGGCCAAGCCCTCCGAAGGCTCGTCCATGAGCAGCACGCGCGGATTGCCCATCAGCGCGCGGCCGATCGCCAGCATCTGCTGCTCGCCCCCCGAGAGGGAGCCGGCGACCTGCTGCAGACGCTCCTTCAGCCGCGGGAACAGGCGGACGACGCGCTCGAGCGTCCAGGGCACCGGCGCGCCGACCCGGGACCGGGCGGAGACGATGAGATTTTCGCGGACCGTGAGCGTGTGGAAGATCCTCCGGCCCTGCGGCACGAAGCCTATCCCCCTGCGCGCGATCGCCTCGGGCGCGAGCCGCGAGATCGGATCGCCGAACAGGCGGATCTCGCCGCGCCGCGGCGGCAGGAAGCCGATGATGCTGCTCATGCAGGTGGTCTTGCCCGCGCCGTTGCGCCCGAGCAGCGCGAGCACCTTTCCGGCGTCGAGCGCGAACGACACCTCGTGCAGCACGTGGCTCTCGCCGTACAGGGCGTCGACCGCCGACAGGGCCAGCGCTTCGCTCATGCTAGTCGCCCAGATACACTTCGCGGGTCTTCGGGTCGGCGATGATCTCGGCGCGCGTTCCCTCGACGATGACGCTGCCGTAGTGGAGCACGGTGATGCGCTCGGCCAGGTCCAGCGCCGTGTCCATGTCGTGCTCGATCATCACCACCGTGACCTCGCGCGGAATGCCGGCGACCAGCTCCTTCACCGACGAGCGCTCCTCGCGCGACAAGCCCGCGAGCGGCTCGTCGAGCAGCAGGAGCTTCGGCTTCTGCGCGAGCGCCATGGCGATCTCCAGGCGCCGCTTCTCGCCGTACGCGACCTCGGCGATCGGGCGATGGGCGAGAGCGTCGAGGCCGACCCGCTTCAGGACGGAGTGCGCCTCCTCCTCGAGCTCGGAATAGCGCGAGAGCGCCCGTAAGGTTCCCCAGCGCGCGCTGCGAAGCCCGAGCAGCGACAGCACGATGTTGTGGCGGAGCGTGTCCCTGGGAAACAGGGTGATGATCTGGTAGGTGCGAGCGAGTCCCCGGTGCGCGCGCTGGTGCGGCTTCAGGCGCGAGACCTCGTCTCCGAAAAGGCGGATGGAGCCGCTGTCGCGCTGAAGATCTCCCGTGATCAGATTGAACAGGGTCGTCTTCCCGGCCCCGTTCGGGCCGATGATCAGGCGGCGCTCTCCGGGCGCCACCTTCAACGACACTCCGTTCATGGCGGGAAGGCCGCCGAAGAACTTCTTCAAGTCCGCGAGCTCCAGGGCGGGTGTCACGCGCTCTTCCGCCTCTTCAGCCGCAACAGCAGCCGCCGCGTGCCCGGAACCACGCCCTCGGGCATGAAGATCACGATGAGCACGAACACGAATCCCATCAGCATGTTCCAGCGCTCGACGTACGCGGATACGTAGTTCTTGAGCAGCATCACGATCGCCGCGCCCACGATCGGCCCCGCGAGCGTGCCGGACCCGCCCGCGATCACTCCGAGCAGCGCCTCCGCCGAGGTGGTGATCGAGAGCGAAGCGGGATGGATGTACTTGTTGTAGTAGACGAACAGCAGGCCCGATACGGCGCCCCAGAACGCGGAATAGACGAACGTGATCCAGCGGACCATCCAGACGTCGTGGCCGAGCGCGCTCATGCGCCGCGGCTGATCGCGCGTGCCGCGCAGCGCCGCGCCGAACGGCGATGCGACGAACGCCGCCATGAGGACGATCGCCGCCACGGCCACGACGAGCGCGAAATAGTAGAACGACGTCGCGCCGTCGAGGCTGAGCCCGAACGGCGCCGGGCGCGTGAGCCCGCGCAAGCCGTTGTCGCCGTCGGTCACCGATACCCACCGGTACGCCGTTCCCCACAGCACCTGCGACAGCGCGAGCGTGATCATGAGGAAGCCCAGCCCGGTGGCGCGCAGGGAGATCCAGCCGAACGCGCAGGCGACGAGCATCGTGCCGAGCAGCGCGACCGGCGCGGTGACCCAGTGGCCCAGGCCGAGCTTGAGCGACATCCACGCCGAGATGTACGCGGCGAGCCCCAGCCACGAAGCGTGACCGAGCGAGGGCAGCCCGCCGTACCCGACCAGCAGGTTGAGGCTGGCCGCGAAGATCGCCGCGATGAAGATCTGGCTGGTGAGGTTGACGTAGTACTCGCCGGCGACCCAGGGAAACCCCGCGAGCACGACGGCGAGCAGGATCCACCCGGCTTTCTTCATGCGGCCCCTGCTCCGCGGCTCATACGGTCCTGCGTCCGAACAGCCCGCGCGGGCGGAAGGCGATCACGACGATCATCGGCAGGAACAGGATCACGTAGGCGAGATCGGGAAGAAGCGCCGTGCCGAAGGTGTAGATGGCGCCGATGAGGAAGCTGCCGACGAAGGCGCCCAGCAGGCTGCCGACGCCGCCGAGGATGACGACGATGAGCGCGAGCGGCAGCATGTCCGCGTCCAGGCCCGGATACGCGGACATGATGGGCCCGCCGATGATGCCGCCCGCCCCCGCGAGCGCCGCGCCCAGGCAGAACACCGCGGTGAACAGCTTCGACACGGGGATGCCGACCGCCCGCGCCATCTGCATGTCGTCGACGCCGGCGCGGATCATGGCGCCGATGCGCGTGCGCTCCATGAGGAGGTAGAGCGCGATCGCCGTCACCACCGCGATGACGAGGACGACCAGGCGGTAGGTCGGAAAGGCGACGCCGCCGATGCGCAGCGGCGTCTGCAGCGCCGCCGGCGTCTGCACCGGGATCGGATCGCCGCCCCACGCGATGAGGCAGAAGTCGGCGACGATGAAGGAGATGCCGAGGGTCACGAGCACCTGTCCCAGCGCATTGCCCGCGAGCGCCCTGAGGATGAAGCGCTCGATCAATCCTCCGAACACCGCGATCACCGCTCCGCCGATCAGCGCGGCGAGCCACAGGTTCGGCACGAACTTCAGCACGGTGACCCCGACGTAGGCGCCCAGCATGTACAGCGACCCGTGCGTCAGGTTGGCGATCCGCATCAGGCCGAAGATGAGCGAGAAGCCCGCGGCGAGCAGGAACAGCAGCCCGCCCAGGGCGAGGCTGTTCAGCGTTTGGATGATCCAGTACTGCACAAAAAAAGGGGCCGGATTCACCGGCCCCGTTTGTCTCCTGTCGCTCAGGGTTCGAGGTTCTTTGCCGGCGGCCAGTCGCGCGAGTACACCGGGTTCTTGAGGAACTCCGCTTCCTTGTACGTCCAGAACTGGCTCACGTTCGGGTAGGTGTGGATGACGCGGTTCACCAGGCGCCCGTCCTTGCGCTCGACCTTGCGGATGTAGATGTTGCCGACGACGTTGCCGAGGTGGTCGAAGTGCACCGGTCCGCGCGCGGTGTCGACCGTGAGCGAGCGCACCGCCTTCATGAAGGCTTCCTTGTCCTCGATCTTCCCGTGGAGCTTCTGCAGCGTGGCGTCGAGCACCGCCGCCTCGACGTAAGTCGCCGCGGCGTAGAACCCGGGGTCGTAGCCCCAGTCGACGCGGAAGTTGGCGGCAAAGCGCTTGTTGATCGCGTTCTCGATCTCGGCCGAATACCAGCACGAGGTGATGATGCCGAGCGCCTCGTCGCCCATGTTGCGCAGCACCGCCTCGTCGAAGGCAGTCATGCCGCCGACGACCGCGATCTTGCCGCGCAGCCCGTACTCGTTGAACTGCCGGAAGAAGCGGAAGCCGTTCGATCCCGCGAAGCCGAGGAAGATCCCGTCGACGTTCTGCTTGAGCTGCGCGATGTACGTCCCGTAGTCGGGCACCGTCAGCGGCGGAAAGAGCTTCTGCACGATCTTGCCGCCGGCGTCCTCGAACACGCGCTGGAAGCCCGCGCACATCTCGTGCCCGTAGGCGATGTCGTCGGCGATGGTGATCATGCGCTTGTACTTGAGCGTCTTGGCGCAGTAGTCGGCGAGCGGCATCGCGCACTGCGAGGACGTCGAGGTCCCGCGCGTGAACCAGGGGTTGGGCTTGCGCTGCGTCATGTCCTCGGCGGCGGCGACCGACAGCGTCAGCAGGTGCGCCTGGCGGATGTAGTCGTCGGCGGCGAGTGCGGACGCGGTGTCCAGGGGCCCGATCATGATCTGGATCTTGTCGCGCTCGACCAGCTCCTGGATCTTGGTGCGCGCCTGAGCGGGCACGCCGCCGGAATCGCCGACGACGAGGTCGACTTTCCGCCCCGCCATGGTGTTGTTGTGCTCCTTCAGGTACTGCACCAGGGCGCGCTCCATGTCGATCCCGCCGGAGGCGAGCGGCCCGGTCTTGACCGTCATGAGTCCCAGACGAATCGCATCGGCCTGCGCCCGTGCGACCGCCGGAAAGCCGAGCACGGAAGCCCCCGCGCCGGCAGCCTGGATGAAACGCCTGCGATTGAATTTCATGGTCCCTCCTCCTTGTGCGTGATCAGTGGGCCGGCGGCGTCTTCGGAGCGTCGGGTTGCTTGAGGGGCTGCGACCGGTCGAAAGCGTCGATTTTCATGCATTCCCCGAAAATCCGCATCACCGTGGGCGCGCCGTCGGTCGCGACGTTGAAGAATTTCGCTCCGAACACCTGCGAGGCGAGGCAGATGTCGGCGATCGTCACCGCGTCGCCGTGGCTGTAGCGGCCCGTCTCCTTCTCCTTCGCGAGGTGCGCCTCGAGCGCCTCGAGGGCCTTCTGCGTCCAGTGCGCCAGCCATCGGTTGCGCGCCGGCTCGTCCTGGTGCATCTCGCGCTCGAGATACCCGCGGATGCGGGGGACCACCAGCGGATGCCCGTCGGCCACGACGATCTGCGCCAGGCCCCTCACGCGCGCGCGCCCGAGCGGATCCTTGGGCAGCAGCGGCGGTTTCGGGTGGGTCTCCTCGATGTACTCGAGGATCGCCATCGACTGGAACAGCGGCGCGTGGCCGTCGACCACGAGCGCGGGGACGACGCTTTGCGGGTTGAGCGCCTTGTAATCGGCCGAATGCTGCTTGCCCTCGAGCAGGTTGATCGAGACCTGCTCCACGGGAATGCCCTTGAGCGCGAGCGCGGTGCGCACCCGATAGGTCGCCAGCGAGCGCCAGAATCCGTACAGCTTCACTTCGCCTCCTCAGCCTTTCGGCGGTATCACCGGAAGGAGCACGAAGCACTCCTTTCCCGGGCCCGCATGGAGCGTGTTCCGCCCGCCGAACACCTGCGGCGGGCGATCGCGCGGATCATCATGCAGGAAGGGGCCGCAGCCGCGCAACTCATTCTTGAAGTTCGACAGGCGCGCCCCGGTGTGCCGCTGCCACTCGTAGTCCCTGCCGCGCACGGTGAGCGCCACCCGGTGTCCGGCCGGGACCACGATGGATGTTGGCCAGATCTCGACGTCGAGCTGCACGGGCTCCCCCGGCACGAGCGGCTGCCGCTGGTCGTGGCTGTGGTAGGGACGGTACTCTGTGGAGAGCCGCGGATCGAGCTTGCGGTGCGAGGCGCGCAGCCAGCCCTGCGCGACCGGGGTATGCGGGTCTATGGCGCCCATGAACACGACCTCGCGGAAATCCGGCGTGAAGACGCGGAACACCAGGAAGACGTCGGCGTCGGCCGTCGACGAGGAGAGAAACAGCCGCGCGGCAAGCGGCCCGGTGATCTCGGTTTCCTCCTCGAAGGGCGCCGACATGAACGTGAGGCCGTCGCCGAGGGCGGCGTAGCTCACGCTGCCCCCTGGTTTCGGCGCCTCCGGCCGCAGCGTGTGATCGGCCGGGTCGAGGTAGAGCTTGGTCCACTTCGTGCGCGCGATCGGCCATTCGCTTTCGTGGCGCTCGACGAAGCGGTCGACGCGGCGCACCTGAAGCTGCACCCGCGGCTGGCTGTCCCAGCCGTTCCTCTCGCCCTTCAGGTAGAACGCGAAGAACCGCTTCTGGAGCGAGACGCCGTAATCCGTGTAGAAATGGGTCCAGTGCTCGATGCCGTGGGCCTCGAGCCATTTCTCCTTCGACGCGGCGCGCACGAAGCCCTCGAAGTTGCCGCGCGGGTGGAGCCCCTGCCCTCCCCAGTTCGCGGTCGAGAGGAGCGGCACGCCGATCCTCTCCCACGCCGGCGAGCGCGACCGGTGGTACTCGTCGTCGAGCGGATGCGCGAGGATCTCGTCGCCGAAGTCGCAGCGGTTCTTCTGCAGCTCGCGGTCGGAGAGCGTCTCGTCCCCGCAGACGAGCTCGCCGGTGACCCGGCTCCTCGGCCCGCGCTCGCCGAGCCCGTATTGGACCGTCTTCACCTGCATGTCGTACCAGTTGGCCCAGAACGTGGAGAGTATGCCGCCGTGATGGGTCATGTCGCGGTACCAGTCGGCCGCGCCTTCCCAGATGCACATCGCAGCGAGGTGCGGCGGCTGCAGCGAGGCGACGTGCCATTGGTTGATGCCGTAGTAGGAGATGCCGTTCAGCCCGACCTTCCCGTTCGACCAGGGCTGAACGCCCGCCCATTCGATGCAGTCGTGGAAGTCCCGGGTCTCGCGCGGGGAGAAGTGATCGACGTATCCCGGGGAGCGCCCGCAGCCTCGCGAATCGACGCGCACGCAGGCATAGCCTTCCGGAACCCACTTCTCGGGGTCGACGACCTCCCAGTTCTGGTACCGGTTGCTCGAACCGTGCGCGACGTCCGGGTGCTCGGCCACCATGCGCTGCCAGGCGCTCGGATAGCCGTCCTGGAATGCGAGCCCCTTGGCGTACGGTCCGTAGCTGAGGATCACCGGGAAGCGACCCTCCTTTTCCGGACGGAAGACGTCGCAGCGGAGTACCAGCCCGTCGTCCATGCGGATCGGAACATCCCAGTCGACGCGCATTCCGTCGCGGATTTCGCTCTTCGGCGTGACCATCGGAGTGTTCGGCTTCGTCGAGTTGTTGTTATAGTTGTCGCGCCAATTTGACCTTACGCGCGAGCGAGGTGTCAACGGGGCGGATCAAGAGGAGGTGAACTTGAAGATCGGAATCGCGGGCACCGGCAGGATGGGAGCGGCCATCGCCCAGCGGCTGCTGGGCCTCGGCCACGAAGTGACGGTCTGGAACCGCACCGCGGAGAAGACCCGGCCGCTCGCCGCAGCCGGCGCCAGGGTCGCGGCGACGCCCGCGCAGCTTGCCGCGGCTTCCGAAACGATTATCACCATCCTCACCGACGCTCAGGCGATCGACGCCGCCTACCACGGCAAGGAGGGTCTGCTGTCCGGGAGCGCGAGCGGCAAGCTGTTCGTCGAGATGAGCACCGTCAGGCCGCAGACCGAGCGCGCGCTCGCCGAGAAGATCCGCGCCAAGGGCGCGGCGATGGTCGAATGCCCCGTCGGCGGGACCATCGGCCCGGCGAAGGACGGTAAGCTCTTCGGCTTCGTCGGCGGCGAGGCGGCGGACGTCGCGCGTGCGCGGCCGCTCCTCGAGCAGATGTGCCGGCGGATCGAGCACGTCGGCCCGGTCGGCGCCGGCGCGAGCATGAAGCTCGCGATCAACCTGCCGCTCCTCGTCTTCTGGCAGGCCTTCGGCGAGGCGCTCGCGCTGGTCCGCCCCCTGGGCCTGGACGCCGCGCGGCTGGTCGACATCTTCGGCGACACCTCTGGCGCGCCGACGGCGCTTCGGAACCGCGCCCCCGCCCTCGCAATGGCCATCCAGGGAAAGGAGATCAGCCCCATCACCGTGGACATCGACGCGATGCGCAAGGACCTGCGCACCATGGTCGAGGAAGCGAAGGGCCTCGGGACCGAGCTGCCGGTCACGGCGCGTGCGCTCGAGTGCTACGCCCAGGCTTCGGAGGCCGGCCTCGGGAAGGGAGACATCACCGG
>DASSQD010000115.1:0-12572 GCA_035702665.1 Burkholderiales bacterium
CGAGCTTCTTGTCGGGGCGCTTGGGGATGGGGAGGATGCGGAAGCCTATTGCCGTCATTGCCCTTGCTCCTATACGAACTGAACGGCGAGGCCGCCCAGCGGCCCGAAATCGCCGTGCAGGGTGTCGCCCTTGTTGGCGAATACCACGCGCGTGAACGAGCCGGCGAGGATCAGGTGGCCGGCCTCGAGCGTCACGCCGCTCTTCCCCAGCCGGTTCGCGAGCCAGGCGACGCCCAGGGCCGGATGGCCGAGCACGCCCGCGGCGAGGCCCGTCTCCTCGATCTCGGAGTTGCGGTACATGATGCCGCCGACCCAGCGGAGGTCGACGTCCATGGGCTTGATTGGGCGGCCGCCCACGACGATGCCGGCCGCCGCGCCGTTGTCCGCTACCGTGTCGAAGATCTTGCGCGGGTTCTGCAGGCGCGCGTCGACGATCTCGATCGCCGGCACGACGTACTCGGTGGCGCGCAGCACGTCGAGCAGCCCGACGCCGGGCCCTTTCAGCGGCTTGCCCAGCACGAACGCCAGCTCGACCTCGACGCGCGGCAGGCAGTAGTCGGCGTGCTGGACCTTCGCCCCGTCGGGGATCATCATGGTGTCCATCAGGTGCCCGTAGTCGGGCTCGTTGATCTGCGAGGAGGCCTGCATCGCCTTGGAGGTCAGCCCGACCTTGTGCCCGATGAGCTTCGCCCCCTCCTTCATCCAGTGCTGGGCGACCGCGGTGGAGATCGCGTAGGAATCCTCGATGGTGATGTGCGGGTAGGTGGTCGAGAGCTGCACCGCCTGCTTCCTCGTCTTGAATGCGTTCAGCAGCGTCTCGACGCACTTCTTTCTTTCGGCTTCGGATAGCGCCATGGGGAATTGTGTGAATTCGGGCTCAGTTTCGACGAGCACGGATTCTACACTGACGACCGCCGGGGCTAGAATGGTTGAAACAATGAACGGGCAAACTCGGACCGCTGTCAGACTTCCATGAATTCTCCCGCGAAGAAGTCCTTCTTCCGCCGCCTTTTCGGGTCGATCGGACGCCGCCCGGGGATCGTCTCCCGCGCGGCCGTGCGGCTCGCACGGCACGCCGTTTCGCTGTGCCACGCGCTGATGTCGGAGCGGGGCGAGGTGTCGGGCGCTCGCATCGCGCGCGAGGCGCTCTCCGCCTACCAGGCGCTGGACGACGCCGCGCTCGGCATCTACTTCGACCTGCTGGTGAAGGAATTCTCGCCGGATCCGGAGGAGGTCGGGCGCGTCGCCGACGCCTACCGGCTGGACCCTTCCCAGGCGAACCTGATCGAGCTGCAGCGCGTGGCCGAGCCGCCGCGGCAGGAGCTGTTCCGCCGGCTCAACATGGCAGACGGCGGCACCGGCGTCATCGTCGAGATGCGGCGGCGGCTGCTCAAGCTGCTCCCCGAGCGTCCCTACTATGCGGGCATCGACGCCGACCTCTCGCATCTGCTCAATTCCTGGTTCAACCGCGGCTTTCTCGTGCTCGAGCGCATCGACTGGCGCACCCCCGCGCTGGTGCTGGAGAAGCTCATCCGCTACGAGGCCGTGCACGAGATCCAGGGCTGGCCCGACCTGCACCGCCGGCTCGAAGCCGACCGGCGCTGCTACGCCTTCTTCCACCCGGCGCTGCCCGACGAGCCGCTGATCTTCATCGAAGTGGCGCTGACGCGCGGAATGAGCTCGCGCGTCCAGCCGCTGCTCGACCTCGAGTCCCCGGTCGCGGATCCCGCCGTCGCCAACTGCGCGATCTTCTACTCGATCACCAACTGCCAGGAAGGCCTGCGCGGCGTGTCGTTCGGCAACCTGCTCATCAAGCAGGTGGCGGAGGAGCTCGGACGCGAGTTTCCCAAGCTGAAGACCTTCGCGACGCTCTCGCCCATCCCCGGGTTCCGCAAGTGGCTGGCCGCGACGGCGAAGGAGCACGCCGACATCGGGTTGCTGCTCGCGCGCCTCGACACGGGCCGCTGGTTCGACGACCACGCCGTCGCCGCGGACATGCAGCGGCAGCTCGTGCGCCTGTGCGCGTACTACCTGACCCACGCGAAGAAGGGCAAGGAGCCGCTCGATCCGGTCGCGCGCTTCCACCTCGGCAACGGCGCGCGGATGGAGCGGCTGAACTGGCTGGGCGATCTCTCCGCCATGGGCATGCGCCGCTCGGCGGGGCTGATGGTGAACTACGTCTACCGGCTCGACGACGTCGAGCGCAACCACGAGGCTTACGCGCGCGAACACCACGTCGTGGCGGCGCGGAGGTTCGAAGTGCTGGCGCGCGAATCGCTCGCCGCGCCGAAAGAGAAAGCCCCGGCAGTCCCCGCCTAGCTTGCGAGGCCGTCCCGGCGGCCTGTCGGGTTCTTTGAACTCCTTGGGGGGTCCGGCCTCTAACCCTTCGCCGAATGCTGTCGGGAGGGTCCTTCCCGATGACGCCGATCGACGACATCTACCGCGACAAGTACGACTTCACCATACTCGTTCTGCAGGGCGGCGGCGCGCTCGGAGCGTATCAGGCCGGCGTGTTCGAAGGACTGGTCGAGGCCGGATTCACGCCGAACTGGATCGCCGGCGTGTCGATCGGCGCGGTCAACGCGGCGCTCATCGCCGGCAACGCCCCCGAGCGGCGCGTGGAGAGGCTGCGCGAGTTCTGGGATCTCGTGACCTCGGATCTGACCGCGGACCCGCTGCCGGAGGGGTATTCGCCCGCCGAGCCGCTGCGGCGCTGGGCGAACCGCATGAGCGCCGCGGCGTGCGCGACCGTCGGCGTGCCCGGCTTCTACGCGCCGCGCATGCCTCCGGCCTTTCTCGCGCCCGCAGGGAGCAGCGAGGCGCTCAGCGTCTACGACGCGAGCGCGCTCGCCTCGACGCTCGAGAAGCTGGTCGACTTCCACCGCATCGACATCGGGCCGATACGCCTGAGCCTGGGGGCGGTCGACGTTGAGACCGGCAACTCGACCTATTTCGACAGCCTCGAGACAGCGATCTGCCCGCGGCACGTGATGGCGAGCGGAGCGCTGCCGCCTGCGTTCGCGCCGGTGGAGATCGACGGCCGCCATTACTGGGACGGCGGCATCGTGTCGAACTCGCCCCTGTGGTACGTGCTCGACAACGCGCCGCCGATGCGGGCGCTCGTCGTCCAGGTGGATCTTTTCAGCGCGGCGGGGAGCCTGCCGCGCGACCTCGACGAGGTCATGGCGCGCCGCAAGGACATCGTGTATTCCAGCAAGACGCGCTTCAACACCACGCGCGTTCGCGAGCTGCAGCAGCTGCGCAGCTCCCTGCACCGCCTGCTCGCGAAGATCCCCGTGGACCTGAGCGGCGATGCCGACGTGAAGGCGCTGAAGCGAATGTGCCGTTGCACGCACATCGACATCATGCATCTCATCAACCGCCGCGACGGGCACTCCGCGTCGTCCAAGGACTACGAGTTCTCGCGCGCCAGCATGCACTGGCGCTGGAACGCGGGCCTGGAGGACATGCGGCGCTCGGTCGCGCATCCGGAGTGGCTGCAGCGGTCTCAGCTCGCCGAAGGCATCCAGGTGTACGACCTCGCCCGCGAGGGCAGGCACGACCGGGAGGTCGAAAGGGCGCACGCATGAGACTCGAAGGCAAGTCGGCGATGATCACGGGAGCGGCGAGCGGCATCGGCAAGGAAATCGCGCTCGTCTACGCGCGCGAGGGCGCCAGGGTGGCGATCGCCGACATCAACGGGCGGGCGGCGGAGGCGGCCGCGGCGGAGATCCGCAAAGGCGGCGGCGATGCGATGGGCGTCGCGATGGACGTCACCAGCGAGGCCGCGGTCAAGGCCGGGACCCGGGCGGTGGTCGAGGCTTTCGGAGGGATCGACATCCTGGTGAGCAACGCCGGCATCCAGACGGTCCATCCGCTCGAGCAGTTCCCCTTCGACGAGTGGAAGAAGCTGCTCGCGATCCATCTCGACGGCGCGTTCCTCACGACCCGCGAGTGCCTGCCGCACATGTACGCGTCGGGCCGCGGCGGCAGCGTCATTTACATGGGATCGGTGCATTCCAAGGAAGCCTCGCCGCTCAAGGCGCCCTACGTCGCCGCCAAGCACGGGCTGATCGGGCTGGCGAAGGTCGTCGCCAAGGAAGGCGCAAAGCACGGCGTGCGCGCGAACGTGATCTGCCCGGGCTTCGTCCGCACGCCGCTCGTCGACAAGCAGATCCCGGAGCAGGCGCGCGACCTCGGCATCACGGAGCAGCAGGTGGTCAAGGACGTGATGCTGAAGGAGACCGTCGACGGGGAGTTCACCACCGTCCAGGACGTGGCCGAGGCCGCGCTGTTCTTCGCCTCGTTTCCCTCCAACGCGCTGACGGGCCAGTCGATCGTCGTCAGCCACGGGTGGTTCATGCAATAGCGCTAGTGGATCTCCGGGTCGGGCGTGGGCGCCGTGCCCTCGAGGAAGTCGAAGTCGCAGCCCTCGTTGGCCTGCCGGATGTGCTGCGAGAAGAGCGCGCCGTAGCCGCGGTCGAACTTGCGCACCGGGGCTTTCCAGGCGCGCTTGCGCTTCATCATCTCGGCATCGTCGACGAGAAGCTGCAGGCGCCGCCGCTCGATGTCCAGCTCGATCCTGTCGCCGTCCTTGACGAGCGCGAGCGGCCCGCCGATGAACGACTCGGGAGCGACGTGCAGCACGCAGCAGCCGAAGGCGGTGCCGCTCATGCGCGCGTCCGAGATGCGCACCATGTCGCGCACGCCGGCCTGCAGCAGCTTCTTCGGGATCGGCACCTCCCACTCGGGCATGCCGGGCGCGCCCACGGGGCCGGCGTTCTTCAGCACGATCACGCAGTCGGCGTCGACGTCGAGCTTGGGATCGTCGAGCCGCGCCTGCAGGTCGTTGTAGTCCTCGAACACCACGGCGCGGCCCGTGTGCTTCCACAGCCGCTTCTCGGTCGCCGCCGGCTTGACCACCGCGCCGTCGGGAGCGAGGTTCCCGCGAAGTATGGCCAGGCCTCCCGACGGCAGCACCGGCTTGTCGCGCGAGAGGATGACTTCGGGGTTGTAGATCTTCGCCCCTTCGAGGTCCTCGCCCAGCGTCTTCCCGCTGACGGTTCTTGCCTTGAGGTCGAGCAGATCCCTGATCGAGGCGAGCAGGGCGCGCAAGCCGCCGGCGTAGTAGAAATCCTCCATCAGGTACTTGCCGGACGGGCGCAGGTTCGCGATCACCGGCGTCTTCCTCGAGATCGATTCGAACCGGTCGAGGTCGAGCGGCACGCCGGCGCGGCGCGCCATCGCGATCAGGTGGATCACCGAATTCGTCGAGCCGCCGCAGGCGACCACGCAGGTCACCGCGTTGTCGAACGACGAGGCGGAGAGCAGCTTCTTCGGCGTGGCGTCCTCCCACACGAGCTCCACCGCGCGCTTGCCGGTCGCGGTCGCCATCTTCGCGTGGTGCGAGTCGGCCGCGGGGATGGAAGCAGCCCCGGGCAGCGTGAGCCCCAGCGCCTCCACCGCCGACGTCATGGTCGACGCGGTCCCCATGGTCATGCAGTGGCCGAAGGAGCGCGCGATCCCTTCCTCGATCTCCTCCCAGTCGTTCTCGGTGATCGTGCCGGCGCGCAGCTCCTGCCAGTACTTGCGCGAGTCGCTGCCCGAGCCGAGCACCTGACCGTGCCAGTTGCCGCGCAGCATCGGCCCCGCGGGCATGTAGATCGTCGGCAATCCCATCGACAGCGCGCCCATGACGAGCGCGGGCGTGGTCTTGTCGCAGCCGCCCATGAGGACGCAGCCGTCCGCGGGATACGAGCGCAGCAGCTCCTCGGTCTCCATCGCGAGGAAGTTGCGGTACATCATGGTCGAGGGTTTCTGGAAGGGCTCGGCGAGCGCGATCGCCGGCATCTCCACCGGGAATCCGCCCGCCTGCCACACGCCGCGCTTCACTTCCTCGGCGCGCGCGCGGAAGTGAGCGTGGCAGGGATTGATGTCGCTCCAGGTGTTGATGATCGCGATCACCGGCTTGCCGGCGTAGTCGCTCTTGTCGTAGCCCATCTGCGCCGTGCGCGAGCGGTGGTCGAAGGTCTTGCGGTCGCCGGCCCCGTACCAGCGGTGGCTGCGCAGCTCCTCGGGGCGTTTTCTGGCCATGTGCCTTCTCGTCGACGTGATGACACGGCATTCTACCCGCGATATCCTGAGCGCCGACATGGTCGACAAGATTTCCCCCTCGATCGAGGCCGCGCTCGCCGACGTGCGCGACGGCGCGACGATTCTCGTCGGGGGCTTCGGCGGCGCGGGCGTTCCCGAGGAGCTGGTCGACGCGCTGATCGCGCAGGGCGCGAGGGACCTGACCGTCGTCAACAACAACGCGGGCAACGGCGAGGTCGGCATCGCAGCGCTGTTCAAGGCGGGGCGCATACGCAAACTCATCTGCTCGTATCCGCGCCAGGTCGATTCGCACCATTTCCAGGAGGCGTACCGCGGCGGCAAGGTCGAGCTCGAGCTCGTTCCCCAGGGGACGCTGTCGGAGCGCCTGCGCGCCGCGGGCGCGGGCATCGGCGCGTTCTACACGCCGACCGGCTACGGCACCGACCTCGCGAAGGGCAAGGAGACGCGCGTGATCGGCGGCAAGGGCCAGGTGCTCGAGTATCCGCTGCACGGCGACGTCGCCCTGGTGAAGGCCGAGCGCGGCGACCGCTGGGGCAATCTGGTCTACCGCAAGAGCGCGCGCAACTACGGTCCGACCATGGCGAGCGCGGCGAAGGTCACGATCGCGCAGGTGTACGAGGTCGTACCGCTCGGCGGGCTCGATCCGGAGGTCATCGTCACTCCGGGGATCTTCGTCACGCGCGTCGTCAAGGTGCCGCGCAAGCAGGCCCGGATACCTTCGGGCGGCGTGACGCAGGGCATATCGCGGGCGGCGGGGCGATGAGCTACGCGAAGCTCACCCGCGAGGAGATCGCAAGGCGCATCGCCCACGACATCCCCGAGGGCTCGTACGTCAACCTCGGCATCGGCATGCCGACGCTCGTCGGCAACCACCTGCCGAAGGACCGCGAGATCTTCCTGCACAGCGAGAACGGCATCCTCGGCATGGGTCCGGCCCCTGCAAAAGGCGAGGAAGACGCCGATCTCATCAATGCCGGCAAGGAGCCGGTGACGCTCCTCACCGGCGGCGCCTTTTTCCACCACACGGATTCCTTCGCCATGATGCGCGGCGGGCACCTCGACATCGCGGTGCTCGGCGCGTTCCAGGTCTCCGTCACGGGCGACCTCGCCAACTGGCACTCGGGCGGCGACGCCATACCCGCGGTCGGCGGCGCGATGGACCTCGCGGTCGGCGCGAAGAGCGTGTGGGTGATGATGGAGCATCTCACCAAGAGCGGCGAGTCGAAGATCGTCGAGCGGTGCAGCTATCCGCTCACCGGTATCGGCGTGGTGAAGCGCATCTACACCGACCTCGCGGTGATCGAGATCACGCCAAGGGGGCTGGTGGCGAGCCGGCTGGTTAGCGGACTGCCTGTCGACGAGCTGGAGCAGCTCACCGGAACACCGTTGTTGCTCTCCGAAACGCGGAACGCAGCTTGAGTTCGCCCCTACGACTCAATTCAAGGCGAATAGTCAACGGCCTTGAATGCCGCGTTCCTCGACGAATTTTCCCCAGGCCGCGTATTCGGAGCGGATGAACTCAGCGAACTCGGCCGGCGTGGACTCGACCACGTCGAAGCCCTCGCTGGCGAACAAGCGCCTGAGTTCTTCGTCCTTCAGCGCCTGACGGATTTGGCGGTCGAGGCTGTCCACGACGCTCCCGTCGAGTCCCGCCGGAGCGATGATTCCCATCCACGACACGGCCCGGAATCCGGGATAGCCCGATTCGGCCAATGTCGGCAGCTCCGGAAAGGCCGGCGAGCGCTCGGTGGTGGTGATCGCGAGAGCCCGCAGCTTCCCGCTTTTCACGTGCGGCAGCAGCGCCGGCGGTCCGCCGAACGCGATCTGAACGTTGCCCGCGACCAGATCGGTCACCATTTGCGCGCTTCCCTTGTAAGGCACGAGCAGCATGGAAATGTTCGCCGCCTTGCTCAGCAGCTCGCCTGCGAGATGGCCGACCGTTCCCACGCCAGCGGTGGCGTAAGCGACTTTTCCCGGGTGCGCGCGCGCATAGACGACCAGCTCGGAAAGGTTCGCCGCGGGAAACTCCACGTTCGCGACGAGAAGGTTCGGCGCGTCCGCGATGCGCCCGATCGCGGTGAAATCCTTCAAGGGATCGTACGGAACTTGCTTGAGGATATGCGGATTGAGCGCGAGTTGCGCGATGTGCCCGATGCCCAGCGTGTAGCCGTCGTGCGCCGAGACCGCGAGCGCCTGGTAGGCGATCGAACCGCTCGCGCCCGGGCGGTTGTCGACGATGAATTGCTGGCCCAGCTGGCGCGACAGCTGGCGCGTCACGGCGCGCGCGGCCGTATCGACGTTGCCTCCCGGAACGTATTGCACGATCACGTGCACCGAATGTGCCGGATAGCCGTCCGCCCCCGCGGCCACGAGCGGCCAGCAGGCGGCCAGCGCGGCGTAGGAGCAGCAGAGCAACTTTGGCCAGTGTGGGTACATGTCAGCCCCTCGAACTTAGTTGAACTCCAATCCGTTCAAGCGCCGATGCTACCGGACCCGTATGATCGGTAGATAATGATATTTTCCGATTTCGTGAAACGATTTCTGTATCACAGCCGGAGCGGTAATGAGCGAACTCCCGTCGCGTCTGAACCACTTGCGCTTTCGTCATCTTCAACTCGTTGACGCCCTGATGCGCTACGGAACGGTGCACAAGGCGGCGCGTGCACTGCACTTGAGCCAGCCCGCGGCGAGCACGATGTTGCGCGATCTGGAGCAGACCTTCGGTTCGCCGCTCTTCCGCCGCAGCCGCCAGGGGGTCACGCCGACCGCGGAAGCGCACGCGCTGGCGGAACGCGCTCGCGCGATCGCCCACGAGCTCGACAATGCGGCCGCTGACGTAGCTGCGGTGTCGCGAGGCGCCGCGGTGCGCTTGGCGATCGGCGCCATGCCGCGAGTAATGCTGGACTTCATGCCGCGGCTGATGTCGCGCGTGCGCCGCGAATGGCCGCAGGCGAGGCTTTGCCTGGAGGAAGGCGTGCCCGTGCACTTGCTGCCGCGCTTGGAGGACGGGCGGCTCGATTGCCTGATAGCGCGCCTGCCCTTCAGGACCGTCGCTTCTGAGCGAGCAGGCGCGCTGATGCTCGTGCGACTCTATGACGACGGGAATTGTCTGGCTTGTGGGCCGACGCATCCGCTGGCGCGCTTGCGCAGACCGCGCTTGGAACGGCTCGCCGAGGCCGAGTGGATTTTGCCGCCTGCGGATTCGGAGACCCGGCGGGTATTCATGGACACCTTCCTTCAGGCGGGCATCACGCCTCCGTTGCCGGTGATCGAGTCGCGCTCGGTGATCGCCAACATGGCGATCGTCGCGCACGTCCCGCTGTTGACGGCGGCTCCGCTGTCGGCGGCGCGCGAGCGCCAGAAACTCGGATTGCTCAAGATCCTGCCGGTGCGCGTGGACTCGTCGGTGGCACCTGTTTCGTTCATCTGGCGCCGGGCGCGCGATGACTCGGCGGCAATCGCGCGCTTGCGGACGCTCGCCGAGCAGTGCGCGAGGGAACGGCCTGCCGCATCACTCTGAGGCGTCGCTGTGGGAGAATCCGATTCTCCGACCGCCTGAGTCTCACCTGAAGCCTTCCTCATGTCCGAACCTGCAGAGAAAGCGAGATCCGCCGACCCCCGCGTGACCGCTGCGATCGCCCACTGGGCGCCGCGCTTCGTCTCGAACGGAGTGCTGCTCGCCGATTTCGAGGAGGTCACCGCCCGGATCGAGCGCTGGGAGGACTGGTGCG
Source organism: Burkholderiales bacterium (assembly GCA_035702665.1). Taxonomy (GTDB): domain Bacteria; phylum Pseudomonadota; class Gammaproteobacteria; order Burkholderiales; family SG8-39; genus VBDM01. The sequence continues at coordinate 9,846 of DASSQD010000115.1, forward strand.
CGGCGTGGTGCGAGCGCGGCAAGGTCCACGAGGCGCTGGGACGCGACGCGCTGAAGGGCGGCTACGGGCTCACCGCCGGCGAGCACCTGGTGCGCGCGTCGATGTACTACCACTTCGCGAAATTCGTGTTCGTGCACGACCCGAAGCAGATGCGCGACGCGCACATGCTCGCGGTCGGCTGCTACCGCGACGCGCTGCCGCTGATGCGCCCGCCGGGCGAGCGCGTCGCGATCCCCTTCGAGGGCCGGACGATGTACGGCGTGCTGAGGAAGCCCGCCGGTTCGTCCGGACGCCTGCCGATTCTGATCATGGCGCCGGGACTGGATTCGACGAAAGAGGAGCTGCACGCCTACGAGGAGCCGTTTCTCGCGCGCGGCATCGCGATCCTCGCGATCGACGGCCCGGGGCAGGGCGAGGCCGAGTACGAGATTCCCATCTGCGGCGACTACGAGCGCGCGGCGCATGCCGTGTGCGACTGGATCGAGAAGCGGCCCGATCTCGACGCGGCGAAGATCGCCATGTGGGGCGTGAGCCTCGGCGGCTACTACGCGCCGCGCGCCACCGCGTACGAGAAGCGCATCAAGGCGTGCATCGGCATCTCGGGCCCGTTCGAGTGGAAGGAGATCTGGCCGGCGCTGCCCGTGCTGACTCGAGAAGCCTTTCGCGTGCGCAGCCACTGCGCGACCGAGGCGGACGCTCTGAAGAACGCCGCGACGCTCTCGATGAAGGACGCCGCCCCGAAGATCGCCTGCCCGATCTTCATCGTCACCGGACGGCAGGACCGGCTGGTCCCCGCGTCCCACGCCGAGCGGCTGGCGAAGAGCGTGTCGGGGCCGGCCGAGCTGCTCATCGTCGAGGACGGGGGGCACAACGCCAACAATCGCCCCTACCGGTATCGGAGCCTCACGGCCGACTGGCTCGCCGGGCAGCTCGGACTCCCGAGGGTTTGAATTTTCCGGTGCAGCGCGGGGCGGCCGCGTGGCATACTTCGGCTTCTGCCGAAGAGTCGTCCCGAGAACGTCGATGGCCAAGCCGAAAAAAACCGCCGAACCGAGCATCGTCAAGCCCGACGACATCGATCCGCACCACAACTGGAAGCGGCCGCTGCATGCGCCGGGCCACACCCAGGTGGATTTCGAGGAGCGGGTCAATTTCCGGCGCCTGCACGAGTACCGCCTCGCGCGCGTGCGCGCCGCGCTGGCGCAGTCGGGCCTGGGCGCGCTGCTTTCCTTCGATCAGCACAACATCCGCTACACCACGAGCACGGTCATCGGCGAGTGGGCGCGCGACAAGCTGACCCGGTACTCGCTGCTGACCGGCAACGGCGACCCGTACATCTGGGATTTCGGCAGCGCCGCCAAGCACCACCGGCTTTACGCGCCCTGGCTGCACAACGATCACTGCCGCGCGGGGATGCTGGGCATGCGCGGCGCGACGGGCGCCGACATCGATCTGTTCCGCGACGGCGCGAAGGAGATCAAGGCGGTCCTCGACGCCGAGGGCGTGGGCGACATGCCGCTGGGCATCGACGTGGTCGAGCCGCCGATGCTGTTCGAGCTGCAGAACCTCGGCATCGAGGTGCGCGACGGCCAGCAGGTGATGCTGCAGGCGCGCGAGGTGAAGAACATCGACGAGCTTACCCTGCTCAACATGGCCTCGGCCATGGTCGACGGCGTCTACCAGGACATCGCCGAGGCGCTGAAGCCGGGCGTCAAGGAATCGCAGATCGTGGCGCTCGCCACCGCGCGGCTCTACGAGATGGGCTCGGACTGCGTCGAGGCGATCAACTCGATCTCGGGCGAGCGCTGCTCGCCGCACCCGCACAACTTCACCGACCGGCTCATCCGCCCCGGCGACCAGGCCTTCTTCGACGTCATCCAGTCGTACATGGGCTACCGCACCTGCTACTACCGCACCTTCAACGTCGGCCGCGCGACCGCACCGCAGCGCACCGCCTATCGGAAGGCGCGCGAGTGGATGGACAGGGCCATCGAGCTGCTGAAGCCGGGCATGACCACCGACAAGATCGCGCTCGCGCTTCCCGAGGCGAAGGAGATCGGGTTCTCGAGCGAAATGGAGGCCTTCGGCCTGAACTTCTGCCACGGCCTGGGGCTCGGCCTGCACGAGCGACCCCTCATATCGCGGGTCAATTCGCTCAAGGAGCCGATCGAGCTGAAGGCCGGGATGGTGTTCGCCGTGGAGACCTACTGCCCGGCGACCGACGGCATATCGGCGGCGCGCATCGAGGAGGAGGTGATACTCACGCCGGAGGGCGCGAAGATCATCTCGCTCTATCCCGCCGACGAGCTGCCGATCGCAAATCCGTACTGATGGAGCCAATGACACGATGAGCGTGACCCAGGCGGCGCACGCCGCTCAAGCCAAGGCAATTCCCGAAGCGACCCGGCTGAAGCTCTTCCAGTTGCAGGTCGAGATCCGCCACACCGAGAAGCGCGCCTACGACCTGTTCCTGCAGAACCTGGTGAAGGGCACGAGCCACCTCTCGCTCGGGCAGGAGGCGATCGCGGCGGGCTTCGGCTGCGCCATGAAGAAGGGCGACCACACCTTTTGCACCTATCGCGGCCACGCGCACACGCTGGCCCGCGGCGTGCCCATCGAGCAGGTGCTGGGCGAGCTGATGGGCCGTGACAACGGGCTCATGCGCGGCAAGGGCGGCTCGATGCACCTGACCTCTGCCGAGCACGGGGTGATGGGCTCCTACGCCAT
>DASSQD010000116.1:0-13723 GCA_035702665.1 Burkholderiales bacterium
CTCGACCATCGCGGTGCTCTTTGGCGGGCGTATCGCCGAGGAAGTGTTCATGGGACAAATGACCACCGGCGCCTCGAACGACTTCGAGCGCGCCACCGCCATCGCGCGCAGCATGGTGACGCAGTGGGGCATGTCCGACGAAATGGGCACGATGGTGTACGGCGAGAACGAGGGCGAAGTGTTCCTCGGGCGCTCGATCACCACCCACAAGAACGTGTCCGAGGCCACGCTGCAGAAGGTCGACCAGGAGATCCGCAAGATCATCGACCAGCAGTACGGGCTCGCGAGGAAGCTCATCCTCGACAACCGCGACAAGGTCGAGGCGATGGCGAAGGCGCTGATGGAATGGGAGACCATCGACGCCGACCAGATCAACGACATCATGGCCGGCAAGCCCCCGCGTCCGCCCAAGCCGACCCCGGCGCCGCAGCAGCCGCCGCAGACCGGCGCCCCTGGCGCGGCGGAGCCGCAGACGGCCTAAGCTCATCCCCGGTTCCGCGCCCACGCTTCACTGCGGCCGTTTCAGGCTCGACCTGTCGCGGCCGCTTCTCATGGGTGTGGTCAACGTCACGCCCGACTCGTTCTCCGATGGGGGACGGTTTCTCGACCCCCAAGCCGCAGTCGCTCACGCGCGCGCGCTGATCGACGAGGGCGCAGACATCCTCGACGTCGGCGCCGAGTCGAGCCGGCCCGGCGCCCGCGGCGTTTCCGCGGCGGAGGAGCTCGAGCGCCTGATGCCGGTGCTCGAGCGCCTGGGCGGCGGCGTGATACCGGTCTCGGTCGACACCGTCAAGCCCGAGGTGATGAAGGCCGCGCTCGAGGCCGGAGCCTCGATGATCAACGACATCGGTGCGCTGCGCGCCCCGGGTGCGCTCGACGCCGTTGCCGGGTCCGGCGCGGCGGTGTGCCTGATGCACATGCAGGGCGAGCCGCACAGCATGCAGAAGGACCCTCGCTACGGCGACGTGGTCGCCGAGGTCGCCGCGTTTCTCGAGGAGCGCGTCGCGGCGGCGCTCGCCGCCGGGATCGCGCGCGAGCGCATCGCGATAGACCCGGGATTCGGGTTCGGCAAGGCCGTCGTGCACAATTTCGAGCTGCTGCGCAGCCTCGACCGGATCGCCGCCATCGGGCCGCCCGTGGTCGCCGGCTGGTCGCGCAAGTCCACGCTCGGCGCGGTCACCGGCCGGGCGGCCGACGACCGGCTCGCGGCGAGTCTCGCCGCGGCTTTGCTCGCGGTCCAGCGCGGGGCTAGAATCCTGCGCGTACACGATGTCGCCGCGACGCGCGACGCGCTCGCGGTCCTCGCGGCCTTCGACGGCAAGAGCTAGCCACATGGGCAGGAAATACTTCGGAACCGACGGCGTGCGCGGCAGGGTGGGCGAGTCGCCGATCACGCCGGAATTCGTCATGCGCCTGGGCTTCGCCGCCGGCGAGGTGCTGGTGCGACGCTCGGCGCTGCCGCGCGGCGCGCACCCCGCGGTGCTGATCGGCAAGGACACGCGCATCTCGGGCTATATGCTGGAGGCGGCGCTCGAGGCGGGATTCTCGGCGGCCGGCGTGGACGTGATGCTCACCGGCCCGCTGCCGACCCCCGCAATCGCCTACCTCACGCGCGCGCTGCGGCTTCAGGCCGGCGTCGTCATCAGCGCCTCGCACAACCCCTACGAGGACAACGGCATCAAGTTCTTCTCGGCCGACGGCAGCAAGCTGCCCGACGCGGTAGAGTCGGACATCGAGGAGCGCCTCGCCAGCGAGATCCGCTGCAGGGAGTCGGCGAGCCTGGGCAAGGCGCGGCGCGTGGACGACGCCGCCGGCCGCTACATCGAGTTCTGCAAGAGCACATTCCCGTCGGCGCTCGACTTGCGCGGCATGAGGATCGTCGTCGATTGCGCGCACGGCGCGACCTACCAGGTCGCCCCGCACGTGTTCCACGAGCTCGGCGCCGACGTCGAGACCATCGGCGTGCACCCCGACGGCTTCAACATCAACAGCAAGGCCGGCACGGTCCATCCCGAAGCGCTCAAGAAAGCCGTGCTCGGACACAAAGCCGACCTCGGGATCGCGCTCGACGGCGACGGCGACCGCGTGCTGGTTTGCGACGGCGGGGGCAGGCTCTACGACGGCGACGAGCTGCTCTACGTCATCGCGCGCGAGCGCGCCAAGGACGGCGGCCTGAAGGGCGTCGCGGGGACGCTCATGACCAACCTCGCGCTCGAGCGCGCGCTGGAGAAGATGAACGTCGCTTTCGCCCGCGCCAAGGTCGGCGACCGCTACGTGCTCGAGATGCTGCAGGAGAAGTCCTGGCAGCTCGGCGGCGAGAACTCCGGTCACATCATCTGCCTCGACAAGCACACCACGGGCGACGGCATCGTCTCGGCGCTGCAGGTCCTGTCGGCGGTCCGGGCGAACGCGACCACGCTCGCGGAGCTGTGCGGCGGACTGACGCTGTACCCGCAGGAGCTCGTGAACGTCAAGGTGCCGACGGGGTTCGACTGGCAGAAGAAGCCCGCGATCGCGAAGGCCAAGGAAGAAGCCGAAAAGGCGCTGGGCGCGAACGGCCGGGTGCTGCTCCGCCCGTCCGGAACCGAGCCGGTGCTGCGCGTGATGGTCGAGGGCAAGGACGACGCGGCGGTGAGGAGCCTCGCGAAGAAGATCGCCGAGGCGGTTCAGCAGGCCGCGTAGAAACACGTCGGCAAGATCATGAATTTCCGCTAGAATTGCCGTCTTTCGGCGGGTTCGGGTCGGGATGCGCGCGCGGTTCGTGGCAGGCAACTGGAAGATGCACGGCAGCCTGCGCGCCAACGCGGGCCTGCTCGACGCGCTCAAGGCGGGTCTGGCGAATTCCGGCGGCGTACAACACGCGGTGTGTGTTCCGTTTCCGTATCTCGGGCAGGTGTCGAGCGCACTCGCGGGCAGCGCCATCGCCTGGGGCGCGCAGAACCTGTCCGAGCACGACGCGGGGGCGTACACCGGCGAAGTGTCGGGCGCGATGCTGAAGGAGTTCGGCTGCCGCTACGCGATCGTCGGCCATTCCGAGCGGCGCAGCCTCTACGGCGAGGACGACGCGCGCGTGGCGGCGAAGTTCGTGGCGGCGCGGCGCTCGGGGCTCACGCCGATCCTGTGCGTCGGGGAGACCCTCGAGCAGCGCGAACGCGGCGAGACCGAGAGCGTCGTGGCGCGCCAGCTCGACGCGGCGGTCGCCGCGGCCGGAGCGGGGGCTCTCGCGGACGCGGTGCTCGCGTACGAACCGGTGTGGGCGATCGGCACCGGCAGGAACGCGACGCCGCAGCAGGCGCAGGACGTGCACGCATTCGTGCGCAAGCGCCTGGCGGCGCACGACAAGGCCTTGGCCCTGAGCCTGACGATCCTCTACGGGGGCAGCGTCAAGGCGGCCAACGCGAAGGAGCTGTTCGCGATGCCCGACATCGACGGGGGCCTGATCGGCGGCGCGTCGCTCTCGGCTCCGGATTTCATCGCGATCTGCGCGGCGGCGCGCCGCGCATGAGAATATGATCTGAAAGGAAGGAACATGGATTTCTGGTTCACGCTGATTCTCGTCGTCGACGTCGTCGTCGCCCTGTGCATCATCGGCCTCGTCCTGCTCCAGCACGGCAAGGGAGCGGACGTCGGCGCCGCCTTCGGCAGCGGCGCCTCCGGCAGCCTCTTCGGCGCGAGCGGCTCGGCGAATTTCCTCTCGCGCACCACCGCCGTCCTGGCGGTCGTCTTTTTCCTGACGACCTTCGTGCTCGCTTACCTCGTGACGCACAAGCCGCGCGCGGGCGGGGGCGTGATCGACACGGTCAGGGAGCAGCCCAAGCTGCCGGAAGCGCCAGCGGCGCCGGCGCCCGACGCGGCCAAGGCCCCTCAGGACGCCGAGAAATCGAAAGCAAACGAGGTGCCGAAGTAGTAAAATTATCCGGATCGACGCACTCCATCAGACCGCTCACGCCGACGTGGTGAAATTGGTAGACACGCCGTCTTGAGGGGGCGGTGGCGAAAGCCGTGAGAGTTCAAATCTCTCCGTCGGCACCAAACTAAGGGGACTTGGATCGGAAGGGGAGGTCTTTCCGGCCCAGGTCCCCGACTTTGAGAGATGCTGGAAAACTATTTTCCGGTCCTGCTGTTCGTCGCGATCGCGCTCGTGTTCGGCGGCATCATGGTCGCCATCGGCGCGGTTCTGGGGCCGCACCGCCCCGACAGCGAGAAGCTGTCGCCGTACGAATGCGGGTTCGAGGCGTTCGAGGACGCGCGCATGAAGTTCGACGTGCGCTACTACCTCGTCGCGATCCTGTTCATCCTGTTCGACCTGGAGATCGCGTTCCTGTTTCCCTGGGCGGTGACGCTCAACGAGATCGGGAGCTTCGGCTTCTGGTCGATGATGATCTTCCTTCTCATCCTCGTCGTGGGCTTCGTCTACGAGTGGATGAAGGGCGCGCTCGAGTGGGAATGAGATGAGCATCGAAGGCATTCTCGAGGAAGGCTTCGCCACCACCACCCTCGACAACCTGATCAACTGGACGCGCACCGGATCGCTCTGGCCGATGACCTTCGGCCTCGCCTGCTGCGCGGTGGAGATGATGCACGCGGGCGCGGCGCGCTACGACCTCGACCGCTTCGGCGTCGTGTTCCGGCCGAGCCCGAGGCAGTCCGACGTGATGATCGTCGCGGGCACGTTGTGCAACAAGATGGCGCCGGCGCTGCGCAAGGTGTACGACCAGATGGCCGAGCCGCGCTGGGTGATCTCGATGGGCTCGTGCGCGAACGGCGGAGGCTACTACCATTACTCCTACTCGGTGGTGCGCGGCTGCGACCGCATCGTGCCGGTCGACGTCTACGTGCCGGGCTGCCCGCCGACCGCCGAAGCCCTGCTCTACGGCATAGTTCAGCTGCAGAACAAGATCAAGCGGACGAACACCATCGCGCGCTGAAGATGCCCGCGAAGCTCGAACAACTGAAGGGCGCTCTCGCTTCCGGACTCGGCGGCAAGGTCGTGTCTCTCACCGAGGCGTTCGGCGAGCTGACCCTGGTGGTCGACGCAAAAGACTACGTCGCGACCGCCAAGTGGCTGCGCGACGATCCCTCCACCCGCTTCGAGCAGCTCATCGACCTTTGCGGCGTCGACTACTCCGGCTACGGCGAGGGCGCCAGGGAAGGGCGGCGCTTCGCGATCGTTTCGCATCTGCTCTCGCTCGCGCACAACCGGCGGCTGCGCCTGCGGGTGTTCGCCGCCGACGACGGGTTTCCCGTGGTGGACTCGCTCACCGGTATCTGGCCCAACGCCAACTGGTACGAGCGCGAAGCCTTCGACTTCTTCGGCATCATGTTCACCGGGCACGAGGACCTGAGGCGCATCCTCACCGACTACGGCTTCATCGGCCATCCCTTCCGCAAGGACTTCCCGCTCTCGGGCAACGTCGAGATGCGCTACGACCCGGAGCAGAAGCGCGTCATCTACCAGCCGGTGACGATTGAGCCGCGCGAGATCACGCCGCGCATCATCCGCGAGGACGAGTACGGCGACCTCGGCGCAAAGCACTGATATGGCCGAGATCCGCAACTACACGCTCAACTTCGGCCCGCAGCACCCCGCGGCGCACGGCGTGCTGCGCCTGGTGCTCGAGCTGGACGGCGAGGTGATCATGCGCGCCGACCCGCACATCGGCCTGCTGCATCGCGCTACCGAGAAGCTCGCCGAGCACAAGACGTACGTTCAGGCGCTGCCCTACATGGACCGGCTCGACTACGTGTCGATGCTCTCGAACGAGCACGCGTACTGCATGGCGGTCGAGCGCCTGCTCGGCGTCGAGGTGCCGGTCCGGGCGCAGTACATCCGCGTGATGTTCGACGAGATCACGCGCATCCTCAACCACCTGCTGTGGCTGGGCGCGCACGGCCTGGACATCGGCGCGATGACGGTGTTCCTGTACTGCTTCCGCGAGCGCGAGGACCTGATGGACTGCTACGAGGCGGTATCGGGCGCACGCATGCACGCGGCCTACTACCGGCCGGGCGGGGTCTATCGCGACCTGCCCGAGACGATGCCGCAGTACCGCGCGTCGATGTACAAGAATGCCGCGGACCTGAGGAAGCTGAACGCCAACCGGCAGGGGTCGCTCCTCGACTTCATCGAGGACTTCACCGACCGCTTCCCGAAATACGTCGACGAGTACGAGACGCTGCTCACCGACAACCGCATCTGGAAGCAGAGGACGGTGGGCATCGGCGTCGTCTCGCCCGAGCGCGCCCTCGCGCTCGGGTTCACCGGCCCGATGCTGCGCGGCTCGGGGGTCGAGTGGGACCTGAGGAAGAAGCAGCCCTACGCCGTCTACGACAAGATGGAATTCGATATCCCCGTGGGGGTGAACGGCGACTGCTACGACCGGTATCTGGTGCGCATCGAGGAGATGCGACAGTCGAACCGCATCGTGCGCCAGTGCGTAGCGTGGCTGCGACAGCATCCGGGCCCGGTGATCACCGACAACCACAAGATCGCGCCGCCGACGCGCGTCGAGATGAAGAGCAACATGGAGGAGTTGATCCACCACTTCAAGCTCTTCACCGAGGGCATCCACGTGCCGCCCGGCGAGGCGTATGCCGCGGTCGAGCATCCCAAGGGCGAATTCGGGATCTATCTGGTTTCCGACGGCGCGAACAAGCCCTACCGCCTGAAAATCCGCGCGGCCGGCTATCCGCACCTCGCCGCGCTTTCCGAGATGGCGAAGGGCCACATGCTCGCCGACGTCGTCGCGATCATCGGGACGCAGGATATCGTCTTTGGGGAGATCGACCGCTGATGAGCTCAACGATACTGAGGCCCGAATCCCTGAAGAAGATCGACGAGGCGGCCGCCAAGTATCCGCCCGAGCAGAAGCAGTCGGCGGTGATGGCGGCGCTCACCGTCGCTCAGGACGAGAAGGGCCATCTGTCGACCGAGGTGATGGATTTCGTCGCGGGCTATCTCGGCATGCCGCCGATCGCGGTCTACGAGGTCGCGAGCTTCTACGCGATGTACGACCTGAAAAAGCCCGGCAAGTACAAGCTCTGCATCTGCACCAATCTTCCGTGCGCCTTGTCCGGAGCCGACTACGCCGCCGAGCACCTCAAGAAGAAGCTCGGGATCGACTGGAACGAGACCACCGCCGACGGCCGCTTCACCCTGAAGGAGGGCGAGTGCTTCGGGGCTTGCGGGGACGCGCCGGTGATGCTGGTCAACAACAAGACCATGCTGTCGTTCATGACGCCCGAGAAGATAGACGGCTGGATTCGGGAGCTCAAGTAATGCCCGCGCTCGACTACGGACCCGACGCGATCGTCCTCAAGGGCCTGGACGGGAGCAACTGGCGCCTCGCCGACTACGCCAAGCGCGGCGGCTACTCGGCGCTGAAGAAAGTCCTCGCCGAGAAGATCCCGCCCGAGACCCTCGTGGCCGAGATCAAGAAGTCGTCGCTGCGCGGCCGCGGCGGCGCGGGTTTCCCGACCGGCCTCAAGTGGAGCTTCATGCCGCGCCAGTTTCCCGGCGCCAAGTACCTGGTGTGCAACTCCGACGAAGGCGAGCCCGGCACTTTCAAGGACCGCGACATCCTGCGCTACAACCCTCATTCGCTCATCGAGGGCATGGCGATCGGCGCGTACGCGATGGGAATCGGCGTAGGCTACAACTACGTCCACGGGGAGATCTGGGACGTGTACGAGCGCTGCGAGGAAGCGCTCGCCGAGGCGCGCGCCGCCGGCTTCATCGGCAAGAACATCCTGGGCAGCGGCTTCTCCTTCGAGCTGTACAACCACCACGGCTACGGCGCCTACATCTGCGGCGAGGAGACGGCGCTCCTCGAGTCGCTCGAGGGCAAGAAGGGCCTGCCGCGCTTCAAGCCGCCTTTCCCGGCGAGCTACGGCCTGTACGGCAAGCCGACCACGATCAACAACACCGAGACTTTCGCCACGGTGCCGTGGATCGTCAACCATGGCGCCGACGCCTTCCTCGCGCTCGGCCGGCCGAACAACGGCGGCACCAAGATCTTCTCGGTGACCGGCCACGTCGCCCGCCCCGGCAACTACGAAGTGAAGCTCGGCACGCCGTTCGCCAAGCTGCTCGAGATGGCCGGCGGCATGCGCGGCGGCAGGACGCTGAAGGCGGTCATTCCCGGCGGCTCGTCGATGCCGGTGCTGCCCGCCGACATCATGATGAAGACCGACATGGATTACGACTCGATCGCGAAAGCCGGCTCGATGCTCGGCTCGGGCGCGGTGATCGTGATGGACGAGACCACCTGCATGGTGAAGGCGCTCGAGCGCCTGTCGTATTTCTACTTCGAGGAGTCCTGCGGCCAGTGCACGCCCTGCCGCGAGGGCACCGGCTGGCTGTACCGCATGGTGAATCGCATCGAGCACGGCCAAGGCAGGAACGAGGACCTCGATCTGCTGGTCAACGTCGCCGACAACATCGCCGGGCGGACGATCTGCGCGCTCGGGGACGCCGCGGCGCTGCCGGTGAAGAGCTTCATCCAGCACTTCCGGTCCGAGTTCCAGCACCACATCGACCATAAGCGCTGCCTGGTGGCCGAGCCCGGCTACTCGACCTCGCCCGGCCTGCCGCAGCGCGCGGCCGCCTGACATGCCCAAAGTCACCATCGACGGCAGAGAGACCGAAGTCCGCAACGGCGCGACCGTGATGGAGGCCGCGAACGGCCTGGGGATCTACATCCCGCACTTCTGCTACCACAAGAAGCTCTCGATCGCCGCCAACTGCCGTATGTGCCTGGTGCAGGTGGAGAAGGCGCCCAAGCCCCTGCCGGCGTGCGCGACGCCCGTCACCGACGGCATGAAGGTGTCGACGCACTCCGACTACGCCAGGCAGGCGCAGGAAGGCGTGATGGAGCTGCTCCTCATCAACCATCCGCTCGACTGCCCGATCTGCGACCAGGGCGGGGAGTGCCAGCTGCAGGACCTCGCGGTCGGCTACGGCAAGAGCGCGTCCCGCTACGCGGAGCCGAAGCGCGTGGTGCTCAACAAGAACCTGGGGCCGCTCATCTCCACCGACATGACCCGCTGCATCCACTGCACGCGCTGCGTGCGCTACGGGCAGGAGCACGCGGGCGTCATGGAACTCGGCATGATCGGCCGCGGCGAGCACGCGGAGATCATCGCTTTCGTTGGCAAGACGGTCGACTCCGAGCTCTCGGGCAACATGATCGACCTGTGCCCGGTGGGCGCGCTGACCTCCAAGCCGTTCCGCTACGCCGCCCGCACCTGGGAGCTGTCGCGGAGAAAATCGGTCAGCCCGCACGACAGCCTCGGCTCCAACCTCGTCGTGCAGGTGAAGCAGAACCGCGTGATGCGCGTGCTGCCGCTGGAGAACGAGGAAATCAACCAGTGCTGGCTCTCGGACCGCGATCGCTTCGCCTACGAGGGCCTCAATTCCGAGGAGCGCCTCGCCAAGCCCATGATCAAGCAGGACGGCCACTGGCGCGAGGTCGACTGGCAGGGCGCGCTCGAGCACGTCGCGCGCGGCCTGTCGGAGACGCGCTTCAAGTACGATCCGAAGGAGATCGGCGCGCTCGCGAGCCCGCATTCGACCCTGGAGGAGATGGCGCTGCTCGCCAAGCTCGTGCGCGCGATGGGCGGCGACAACGTCGACCACCGCCTGCGCCAGTCGGATTTCTCGGCCGACGGCAGGCGCGCGGGCATCCCCTGGCTGGGGATGACGCTCGCCGAGCTCGAGCAGGCCGACCGGGTGCTTCTGGTCGGGTCCTTCGTGCGCAAGGACCATCCCTTGCTCACCGCGCGCCTGCGGCAGATGGCCAAGCGCCAGACCCGGATCAGCCTCCTGCACAGCACGGACGACGACCTGCTCATGCCGGTCGCCCACAAGGCGATCGTGCCGCCGCGGGAGCTGCCGGAAGTCCTCGCGCAGATCGTCGGAGCGGTCGCCGAGGCGAAGGGCATGCCGGCGCCGGCCGCCCTCGGCGGCGTGAAGGCGCGGGACGACGCGAAGGCCGTCGCCGCGAGCCTCGCCTCGGGCGCGAACGTCGCCGTGCTCCTCGGCAATTTCGCCGTCCAGCATCCGCGGGCCGCGCAGCTGCAGCTGCTCGCGCAGGAGCTGGCGGGCCTGCTCGGCGGGAAATTCGGCTTCCTCGGCGAGGCGGCGAACAGCGTCGGCGGCTACCTCGCGGGCTGCGTTCCTGCGAGCGGCGGCCTGAACGCGAGGACGATGCTCGCGCAGCCGCGCCGCGCTTACATCCTCCTGCACGCCGAGCCCGATTTCGACTGCGCCGATCCGAAGACGGCCACCAAGGCGATGGCGGCCGCGGACCTGGTCGTCGCGCTCGCCGCGTACCGCAGCTTCGCCGCCGACTACGCCGACGTGCTGCTGCCGGTCACGCCGTTCAGCGAGACCTCCGGCACGTTCGTCAACTGCGAGGGACGGATGCAGAGCTTCAACGCCGTCGTGAAGCCGCTGGGCGACGCCCGGCCCGCGTGGAAGGTCCTGCGCGTGCTCGGCAACCTCATGAGCCTGCCCGGCTTCGATCACGAGTCGACCGAGGCGATACGCGACGAGGTGTGCAGGCCGGACGCCGTCGCGGCCAGGCTGGCCAACCGCCTTGACGGCTTCACGCTGAAAATCGAGTCAAGCCCGGCGCCCGGCGACGGCCTGGAGCGCATCGCCGATGTCCCGATCTATTTCGGCGACCCGATCGTGCGCCGCGCGGGCTCGCTGCAGAGGACGCGCGACGCGCTGCCGCCGCGGGCCTGGCTCGCGCCGGCGCTCGCCGAGCGCCTCGGGGTGAAGGCGGGCGAGCGGATCAAGGTCCGGCAGGAGGACGGCAGCGCCACCGTCGAGGTGGGGATCGATGCGCGGCTCCCGGGCGGGTGCGTGCGCCTCGCCGCCGCGCACCGCCACACCGCGGGCCTGGGCCCGATGTTCGGCACGGTCACGCTGGAGCGCGCATGAGCGTCGTGAAGGACGTCTTCGACACCTGGGCAGGCATGTGGACGGCGTGGCTCGGGCCCCAGTGGGGACCGCCGGTGTGGACGCTGGTGAAGAACACCATCCTGATCCTGTGCATCGTGCTGCCGCTCTTCGGCCTGGTCGCCTATCTCACGCTGTGGGAGAGGAAGCTCATCGGCTGGATGCAGATCCGCATCGGGCCGAACCGCGTCGGCCCGCTGGGCCTGCTGCAGCCGATCGCCGACGCGATCAAGCTGATGTTCAAGGAGCTGATCGTCCCGGCCGGGGCGAACAAGTTCCTGTTCGTCACCGCGCCGATGCTGACGCTCATGCCCGCCCTCGCGGCCTGGGCGGTGATTCCCTTCGCTCCGGAGGCGGTGCTCGCCGACGTGAACGCCGGGCTGCTGTACGTGATGGCGATCACGTCGATGGGCGTGTACGGCGTGATCATCGCCGGTTGGGCTTCCAACTCCAAATACGCCTTCCTTGGCGCCATGCGCTCGGCGGCGCAGATCGTCGCCTACGAGATCGCGATGGGCTTCGCGCTGGTGTCCGTCCTGATGGTGTCGCAGAGCCTGAACCTCACCGACATCGTCGCAGGCCAGAACCGCGGCTACTTCGCGCACAAGGGGCTCAATTTGCTCTCGTGGAACTGGCTGCCGCTCTTTCCCATGTTCCTCGTCTATTTCATCTCGGGCATCGCCGAGACCAACCGCGCGCCCTTCGACGTAGCCGAAGGGGAATCCGAGATCGTCGCCGGCTTCCACGTCGAGTACTCGGGGATGACCTTCGCGCTGTTCTTCCTCGGCGAGTACGCCAACATGATCCTGGTGTCGACGCTCGCCACCGTCATGTTCCTGGGCGGCTGGGCCCCGTTGTGGGACGCACCTGTACTGAGCGCGATACCGCCGTTCGCCTGGCTGTTCGCCAAGGTGTTCTTCATGGTGTCGCTGTTCCTGTGGTTCCGCGCGACCTTCCCCCGCTACCGCTACGACCAGATCATGCGGCTGGGCTGGAAGGTGTTCATCCCCGCGACCCTCGTCTGGCTGGTGGTGATCGCCGTGTGGATGCAGACGCCCTGGAATATCTGGAAGCCGGATGCGTAAATGATCGAAAAGATCAAGAACTTCTTCGGCGCCTTCCTGCTCTTCGAGCTGGTGAAAGGCATGCTGCTCACCGGCCGCCACTTGTTCCGGCGCAAGATCACCATCCAGTTTCCCGAGGAGAAGACGCCGGTCAGCCCGCGCTTCCGCGGACTGCATGCGCTGCGCCGCTACCCCAACGGCGAGGAGCGCTGCATCGCCTGCAAGCTGTGCGAAGCCGTGTGCCCGGCGCTGGCGATCACGATCGAGTCCGAGCAGCGGTCCGACGGCACCCGGCGCACGACGCGCTACGACATCGACCTCACCAAGTGCATCTTCTGCGGGCTGTGCGAGGAATCCTGCCCGGTCGACTCGATCGTCGAGACCAGCATCCTCGAGTACCACGGCGAGAAGCGCGGCGACCTGTACTACACCAAGGAGATGCTGCTGGCGGTCGGCGACCGCTACGAGGAACAGATCGCCCGCGACCGCGCCGCGGACGCCGCGTATCGCTAGCCCATGTTCGAGACCGCCGTCTTCTGGTTCTTCGCCTTCGTGCTGGTGACCGCCGCGGTGTGCGTCATCACCGCGCGCAACCCGGTGCACTCGGCGCTGTTCCTGGTGCTCTCCTTCTTCACCGCGGCGGCGCTGTGGATGCTGCTGCGCGCGGAGTTCCTCGCGATCGCGCTGGTGCTCGTGTACGTCGGCGCGGTGATGGTGCTGTTCCTGTTCGTGGTCATGATGCTGGACGTCAACCTCGAGCGCATGCGCGAGGGCTTCTGGAGCTACCTGCCGCTGGGCGCCGCCGTGGCGCTCGTCATGGTGATAGAGATGGTCCTGGTGCTGAAGGGGAACTACTTCGGGCTGGGCGCGCTGCCCGGACCGAAGGACCCGGGCGCGGCCTACAGCAACACCAAGGAGCTGGGGCGCCTGCTGTATACGGACTACGCGTACCCGCTCGAGCTCGCCGCGGTGCTGCTGCTCGTCGCGATCGTCGTCGCGATCGCGCTCACGCTCAGGAAGCGCAAGGACACCAAGTACCAGGACCCGGTGCGCCAGATCGCCGTGCGGCGCAGCGAGCGCGTGCGGCTGGTGGCCATGCCGGCCGAGAAGAAGGACTGAAGAGGAAGAGGGAGGCTCATCCTGCTTTCGCTGTCGCATTTCCTGATTCTCGGCGCGGTGCTGTTCGCGATCAGCATCGTCGGGATCTTCCTGAACCGGAAGAACGTCATCATCCTGCTCATGGCGATCGAGCTGATGCTGCTCGCCGTGAACATGAACTTCATCGCCTTCTCGCATTTCCTCGGCGATACCGCCGGCCAGGTGTTCGTGTTCTTCATCCTCACCGTGGCCGCGGCCGAGTCGGCGATCGGCCTGGCGATCCTGGTGGTGCTGTTCCGCAACCTGCAGACGATCGACGTCGAAGATCTCGACAACCTGAAAGGCTGAAGAGGAAACTGAAATGAGCGACCTGCAGCTCTATCTCCTCGTGCCCCTCGCGCCGCTCGCGGGCGCGATCGTCGCGGGGCTCGGGGGCAGGGCGGTCGGCCGCGCCGGCGCGCACTGGGTGACGATCCTTTCGGTGCTGGGGTCCTTTGTCTGCTCGACCATCGTCTTCGTCGATGTCCTGAACGGCAACACCTTCAACGGCCCGGTCTACACCTGGCTGACGATGGGAGACACGCGGATCGAGATC
>DASSQD010000117.1:0-9154 GCA_035702665.1 Burkholderiales bacterium
CCGTGCAGGACGTGCTTATGTGGCAACAGATCACTATTCTAAAGGCCAAGGTGGAATTGGCTGCGTTAAGAGCACCAACTCAGGCCGCGAGCGTGAAAAGGGACTTCGAGAACTTCCGTCAGATCTACTGCCTCTACTACAGCAACGCTAGGTGACGCATGGCCTATGACTCGCTGCCGCAGCGGACTCGCTCGAGCGCGCGCCGCTGAGCGCCACGTTATGCACCATTGTGCGGAGCCGAGTGAGCATGCTCAAGAAATTCGCTGAAGGCCTGGTCTTTGGCGGCGGCTTCGCCATCTCGTTCGTCGCCGTGTGGTACCTGGCCGCCTACGCGATCACGCCGATGTTCGCCTCGCGCATCGAGAGGGAAGCCAACAAACATCTGTCCGAACGCGGCAGACCCGCGCCTCCGAGTGAATCGGAGGCCGCAGGAGCGGTCGAACCGGGAAAACCGTTCCACGAACTGGGGATAGACGAGCAGATCAAGAAATCCAGCGTGATCGCCCTGGCGAGGTACGAGCGCGCCCCGGACGGCCGGATGAGGGCGATCATCAGGGAGTTCCTGAAGAAGGACCCCAACGTGACGATCTACTACAACGTCGGCGACGAGTACAAGTCGTCGAGCTACTACCCGAGCGCGAGGAAAAGCTACGGCGACGGAATCGTCATCTTCTTCACGGGCTCGCCGGCCACGATGCGAATGTCGATGACCTATTCAGGCGACCGGATCGGCGGCCTCGGCGACATCCCGCTCGAGCTGTTCCGGAACAAGTGCAAGGGAACCGGCTAGCTACTTCCACACCAGCTTGCTGACGTCCACCGGCCCGCGCAGCTTGCCCAGCTCGCGCTCGACCTTCTCGAAGAACTCGACGTCGGAGAGCTTCACCTCGACGCCGTAGTCCGGCAGGACCGGGGAGGCGAAGCCGAGGTACTTCGCCTGGATCTTCTTCGACTCCTCGGGGTTCTTCGCGCACCACTGGATCGCCTCCGCGTACGCGGCCCGGAACGCCTGCACCGCCTTGGGATTCGCCTCGGCCCAGTCCCTCCTTGCCATCCACAGCACGGCCAGCAGGTCGGGGTTGACCTCGCCGACGTAGTCGGCGACGTTGAACCCCGTTCCGTCGGAGATCATCTTCGTGCGGAAGGGCTCGATGGTGATCGCGGCGTCGACCCTGCCGCTCTTCAGCATGTCGTACTGCTGCGGGAACACCACCTCGACCATCGTGTACTCGCCGCGCGCGACCTTGTGGTCGTGCAGCCACTTCTCGAGCATCTCGGTGAGCATGGTGTTGAGGCCGGGGCTCGCGATCGTCTTGCCGCGCAGGTCGGTTGCCGTCTTGATCGCGGCGCCGCTGCGGCCGACCAGACCGGCGATGGGGTTGCCCTTCTTCATGCGCGAGGCTCCCGCGACGGCCACGAGCGGCAGCCCGCCTTCGGCGGCGTGCAGCAGGTTGGGCGCGGTTCCCATTCCGATCTGCAGGTCCCCCGAGATGATGGCCGGGCCGACGTTGGGCGCGATCTGGGCTCGCGTGAGCGTCGCGTCCAGCCCGTGCTTGTCGAAGAAGCCCTTGTCCTTGGCGACGAACAGCGGGGTGAAATCGGCCGCGCCGATGTAGCCGATGTTCGCCTTGGGCTGCTGCGCCCAGGCCGGGAAGGCCGCGAGCGCCCACAGGCATGCGGCAAGAACGATGCGATTCATGGCGAGATCCCTCCTCAGGGTTTCTATGCCGGCGCGCCGCGCCAGCGCAGCAGCCGCCGCTCGAGCAGCATGATCGCGTGGTTGATCGCGAAGCCCACGATCCCCAGCGTCACGACGCCGGCGTACAGCTCCGGGCCGCGGAACGAGCGCTGCGCGAGCAGTATATTCTGGCCGAGCCCCGTCTGCGAGGCCTGCATCTCGGTCACCACGGCGAGGATGAGGGAGATGGCGAGGCCCACCCTCGCGCCCGCGAGGATGTCGGGGAGCGCGTTCGGCACGGCGATCTTCACGAACGCCTGCGCGCGCGACAGCCTCAAGGCCGCCGCGACGTCCGCCAGCTGCGGCTCGATCGAGGCGAAGCCGTGGAGGCTGCCGAGCAGCACCGGCCACACGGCCCCGAAGGCGATGACCGCGACCGTCATCGCGTTGCTGAACCCGAGGAACAGGATCGCCACCGGAACGACCGCGGAGGCGGGCAGCGGCCGCATGAACTCGAGCAGCGGCTCGAGCACCTCGCGCGCCGCGCGCGAGAACCCGATCGCCGCGCCGACGGCCACGCCGGCGAGCGAGGCGAGCGCCCAGCCGCAGAACATCCGGTAGCCGGTGGCCGCCAGCGGAGCCCAGATCTGCCCCTGCGCGACCTGGTGCCAGAGCTCGCCGAGCGTGCGCGAGGGCGGGGGAAAGAATACCGGAGAGATGAATTGACGGTCCGCGAGCGCCTGCCACAGGAGGAGCAGCGCCCCGGCGAAGAGCGTCGCCCCGGACGCCCGCAAAAGCCGCTTCACGGCTGCATCCCCGGCCCGAAGGCGCCGTGCCACCGCCCGAGGGCGCGCGTCAGCAGCGCGTTCAAACCCCAGCCGAGAAACCCCAGCCACAGGAGCTGCGCGTACATGAGCTCCGGCTTCAGGGATTGGGACGCGACGATCATGCCGTAGCCCAGCCCGCGCGGGTTCATGACGATCTCGACCGTGACCGCGACGATGAGCGAGATGCCGAGGGCCACGCGCAGGCCGACTACGACGCGTCCGATCGCGGCCGGAAGGATGATCTTGCGAAGCCGCGAGGGGAAGGAGAGCCGCAGCGCCTGCGCCACCTCGAGCAGCCGCGGCTCGATGCCGCGCACCGCCGCGACCGTGACGAGCAGGACCGGCCAGACGCAGGCGAAGGCGACGACCGCCGCTTCCATCCTCAGCCCGAACCCGAAGAGAAGCAGCGTCAGGGGCGTGAGCGCCACGGCGGGGACCGGGCGCAGCGCCTCGATCGAGGGTCCGACGGTGCGCTCCAGCAGCGGCGACAGCCCGAGAATCACGCCGACGAGCACGCCCGCGGCGGCGGCGATCGCGAAGCCGAGCAGGGCGGCCTCGACGGTCTGCCAGGTCGCGCGCAGGATCGAGCCGTCGGCGAGCGCCCCCACGAGCGCCGCGGCGACGTGCGAGGGGCGCGATACCGTGTCCATCGGAAGCAGCCCCGCGCGGCTTCCCGCCTCCCACAGGAGGAGGATCAGGATCGGAATCGCGGCGCCGCGCAGGATCCGCTTCACTGGTCAGCGCCCCTGCAGCAGTCCGAAAAGCCGGTGACGGTGCTCGAGGAAGCGCTTGTCCTCGCGCGTGTCGAGCTGGTTGCGCGGCCGCGGTATCTCCACGGCGATCATCTCGGCGATGCGCCCCGGGTTGGACTGCAGCACGATCACGCGGTCGCCCAGGTAGATCGCCTCCTCGAGGTCGTGAGTGATGAAGACCACCGTCGTGCGCTCCTCGGCGACGAGCCGCGCGATCTCGTCCTGCAGGGTCTGGCGGGTGATCGCGTCGAGCGCCCCGAAGGGCTCGTCCATCAGGAGCAGCCTCGGCTGCTGGGCGAGGCAGCGCGCGATCTGGACGCGCTGCTGCATGCCGCCGGAGAGCTCGCTGGGATAGTGCGACGCGGCGTGCGACAGCCTCATCTTCGCGAGCAGCGTCTCGATGCGTCTTCCTCTCTCGGGCTCCCCGACTCCCGCGGCCTCGAGGCTGAGCGCGATGTTCCCGGCGACCGTGCGCCACGGCAGCAGCGCCTTCGAGTAGTCCTGGAAGATGATCGCCCGGTCGCGCGAGGTGCCGCCGAGCGGCCGCCCTCCGAACAGGATTTCCCCGCCGGAGGGGGCGAGCAGCCCCGCGAGCAGGCGGATGAGCGTCGTCTTTCCGCAGCCCGAGGGACCGACCACGCAGAGGAACTCGCCGTCGGCGACGTCGAAGGAGATTCCGGAGAGGACCGGCCGCGCCGCCGCGTTGCCGAACGCGACGGACACATTCTTCAGCGAGAGGACGGCGGCGGAGCTCTCGCGCATCCCGGGCGCGGCTAGGCGCTGCGGCTGTTGGCGATGGCGGCGCCCGCGAGGCCCCCCGCCGCCGGCGCGTTGAAGCGCCACTCGGAGAACTTCTCCGGAGACATGACGAAGCGGCGCGGGCGCCATCTCGCCGTCACCATGTCCTCGTCGGCCGCGTATTCCGCCGCCCCGCCCAGAGGGCTCTTGAAATACCAGAAGCACGCCGACGACGGGTAATGCCGCCCCGGACCCGCGTGCGTCTCCCAGCCGCGCGCGGCGAGCGCCTGCCCGCCGCCGATCACCTCGTGGATGTCGCGCACCTTGAAGGCAATGTGGTTGAAATGGACCTTGCGGTCGGCGCTGTTCAGCACGAAAAGATGATGGTGATTGCCCGCGGGCGACGCGCGCAAGAACACCGCTCGCCCGACGTAGCGGTCCGAGACGCGGAACCCCAGGCGCTTGCAATAGAAGCGTTCGACCGCCCTGATGTCCGGGACTCCGAGAACGACGTGGCTGATCTCCTGGGGCAGCGCGCGCTCGTAGTACGGCGCGCCCCGGTTGACGCGCACGGCGCACCCCGGCGCGTTGAACGCGGCGGGACGTGCTTTCAGCGGCCTGCGCCGCGTCACGCGGAAGCCGATCGCGAGTCCCGTGTCGTCGGTGCTGTGTACCGTGCCGTCGGGATCCTCGCTGACGGTCCGGTCCCGGGCCAGGTTTCTCCCGATTGCGTCGAGAGCACGCCGGCCGCCGACGCCCCAGACGATCTCGCGCAGCGTGGGTCCCGCCTCGACCGCCGGAGGAAGCCGCGGCGAATCGAGAGGCCTTACCGAAACTTCCGAGCGGTCCGCACAGGCGAAGTCCGCGCCGGACCTTCCCGAGCGCAGCCTGCCCAATCCCCAATCGTCCAGGAAGCGGCCCGCCACCCGCAGATCGACGACGCCGAACACCGCTGCGTCGATACCCGTGATGGACGCCGGAACCCGCTTGGACATGCCGGAGCTTCTTCGAATAGTTTCGATTGACTATACAAGTATTGCGGGCTTAAATGCAACGCGTCCGCTTCTTCGCAGCGAGGAAATCCCGGATGTCCGCGACTCCTTCCGCCGAGCATCTCGTCGCGCTCGCGCGCGAGATGGCGCCGGATCTCCTGGCGCGCGCGCGGCAAACCGAGGAGCGCAGGAGGATCGCCGACGACACCGCGCGGGCATTCGCCGACGCCGGCTTCTTCCGCGTGCTGCAGCCGTCGCGCTACGGCGGACTGGAGATGGACTACGGCACGCACACGCGCCTCGCCGTAGAGATCGGCCGGGGATGCGCTTCGAGCGCCTGGGTGCTCTCCGTCATCGCCTCGCATTCGTGGCTTCTCGGCATGTTCCCGCCCGAGGCGCAAGACGAGGTCTGGGCGAAGGATCCGGAGGCGCTCGTCGCGACTTCCTTCCTCGGCGTCGATCCGAAGGCCGAGCCGGCGCCGGGAGGCGTTGCGCTCAGCGGGCGGTGGAAATTCTCGAGCGGCGTCGATCTGTGCCGCTGGGCGATACTGATGATTCCCGACGCGAGGTTCGCCCTCGTCCCGCTCGCGCTGGCGCGGATCGAGGACACATGGTATGCATCGGGCCTCGCCGGGACCGGCAGCAACGACATCGTCGTCGAAGAACTCTTCGTCCCGGCGCACCGCGTCGTCGCGATCGAGCGCCTGAAAGGCGGCCCGACCCCGGGGTCGGCGGTGAATCCGGGCTATCTCTACCGCATGCCGGTGTTCGGGACCTTCCCGTTCACGCTGATCGGCCCCGCGCTCGGCGCCGCCCGCGGCGCGTTCGACGCGGTCGCCGGCGGTCTTGCCGGGCGCAAGTCGGCCGCCCAGGTCAGGCTCGCCGAGCAGCAGAGCGTGCAGTTGCGACTCGCCCGCGTCGCCGCGCACATCGACGCCGCCGACGCTACGGTCTTGCAGTTGCTCGAGGCCTGCGTCCGCGACGCGCGCGCCGGCGCGATTCCTTCTCTGTCCGAGCGCGCGCGCTGCCGCCTCGATCTGGGCTTCGCCGCGGAGCTGTGCGTCCGGGCGATGGAGAACCTGATGCCGCTCACCGGCGGCCGCGGGCTCCTCGCCGGGGACCCGGTGCAGCGCGCCTGGCGCGACGTGCACGCGGTGGCCCAGCACGTCGCCCTGGTGTGGGACGTGCAGGCCGGCCTTTACGGGCCGGTGCGGCTCGGGCTGCCCTGTCCCGATCCCAAGCTGTAGCTACGGAGTCCGGAGCAAGAACCGCGGGGCTTCGGAGAAGACGCCGGGACACGGGGCGCGGATACTCCCTTTCCTTCAATCCAAGCGAAAGGAACACGCCATGGGAGCCCCGGACCGCCTCCATTCCCACGACCACGCGCACCACGATCACGCGCACAAGGAACACAGCTACCACGGGAGCTGCTTCTGCGGCGCCGTCGAGATCGCCGTCACCGGCGCGCCCGCCGTCATGGGCTATTGCCATTGCGACTCCTGCCGCAGCTGGTCGGCGAGCCCCGTCAACGCCTTCACGCTGTGGAAGCCCGAGGCCGTGAGAGTCACGAAGGGCGCGGACAACATCGGCACCTACAGCAAGACGCCGAGGAGCCTGCGCAAGTGGTGCAAGACCTGCGGCGGCCACCTCTTCAACGAGCACCCGACCTGGGGGGTGATCGACGTCTACGCCGCCACCATCCCGGATTTCCCTTATCATGCCGGCGTTCACGTCAACTACGAGAACACCGTGCTGCACATGAAGGACGGGCTCCCCAAGCTGAAGGACTTCCCCGCCGAAATGGGTGGGTCCGGCCTCGCCCTGCCGGAGTAGCGCCCGGCGTTCCCGGCTTCGACCGCGATCATGGACGGCAGCAACCGCGTCATCGTCGAGGCCTGGAACACCGTCCTGTTCGAGAAGTTCGTCCGCTTCAAGCACCTCCTCGTCGAGGGCCTGTCGCAGCACAGCGACGCGGCCCTCGAGCGCTGCCGCTTCGGCGAGGGCGAGCGCGTGCTCGACGTCGGCTGCGGCTTCGGCGACACCACGCTGCGCCTGGCGAAGCGCGTCGGCCGCAAAGGCGAAGCGGTCGGCGTCGACTGCGCCGAGAACTTCATCCGCCTGGCCGAGAGCGAAGCGCGCAAGGCGGGCGCGAGCAACGCGCGCTTCTTCGTCGGCGACGTGGAAGGCGAGGACCTGCGCGGCCCCTACGACCACGCCTTCGGGCGCTTCGGCACCATGTTCTTCGAGATGCCGGGCGCGGCGATGCGCAACGTGCGCCGCGCGCTCAAGCCCGGCGGCAGCTTCATGCAGATCGTGTGGCGGCGGCGCGAGGACAACCCCTGGCTGCACGAGGCCGAGTTGCGCGTGAAGCAGATCGTGCCGCTCGTCTCGCATGAGGAAACCGACCAGGTGCACTGCGGCCCGGGACCGTTCTCGATGGCGGGCCCGGACATGGTCAGCACCATGCTGCGCGTCGCGGGCTTCGAGCGCATCGCCTTCGAGCGCTACGACTGCGACATTTGCATCGGCCGCGACCTCGACGACGCCATCGCGTTCGCCATGGCGCTCGGTCCCGCCGGCGAAGCCATCCGCTTCGCGGGCGAGGAAGGCGAAAAGCGCAAGCCCCAGGTCGTCGCCGCGCTCGAGGAAGCGCTCGCGCCCTTCGTGCGCGCGAACGGCGTCTGGGCGCCGTCATCGACCTGGTTCATCACCGCGACGAATCCCGGCTGAACGTCGATTGCGGTAACTGCCGCGATCGACCGCAGCGTGTCGGGAAAACCCTGACACGACGCATCAGGGCGCCCGCAGCCGAGGAAATTTCACCCGCAGCGCCGCAAGCACCTTCGACCAGCCGATGCTGCGCTTCCATTCCACGCCGTCGGTCATCGCGCGGTAGCAATCGATGCGCCGCGTACGGTACAAGTCGATGCGATGCTCGACCCTGCCGAAATCGTAGTCGACAATGACCAGCGTGCGGCGCAACCGCGGCAACTCGCGCGGATAATGCGGCTCGGGGCCTTCTAGCCGCCTGCGCTCGCGAGCCTCGCGCGCCGCGCGCAACTTGCGACTCATGGAGTCTCTATGACGGTATGGCATATGGGTACCTTGCAAGGTTAGGGTGTAACCTTACACGCTCCGTATATATAACGTTAGCACGCGCCCGGATCATCACATTGCGCCAGTCTGATGTATCCTTCCGACGAATCGATTAGCGGACTCTGGGGCGACCATGTCCGACTTGGATGTCGCGAAGGAAGAAATCGCGTACCTGAAGGTCTGGCTTGGGATTCTTGTCGTAACCGACATTAGTACGTTCGGTTGGCTCATCTCCCACGTCGGTGAGGCCATTGCCCTTTTGCTCTGGGCTGCTGTTATCGCCGTAGCGGGGTTGAGTGTGGGGATCTTTCTCTTGCATCGGCTCATTAAGCGCCAGATCCAATCACTGAAGGAGCTATAGCCATGGAGACCGTAGTCGCGGTGTTGCTGGTTGTCGTCGCGCTGCTGTTTGTTGGCATTGCCCTCGACGCTGCACGCCATCCCAAAGGGCGCGGCTAACAGCGCGTTCGAAAGCGGACGCTCGCAAGCGTCGCTTCGCTCTCTTGCTCGCGCCGTTCAACGCGAACGTTAGGCCTCGCGCATGACGGGCAATCGCATAACTATCCTCCACGACTCATTCGGCAAGCGAACCGGCTTGAGGAAAGATTGGGGATTTGCGGCGCTCGTCGAGTTCGAGGGAAAGCGCATTCTGTTCGACACCGGTAACAATGCACGTACGTTCGCGGAGAATACCGAGGCACTTGGTATTGACTTACACAAGCTCGATTTCGTCGCCATCTCTCATCGGCACGGTGACCACACCAGCGGACTGAACCATATACTTAAGGTCAATCCGGCCGTACGCATCTACACGCCCGACGAGTTGTATGGGGTTTTTGGTTCGAGTCTCCCAGGTGTGTTCTATCCACGTTGCCATTCGCTGCCCGCCTATATGCAGTACTACGATGGCAAGCCGCCCGAAACCATTTGCCATGGGACGCCGTGGCCGGAGGCGCAATTCACTTGGGTCAAGGAGACCACTGAGATTGCCGCCAATGTCTGGCTCGTTGCGTTGTGTCGGATGTTCCGGGCACGCGCGAAATGCGAGAACTCTCGCTGGCCCTGCGCACG
>DASSQD010000118.1:0-4669 GCA_035702665.1 Burkholderiales bacterium
TTGGAGCCGACGACGCCGGCGCCCAGAACGACGACCCGCGCCGGAGCGATGCCCGACGCTCCCGACAGGAGCACACCGCGGCCGCCGCTCGGGCGCTCGAGGTAGTGCGCCGCCACCTGTATGGCCATGCGTCCGGCGACCTCCGACATGGGGGCGAGCAGGGGCAGCTCGCCCGTCGGGGAGCTCACGGTCTCGTAGGCGATCGCGACTGCGCCGCTGCGGAGCAGGTCCCGCACCTGTTCGGGGTCCGGCGCGAGGTGGAGGTAGGTGAACAGCGCCTGCCCGGGGCGCAGCCGGGCGCGCTCCTGCGCCTGAGGCTCCTTCACCTTCACGATCAGCTCCGCGGCGGCGAAGACTTCTTCCGGCGTGGAGGCGATGGCCGCGCCCGCCGCGCCAAAATCTGCGTCGCCCGCGCCGATGCCTTCTCCCGCATTCTTCTCCACGATCACGCGCTGGCCCCGCGCCACCAGCTCGCGCACGCTCTCCGGGGTCAATCCCACCCGGTACTCGTGGACCTTGATCTCCTTGGGTACGCCGATCAGCATCGCCACAGCCTAGAGAGATTCAGCCGGCCGCGGTTTGACCGACGTCAATAGCCGGAGCGGAGGATCGGCGATCCTTTGAAACATGGGCAGACCAGGCACGGTTCGTCCGGACGCCGGGGCTTGTTCCGTCCGTTGAAGGCCCCATCTGCGTAAGATTGACCCGCAGGGAGCTATCCTGCGCAGCGGTCTCGAAGAGGATGCCGAATGACATATCGCGATCCCCGTTGGGTATGGGCCGAGGCTTTGGAGCTGCTCCGGGAAGCCGGGCAGATCCAGCGCCGGTTCTTCCAGCTCGGCGCCTCCGAGGCGCCCGCCTGGGAGCCCGCGGTCGACCTCTACGAGACGGAAGAGGGGCTCACCCTGGAAGTCGCGCTTCCCGGGGTCGCGCGGGACGGAGTGGAGATCGTGCTCGAACCGGGCACCGTGGTGGTCCGCGGCGACAGAGGGTTTCCCGTGGAGCAGCAGCGCGCCGTCATCTACCGGCTGGAACTTCCCTACGGTCGCTTCGAGCGCCGGATACCGCTTCCCGCAGGACAGTACCGGCTGACGGACCGACGGCTGGAAAACGGCTGCCTGACGCTCGCCCTGCGCAGACTGGGATGACCTCATGACCCTCGAATTCGAAGGCACGAGCCAAGCGCCGGCCGGCGGCAGAGCGGATTCGCCCGCGTCTTCGCCTGAGCCGACGCACGAGCTTCCCGCAGACGCTCTCATCATCCTGCCGGTGCGCAGGATGGTGCTCTTTCCAGGCATGATCCTGCCGATCGCGCTCGGCCGCGAAGGCTCGATCGCCGCGGCGCAGGCGGCCGCGAGGGCGAAGCGCCCGATCGGCGTGCTGCTGCAGCGCAGGGAAGAGGTCGAGAAGCCGCGCGCCGAGGATCTGTCTCTCGTCGGGACGATCGCGAACATCGTGCGCTACATCACCACGCCGGACGGCACGCACCACGTCATCTGCCAGGGGCAGCAGCGCTTTCGCGTGGTGGACTATCTCGAAGGCTATCCGTTCTTGGCGGCGCGGGTCGCGCGGATCGAGGAGCCGGGGGCCATGGGCAACGAGATCGAGGCGCGCTTCGTGCAGCTGCGGGATCGGGCGCTCGAAGTGCTCGAGCTCGTGCCGCAGGCTCCGGAGGAGCTGGTCGCCGGCGTGCGGGCGGTTTCGTCGCCTGGAGCGCTTGCCGATCTGGTCGCCGGAGTGATGGACGTCGACGCGGCGCAGAAGCAGGTGCTGCTCGAGACCGTCGACCTGCAGAAGCGCCTGGACCGCGTGTTGGAGATGCTGGGTCACCGCCTCGAGGTGCTGAAGCTCTCGCGCGAGATCGACGAGCGCACCAAAACGAGCCTCGACGAGACCCAGCGCAAGTACCTGCTGCGCGAGCAGATGAAGTCGATCCAGAAGGAGCTGGGCGAAGGCGACGAGGGCCAGGCCGCGGAGATCGAGGAGCTGAAGAAGGCCATCGCCGCGGCCGGGATGCCCGAAGAGGTCGAGAAGCAGGCGACGAAGGAGCTCAGGCGCCTGGAGCGCATGCCCGACGCCTCGGGCGAGTACTCGATGCTGCGCACCTATCTCGACTGGCTCATAGAGCTGCCGTGGAAGAGACCGGCGCCCGACGCCATCGACGTCGCGGAGGCGCGCCGCATCCTCGACGCCGACCATTTCGGGCTGGACCAGGTGAAGAAGCGCATCGTCGAGTTCCTCGCGGTGCGCAAGCTCAACCCGGAGGGCCACGGGCCGATACTCTGTTTCGTGGGGCCGCCCGGCGTCGGCAAAACCTCGCTCGGCCAGAGCGTGGCGAAAGCGCTCGGGCGCAAGTTCGCGCGCGTGTCGCTCGGCGGCGTGCACGACGAGGCGGAGATCCGCGGCCACCGGCGCACCTACATCGGCGCGCTGCCCGGCAACATCGTCCAGGCGCTGAAGAAGGCCGGCACGCGCGGCTGCGTCCTGATGCTCGACGAGATCGACAAGCTCGGCTCGGGCTTCCACGGCGATCCGTCCTCGGCGCTGCTCGAGGTGCTCGATCCGGCGCAGAACAACACGTTCCGCGACAACTACCTCGCGGTGCCCTACGACCTGTCGAGCGTGCTCTTCATCACGACGGCGAACGTGCTCGACACGATTCCGGGACCTCTGCGCGACCGCATGGAGATCATCCAGCTCCCGGGCTATACGCAGGAGGAGAAGCGCGAGATCGCGCGCCGTTACCTCGTCGCGCGCCAGATGAAGGAGAACGGCCTGAAGAAAGGGCAGCTCGAGATCACGGATGCGGCTCTTGCCGCCATCATCCGCGACTACACGCGCGAGGCGGGCGTGCGGTCGCTGGAGCGCCAGATCGGCGCCGTGTGCCGGCGGGCCGCCGTGCGCATCGCCGAAGGCGGGGCGCAGACCGTGAGCATCGACGAAGCCGAGCTCGCGGAGATCCTGGGGCCGGCAAAGTTCGAGAACGAAGTCGCGCTGCGCACCTCCGTGCCGGGCGTCGCGACGGGGCTCGCGTGGACGCCCGTCGGCGGCGACATCCTCTTCATCGAGGCGAGCCGCACTCACGGCTCCGGAAAGCTGATCCTCACGGGGCAGCTCGGCGACGTCATGAAGGAATCGGTGCAAGCGGCGCTGACGCTCGTCAAGTCGCGCGCGGCGTCTCTCGGCATCGACGAGGCGGCGTTCGAGAAGGCGGACGTGCACGTGCACGTGCCGGCGGGCGCCATCCCGAAGGACGGGCCGAGCGCCGGCGTGGCGATGTTCACCGCGCTCGCCTCGCTCTTCTCGGAGCGCGCGGCGCGCTCCGACACCGCGATGACCGGCGAGATCAGCCTGCGCGGCCTGGTGCTTCCCGTCGGCGGGATCAAGGAGAAGGTGCTCGCCGCGATGCGCGCCGGCATCCGCCGCGTGCTCCTGCCCGAACGCAACCGCAAGGACCTGGAAGAGGTGCCGGCGGAGGCGAGGCAGAAGATGGAGTTCGTGTTCCTCCGCGACGTCGACGAGGCGGTGCGCGCCGTGCTCGAGCCCCGGGAGGCGAAGCCGGCCGAACGTTGATCCATGTCAAGGCCCTCGGCGGGGGAGGGCGGAAACTGAGGCGTCGAAGGCGAGGAAATCATGGATTACAAGACCATCTTGGTGCACCTCGACGCGGGCAGGCGCCGCTCGGAGCGTTTGGAGATCGCGCTCGCGCTGGCGGACCGGTGCGACGCGCATGTCGTCGGCTTGTTCGCGCTCAGCGCCGCGAGGGTGCCCTCGTATGTCCGCGTCGAAACTTCCGCCATTCTGGAGGCGGCTCAAGAGCAGCGCAGAGGCGAGGCGGCCGGCGCGGCCGAGGCCGAGTTCCGGTCCGCTGCCGCGAGGTACGGCGGGGCCAAGGCGGAGTGGCGCGCGTCGAGGGCCGACGCGCAGCACGCGGTGCAGCTGAATGCGCGCTATTCCGATCTGGTCATCGTCGGGCAGCGCGACCGCGACACCGAGCCCGAGGCCGGTGTCGCCCCGGAATTCGTCGACGAGCTGGTGCTGTCCTGCGGCCGCCCGGTGCTCCTCGTGCCCTATGCCGGGCGCTTTCGCGATGTAGGCAGGAGAGTGCTCGTCGCGTGGAACGCCTCCGCGGAGGCCGCGCGGGCGGTCGCGGATGCCCTGCCCCTGCTGGAGCGCGCGGAGCGCGTCGACGTGATCGTGTTCGAAAGCGGGCCGCGGACGGATCACGGCGAAGAGCCGGGAGCGGACGCTGCGCTCTACCTCGCGCGGCACGGCGTGAAGGCGACCGTGTCCCGCTATGGAATCCCCGACGTCGACGTCGGATCCCAGATCCTCACGCGCGCGGCTGACCTGTCCGTCGACCTCATCGTCATGGGCGCCTACGGCCACTCCCGGCTGCGCGAGCTCGTCCTGGGCGGCGCGACGCGGACGATACTCGAGTCCATGACGGTGCCGGTGCTGATGTCGCGCTGAGCCGTCGCTCGCCAGGGTTTTTCAGTGGGCTTGCGACGCCAGTCTGTGCGCGTGGCCGAGCTGCTTGAGGTGACCTATGAATGCAAGACTGTTGTCGACGGCCGTTGCGATTGTTGCCCTGTGGAGCGCGGCCGCCGTTGCCGACCCTTATGACGATCGGATGAACCGCCTCGCGGCGGACGGCGGATGCACGCTT
>DASSQD010000119.1:0-11033 GCA_035702665.1 Burkholderiales bacterium
GATCCCGTGCAACAAAGACTTAGGCGGCAGCCGCTTCAGCCGGCGCAGCGTCGCCCGGCATCATCGACTTGGACTTCTCTTCCTTCATCATCGGCGAGGGAGTCGTCCAGGCGCGCTCCATCTTGATGATCAGGTGGCGCAGCACCGCGTCGTTGAACTTGAAGGAATGCTCGAGCTCACCGAGCGTCTCAGAGTCGCACTCGATGTTCATGAGCACGTAGTGCGCCTTGTGAACCTTGGAAAGCGGGAAGGAAAGCTGGCGCCGGCCCCAGTCCTCGAGCCGGTGGATCTTGCCGCTTTTCGAGTTTACCGTCGCACGGTAACGCTCGATCATCGCCGGGACCTGCTCGCTCTGGTCCGGGTGGACGATAAAACACACCTCGTAATGTCGCATCACTTCTCCCTTTGGATAGAGCCGCCCGGTGAGCCCGCCGTGGCGACGCGGCGGGGACGGTGCGGCAGGGTTGAAAACAATTGTCGAAAACAAACGACCGCCGAAGCGGTCGTCGAGGAAGCGAATTCTAACCGAATCAAGGCTCAAGGTGCAAGCGCCCACATGAATCAAGCCCGTCCGAAAAAGCTATGATATTCGACACCCGCGAGCGGAGGACGCCATGTGCAGAAGCATCAGGACCCTGTTCAACTTCGAGCCCCCCGCCACCGAGGAAGAGGTTCGTGCCGCGTCCCTTCAGTTCGTGCGCAAGCTGAGCGGCTTCGCCAACCCGTCCAAGGCGAACCAAGTCGTGTTCGACCATGCGGTCGAGGAAGTGACCGCGGCGGCCCGGGCCCTCATCGGATCGCTGGTCACCAACGCCGAGCCGCGCAACCGCGAGGTCGAGGCGGCAAGGGCGAGAGCGAGGACCGCGGCAAGATTCGGCACGAGATAACCAGGAGGGACCGATGAAGCTCCAGTGGGCGGAAACGACGCACAAACGGATGGGCACCGTCGCGGACGCGTTCGGAAATGTCCTGGTGGACGCGTTCCACTATCTGGCGCTGTTCGCCATCGGCGGCGCCATCGTCTGGTCCGCCGCCTACGCGTTCTTCGGAATGGCGACGAAGGGGCACGCGTCGATCGAGGACATCCTGCTGCTTTTCATCTACCTGGAGCTCGGAGCGATGGTCGGGATCTACTTCAAGACCAAGCACATGCCCGTCAGGTTCCTGATCTATGTCGCCATGACCGCGCTGACCCGGCTCCTCATCTCGGACGTGCAGACGCATCACGACAGCCCCAATGCTGCGGACAACAGCATCGTCGTCGTTTCGGGCGCCATCCTGCTCCTCGCGCTGGCGACGCTGGTCATCCGCTTCGGCTCGTCGAAGTTCCCCTCCAGGCAGGCCGACGGCCGCGACTAGCGCATGAAGAGGACCGACAAGCGCGGGCTCGCCCTGGCCCACCTGCGGCGCAAGGAATGGCAGAAGGCGCACGAGCTGGTCATGGACCTCGAGGACAGCGTCGCCTGCCACATCCACGGCTTGGTGCACCGGCTCGAAGGCGACATGGAGAACGCACGCTACTGGTACGGGAGAGCGGGCGTGCCGATCAGCAGGTCGCTGCGTCTCGCTGCGGAACTGAAGCAGATCGAATCGGAGCTGAACGCGACGCCATGAAGCGCAGCCGGGAGCGCATCCTCACCACTCACGCGGGCAGCCTCCCGCGCCCCGCCGATCTCCTCAAGCTGATCCAGGCCAAGGAGCGCGGCGAGACGTACGACCGCGAAGCCTACGCGGCGCGCGTCCGCAGCGCGGTCGCAGGCATCGTCGACAAGCAGGTCCAGCTCCGGATCGACGTCATCGACGACGGCGAGATGGGCAAGGCCGGCTTCATCCCCTACATCAACGAGCGCCTCGCCGGATTCGAGATCGACCGCGAGCGATCCGGCAGCCCGTTCGCCGGCTCGCGCGAGTTCAGGGCGTTTCCCGAATTCTACGAATGGTTCGGGCGCGCGCTGCCCAGCCCCGCCGCGTCCCTGCCCCACATGGTGTGCACCGGGCCGATCTCGTACAAGGGCCACGCGCAGGTGCAGGCCGACATCGACAACCTCAAGGCGGCGCTCGAGGGCACCAACGCCGCGGAAGCCTTCCTCCCGGCGATCTCGCCCGCGGGCATCGAGGAATGGCAGAAGAACCGCTACTACAGGACCGACGAGGAGTACCTGTACGCGATCGCCGATGCGATGCACGAGGAGTACAAGGCCATCGCCGACTCCGGGCTGCTCCTGCAGATCGACGATCCCCGCATCGCGACCTACTACGCGCTCAGCCCTGACCGGAGCATCAAGGAGATCCGCAAGTGGGCGATGCAGCGCATCGATGCGCTCAACCACGCGCTCCGCGACATTCCGCGCGAGCGCGTGCGCTGGCACACCTGCTACGGCATCAACATCGGCCCGCGGGTGCACGACATGGAGCTGAAGGATTTCATCGACATCGTCCTCAGGGTGCGCGCGGGCGCCTACTCCTTCGAGGCGGCGAATCCGCGCCACGAGCACGAGTGGTCGCTGTGGAGAAACGTGAAGCTGCCCGCGGAGACAATCCTCATCCCCGGCGTCATCACCCAGTCGAACGTCATGGTCGAGCACCCGCAGCTGATCGCCGAGCGCATCGTGCGCTTCGCGGGCGTGGTCGGCCGGGAGAACGTGATCGCCGGTGCGGACTGCGGCTTCGGCACCTTCGCCGGCTCACAGGAGATCCACGAAAGCGTGGTCTGGGCGAAGTTCAGCGCCATGACGGAGGGCGCGCGCATCGCCTCGGAGCGGCTGTGGAAGCGACGCTCCAGGCGCGCCGCTCCCGCGGCCCGCACGCGCAAGCGCCGACCGCGGCGCTCCCGCGCCTAGGACGCTTTTTCCCCGCGATCGCCGCCCTCGGTCCGGGGACCGTGGTGGGCGTCCGCGTCCTCGATCCAGGCGCGAAGCAACGTATAGGTGACGGCGAGCACGACCGGCCCCACGAAGATCCCGATCAGCCCGAAGCCGATGAGGCCGCCGATCACGCCGGCGAAGATGAGCAGGATGGGCAGGTCCGCGCCCCTCTTGATCAGGAACGGCCGGATGAAGTTGTCGACCGTGGCGGCCACGACGGTGACGACCAGCAGGAAAGTGCCCCAACCCGGCGAGCCGCTCCAATAGAGCCACACGACGGCGGGAACGAGCACCGGAAGCGGACCGATCTGCGCCACCGTGCACATGAACATCACCGCGGTGAGGACGGCCGCAAACGGCACTCTCGCGATGAACAAGCCCAGGCCTCCGATCAACGCCTGGATGAGCGCGGTCACCACGACGCCCAGGGCCACGCCGCGTATCGCCTGGCCGGAGAGCACGACGAGCTGCTCGCCGCGCCGGCCCGCCAGGCGCGCGCCGAAACGTCTCGCCCACGAGGCGGCGCCCTCCCCCTGCGCGTACAGGATCGCCGCGATGAGCACTGTCAGCAGGAATTGGACGAACACTACGCCGAAATTGCCGATCTCCGAGGCGAACTGCCTGCTCAGGCTGCCGGCGTAAGGCGCGAGCTTGGCGGTCAGCACCTCGATGCCCTCGGTCGCGACCTCCTGCCAGATCTGCGTGGCGGAGTCGCCAAGGACGGGCAGGCCGGCGAGCCACGACGGCGGCGCAGGCACCTTGAAGTCGCCCAGAGCCTTGATCCAGTCGCCGATGGTGTTGATGTTTCCCACGATCGTCGCGATCGCTGCCGAAAGCGGCACGATCAGGACGAGCAGCTGGATCACCGACATGATCGTCACCGCCAGCCAGCGCCGGTTGCCGACCGCCTTCTCGACGCGCAGCATGAGCGGCCAGGTCGCCACCACGATCATCGTCGCCCACGTGAGCGCCCCCAGGAAAGGCTTGAGAACCCAGAGCGACGCGGCCATGAGCCCGCCGAGGGACAGCACGGCGAGCACGGTGAGCGTTAGATCGCGTCGGGGTTCGGCCATCGGATCGCCTCGCGGTTTGGCGGGATGTTACCCGAGTTTGGGCGCGCGCCGCCTTCGCGACTCGAACAGGCACACCCCGCTCGCCACCGACACGTTGAGGCTCGCGACGCTGCCGCGCATGGGGATGCGCGCGAGCAGATCGCAGCGCTCGCGCGTGAGGCGCCGCATGCCCTCCCCCTCGGCGCCGAGCACCCAGGCGATCGACTCCGGCAGCTCGGATTCGTACAGCGTCTTCTGCGCGCGCTCGTCCGCGCCGACCACCCAGATCGAGCGCTCCTTGAGGTCATCCAGCGTGCGCGCGAGATTGGTCACCATGTAGTAGGGAACCGACTCCGCGGCGCCGCTCGCGACCTTCGACACGACCGCGCCGATGCCGGCCGCGCGGTCC
This sequence comes from Burkholderiales bacterium, assembly GCA_035702665.1. Classification (GTDB taxonomy): domain Bacteria; phylum Pseudomonadota; class Gammaproteobacteria; order Burkholderiales; family SG8-39; genus VBDM01. The sequence continues at coordinate 4,326 of DASSQD010000119.1, forward strand.
TTGGGCGCGATCACCGCGTGCGCGCCGGCGGCGTCGGCGACGCGCAGGCACGCGCCGAGGTTGTGGGGATCCGTGACGCCGTCCAGGACGAGCAGCAGCGGAGGTTCCTTCAGGGAGTCGAGCAGATCCTCCAGGCCCTCGCGCGACGGCTTGTCGAGCACCATCGCGACCACGCCCTGGTGGCGGCCGCCGCCGTAGAAGCCGTCCAGGCGCTTGGTCGGGACGCGCATCAGAGCGACGCCGGCCCTCTCCGCGGCGAGCGCGAGGTCTCGGGCGCGCGCGTCCTTGCGGTTCTCGTCGAGGTAGAGCTCGACCACCGAGCCGGCGTCGGCGCGCAGCCGCGCGAGCACGGCGTGGAAGCCGAACACCGCGCGCGTGGGCTTCATCGAGTCCGGGAGCGTCGCCGCAGGGTGCGGACGTGGCGCGGGCCCTCCGCCGAATCTCCGGCGAGCAGGAAATCGATTCGGCTGGTCTCCAGGTCCACGCGCGCGATCTTGACCCTCACCCTGTCGGCGAGGCGGAATTGCTTGCGGGTGCGATCGCCGACCAGTTGGTGCCGGGTGGCGTCGAACTGGAAGTAGTCCTGGCCGAGCTCGGAGATGTGCACCAGTCCTTCGACGTAGAAGTCGTCGAGCGCGACGAAGATGCCGAACCCCGTGACCGCGGAGACCGAGCCTTCGAACTCCTCGCCCACGCGGTCGCGCATGTAGTAGCACTTGAGCCAGGACGCGACCTCGCGCGTCGCCTCGTCCGCGCGGCGCTCGGTCTGCGAGCAGTGGGCGCCGAGGTCGGCCCAGTTGCCGGGCTTGTAGCGGCCGCCCGAGAGCGCCGCCTTGATCGAACGATGCACCAGCAGGTCGGGGTAGCGGCGGATCGGCGAGGTGAAATGCGTGTAGTGCTCGTAAGCAAGGCCGAAGTGCCCGACGTTCTCCGGGCTGTACTGCGCCTGTTGCAGGGAGCGAAGCAGGACGGTCTGCAGCAGCTGCACGTCGGGCCGCTTGCGCACGGTCTCGAGCAGCTTCGCGTAGTGCTTCGCGGTCGGCTTGTCCCCGCCCGCGAGCTGGAGCCCGAAACCCTTCAGGAACTCGCGCAGCGCCTTCAGCTTCTCGGGTGTCGGGCCTTCGTGTACGCGATACAAGGCCGGATGCTCGCGCGAGGACAGGAAGTCCGATGCACACACATTGGCCGCGAGCATGCATTCCTCGATGATGCGGTGGGCGTCGTTGCGCTCGACCCGGTCGATGCGCAGGAGCCGGTTGTCGTCGTCGAAGACGAACTGGGTCTCGATGGTCTCGAAGTCGATCGCACCGCGCTCCTCGCGCGCCTTGAGCAGGGCCCGGAAAAGCTGATCGAGGAGCTGCAGACGCGGCACGAGGCCTTTGATGGCGCGCGCGGCCTCGCGTTGCGGATTCTCGAGCGCTGCGGCCACGGCCGTATAGGTGAGCCTGGCCCGCGAGCGCATCACGGCCGGGTAGAAGCGGTACTTGCCGATCCGGCCCCCGGGGCCGATCGACATGTCGCAGGCCATGCACAGTCGATCGACCTCGGGATTGAGCGAGCACAGCCCGTTCGAGAGCCTCTCGGGCAGCATGGGAATCACCCGGCGCGGAAAGTACACCGAGTTGCCGCGCTCGCGCGCCCCGGCGTCGAGGGCATCGCCGTCGCGCACGTAGTGGCTGACGTCGGCGATTGCGACCACCAGCCGGAACCCGTCGCGCGTCTTCTCGCAGTAAACGGCGTCGTCGAAATCCCTCGCGGTCTCCCCGTCGATGGTGACGAGGTCGACCCCACGCAGGTCCTCGCGGCCTGCGAGGTCGCCTTCGCGCGGCACCTCCGGATATTTCGCGGCGAGCTGCTCGGCGGCCTGGGAGAACTTGAAAGGCAGGTCGTGCTTTCTGAGCGCAATCTCGATCTCGATGCCCGGGTCGGCGGCCTCGCCCAGCACCTCGACGACCCGGCCGATAGGCTCGGTGTGGCCGTCGGGTTGCGCCGTCAGCTCCGCGACCACGACCTGCCCCGCGCGCGCACCGCCCGCGTCCTCGGTGGCGACGTGGATGTTCTGGTTGATGCGCCGCTCCGAAGGTTGGACGAAGAGGATCCCGTGCTCGCGCCGCAGGCGCCCGACCACGCTGCGGTTGACTCTCTCGACAACCTCGACGATCTTCGCCTCGGCGCGGCCGCGACGGTCGACGCCCGACTCGCGAACCATCACGCGGTCCCCGTGCAGCACCTTCCTCATCTCGTGCGGGCCGAGGTACAGGTCTTCGCCTTCCTCGGGGACGACGAATCCGTACCCCTCCGGATGCCCTTCGACGCGCCCGGCGATCAGATGCGCCTTCTTCGCGACCAGGATCGCGCCCTTGCGATTGCGCAGGATCTGCGCCTCGCGCTCCATCGCCGCGAGACGCCGCTCGAACGCATCGCGCTCGTCGCGCGCAATCGCGAGGCGCTCGGCGAGCTCGGCATCGGTGAGCGGCACGCCGGCGTTGGCGAGCGTCTGCAGAATGAACTCGCGGCTCGCTATGGGATTTTCGTAGCGGGCGGCTTCCCGCTCGCGGTGAGGGTCGGCCGCGCGACTATCGTGACGCTTTCTCGTTGACAATTTGCAGCTTTCCTATAGAATCCGCGCTCGGGCTGAAGACCGGAAATGGCGCGGCCCTTTCGCCGAGGTGGCGGAATTGGTAGACGCACTAGGTTCAGGTCCTAGCGGTGGCAACACTGTGGGGGTTCGAGTCCCTTCCTCGGCACCAATCCTGCAAGAACCGAAGCAGTCCTCGCTCAAGTCGAGCTCGTAAATCCGCCGTCGATCACGATCACCTCGCCGGTGACGAAGCGGTTCGATTGAACGAGCGACATCATCGTCTCCGCGACGTCCTCCGCGGTGACGACGCGCTTGAGCGGCGTCGCCTTCGCACGCTTGCCCATGAGATCCTCGTACTTGTCTTTGAGCATGCGCTGCATCCAGTCGCCCTCCATCCAGCCCGGCGCCACCGCGTTGACGCGAATCTCGGGGCCGAGGTTCCAGGCAAGCGTCTTGGTCAGGTTGACCACCGCGGCCTTGCTTGCCGCATACGGCAGCGGCTGAGGCCCGGGCCGCAGACCTACGATGCTCGCGGTGTTGACGATACAGCCTTTCGACGCCCGCAGCAGCGGCACGGCGGCGCGTGTCACCTGGAACAGCCCGCGCACGTTCACCGCGAACACCCGGTCCCAGTCGTCGAGCGACAGGCTCTCGAGGTTCTTCGGCGTCCACGGCGCCGTAGTTCCCGCGTTGTTGACGAGGACGTCGAGCCGGCCGAATTCCTTTTCCACGCTCTTGAGCATCGACCGCACGCCCCCTTCGTCGCTGACGTCGCAACGCACGACCAGAGTCTTCGCGCCCAGCTTCTCCGCCGCCGCGGCGGTTTCGCGCGCCGCTTTCTCGCTGCTCGAATAATTGATCGCGACGTCGTAGCCGGCGCGGGCAAGCGCGAGCGCCGCCGCGCGGCCGATGCCGCTCGCCGCTCCGGTGACAAGTGCAGCCTTGTTGTTGGCCATGGGCTCCTACAGTCCGAGCACGCGCTCAGCGTTCCCGTGAAAGATCTTCTCCATCACCGCGTCGGAGTAGCCGAGCTCCTGCCACTCCTTCAGGATGCGTGCGTACGGCATGCTCGGGTAGTCGCTGCCGAACATGATCTTGTCCTGCAGGCGGCCGCGCATGTCGACCTTGAGGTTGCCCGGGAAATGCTTCGGCGCCCAGCCCGACATCTCCCAGTAGACGTTCCCCTTGTGCAGCGCCACCGCCGTGGTCTCGTCGACCCACGGCCAACCGGGGTGCGCCATGACGATCTTCAGCCTGGGAAAATCGGCGGCAAGCCTGTCGATCGACGCAGGATGCGCGTGGCGGATGACCGCGCCGTGACCGCCCGGCATCCCGGCGCCCATGCCGGTCGTTCCCACATCGATCATGACGGCCGCACCCAGCGAATCGATCGCCTCGAACATCGGGCGCGCGCGCGGATCGTCCACCGCGAAGTGCTGCATGATCGGATGGAAATGGAAGCCCAGGAACCGGTATTGCTTCGCCGCCTTCTCCGCTTCCTTCACGACGTCGTTCTTGAACGGATCGAGCGCGCCCCAGCACTGGATGATGCGATTCGGGTGCCGCTTCCACATCGCGTGCACGTACTCGTTCCCGACAGGCTTCGTCCTGATCGTCGATTCCAGGTCGAGCGCGACCAGGCAGGCCTCGACCCCGGCGCCTTCGAACTCCTTCACCACCTCGTCCTCCGGCTTGCCGACCCAGTCGCGCTTCCAGTACTTGGCGAGCGCCTCGACGTAGGGCCCCTGGCATGCGATCCACTCCTTCGTGCCGGGGTAGCAGTGCAGGTCGACGATTCTCATGCGGCCCTTTCTCGCTCCAGCTTCGCCGTCACCATCTCGACCAGCGCCTTCTTGGATACCTTGCCGAAAGTGGATACGGGGAAATCCGGGAGGAGCTCCAGGCGCTCGGGCAGCTTGAACTTGGCGATCTCCTTGGCCTTGAGAAACTCGACCAGTTCCTGAAGCGAGAGGCTGCGTCCCTTCTTCGGGACCACGCAGGCGCACATCTTCTCGCCCAGAGCCGGATCCGGCATCGGCACGCAGGCGATGTTCTGCACCGCGGGATGGGCGAGGATCAGGTTCTCGATCTCCTCGGCGCTGATCTTCTCGCCGCCGCGGTTGATGAGGTCCTTCTTCCTGCCTTCGACGACATAGTTGCCGGACGGATGCAGCCGCATCAGGTCGCCGGAGCGGTAGAAGCCGTCGGGGGTGAACTGCCGGGCGTTGTACTCGGGCACGCCGAAATAGCCGCGCAGCGTATACGGCCCTCGGCAGGTCAGCTCGCCGACCTCTCCCGGCACAACCTCCCTGCCCTCGTCGTCGACGAGCCTCACCTCGTCGTCGGGCGAGAGCGGCCGGCCGCAGGTTTCCATGCGCACGTCATCGGAGTCGTCGAGGCGCACGAAGAACAGCATCCCCTCGGACATGCCGAAGTTCTCCTGCACCGTGACGCTCGGAATCAGCTGCTTGGTGCGCATGCGCACCTCGGGCTGCATGCGCTGTCCGCCGCTCTGGATGACGCGCAGCGACGACAGATCGTGCTTCCCTATAGCCGGATCGTTGATCAGGCGGATGAGCAGCGCCGGAACGACTTTCAGGTGGGTGACTCGGTGCTCCTCGATCAGCCGGAAGATGTCCTCGGGCCTGGTGCTCGCCGAAAGCACCACTTTACCGCCCTGGAGCATGTAGCCCTGGAGCCCCGGACAGGCGAGCGGCAGGTTGTGCGCGATCGGAAGCGCAAGGAGCAGCACCGACTCGCCCGTCACCGCGCAGACCTCGACCGCGAGCCTGGAGTTGTAGGCGTAGTCGTTGTGCGTTCTGGGGATCAGCTTGGGCACTCCGGTCGTGCCGCCCGAGAGCTGAAAGATCGCGGGATCGGCGGGGTCGATTCTGAGCGCGCGCAGGCTCTCCGGCCGCTTCTTCGGCTCGCGGGAGATCAGGTCCGAAAGCGAGAGAAATCCGGCGGGCGCGTCGCCGAGCACGATCCCCAACTTGACCGACGGCGTCTCGGCCCGGACCCGCCTCACCATCTCGGTGAAGTCGAAGTCGCCGTGCCGGTCGGGCGTGACGCAAGCGGCAGCCCCGGAGAGCTTGGCGAACTGGCTCACCTCGAGGAAGCGATGCGTAGCCAGCGCGGCGATCGGGATGCAGCCGATCTTCTGGAGCGCGAAGTACAGGAAGACGAACTCCACGACGTTGGGCAGCTGCACCACCACGCGGTCGAGCGGCGCCAGGCCCGCATCGAGGAGGTTCAAGGCGAGGCGGTCGGAGAGTCGATCGATCTCCGCGTACGTGTACTGCGTGCCGCGGTCGATCACCGCGATCCGGGTGGCGTAGCGCTCGAAGAGCGGCGCGAACTCCGCAGCGAGCGAGAGCCCCCGCCAGTATCCCTTGTCGCGATAGCGCTTCGCGAGCTCCGGCGGAAACGGTACGACACCGTCGAGCACGAACCTCTCCCCTCAGTGGAACGGATGGCGCCGGACGATGGTCTCGTTCCGGTCGGCGCCGGTCGAGATCATGTCCACGGGTGCGCCGCATACCGATTGCAGGCGCTCGAGATACGCGCGCGCCCGCGCCGGAAGCTTGTCGTAGGCGGTGATGCCGACGGTGCTCTCCTTCCAGCCCGGAAGCCTCTCGTATACGGGCTCGCAGCGCGCGGCCTCCTCGGCGCCGAGCGGCAGCAGCTCCTCGAGCTTCCCGTCGATGCGGTAGCCCGTGCAAAGCCCGACCTCGTCGATGCCGTCGAGAACGTCGAGCTTGGTGATGCACAGGCCCGACACGCCGTTGATCTGGATCGAGCGCCGCAGCGCCGCCGCGTCGAACCAGCCGCAACGCCGCGGGCGCCCCGTGGTGGCGCCGAACTCCTGGCCGCGCGAGCGCAACAGCTCGCCCGTGCTGTCGCCGAGCTCGGTGGGAAAAGGCCCGGACCCGACGCGGGTCGCGTAGGCCTTCGTGATGCCGAGTACGTACTGCAGCATCTGCGGTCCGATCCCGGCGCCGGCGGCCGCGGCGCCGGCGACGCAGTTGCTGGAGGTCACGTACGGATAGGTGCCGTGGTCGACGTCGAGCAGCGCGCCCTGGGCGCCCTCGGAGAGGAGCGATTCGCCGCGCGCGTGCGCGTGCTGG
>DASSQD010000120.1:0-3212 GCA_035702665.1 Burkholderiales bacterium
GGTGCGCAGAACGTCCCCGAGGAGAGCAAAGGCGAGCCGCCGCAAGAAGCCGCGCCGGTGAAGGCGACGAGGAAAGCGAAGAAGAAGCCCAAGCCCGCCAAACGCAAGAGGAAATAACCCATGGCGAGGTCCGATAGTTTCCGAACCTTGTCGCTGCAGGCGGTTGCCGCGGTGCCCCAGGCGCGAGAGAGCGTCGCGCTGGCTACTGTCCGGGGAGGCCGATTGCGACAGGCCGGATCGCGGCGCCCGCGCTGCCTTTTTCACGCTGCGGCAGGATCATCGTGCAGGAGGTCCACACCTTGTCGTTCGCGATTTCGTCGAGCTTCACGTTCTCGACATGGTGGATCCCCATCTGCGTCAGCATGTAGTGGTGTAGGGCGAAGGGAAACCCGTCCGGCACGCCGGCGGCGGGACCGGCTTTCCCCGCGAGCATTCCTTCGGGTACCGGATCGATGAACGGGGTGTCGAGCCCGATGGCGACGATGCGCTTTTCGCCGAGATATTTCGCCGCGTCGTACGACAGGCCCGGCGCTTTCATGTAGTAGAACTTTTCCGTATCCGGGTCCTGCCAGTAGTCGCCCCACCCGGTGCGCACGTAGACCACGTCGCCGGGGAGGATGCCGCGCTTTGCCAGCCCCTGCGCCTTCAGCATCGCCTCGATGTGCTTCGCAGTGACGAGCTCGCCCGCTTTCATCGGCTGGCCTCCACCGACCAGGGCTTTCGCGTCGAGGACCACGGCGCTGGTGATGATGGGCCGGATCATCTCGATGCCGAGCTTGAGCAGCGGCGAGTCGGGCGTGGGCCTCACGTCCTTCTGGGTGAAGCCGCCGTAATAGCGCACGCCGTCGGTGGACAGAGGCGCCTTGCCGTCCCAGGCCCGCGGCAGGTAACCGAAGTGGCCGAGGGCGTCGATCTGCGTGGCCTGCTGGCCCGGCTCCGCGCCTTCGGCGAAGCCCTCCAGGTTGAACGCCTGCGCGGTTCCAGGAATGCTGGCCGTGGGCTTGTGCTTCGTCACGTAGGGTCCGGAGAATGCCGACAGTGGCATGGTGCTGGAGCGCAGGTACGACAGTTCGTAGGTTTGCGCTTTCGGCTGGGACATGTGCCACGCGCAGCGCGCCGTAGTCCCCGCGCCGAGGGCGTTCGCCATGCCCCACTGGTCGCCCGGAGGCCAGGGCGGGGTCGGCGTCGCCTTAACCGAATTTGCAATCAGCGCCGCCGGTTCGGCGGCGAATGGCTGCGACGCGATGAAGCAGGTTGCGATGCACAGGGCGAGCGGGGCGATGCGGTGTGTCATGGGGCTCCCAGAGAAAGGATGTACGTCGCCGTCGGAGGCGGGTGTGGACTTGATGAGGTGGTGAACCATGCGAAGGGCCATGGTGCGCGTTCTCCGCTAAACGGGGAGAGGCGCACGGCTCGGCAGCCCATCGACGTGCGCGAGCGCTCTGCGGATGCTCTCGTCCTTTGACTCGGGGCTGATGCCGAGCCCCTCCGCGTAAACGAACTCCACCCTGGTCATCCCGAGGAAGGCGAGGAAGTTGCGCACATAGCCGGTCTGTGTGTCCCGCGGCGTACCTGCGTACGCGCCGCCGCGGGTCGCGAAGACGTAGACCTCCTTTTCGGCGAGGAGTCCGACCGGTCCCTTATCGGTGTACTTGAACGTGACGCCGGCGCGCGCGATATGGTCGAAATACGCCTTGAGTGTCGACGGGATGCCGAAGTTGTACATCGGCAGGCCGAGGACGACGACGTCGGCTGCTTTCAGCTCCGCGATGAGCGCGTCGGAGTGGAAAACGAGCGACGCCTGTTCACTTGTGCGGTCTTCCGGCTTCGCGAGGAATGCGCCGAAGCGCTGCGCATCGAGGTGCGGTACGAGATCGACGGCCAAGTCGCGCACGACGACCTTGCCGCCGGGGGTGCTCCGCCGCCAGTTCTCGACGAAGCGGTTCGCGAGCTGGCTCGACTGGCCGGCGTCGGAAAAGATGCTGGAGCGGATTTGCAGAAGCGTCTTCATGGGTTTCCTTTGCGATGGGTTGGTGCGGCCTCGGCAGCCAATATTGCATTGAGCCAATCGATAAATGGGTGCAAAATATCGCCGATATTCATCTAAGCAGTAGATATGTCTCTCCCGAAGATCACGTTGGACCAATGGGCCGCTCTGGCAACGGTGGTCGAGGCAGGGGCCTATGCCCGGGCGGCCGAGAAGTTGCACAAGAGCCAGTCCTCGGTTACCTATTCGGTCCAGCAAATCGAATCCCTGCTCGGCGTCAAGGCGTTCGAAATCAGAGGCCGCAAGGCGGTGCTGACGCCGAGCGGGCAACTGCTTTATCGGCGCGCGCGGATCCTCCTCGACGAAGCGATGGGCCTCGAGAAGGCGGCTATGAGCACATCTGCTGGCTGGGAGGCCGAGATCCGCGTCGCGGCCGAGATGATTTTCCCCGCCTGGCTGCTGCTCAGGTGCTTCGAGAAGCTCGGCGCCGAGAGCCCGCATACCCGCATCGAGTACTACGAGACGGTCATCGCCGGCACGAACGAGGAGCTGACCGCCGGGCGCGTCGACCTTGCGATTACCCCGCAAATTCCTCAGGGATTCACCGGCGCCCCGCTCATGTCGCTGCGCATGCTGCTGGTCGCGCATCCGCAGCATCCGCTGCACAAGCTCGGGCGGCCGCTCAGTCTGCGCGACCTGCGCGCGCACCGGCAGCTGGTCGTGCGCGAGACGGGGTTGCAGCGCCCGACCAAGACGTTGATCGAAGCGACGCAGCGCTGGACAACGAGCCACATATCGACGGCGATCTTCGCCGCTTCCATGGGCTTCGGTTACGGCTGGTTTCCGGAGGAGCGGCTCCTGGGCGAGCTCGAGCGCGGCTCGCTCAAGCGGCTCGAGCTACGCGATGGTGGCGCGGAACGGATCCGCCAGTTCTACCTCGTCTACGCGGACCCGGAGAACGCCGGGCCGGGAACGAAGCGACTCGCGGAGATCATCCGCGAGATGGTGAAGACGGAATGCTCCAGCGTCGAAGTTAGCGCGGGCGGCGGAACCAGTTCGTGATTGCTCCAAGAAGAGGTAACTTATGGCGAAAGCAAGCGCAAGCAAGCCCACCCCGGTCGAGAAGAAGCTCGTCGGCGTGGCCGACACCGTGATCACCGCCGCCGACCGCAGCCGCGACCCGGCGCTGTCGATCCCCGTGCGCAGTCTCGCCAACGTCAACTTC
>DASSQD010000121.1:0-11403 GCA_035702665.1 Burkholderiales bacterium
GCTGGGATAGTGCAGGCCGAGCACGACCCGCGACGACGCCACGAGCAGCGTGAAGGGCACCAGCAGCCACGCGAGCGCGGGATAGAACGAGATGGCCACCATCGAAAAGGCGACCGCGTGCAGCGTATGTCCCGAGGGAAAGCTGAACGGGTCCAGCGGGTCGGCGCCCGCGCGCACCGCGTTCTCGACGGCGAACGGCCGGGGCCGCGAGGTCTTCGACTTCAGCCATTTGTAGATGAGCGTACAGACCAGACCGGTACCCGCCATGCGCGCAACCGGCCCGAACGCCCCCACCCCGCCCGCGGCGAGCAGCGCGAGCATGAGCGAGTACCAGAACGCTCCGTCGCCGAGGCGGCTGATGATGCGGAATACCCTGCGCACGGAGGCGATCCGCAAGGCGCCGTTGAAGCGCACGCACAGCGCGGAGTCCCAGAGTCGGAGGCGCTCGAGTCCTGCGTCAAGTCTCGACATGGACGGAGTCCTCCCGCACCAGGCCGGCGCCCGCGCGGTGCGCTCCGATGATCTTGCGCATCTCGAGCTCCAGGTCGTCGAACGCCCTGCTCCAGGACGCCGTTTCCGCAGCCAGCTTGGCTTTCGATCGCAGGCGCGAGACGAGATCCGGGTCGCCCGCGAGCCGCTCGGCCATCCGGACAAAGGCGGCCCCATCGTCCAGTGGAGCGAGCAGCGCGCTGGCCTCGTGGCGCAGATACTGGCGCGCGGCGGCATAGTCGTAGGCGACCACCCCCAGCCCGCTCGCCATGGCCTCCAGCGTCACATTGCCGAAGGTCTCGGTCGTGCTGGGGAACAGAAATACGTCGGCCGAGGCGTAGTGCTCCGCCAGGTCTCCGCCGGTGCGCATTCCAGCAAACACGAAGTCGGGGTGGCGCACGCGCAGCTCGGCCGCCTGCGGGCCGTCGCCGACCAGGACCACGCGAACGCTGGCGTCGACCGCGCGCATCGCGAGGGCCGCCTGGACGAACAGCTCGAGATTCTTCTCCGGCGCGATGCGGCCGACGTAGAGCGCGACCATCTCGCTTCCGCGGCAGCTCCAGGTGGCGCGCAGCCGCCCGCTGCGGCGAGTCGGGCTGAACAGCCGGGTATCGACGCCGCGCCCGACGACTTTGATCCGCTCGAATTCCAGAGACTCCAGATTCGCTTGCATCTCGGAGGTAGGCACGAAGGTGGAATCGGTCCGGTTGTGAAGCGATCTCAGATAGCCGGCCACGATCCCGGCGAACACGCCCACGCCGTAGTGGCGGCTGTAGCTGTGGAAGTTGGTGTGAAAGTCCGAGCAGGTCGGGATGCCCAAACGCCTCGCGCTGCTGACCGCCGCCCAGCCGAGCGGCCCCTCGGTAACCACGTGCACGAGATCGGGACGCCACTTCGTCCACTCCGTCGAGAGCAGGCGCGGCGGCGCAAATCCCATCTGCAGATGCCGGTAAAAGGGGATCGGCATCCCCGGCACCAGTCTCACCTGCGGTCCTGTTTCCCGAGACGGTACAGGCTCGTCGCGCTGGCGCGGACGGACGAGCTGGACCTCATGGCCGCGCTCGCAGAGGGCATCGACCATGAGGCCCACGGTGCGTGCGACGCCGTTGATCTCCGGCGGGTAGGTTTCGGTGACGACCGCCACGCGAAGCGCGTGCCGGACGCCAGGTTTGTGGAGGGGCGTATCCATGCGCGCGCACCTTGCACGCGCGACATGACTACCGAATTAAGGTTTTCTTAAGCTTTTCTTGCGGCCCCTTTCGTGCACTATTTCAGCAGGATCAGCGCCCAAACGACCGCCACGTCGATCAGGCTGAGGAAAACGGCCGCGCTGCCGATGTCCTTGGCGCGCTTGGCCAGCAGGTGATTCTCCAGGGAGATCCTGTCGACCGCAGCCTCGACGGCGGAGTTGAGAAGCTCGACGATGAGCACCAGCAGAACGCTCGCGATCATCAGCGCCCTGTCGCTCGCGCTCACATGGAGGAACAGGGCCGTCGGGATGAGCACAGCGGCCAGCAGGCACTCCTGCCGGAACGCATCCTCGTGCCGGAACGCCGACACCATGCCTTGGAGCGAATAGCCGAGGGCGTTCCACAAGCGCGTCAGCCCGGTCTTGCCCTTGAAGGGACTTTCCTGCATGAAGCCGCCTCCCGAAGAGAATGCTCGTGATTGTAGCAATAGGCATTTCGGCGCCACCGGAACTTCGCGTCGTGGCGCGGGCCTCCGGTGAAAGCCGGACTACTTGTCGGCGGCGAGAACCCCGAGCAGATAATCCTGCGCCGATCGCGGGATCCTGCCCCGCGACTTCTTTCTCCTATATCCGCCCTCGGAATCCATTTCCCACACTTGGCTGTTGTCGGTGAGGTAGGGTTTGAGGCCTTCCTGGATCACCCGTTCCTTGATCCGCTTGTCGAGGACGGGGAAGCACAGCTCGATGCGCCCAAAGAAATTCCGCCCCATCCAGTCGGCGCTGGACAGGTAGAGGTTCTCCTCTCCGCGGTTGTAGAAATAGAAGATGCGCGAATGCTCGAGGAACCGTCCTATCACCGAGCGAACGCGGATGTTCTCGGAGAGACCCGGGATTCCCGGGCGAAGCGCACACACGCCGCGCACGATCAGGTCGATCTTCACGCCCGCCTGGGACGCCCGGTAGAGCGTCTCGATGACCTTGGGCTCGATCAACGCGTTCATCTTCGCGATGATGTGGGCGCGCTCGCCCAGGCGCGCGTGGTTGGCCTCGCGCTTGATCGCCGCCAATATGCGATCGTGGAGCGAGAACGGCGAAATCCACAGATGGTGAAGGCGGCGCGCCCGGCCGAGGCCGGTGAGCTGCTTGAAGACCTCGTTGACGTCCTGGCAGATCTTCTCGTTCGCGGTCAGGAGCCCGAAATCCGTGTAGAGCTTGGCCGTGCGCGGGTGGTAGTTGCCGGTCGATAGGTGAACGTATCGCCGCAGCCTGCCCTCCTCGCGGCGCACGATGAGCGACATCTTGGCGTGCGTCTTGTATCCGACCACGCCGTAGACCACGTGCGCCCCGACCTCCTCGAGCTTGGCCGCCCAATTGAGGTTCGCCTCCTCGTCGAAGCGCGCGAGAAGCTCGACGACTACCGTGACCTCTTTTCCGCGCTGCGCCGCATCGATGAGGTATTTCATGATGACCGAGTCGGTTCCCGTCCGGTACACGGTCTGCTTGATGGCGACGACGCTGGGATCCTCCACCGCCTGCTCGAGAAAGTCGATCACGGGGCCGAAGGACTGGAACGGGTGGTGAAGCAGCACGTCCGCCTTGCGAATCGCCCGGAACAGGTCGGCGGCATTCTCCAGCTGCTTGGGGAGACCGGGCACGAAGGTGGGAAACTTCAGCTTCGGCGCGTCCACCATGTCCGGAATCTGCATCAGACGCACCAGATTGACCGGGCCGTCCACGCGATACAGATCGTCAGTCGTGAGCTGGAACTGCTCCAGCAGGAACTGCTCGAGATCGGTCGGCATGTTCTCGGCGACCTCGAGCCTCACCGAATCTCCGAAATGGCGCTGCGAGAGCTCGCCAGCGAGCGCGGTGCGCAGATTCTTGATCTCTTCCTCGTCCAGGAACAGGTCGCTGTTGCGCGTGACCCGGAAGGGATACGATCCGCGCACGGTCATTCCCTGGAACAGGGCCTGCACGAACGCCTGGAGGATGGAGGTGAGCAGGACGAAAACATATCCCTTGCCAGCGATCGCTTTCGGCAGCTGGACCACCCGCGGCAGCGCTCTTGGCGCCTGGACGATCGCGGTGCCCGAGTTGCGCCCGAAAGCGTCGCGGCCCTCGAGTTGGACGGCGAAGTTCAGGCTCTTGTTGAGCACGCGCGGGAACGGATGCGAGGGATCGAGGCCGATGGGCGTCAGCAGCGGCATCATTTCCCGCATGAAGTAGTTGTGCAGCCACCCGCGCTGCTCCTGGGTCCAGTCCTGCTCGGCGAGGAAGCGCACGCCCTCCTCCGCGAGTTGCGGGAAGATCTCCCTGTTGAGCAGCCGGTATTGCCCGGCGACCAGAGCGTGAGCACGTTCGCTGATGCGAGGGAACACTTCCGCGGGGAGTGTTTCTCCGGGAATCTCGATCTCGTTGCCGAGCCTGATGCGCTCCTTCAGCTCGGCGACCCGGATCTCGAAGAATTCGTCCAGGTTGCTCGACAGGATGCACAGAAAGCGCAGCCTTTCGAGCACCGGAATCCGCCGGTCCTCGGCTTGCGCCAGCACGCGCTCGTTGAACGCCAGCAGCGCGAGCTCCCTGGCGAGGAACTGCGGCTTGATCTTGCTGACCGGAATCCGGGTTCTCTGAAGCACAAAAGAATTCGACTCTAGAAACGGGTTGTTGCAGAATTGTTACAGCGACGTGAACCGCGACCTTATTCATTGTCGGGTAACGGCCGTATGATAGCGTCGTTTCGAACTTTGAAAGGGATCGGCACCGCAAACGTGAAACAAGAGACGCTGGCCGCCCTCGACCTGGGATCCAACAGCTTTCATCTGCAGATCGGCAGAGTCGTCGACGACCAAGTCTACCTTCTGGACAGCCTGCGCGACCCGGTGCGCCTCGGCGCCGGCCTCACGCGGGACCGGCGCATCGATCAGACGACGAGAAGCCGCGCGCTCGAGGCGCTTGCGCGGTTCGCCGAGCGCCTGCGCGGCTTTCCGCGCTCGGCGGTGCGCGCGGTGGGCACGAGCGCGCTGCGCGTGGCGAAGAACGCCGACACGTTCCTTGCCGAAGCCGAGGAGACTCTCGGATTTCCCATCGAAGTCATCTTCGGTCGCGAAGAAGCGCGCCTGATCTACCTCGGCGTCGCTCACAGTCTGGCGCCTTCCACGGAGCGGCGCCTGGTTCTCGATATCGGCGGTGGCTCGACCGAGCTCATCATCGGGACGGGCCTGGAGCCCGAGCTGATGGAGAGCATCTCCATGGGCTGCGTAAGCTACAGCCTCAGGTTCTTTCCCGACGGCAAGCTGGAGAAGTCCTGCTTCAAGCGCGCCGAGCTTGCGGCCGCGAACGAGCTCCAGCATATCGTCGATGCCTACCGCCGGGTGGGATGGAAGCACGCCGTGGCCTCTTCGGGCACGGCCAAGTCGCTCGCCTCGATATTGAAGGAGTGCGAGCTGTGCGAGCACGGGATCTCCGCCGCCGGCCTGGACAAGCTCCGCGGGCTGCTCGTTAAGGCGGGCGAAGCCGACAAGCTCGAGCTGCCCGGCTTGCGCGCCGACCGTGCCGCGATCATCCCGGGCGGAGTCGCCATCATGTCCGCCGCTCTGGCCGAATTCGGAATCGAGCAGCTCGAGGTCTCGGATGGCGCCTTGCGTCAGGGCGTGCTCTACGACCTGCTCGGACGCGTGCACCACCGCGACATGCGCGAAGCTACGGTGCGCCAATTCATGCGGCGCTACCAGGTGGATACCGCGCAGGCAGAGCGCGTCGCTCGTCTCGCGCAAAGCATCTACGAGAATCTCGCTGGAAATCCATCGGAGGCCGACACGACGATGTTGCGCTGGGCCGCAAGCCTCCACGAGATCGGCATCTCTATCGCACACACCGGCTACCACAAGCACTCGGCGTATGTCCTCGCCCAGGCCGACATGCCGGGCTTCTCGCAGAAGGAGCAATCACGCCTGTCGCGCCTCGTCCTCGCTCACCGCGGCAAGCTCTCGAAGATAGAGGACCTTCCCGAGAGCAGCGCCGAGTGGTCCCTGATCCTCGCGCTGCGGCTGGCCGTGCTCTTTCATCTGAGCCGCCGCGACATCAAGCTGCCTGCGCCGGCCTGCAAATCTTCCCGGAACGGCTTTCAACTCTCCCTGCCGCGAGCCTGGCTGGAGGAGCACGCGATGACCGAAGCGGCGCTGGAAGAGGAGACCGAGCAGTGGCGCTCGGTCGGCGTCAAGCTCGAGCTCCGCTCCCTGGTGAAGGAGGAGCGCGCCGCTCTGGCGGGCTAGGGTCAGGAAAGGCTGCGGCGGAACCGATAGCCGGTGCCGCGCACGGTCTCCACCAGCGAGTCGTGCTCCGTGGGTTCGAGGGCCTGCCTCAGCCGGCGGATGTGGACGTCGACGGTACGCTCCTCGACGAAGACGTGGTCGCCCCAGACTTCGTCGAGCAGTTGGGCACGGCTGTAGACGCGCTCGGAATGGGTCATGAAGAAGTGCAGCATCCTGAACTCGGTCGGCCCCAGCGACAGATGAGTTCCCGAAGCGGTAACGCGATGCGCGATCGGATCGAGCTTGAGTCCGGCTATCTCGACAGCGTCGTCGGTCAGCTGCGGAGCGCGGCGCCGCATGACGGCCTTGATCCGGGCGAGCAGCTCCCGAGGCGAGAAGGGCTTGGTGACGTAGTCGTCGGCGCCGCTTTCCAGCCCGGCGACGGTGTCCTGCTCCTGCGCCCGCGCGGTGAGCATGATGATGGGAATATCCTTCGTGCGTTGATCGGCGCGCAGCTGGCGCGCGAAATTGACCCCGGGTGGTCCGGGCAACATCCAGTCGAGGAGCACGAGGTCGGGCAGGACCTCGCGGACCAGGGCCTCCGCCTCGGGCACGTTGGCAGCACGCAGCACCTGGTGCCCCGCGTGCTCCAGGTTCACCGCGATGAGTTCCTGAATCGCCGGTTCGTCCTCGACCACCAGGATCGCGCCACGCATGGCCGACCCACTCGCGCTTGCAGCCGGCGCCTGGCGCATCAGCCCAGTGCCTCGCGCTCGACCACCTCGACCGCGGTGTGCCGAACGTCGGTGCCCTTGACTATGTAGATGACGTCCTCCGCGATGTTCTTCGCGTGATCGCCTATGCGCTCGATGGCCTTCGCGATCCAGACGATTTCCAGCGCGGTGGAGATTGTGCGCGGGTCCTCCATCATGAAGGTGATCAGCTGCCTGAGGATGGAGCGGAATTCCGTGTCGATCGCGACGTCCTGCCGGATGATGCTCGCCGCCTGCGAGGTGTCGAGCCGCGCAAACGCGTCGAGTGCCTGACGGAGCATCGACAGGGCGATGTCGGCCGCATGGCGGATGTTGGCGAAACGGTGCAGATCCGCGTGTCCCCGCTCGTGAATCTGCTTGGACATGCGCGCGATCTTCTCGGCTTCGTCGCCGATGCGCTCGAGATCGGTCACCGTCTTGCTGATCGCCATGATGAGTCGCAGGTCGCTTGCAGCCGGCTGACGCTTCACGATGATGTGGCTGCAATCGTCGTCGATCTGGACCTCACATTCGTTGACGCGCGCTTCGGTGGCGACGATTTGCTCGATCAAATCTGCGTTGCCGTTGGCGAATGCCTCGATGGCGCCGCGAATCTGCGATTCCACCAGGCCGCCCATCTGCAAGACTCCCGACCGCAGTGTCTCCAGGTCGGCGTCGAACTGCTTGGAAAGGTGCTCGCTGCTCATATCGCGTCCTCCGATCAGCCGAAGCGACCGGTGATGTAGTCCTCGGTCTCTTTCTTCTTCGGCTTGATGAACACCTCGTCGGTGATTCCGAACTCCACCATCTCCCCGAGATACATGTAGGCAGTGTAATCCGAAACACGCGCCGCCTGCTGCATGTTGTGTGTCACGATCACGATGGTGTAGTCGGTCTTCAGCTCGTGCACGAGCTCCTCGATCCTCCCGGTCGAGATCGGATCGAGCGCGGAGCAAGGTTCGTCGAGCAGGAGCACCTCTGGCTTCACCGCGATGCCGCGCGCAATGCAAAGGCGCTGCTGTTGACCGCCGGAAAGGCTCGTGCCGGCTTGCTTCACCTTGTCCTTGACTTCGTCCCAAAGCGCCGCCTTGCGCAGCGCCCATTCGACGCGCTCGTCCATTTCCCGCGGCGAAAGGCTTTCGTAGAGGCGCACGCCGAACGCGATATTGTCGTAGATCGACATCGGGAAAGGAGTTGGCTTCTGGAACACCATGCCGACCTTCGCGCGCAGCCGATTGAGATCCTGCCCGGGCGAGAGGATATCCTCGCCGTCGAGGAGTATCTCGCCCTTCGCCTCCTGATTCGGATATAGCGCGTACATCCGGTTGAAGGTGCGCAGCAGCGTCGACTTGCCACAGCCCGATGGGCCGATGAAGGCGGTGACCTTGCGCTCTGGAATTCCCAGATTGATATTCTTCAGCGCATGATACGCGCCGTAGTAGAAATTCAGGTTCCTGACCTCGATCTTCTGGGTCGCGGTCTCGGGCGTCGATTGTGATTGCAGGACAGCCGCGTTCATGATCAGTACACCGGCTTCTTCTCACGAGCCATCGTGCGGGCGACGATATTCAAGGTCAGTACTCCCAGCGTGATGATCAGCGAACCGGCCCAGGCCAGCTTCTGCCAGTCGTCGTAGGGGCTCATCGCAAACTGGAATATCACCACCGGCAGATTCGACATCGGGGCATTCATGTTCGTCGACCAGAACTGGTTGTTGAGGGCCGTGAACAGCAGCGGCGCGGTCTCGCCGCTGATGCGCGCGACTGCGAGAAGAACCCCCGTGATGATCCCCGCCTTTGCGGCGCGCACGGTGACCAAGGTGATCACCTTCCATTGCGGCGACCCGAGCGCGGCTGCAGCCTCGCGCAGGCTGTCCGGAACGAGGCGCAGCATGTTCTCGGTGGTGCGGACTACCACCGGGATGACGAGCAGCGCCAGCGCAAAGGTCCCGGCCCAGGCGGAGAAGTGCCCAACCTGCACCACATAGACCTCGTAGACGAAGAGGCCGATCACGATCGAAGGCGCCGAGAGGAGAATGTCGTTGATGAACCGCGTCACCGGTGCGAGCCAACCGCGCCTGCCGAATTCAGCGAGGTAGATCCCGGCCATGATTCCGATCGGCGTCCCGATGAGGGTGCCCCCCGCCGCCATGAGCAGGCTGCCCGCGATCGCATTAAGCAGGCCGCCCGAGTTCCCCGGCGGCGGGGTCATCTTGAGGATCAGATCCGGCCCGATTGCACCGAGCCCGGCGGCCAGCAGTGTATAGAGGATCCAGCCCAGCCAGAACAGGCCGAAGAGCATCGCTCCGAGCGAGACGAGCAGATTGAAGCGGTTGATCAGCAGCCGCCGGGTGTAGAGGTTCATTGGCTTCGGTACGATCCGGTCAGGTCTTCTGCCCTTCGGACTTCGCGAGGTGCATCAACAAGAGCTTCGACAGGGCGAGTATGACGAAGGTGATCATAAACAGGATCAGCCCGAGCGCGATGAGGGACGACAGGTAGAGATCGCCGACCGCCTCGGTAAATTCATTCGCGAGCGCCGAGGCGATGCTGCTCCCTGGCGCGAGCAGCGAAGCGCTCAGCTTGTGCGCGTTACCGATCACGAACGTCACCGCCATTGTCTCGCCGAGCGCGCGGCCCAGGCCGAGCATTATCCCGCCGACAACACCGACCTTGGTGTAGGGAAGCACCACATGCCATACCACTTCCCAGGTGGTGGACCCGAGGGCATAGGATGATTCCTTCAGGACCGCCGGGACGATCTCGAACACGTCACGCATGACCGAGGCGATGAACGGAATCACCATGATGGCGAGGATGATTCCGGCGGTGAGGATGCCGATGCCCGTGGGGGCACCCCGAAACAGCGCGCCGATCCCGGGCACCGCGCCCAGCGTGCTGGACAGCAGCGGCTCTACGTGATCGCCGAACGCCGGCGCGAAAACGAACAGGCCCCACATGCCGTAAATGATGCTCGGAATCGCGGCAAGCAGTTCGATGGCCGTGCCGAGTGGTCGCCGCAGCCACGGTGGCGACAATTCCGTGAGAAACAGCGCGATGCCGAAACTCACCGGAATCCCGATGAGGAGGGCAATCAGCGAAGTAACCAGCGTGCCGACCATGGGCACGAGCGCCCCGAACTTCTCGGTCACCGGATTCCATTCCGCGCTGGTCAGGAATCCGAGACCGAAGGCCTTCAGCGCCGGTACGCTGCCCAAGACCAACGAGACAATGATCCCGGCCAGCAGCGTCAATACCAGAAGGGCAAAGAGCCGCGTAGCGAGGCGGAACGCCCGGTCGAACCGGTAGTGCCGGCGCAGGCTCGCGTCGGGAATCGATCTAGACACTGTAGAGATATCGGAGGGGCCTTGAAGCCCTTCTATCGTATCCGCGACGGTGCTCATTCTAGTCGTTCCGGACGCCTGTCGCGGTCACCAGACGGACCTGCCGCTTGGGTCCTTGATATGGCTCTTCCAGGCGGCCTGTATCTGGTTCACCACGGAGTCGGGAAGCGGGATGTACACGAGCTCCAGCGCCATTGCGTCGCCGTTCGCGTAGGCCCATTCGAAGAACTTGAGCACTTCCTTTGCCCGCTCTGCGCTCGCCTGTGACTTGTGCATCAGAATGAAGGTGGCGCCCGCGATCGGCCAGCTGTTCGCGCCCGGCTCATTGGTCAGGATTTCGTAAAATCCGGGAGCATTTTTCCAGTCGGCGCCGGCGGCTGCGGCCTGGAACGTCTTGTCATTGGGCATGAGGAAGTTTCCGGCCCGGTTCTGCAGTTGCGTATAGACCATCTTGTTCTGCTTGGCATACGCATACTCGACATAGCCGATTGCGCCTTTGATGCGCTGTACGAACGAGGCTACGCCTTCGTTGCCCTTGCCGCCGGCATCCGATGCGGCCGGCCACGATACCGAGACGTCCGCACCGACCTTCTCCTTCCACTCGGGGCTCACCTTCGACAAGTAGTTCGTGAAAATGAAGGTCGTGCCCGAGCCGTCCGAACGATGTACGACGGTGATGCTCTGATCGGGGAGCTTGAGGCCCGGATTCACCTTGGCGATCTGCGGATCGTTCCACTTGGAGATCTTGCCGAGATAGATTTCGGCGACCAACGGGCCCGTGAGCTTCATTTCCCCCGGTTTGACGCCCTCCAGGTTCACGACCAGCACCTCGCCGCCTACCACGGTCGGAAACTGCATCAGGCCATCCTTGTCGAGATCCTCGGGTTTGAGCGGCATATCGGAAGCGCCGAAGTCGACGGTCTTGGCGCGGATCTGCTTGATCCCGCCCCCCGAACCGATGGACTGGTAGTTCAAACCGATGCCGGTCTTTTGTTTGTAGGCGTCAGCCCACTTGGCGTAGATCGGGTAGGGAAAGGTCGCGCCGGCTCCGGTGATGTCGGCGGCGAAGCTGCCGACACTCGCGGCGCTCAGCACAAGAGCAGATACCGCGAGCGTGGTGGTTCTCAAAAAGCGTAGGATCTGCATAGGGCTCCCGATAAAGAGTTCCGTAAAGAAACGGTGGAAAGCCCGTGCATAGTATGCGGCCGGTATTTCGAAAATGTTACAGTCGGCCCTTCTTCATCACAGTCTATTTATACAATATATTCATCAAGTTGCTGCCGAGCAGCGCCGCCTTTGTCGCGCCTTCTTGCGCGCTGAAAGCGGCCGTTTCACCCGGCCTTCGACGGGGCGCTTCAACGGCAAGCGCTCGCGACTTGC
>DASSQD010000122.1:0-7230 GCA_035702665.1 Burkholderiales bacterium
CACCCTCAGCGGCCGGAAGCTCCCCTCGTTGATCGGGTAGTCGGTCGGCGAGGTGAGGCACTTGTAGGCGACCTGGGCGCAGGAATAGCCCGTGGTCGCGCCCGAGTTGAAGAAGCCGCGGACCTGCGGGCTCACCTGCGACAGATCGACGGTCATCCCGTCGCCCTTTTTCACGACGCGCACCCGGATGGGCACGCGCTTGCCGAGTTCGACGCCGTCGTCGTCCATGAAGGACTCGGCCTCGTACTCGCCGTCGGGGATGGTGCGCGTACGCTCGCGCGCCGACTTTTCCGACTGGTCCATGATGTTCGCGATCGCGGCGAGCACTGGCTCGCGCCCGTAACGGTCGAGGAGCTCGAGGAAGCGACGCTCGCCCGTCTTCACCGCGGTGATCTGGGCGCGCAGGTCGCCCATCGCGCGCTCGGGGATGCGCACGTTCATGCGGATGATGTCGACGAGGTCCTGGTTCACCACGCCCGCTCGCGCGTACTTCACGATCGGGATCTGGATGCCCTCCGAGTAGATGTCGGTGGTCACCCCTCCGAGCACGCCGCCGACGTCGGTCCAGTGCGCCATGCAGCAAGCGAACCCCGAGAGCTTGCCCGAGTGGAAGATCGGCAGGCTGAAAGTGAAGTGGTAGAGGTGGCTGCCGGTGGTGTAGGCGTCGTTGGTGACCAGGATGTCGCCGGGCTCGAGCCCGTCCTTTCCGAAATGCCTGAGCTTTGCTTTTACCGTCTCGGCCATGCCGCGGATGAAGGAGGGCAGCCCCAGGCCGATCGACACGGTCTCGCCCTCGGCCGTGTACAGGCCCACGGTGAAATCGAGCGCCTCGTACACGATCATGTTGTACGCGGTGCGCATGAGGTTGGTCTTCATCTCCTCGGTCACCGCGATCACGCCGTTGCGCACGATCTCGGTGAGCACCGCGTCGGCTTTCGCGCGCTTCATTTCTTCCTCCCTCCCACTTCGATGTCGAGGTTGCCGAAGCGGTCCACCCGCAGGCGGTCGCCGGGCAGAACGACGGTGGTCGAGGCGTGCTCCTCGACCAGCGCAGGGCCGTCGATGCGGTTGCCGGCGCGCAGCTCGTCGCGGGCGTAGGTCGGCGCGGATACGGGCCTGCCGCGCTCGGCGAAATAGACGCTGCGCCTGCCGCGCCGCGCCGAAGCGGGAGGCGTGGGTCCGCCGCGCGGAATGCGCTCGAGCGCGGGCTTCTTCATCGCTCCCGTCACCGTCGCCCGCAGGCTCACGATTTCGGCGGCCTCATCGGGCGCATTGGTTCCGTAGCGCTGCAGGTGTTCCTCGTCGAAGCGGCGCTTCAGCGCCTCGCGGCTGCGGCGCCTGAACACCTCGGGCGGCAGCGCCACCGTCACCGGGTGCTCCTGGCCGACATAGCGCATGTCCGCGGCGCGAGTCACCGCGACGCGCCCGGAAGGGATGCCGCTCGCGGCGAGCGACTTCCTCCCGTCTTCGATCAGCTCTGCGTACACGCGCTCGATCGAGTCGAAGGACACGTCGGCGAGCCGCGTGAACCAGGTGCGCACCCGGTCGTAGCGCAGGTCGGCGAACAGCATGCCGAACGCGCAGAAATGCCCGGGTGCGCGCGGCACGATGACGCGCCGCATGCCGATCTCGCGGGCGATGGCCGAGGCGTGGAGCGGCCCCGCGCCGCCGTAGGCGACGAGCGCGAACGCCGCGGCGTCCAGACCGCGCTCGGTCGATACCGCCTTCACCGCGTACGACATCGCCGTCACGGCGATCCTCAGTATGCCTTCGGCCGCGCGCATGACGTCGATTCCCAGGGGACCCGCGATGTGCTCGCGCAGCGCGTGCTCGGCGGCGCGCGCATCGAGCCTCATCTCGCCGCCGAGGAAACGGTCGGCGCCGAGCCGCCCGAGCAGCAGGTTCGCGTCGGTCACGGTGGGCAGCTCGCCGCCTCGGCCGTAGCACGCCGGGCCGGGCTCGGCGCCCGCGCTCCGCGGCCCGACCTTCAGCGCCCCGCTCGCGTCGACCGAGGCGATGCTGCCCCCGCCCGTGCCGACCTCGAAGATGTCCATCATGGGAATCTGCACCGGCAGCGCCTGGTTGTAGCCGCCGATGAGCGCCGCGCCGGTGGTGAGCGCTTCGCGCCTGTGGATGACGCCGGCCTTGGCGGTGGTGCCCCCCATGTCGAAGGCGACCGCGTCCTCGATGCCGAGCGCACGGCACAGCGCCTGCGCGCCGATCACGCCGGCGGCGGGACCCGATTCGAGCATGCGCACGCATTGCTCTCGCGCCTGGTGCGACTCGTACAGCCCGCCCGTGGACTGCACCAGCAGGAACGATCCGCCGAACCCCGACTTCTTCAGGTAGCCGTCGATGCCGTCGACGTACTCGCTCACCACGGGGCCGATGTAGGCGTTCGCGACCGCGGTGGAGCAGCGCTCGAACTCGCGGTATTCCTGGGAAAGCTCGTGCGAGGCGGTGACGAAGGCGCGCGGCAGCCGCTGCCGGACGATCGCCTTCACGCGCGCCTCGTGCGCCGGGTTGACGTAGCAGTGCAGCAGCATGATCGCCACGGCGTCCACGCCTTCGGTCTCGAGGCGGTCGCAGGCGGCGTGCACGCTCGCTTCGTCGAGGGGGACGTGCACCTCGCCCTCCGCGGTGAGGCGCTCGCGCACCTCCAGCCGCAGCGCGCGTTCGACCAGCGGCACGTGCTTCCTGAAGTACAGGTTGTACGCGTCCGGGCGGTTGATGCGCCCGATCTCGTAGATGTCGCGAAAGCCTTCGGTGGTGAGGAGCGCGGTCCGCGCGCCCTTGCGCTCGAGCAGAGTGTTGATGGCGATGGTGGAGCCGTGCAGGAACACCCCGGCGTCGGCGCAGCGCGCGCCCGCTTTCCCGACGCCCGCGGCGATGCCGTCGACCAGCCGCGCGGGCGTCGACAGCGCCTTGCCGAGGACGAGGCGGCCCGTCTTCTCGTCGAACGCGGCGACGTCGGTGAAGGTGCCGCCGATGTCGGAAGCGAGGCGCGTTCGCGTTGAGGCCTGCGGCTTCATCGTGCGCGGATGATACCAACGCCGCGGATATCTGCGACAATGGATCGGCCGGAGCGACCATGGACCTGAAGGACATCCGTCTCTACGTCGACGACCGCCCGTCGGAAGGCGTGTTCCGCGTCCACCGCGACGTGTACTCGGATCCGGAGCTGTTCGAGCTCGAGCACAAGTTCATCTTCGAGCGCACCTGGAATTTCCTCGCGCTCGAGTCCCAGATCGGCAGGCCCAACGACTTCGTGACCGGCCACATCGGACGCACGCCGGTGCTGGTCGCGCGCGACGCCAAGGGGAGCCTGGCGGCCTTCGTCAACGTCTGCCGCCACAAGGGCGCGCTGCTGTGCGCCGCCGAGGAGGGCAACGCGAAATACCACGTCTGCCCGTATCACGGCTGGGCCTACGACTCCTCCGGCAGGAACGTCGACGTCAAGGACCGCAAGACGGGCAGCTATCCGGCTTCCTTCGACGCGGAGGACCACGACCTCGTGCCGCTCGCGAAGCTGGCGAGCTACAAGGGCTTCGTCTTCGGCAGCCTGTCGTCCGAAGTCCCGGAGCTTCCGGATTTCCTCGGCGACATGCGCTTCTTCATCGACGTCGTCGCCGACCAGGGGCCGAAGGGCGTCGAGTTCGTCCCGGGGCGCTCGGTCTACACCTACCGCGGCAACTGGAAGCTGCAGCTCGACAACGGCCTCGATCCCTACCATCTGACGACGACGCACCTCTCCTACATGGACCTGCAGGCGCGAAGGCGCGGCGGCGCCGGGCACCTCGAGGCGCGACAGTACGACTGGGCGAAGCGCAATTCGGCGGACGGCGGCACGTTCGCGCTGTCGCGCGGCCACGCGGCGACCTGGCTCGAGCAGCCGGAGCCGGAGAAGCGCCCGATCTACCCGGCGCTCTCGGAGATCCGTGCGCGCGTCGGGGAGCTGCGCGCCGCATGGATGCTGAAGGCGCGCAACGTCCACGTCTTCCCGAACATGCAGATCGCCGACGCGATCACGCTGATGCTGCGCACCTTCCGGCCGCTCGCCCCGGACCGCACCGAGATGAGGAGCTGGTGCCTCGCGCCGGTCGGCGAAGCGCCCGAGCAGCGCGCCTGGCGCCTGCGGCAGTTCGAGGATTTCTTCAACCCCGGGGGCCTGGCGACGCCCGACGACACCGTGACCTACGAGGGCTGCCAGAGCGGCTTCGGCGCGCAGCCCATCGCGTTCCTGCAGGGCTACGCGCGCGGCATGGCGGCGATCACGCCCGGCGCGGACGAGGCGGCGGCCTCGATCGGCATCAGGCCCGAGGCGAGCGTGCGCGGGCGGTTCGAGATGTTCAGCGAGGTCGGCTTCCACGCGCCCTACCGCGAGTGGGCGCGCCTGATCCAGGCGGGCGTCGCGGGGAAGAAGGCCTACCCGTGAACGCGCGCATCGAAAGCCAGTCGCTCGCGGCGGGCATCGAGCTCGTCCACCGCGAGGCGCGTTTGCTCGACGAGCAGCGCTGGGACGAGTGGCTCGCGCTCTACCTCGAGGACTGCGAGTACTGGATGCCGGCGTGGAAGGCGGACGGCACGCCGACGTCGAACCCGCGGACCGAGCTGTCGCACATCTACTACGCCAGCCGCGCCGGGCTGGAAGACCGCGTGGTGCGCATCCGCTCCGGGAAATCCGCGGCCTCGACGCCGATGCCGCGCACCGCGCACGTCCTCGGCAGCGTGCTCGCGCTGGATTTCCCCGCGGACCGGCTGCGGCTCGGTTCCACCTGGGTCACCCACGTGTACTTCCCGCGCTCGCGCGAGAGCCACGCGTTCTTCGGGCGCACCGAGCACGAGCTCGTCCTGCGCGACGGCGACTGGCGCATCGCGAAGAAGAAGATCCTGCTGCAGAACGACTACATCCCGACGATGCTGGACGTGTACTGCGTCTAGGCTGAACGACGTCCGGGGCGATCTTGTCAACCCGAGCGGGAACAATGTCATCCCGAGCGAAGCGAGGGATCTCCGCCGCGGTCGAGGCGACGCGGCTCCTCGGCAAGTGGACCCGGCTCGCCCAAGGGCACGTCGTGTTCGGCGCCGGCTGCTCGTGCGGCCTGGGCGGCGCCGGCCTGCGCCTCGCGGACTTCGAGCCGCAGATCCTCGACTACCTGAAGGCGAAGCACGGTGTCGGCGAGTTCGGCGCCGTTCCGGAGCTGTTGCGATCGATCGCGACGCGCAAGGAGCAGAGAAGCGGCGAGCTTGCGGTCCTTGCCGACCTCGAGCGCAGCATCGATTCGTTCGACGAGCTGCACCGCGGACGTTGATTCGCGGAGCAGGCCGTCAAGCCCCGCCGGCGTCGCGGTTCAGCATCCCGCGACGCACTTCCCCTGGCCGTCGAACTCCATCGTGCGCCCGCTGAGAGCGAGGTAGGCGGCCGGCTTCAGCTCCTTCATGAGCGCCGCGGTGCGCGACGCGGGCCGGAGCTTGCCGCCCTCCGTGACGGGCTCGTTCGGATGCGTGAGGATCACGGACGCGGGCCGCACCAGCTCGTTCATCGCGTACGCGCCGGTCGAGAAGATCCCCGGGTTGTTGCCGAGGTTCAGCACGGCTAGGCTTGCCTTGTGGAAGTCGTGCACGACCGTCCTCATCTCGGAATGGATGCCGGTGTCGCCCGAGAGGTAGGCGACGAGGCCGTTGGTGAATTTCACGACGAAGCCGGTGGCGGGGCCGTACTCGAAGACCGCGCCGTCGGCCTTCGCGGCGTCCTGTTGCGGTTTCGAGAGCAGGGCCGGCGGGGCGTTGTTCACGTGCGAGGCGTACACGATCGCGATTTCCACGCCCTGCGGCGCCTTGGCCGTCTTCGCGACGAAAACGCCGCCGAGGTCGGTTTGCGAGCTGCACACCGTCGCGACCGGCACGATGGTGGCGCCGCCGGTTTGCGGGCAGAACCCGATCGGCTTGCCCGCATGGGTCGCCTGGATCTTGGTCGCGACGAAGCCGCTCATGGCGCGCGTCATCACGAGCGCCGCGTTCTTCGCCGCGGCGACCTCGGCGGTCGTGGAATTCGGCGCAGGCACGCGTTCCGGGTTCGCGCAGGTCCCGGCGCCCGGCGCCTTGAGCTTCTGGTCGCCGACGTGGTCGCCGTGCATGTGGCTGAGCAGCACGAGGTGGATCGTGCCGAGCCGCGGATCGTCGCCGCCGGTGACGCTGTGCGCCGGGTCGTAGAGGAAGCGCACGCCCGTCGGATCCTCGAAGACCATCGCGCGGTCGGCCGCGCACAGCTCGCCGGGGTGCGAGCCGATCGGGGTGATTTTCACGTTCTGGGCGCCGGCCGGCGCGACGGCCAGCAGCAACGCGAGGGTCGCGCCTGCGTGTGCAGCGTTCATGGTCTTCTCCTCTGGTTTGATGATGACTCGTCGCCTGTTCTACTGCCTGGCATACCTGACGACGTTCTTCAGCGCCACCTCCGCGCCGTAGACGTTGCCGCGCGCGTCGACCGCGATGCCTTCGGGTACGTGCTCCTTGTCGGGTTCCGGACCGCTGCCGGGGATCATCGTGCGCACGATGCCGTCGCTCGCGCCGCCGATGCGGATTCCGCGGCGGAACCCCGGGTTCAGCTTGGCCGACGACTGATGATCCGCGACGTACAGGGTGTCGTTCGCATCGATGTAGATCGCGGTCGGACGGCCGAACTGCTTCCACTCCGCGAGAAACCTGCCGTCGGGGTCGAAGATCTGGATGCGGTTGTTGCCGCGATCGCCCACGAAGACGCGGCCGCCGGAGTCGATCGCGATGGCGTGCAGCTCGCCGAACTCGCCCGGCCCCGTGCCTTTGCGTCCCCAGGCCCTGATGAACTTCCCTTCTTTCGAGAACTTCACGATGCGCGCGTTGGAGGCCCCTCCGTGGCCGTCGGCCACGTAGATGTCGCCGTTCGGCGCGGTGACGACGGCGGAAGGCCGGTTGAAGGTGTCGTTCGTCTCTCCGGCGACGCCCGGCCGGCCGAGGGTCAAGAGCACCTTTCCGTCCGGGCTGAACTTGACGACGGTATGGCCCTTGCCGTTCTTCCCGTCCGCGTCCGCGACGAAGATGTTGCCCTCGCGGTCGACGTGAATCGCGTGCGGGAACACGAAAAGGCCGGCGCCGAAGCTCCGCATGAGCCGGCCCGAGGAATCGAATTCCAGGACGGGCGCGAGGGTCGAGGCCGCGCAGGTATTGTTGCCGCAGCGCTCGAACACCCATACG
>DASSQD010000123.1:0-2883 GCA_035702665.1 Burkholderiales bacterium
TTCACCGCCTTCGCCCAGTCCGGCGGTCCGCGCGCCCTGCCCGAGCTCAAGGTCGACGTGCAGGAGCGCGCCGACCGGCACGCCTACCCGGTGTCGGAGCTCGACCCCGCCGAGGTGCGCGAAGCGCTCGCCGGCCTCAAGACCCTCGACCGCGACGAATGGGCGGCGGCCTGGAGCGCGATCGGCGACCGCCACATGGCGGCGGCGAAGGCCGCCTCCGACCCGGCGGCTGCGTCGAAGCACTACAAGTACGCGTTCGAGTACTACCTGTTCGCGCGCTTTCCGCTCGAGAACTCTCCCGGCAAGGCAAAGGCGTACGAGAAGGCGCTCGAGGCCTTCGCCGCCTACGCGAAGATCCCCTACCCGCCGATCGAGATCGTGAAGATCCCGTTCGAGGGCAAGGAGATCGTGGGTTACCTGCGCCTGCCGATCGACGTGCGCCCCGCTCCGCTCGTCCTGACCATCGGCGGCCTGGACGGAAGAAAGGAGAACGCCTCCTTCCGCAACGACGCCTACCTGAAGGCGGGCATCGCCTACTTCTCCTTCGACATGCCCGGCACCGGGCAGTCGACCGTCCGCCGTGTCGAGCCGGGCGCCGAGCGCGAGTTCTCGCGCGTGCTCGACTACATCGCGACGCGCAAGAACGAGATCGACGCCTCGCGCGTCGTCGTCTACGGCGGCTCCTGGGGCGGCCACTGGGCCGCGCGCCTCGCGTATACGGAGATGAAGCGCATCCGCGGCGCCATCGTCCAGGGCGGGCCCGTGCACGAATACTTCCAGCCTGCGTGGCAAAAGGAAGCGATCAAGACCCGCGAATACCTTTTCGAGCTGTTCGAGGCGCGCGCCGCCATCTACGGCGCCAAGACCCTGGACGACTTCCTCGCCTACGGCCCGAAAATGTCCCTCAAGACCGCCGGCTGGCTCGACAAACCCTCCGCGCCCATGCTCCTCATCGGCGGCATGCACGACACCCAGGTGCCCATCGAAGACGCCTTCCTCCTCCTGCGCTCAGGTTCCCCCAAAGAAGCGTGGATCAACCCCCAGGGCGGGCACATGGGGAGGAACAAGGAAATCTCGGATCAGAAGATCTTCGAGACCGTGACGCTGCCGTGGGTGGTGCGGGCGCTACGCTAGGCCCATCGCCCTCCCTTGAAATCCCGCTAGGCTGTCCCTAGATCGCGCCCATGGCGGCGAGCCGCGCGAGCGCGCGGTGCCGCCTGCTTTCCATCGACACTTACAGGAGCATTTGCCATGTACGAGTCTTTACTGACTTTTCCGGGCGGCCTGTTCGAGGAGTTCGAGCGGCTGCAGCGCGACATGAGCCGGGCGTTCGGGACGCCGGGGCTTCCCTCCAGCATCCGCGCCGTCGCGCAAGGGGCGTTTCCCGCCATCAACATCGGCGGAACCCCCGCTGCGGTGGAGGTCTACGCTTTCGCCCCGGGGCTCGACCCGAAGAAAATCGACGTCACCGTGGACCGTGGCGTCCTCGCGATCTCGGGCGAGCGGGCGCCTTTCCCCTCCGGCGGCGACGCCAGGGGCAGCGTCTACGCCTCCGAGCGCTTCACCGGCGAGTTCCGGCGCGCCGTCAGCCTGCCCGAGGACGTCGACCCGAAGCGCGTCAACGCCACCTACCGCGACGGCATCCTGCGCATCAGCATCGCGCGCCAGGAAGCGTCCCAGCCGAAGCGCATCGAGATCCAGTAAGGAGAACGCCATGACCGACAAGCAAGTCGCGGCGCGGACGCAGCCCGCGCCCGCCATGATTCCGAACGTCGACGTCGTCGAGGACGATGCCGGCATCACCATCTACGCCGACCTCCCCGGCGTCCCGAAGGACAAGCTCTCGCTGCGGATCGAGGGAGAGACCTTGCAGATCGAAGGCGAGATGGTCTCCGACGCGCCCGAAGGGATGGAGGCGATCTACGCCGAGGTGCGCGTGCCGCGGTACCGGCGGGCGTTCACCCTGAGCCGCGAGCTCGATACCGAGAAAATCAACGCGTCCCTCAAGGACGGGGTGCTCGCGCTGCGCGTCCCCAAGGCCGAGCACGCGCAGCCGCGGAGGATCGAAGTGAAGGCCGCCTGAGGGTGCGAGGCGCGAGTCCAGGCCGGGCGGCGAATGATAGACTTGCCGCCCGTGCCGGAACCCGCCGGGAACCGGGAGGATTCGCCCATGCCGCCTGCTCGTCCGGGATCGATCGCTGCGCTGAGCCTGCTGCTGGGGATGGCGTCTCCCGCGCCGGCGCAGTCCCTCGACTACGAGTATTTCAAGGCGCGCGTCGAGCCGATCTTCCTCGCGAAGCGCCCCGGCCGCGTGCGCTGCGTCGTGTGCCACTCCGACCGGAGCAACAACAGCTTCAAGCTGGAGAAGCTCTCTCCGGGCGCCAAGTCCTGGACCGAGGAGCAGTCGCGCAGGAACTTCGAGGTGGTATCGCGCCTGGTCGTGCCGGGCGATCCGGGCAAGAGCCTGCTCCTCTTGCACCCGCTCGCGCCCGAGGCCGGCGGCGACGCCTACCACACTGGCGGCCGGCAGTTCGCGACCAAGGACGACCCGAACTGGAAGACGATCGCCCGCTGGGTCGGCGGGCCCGCCGCCAAATAGGCGCTAGCCCTTCGTGATCGGCTCGCGGAAGACCAGGCCGAGGGCCGCCAGAAAGGCGATGCCCGAGGCGATCAGCATCGCGGTCATCGCCGCGGCGAACGAGGCGGCCGGCGGCCCGAGCGGCTTGCCCGCGGCGGCGAGCACGAGATCGAGGCCGGCGAGCGATTGCAGCGCGAGCAGGATCCAGACGTAGGCCGGCGCGGCGCGGCTTCCGGTCGCACGGCGCCGGCGCGCCGGAAAGGCGGCGACGAAGGCGAGGATGAGCGCCGCGTCGACGCCGCTCG
>DASSQD010000124.1:0-20427 GCA_035702665.1 Burkholderiales bacterium
TGCTGCTGCGCGGCGTAGTCCAGCGAGGGAAGGGTGTTGCCGGTGCGAATCGGTTGCAGCTCGGGTTGCATTGTGTTTCCTCCAGGAAACGTTGGACCCGGTCGGTCTCGCCGGGTTTCATCGGCGCCCAGTATAGCTACAGCGCAAAACGGGCGCCAATCGCAAGTCCGAATATGGGGGGCGGATGCTACAATTCAAGCGCCGACAGGCACTTAGGTGCGACCGGAGAGTTGGCAGAGCGGTTGATTGCACTGGTCTTGAAAACCAGCAAGCGCGCAAGCGCTTCGGGGGTTCGAATCCCTCACTCTCCGCCATCGCGCGCGTTCCGTCCCGCCCGCATCCGTTCCCAGGGCCGTGCGGTTGACCCAGATCAAGAGACCTGCCTCCAGGCAGTATAACTTGAGACCAAGGCATACGAACGGAGACAACGATGAAGATTCTCCTGGCGGTAGATGGGTCCAAACACTCGCTGAAGGCGGCAAAGTATCTGATCGAGCAGGCCAACGCATACCGCGAGCCTCCTTCAGTTGAACTTGTTCACGTGCACCGGCCCGTCCCCAAGCTGCCGAACATGAAATACGTGGTTAGCAACAAGCAGATCCAGCAGTATTACGAGGACGAGGGATCGGCGGCGCTTTCCGGGGCGAAGAAGCTCCTCACCGCCGGCGGGATCCGGTATGTCGCGCGAATCCTGGTGGGGGAGCCCGCCGACACCATCGCGCGGGAAGCCGAACGTACTCGGTGCAATTCCATCACGATCGGCACTCGAGGGATGACGGCCGCCGCGAATCTGGTGCTCGGCTCAACCGCGACCAAGGTTCTCCACGCATCCAGCTTGCCGGTGACGCTGGTCAGGTAGCGGGCGGGCCGGCTCCGCCGCAAAGCGGGGCCGCATGTTCCAAACGCCATGCTCCGCGGCGGCGCCTCCCTGACCGGCCTGTCGGCCGCCGAAGCCGCCGCGCGCCTGCGGGAGGAGGGGCCGAACACGATCCCCGGGGCCAGGCGCCCCGGCCTGGCGCGACTCGCGCTCGACGTACTGCGCGAGCCGATACTGCTGCTCTTGTGCGCGGCGGCTGCCGTGTATCTCGTGATCGGCGACCTCGCCGAAGCGCTTATCCTGAGCGCCTCGGTCGTCGTCGTGATCGCGATCAGCGTGGGTCAGAGAGCCCGGACCGAGCGCGCGCTCGAAGCCCTGCGCGACCTGTCGAGTCCGCGCGCCCGGGTCGTGCGCGATGGAGCGCAGGCGCGCATCGCCGGTGCCGAGGTGGTGCGCGGCGATCTGCTGATCCTTTCCGAGGGCGACCGCGTCGCTGCAGACGCGCGCCTGCTCGAGGCGAGCGATTTGATGGCGGACGAGTCGCTGCTGACCGGAGAGTCGCTGGCGGTGGCGAAAGACTCCTCGGACAAGGGACAGGGGGGCGAGGTGTACTCCGGAACGCTGATCGTCCGGGGTCATGGACGCGCCGAGGTCTTCGCTACCGGGGCGCGCAGCGAGCTCGGCCGGATCGGCCGAATGCTCAGCGGGATCGAGCCCGAGAAGACATCGCTCGAGATCGAGACCGGAAGGATCGTCAGGCGCGTCGCCGCATTCGCCGTGATCTTGAGCGTCGTCGTGGCGCTGATGTACGCGCTGCTGCGCGGCGGCTGGGTGGACAGCGTTCTCGCAGGTCTCACCCTCGCGATGGCCATCCTGCCCGAGGAGTATCCCGTGGTGCTGACGGTCTTTCTCGCGCTCGGCGCGTGGCGCATCGCGCGGCGCGACGTGCTCACGCGGCGGATGCCCGCGATCGAGATGCTCGGTGCGGCGACCGTGCTGTGCGTCGACAAAACCGGCACGCTGACCGAGAACCGCATGGCGGTGAAGGAGGTACGCGCGGGCGAGGAACGCGCCGTACTCGCGCATGCCGCGCTCGCCAGCGAACTCTCGCCGTTCGACCCGATGGAGAGCGCGATTCTCGCCATGGCGGCGGAGCGCGCCCCCGAAGCCGTCGAATGGCGCAAGACCTGGCGCCTCGACCGCGACTACGCCCTCAGCGAGGGGTTCCTGGCCGTGTGCCATGCCTGGCGCGACGCCACCGGCCGCGCGGTCGTCGCCATCAAGGGCGCGCCCGAGACCGTGATCGCCGCGTGCCGCCTTACGGCTGCCGAGGGCGAGGCGCTCCTCGCCGAAGCGCGCCGCTCCGCGGAACAGGGGATGCGGATACTCGGCGTCGCCTCGTCGCAGTGGCCGCACGCGGACTGGCCCGCCGATCCGCGCGCCTTCCCTTTCGTCTGGCTGGGGTTCGTCGCGCTCGCCGACCCGCTGCGGCCCGCGGTGCCCGATGCCGTCGCGGAATGCCGGCGCGCGGGCATCCGCGTAGTCATGGTCACCGGCGACCACGCGGGAACGGCGCTCGCCATCGCCCGCGAGGCGGGCATACGCACCGACGGCGGCGTACTCACCGGCGCGCAGCTGCAATCCCTGCCGGAGACGGAGCTGACGCATGCCGTCCGGAGCATAGACGTGTTCGCTCGTGTCCTGCCCGAGCAGAAGCTGCGCCTGGTCGAAGCGCTGAAATCGGCCGGAGAGATCGTCGCCATGACGGGGGACGGAGTGAACGACGCCCCCGCGCTCGGTGCGGCGCATATCGGCGTCGCCATGGGCGGCCGCGGCACCGACGTCGCGCGCGAGGCGGCCGCGCTCGTTCTGCTGCGCGACGAATTCGGTGCCATCGTCGACACCGTGAGGCTCGGAAGGCGCATCTACGACAACCTGCGCAACGCGATGGGCTACCTGCTCGCCGTCCACGTGCCGATCGCGGGAATTTCCTTCCTGCCCCTGGTACTGGGCGGCCCCATCGTGCTTTACCCGGTGCACGTCGTGTTTCTCGAGTTCGTCATCGACCCCGCTTGCTCGCTCGCCTTCGAGGCCGAGAGGGGCGAAAGGGAGGCAATGCGTCGTCCGCCGCGAAACCCGGGCGAGCCCCTGTTCAGCAGGAGCATGCTCGTTGCAAGCCTGAGCTCGGGAGCCGCTGTGCTGCTCGCAGTCGTGCTGACCTACGCCTGGGCGTTCCGGGCGGGAATGGCTCAGGACGAGATGCGTGCCCTGGTTTTCGCGGCGATCGTGATCGGGAACGTGGGGTTGATCTTTGCCAACCGCTCGCGTTTCGAATCCATCGCCGCTACGCTCGCGCGCCCCAATCCCGCGCTATGGTGGGTGACGCTCGGCGCGCTCGCCGCGCTCGCCTTGGCGGTGTACGTGCCGCCGCTGGCGGGCGTGTTCCGCTTCGAGCCGCTCGGAACCGTCGAGGTGGGCATCGCTGTCGCCGCCGGGCTGGCCGGCGCGATGTGGAGCGAACTGTGGAAGCGGAGCGTGAGACGCCGCGGGCCCTAGAGCGTGCACGCCCCGAAAAGAAAAAGGCGGGGAACGTTTTCGTTCGCCGCCCAAACCTCCCTGCGCTCCCCTAGGCGCAACTGTCGTTGCGTCTTTTGACCAGCCCCCGCCGGCCCAGCGAAGACAAAACGGGTTAGTGCTTGGAGCCCCTGCGCTTGCTGCGCGCCGCCTTGCGCAGGCTCTGGTAGAGATCCGGGTGATGGAGCTTCATGTGATCGATGATGTCGAAGTCTTCCTTCTTGACCCGGGTGAGATCGATCCGCTCGACGTGGACCAGGCGCAGAAGCTGGCGAACCGGCTTCGGCATTGTGCGGCCGCTCTCGTAGCGCGAGCCGCCGCTTTGCGTGACCCCGATCATGGTCCAGAACTCTTCCTGGTTCATGCCGAGTCGCCGGCGAATCTCGCGCGGATTGATCATTTCAAGCAGCTTCATGTGCGTGCTCCGGTACCACCCCTGAGACTGCGATGCCATGCCAACAGCATGGAGCGTGCCAGCGTGTTCCAGGAGGGGCGGGTAGGGCGGGATCGACCCTTAACAAGATGTCGATTTTGCAATAAAATTCAAGGCCTTTTTAGAGCCCTCACATGCGCCTGATCGTCCAAAAATACGGCGGGACTTCGGTCGGAACAACCGAGCGGATCAAGAATGTCGCGGCGCGGGTTGCCAAGTACCTCACACGGGGCCATAGCTTGGTTGTCGTGGTTTCGGCAATCAGTGGGGAAACCAACAGACTCCTCGCCCTCGCCAAGGAGATCCAGCCCGAGCCCGATCCACGCGAGCTCGATGTCGTGCTCGCGACCGGAGAGCAGGTGACCATCGGCCTTCTGTGCATGGCGCTGCTCGAGCGCGGCATCAAGGCGCGCAGCTACAGCGGCGCCCAGGTGAGGATCCTCACCGACAGCGCGCACACCAAGGCGCGCATTCTGAAGATCGACGAGGAGCGCATGCGCGCCGATCTCGCGGCGGGTACGGTGGTCGTGGTCGCCGGCTTCCAGGGCGTGGACGCGCAAGGGAACGTCACCACGCTCGGTCGCGGCGGATCGGACACGACGGGAGTGGCGCTCGCCGCCGCGCTGAAGGCGGACGAGTGCCAGATCTATACGGACGTCGACGGGGTCTACACCACCGACCCGCGCATCGTGCCGGAGGCGAGGCGCCTGAAGTCCGTGACCTTCGAGGAAATGCTCGAGATGGCGAGCCTCGGCTCGAAGGTGCTGCAGATCCGCTCGGTCGAATTCGCCGGCAAGTACAAGGTGCCCCTGCGCGTCCTCTCCAGCTTCCAGGAGGAGGGCGAGGGCACGCTGATCACATTCGAGGATGACGCCAAGATGGAACAAGCCGTTATTTCAGGGATCGCCTTCAACCGCGACGAGGCCAAGATCACCGTGATGGGCGTCCCCGACCGCCCCGGCATCGCCTACGCCATACTCGGCCCGATCGGCGACGCCAACATCGACGTCGACATGATCATCCAGAACGCGAGCGTCGACGGCATGACCGATTTCTCGTTCACAGTGCACCGCAACGAGTACCAGAAGGCGCTCGACGTGCTGAACAAGCAGGTGAAGGGCCACATCAAGGCCTCCGACATCCGCGGCGACCCCAGGATCTGCAAGGTGTCCATGGTCGGGGTGGGCATGCGCACCCACGCGGGCATCGCGAGCCGCATGTTCCGCACGCTGTCGGAAGAGGGCATCAACATCCAGATGATCTCGACCTCCGAGATCAAGATCTCGGTGGTGATCGACGAGAAGTACATGGAGCTCGCGGTGCGCGCCCTGCACAAGGCGTTCGAGCTCGATCAGCCGGCTTGAGAAGGCTGTAGAATGCCGCAACGCGGAGAGATGCCCGAGTGGCCGAAGGGGGCGCCCTGCTAAGGCGTTATACGGATTAACCCCGTATCGAGGGTTCGAATCCCTCTCTCTCCGCCACGCAGCCTGACTCAAAGTCCGCTTTTCTTGAACAGCCAGCCTCCCGCCAGCGACGCATCGCTCCAGCCGCCAGAGGTGGAGGTGGTGATCGAAGTTCCGCGAGGCAGCTTTCTGAAACGCGGATCCACAGGCCATATCGACTTCATCTCACCTCTGCCATGCCCGTTCAACTACGGCTCCGTGCCGATTTACCTGGGACTCGAAGGTGATTTACTGGACGCGTTGGTGCTCGGGCCGCGCCTGCCGCTCGGCACGCGGATACGGGTCAAAGCGTGGGGAGCCGTGACCTTCACTGACCGCGGCATGAGGGATGACAAGCTTGTCTGCAGCGACGAGCCTCCGAGCCCGTCGGAGCGCCGCGATGTGCTGCGATTCTTCCACTTCTATGCAAAGTGCAAGGGGTTGCTGAATATCTGGCGACGCCGCCCCGGACGCAACGCGTGCGAGGGGTGGTGCGGGGCCTATCAGGCGCTCGCTCGCGCGCGCCCGCGCGACGACACTTGGCAGGGTCCGCCGGTCGACTTCTGATCGATGGGAATTGGAGAGCCTGGCCCACTTTGATTCAAATCACGGCTGGCGTGCCGCTGAACGGCCCAACTCGATAGCGAATGACGACCATGAACGTGTACACCGCCAAGGAAGCGCTCGCGAGGCTTGTCGCGGGAAACCAGCGCTTCGTTAGCGGCAAGGCGCGCTTTCCGGCGATTCGCAAAGAGGTACTGAAGCATCTGGCGAAGGGCCAGCGTCCCTATGCGACCATCCTCGGCTGCTCGGATTCGCGCGTGCCGGTGGAGCTGCTGTTCGACGCGGGCTTCGGCGAGCTGTTCGTGATCCGAGTCGCGGGCAACGTGATCTCGCCCGAGGTCATGGGCTCGATGCAGTACGCCGGCGTGGTTCTGCGCACGCCGCTGTTCGTGATACTCGGCCACGAAGGCTGCGGCGCGGTGCAAGCCGCGCTCGCCGCGAAGCTGAAGGGTACACGGCAGGGCCGGCACATCGAGGCCCTCCTCGCGAACATCCTGCCGGGGCTGCAGGGCGCGGGCTCGCTTGCCGCCGCGGTGGAGGCGAACGTGCGCTGGTCGATGCAGCAAGTGCTGGAGACGCCCGAGGGACAGGCCGGAGCTGCGAGGGGCGTCAAGCTGATCGGTGCGATATACGAGCTGGAGACCGGGCGAGTGCGGTTCCTCCCGCCCTAGAGCTCCCGTGCACCGAGTCGAGCCCGGCCTCATCCGCTGAAAGCGGGGATCTACACGACGGCCGCCGCCTTGAGCGTCGCCTGGCCGTTGTGCGCGGGCCATTGCTCGGTGAGGTCGGAGAAATAGGACTTCAGGAATGCGGTGAAGCCGTGCGCGGCCCTGGACGGCTTGCGCGCGAAGCTGGCGATCGAATAGAGATCGCTCGTGACCGCCGGATCGACGATGGGATGCAGGACGACCCTGCGCCTCGCGCACGCGGGGGCTGCGAAGGCGGGGATCACCGCCATGCCCGCGCCGGCTTCCACCATCGCGATTTGCGTCTCCAGGTAGTTGCAGGCGAGTTCCGGCCGC
The DNA here is from genome assembly GCA_035702665.1 of Burkholderiales bacterium. Classification (GTDB taxonomy): domain Bacteria; phylum Pseudomonadota; class Gammaproteobacteria; order Burkholderiales; family SG8-39; genus VBDM01. Next base: position 6,853 of record DASSQD010000124.1, read on the forward strand.
GCGTGCCGCCCGACGCGCGCCAGCTGCTCGTCGATCAGCTGCTGGAGGGAATAGTCGGGCGGAAGGCCGATCAGCTTTTGCGCCGCGACATCGCTCCATCTCACGTCGCGGGACGAGGGCCCGGGCTGGTCGGCGGCGCGGACCAGCGCCAACCTGAAACGGGCTAGCGATGCGCACTGCACGCCGGGCGCTTCATGTCGGACGCCGCTGACGGCGATGTCGACCTCGCCGTAGCGCACCATGTCGACGAGGCGCGAACCCGCGGCATCGATGAGGCGTACTTGCGTCTGCGGCTCGCGCAGCGCGTACGCCGCGATCGCCTTGGGCAGCAGCTCCGCGGCCGCGAAGGGCGCGGCACCCAGGATGACCGAGCCTTTCGCCGCGGAGGCGGAGCGCCCGATATTGGTGGCCGCGGCCTCGAGCTCGAGCAGGCTGCGGTCTGCGATCGGCAACAGCCTGGAGCCGAATTCGGTGAGCCTGACCTTGCGCGTGGTGCGTTCGAAGAGCCGGAAGCCCAGCTGCGCCTCCAGCTCGCGCACCAGAACGCTCATTCCGGATTGGGTGATGAAAAGCCGCTCGGCCGCGCGCGAGAAGCTCTGGTAGCGGGCCGTCAGCAGAAACGCCTTGAGCTGGCGCGAGGTGATGTTCATCGCGAATGGCCTCGAACCGGCCCCACGAGAAGACGTCGGACAGGCGGGGCCGGCCGCCTGTCCGACGCCGTGCTTCTACGTCTTACTGCCCACTAGGATTGCACTTGCCGCCGTCGCCAGGCTGGTTGCAGACGTCGCTGCCGACGGCCTGCTGGATCAGGGCGTCGCGGTCCGCCGCGAGCAGATACCCCTTGGCGAAGGCGTTGTTCGCAGCCGCGGTGACCGCGGCCACATAGCCGTCGTGCGTGCCGTAGCGCTCCTCCAGCGACTTGCGCGGGTCGCCGGCGGCCAAGCGCTGCGCCTTGGTCTTGAAGAACGGCACCATCCCGCCGATGTAGTTGCAGACCTGTCCGGCATGGAACGGCCGGCCGTCGTAGCCGACATCGCCGACTCCTGCGGTGATGTTCCATCCCAGGTAGGTCCCGAGCGGCGCGTCGTTCTGCACCGTCGGCACGCCGCCCAACTCGTTGCCGTCTTCGTCGACGCGCGGTACCAGCATCTTGATGACGTGCTTGATCGGCGGCGGCGCGTTGGTCGGCACGCCGTTCGCCTCGCTTTCGTCGAAATCCGGACCCCAGTCGTAGTCGAACACCGGGAAGATGAAGTTCTCCGGCTTGAAGATCGAGTCCGGAATCCCGGGGATGCCGTGCGGGAAGCCCATGTCGTTCATGTTCGGCTCGACGAGGAACGGCTTGAAGTGCTTGTGATGGTCGCGGTCGTGATCCCTGTCGTCCCGGTCGTGATCGCCGTCGTCATCGTCGTCGTCCCACTCGTGCCAGCTCTTCTGCGGCTGGATGGGAGCGAGCGTCGGCCACTGGCTCGGAGGCGGCTCGGTGCCGGAGAGCACCCAGTCGCGCAGCGCGGCGCGTATGCGGTTGACCAGGCCGGTGGACGGCACCGGATTTGCCCTCAGCGTGCCCTTGCCCCAGTTGTTGCCGGGACAGCTGACCGATCCGGCGGGCGCGGGGGCCTCGGTCGTCTGGCCGTTGCCGCCGCCGTGCGTGGAGCTGGGCAGGTAATAGCGCCGCACGTTATTGGGTAGCGGAATATCCTGATCCGCCGAGGTGCCCACCCAGGACGTCGTCATCTTCAGCGCGAACACTTCAGCGCCGCCGAAGGTCTCGACGACCTTCGGGCAGGTGCGCGACGCCTGGCAGCGGTCGAGGATGCCGCGGGTCGGCAGGTCGCGCACGCGGTCGGGCCATTTCCTCCACCACTGCGGGCCCTCGCTGCCCATCTGGTACAGCTCGAGCACGCCGTCGGGCTGGCCCCAGCGAGAGTTGTTCGCCACGCGCCGTCCGGCGATGAGCGGCCAGGCGCCGTCGTGCACGATCCGCCCGGTCTCGTCCTCGTTCATTCCGAGGAAAAGGTAGTGGCGCGTGAAATTTCCCGACTGCGACACGCCGCGAATGATCGCCTTCTTGACGTGGCCGAAGAGCGGGTTGGCCGTGCCGAAATCGTCCTTGGCTTCGTAGCGGAAGAAGGACTGCACGTCGCGGAAGGCGGCGGTGCCGGCGCCCAGGACGTACGGGTCCTTCACCTTATAGGTCAGCTGGTAGAGCCTGGTTGCGTCGAAGCCGCCTTTCAGGCAGACGCTTACCGGCAGCGTGCTGACCGGGGTCGGCGCGTCGAAGGTGCCGCCGCCGCAGTACTTCCAGTCGGCGTTCGGGATGGTCTCGCCGACCGTGATCTTGCCGTTGATCGTCTCGGCAAGGTGCGTGGTGAGCCGGTCGCCGGCGTTGTTGTTGGGATCGGCCGGGAAGTACGGGATCGGATTGCCCATCACGTTGAGCGGCGCGCCGTTCAGGCCGCTGCGGTTGATGATGCGTCCGACGATCGTGCCGGTCGTGCCGACGAGCACCGGCGTCTTCACGTAGTGGTTGGCGAAAACCGGCGGGGTGCAGCCCGTGCCGGGCAGGCAGTCCACGTTTGCCGGCAGGCGCGTCCCTCCGGCGTTGTCGCCCTGCCAGCCGGAGAGCAGCTGCATGTCTCCCGCGGCGAACGAGTCCGCCGGCAAGGCGACGTCGCCGCCCCGGTTGGGGACGTCGTGCCAGATCACGCCGCTCGTGGTCCCTAGGTCGACGGGCTTGCGGATGCGGAAGCTGGCGATGTACTCGGCCTTGCCGTGTGCGTTGCGCGGCGCTCGGTCGAGGTCGGTGATTTCGCGGTTCAGCGGGTGGCGCGGATTCAATTCCCCGAAAGCGCGGCCTGTGAGCTGCTCGTACGGTTGGCCTGTGATCGGCGCGACGCTGTCGATGATGATGCGGGTGACGCGGGCATGCGCCGGCGGCGCCCAAGCGAGCGCGACCGCGGCCGTGCACGAAAGCAACTTCAAGGTTCGGTTCATGTTCTCCTCCTTTGTGTTTCTCAGCCGTCGTGATCGTCGCGACCGTCATGGTCGCGGCGATCGTGGTCGAAGGGCCCGTGGTGATGATGGGGGTGCGGCATGCACGCCTCGAGCTGCTGCGCGGCGGGAAGCGTGCCGCCCGCCGGCGCAGGAACGCCGCGGTCCAGGCCTGCCTGCATGAGGCGCGTCTCTTCGGATGCCGCGTCCTCGCACAGCAGCAGCCGGTCCTCGACCATGTCGTTCAGCGCCGCGCGGATCTTCGCGTGGTACAGGTCGAAGGTCGGATAGCGCTTCTCGACGGAGGGACGCGGGTCGCCGGTGGCCGAGCGATCGGCCTCGGTGCGCGGGAAGGGAATGAACTGCCCCGAACCTTCGCAGCCGTCGTTCTCCTGCGGCCCGGCGCGCAGCGCCCACCCGGTATAGGTGGCGAGCGGGACGGTCACGTCGACCAGGCGCACGCCCGCGATGTCGTTGCCGTCGCTGTCCGTCTTGGGGACGTAGGCGCGGTAGATCGGACCGTTCGCAGGGTTGTTCTGGTACGGTGGCGTGATCACCGGCGGATTGATGGTCGGGATGCCGGTCTGGTAGTAGCCCGGCCCGTAGTCGAGCAGGTAACGGGTCGTCATGAGCCCGGTGTAGGTGACGCCCGGGATCTGGGGAAAGCCCATGCCCTGCTGCGGCAGCGGTGGCGCCATGGTGTGGTCGCGCAGCGTCGGGACGCGGCTATGCGGCGGCTGTCTGCCCTCGGTCGCCCACTCGTCGAGCGCAATGAACAGCGCGCGCTGCACGGGCGCCGAGTTGAGCGGGTTCTGAAACTGCTGGCAGGCCCCTCGCGAAGCGCCGTTGCCCGTGCCGTGCTGGTGGCTGGAGATGAAGTAGTTGCGCGTGAAGTGCGAATCGGGGAGATCGAAGCTTCCCGTAGGATCGGTGTGCAGCAGCGAGGCCGGCTTGACCCAGTACTCGTTCGCCGAGTAGATCTCGACCCCCAGTGGGCAAGTATCGGTCTTCTCGCAGCGCGCGTAGCGGCTGTCGACCTGGTGAGTGATGGGGTCGAAGGTCCTGATGTTCGCAAACGGGAACACGCCCTCCGCGTACAGGTGGTCCTGGCGGTTCCGCTCGGTGCGGCCGGGCTGCGACCAGCGGTAGTTCATGTTGATGCCGTCGCCCGCGGCGATCCACTGCATGTGGCCGTCGAACACCCTCCTGCCGTTCTCCGACTCGTTGAAGCCGAGGTGGCGGAAATCGTTCAGCATCCTTCCGGGCTGCGACACGACCTCGGTGTAGATCCGCTTGACGTGCCCGGCGAGCGGGTTGCGGTTGCCGGAATCGTCATGGGTCGAGTAGCGCAGCCAGGCGTTCCAGTCGCGCACCGCCGCAAAGCCGAGCCCGTTCACCGTCGGGTTCTTCGCGGTGTACGAGAACTCGTAGATGTCGTTGTTGACGAAGTTGCCCGAGGCGAGGCTGATTGCGGTTCCGTTCGCGTTGTAGTTCCAGCCGCTGGCCGGGATCTCCGCCGGCGTGTCGTCGAGGTGCACGCGGTGCGTGAGCCTTGCCTGGGTCTTGTCGAGCGTCGCCGCCGCATAGCTCAGCGTGAACGAGGCGCTGCCGGTGACGATGTATTCGTAGGCGGGTCCGGTGATTGTCGATCCGTCGGGGTTCTTCGCTACCGGCAGCGTGATGGTCGTGGGCGAGGCGGCGGTCTTGGTCGCGTTCACGCCCGCCGCCGCGTCCCAGCCGCTGAACACGATGGCGTAGCCGCGCGGCATGAGGAAGGCGTTCGCCAGCACCGTCGGGTCGGTGATGGTGCCGCCGGGGTCGTTGCCGCCGGGCACCCGCCCGAACGTGTTCCACGTCTTGCCGCCGCGGTTGGGCGGCTCGTACATGACCTTGCTGTTGCCCTTGCTGAGGTCGATCGGCTTCAGGATGTAGAAATCGAACGAGTACTCGACCATGCCGCGCGCGTTGCGCGGGGCGAGTTCGATGTCGACGATGATCGCGTTCTGGGGGTTGCGTGGATCGACTTCGCCGTAAGCGGTGCCGATGATGCGCTCGTACTGTCCCACGCCAGGCCACGAAAAGCCGCCGAAGGTCGGCGACTGCGACAGCGCCGGGTCGACGACGACGCGGGTGATGCGCGCCTCCGCGCTCGCCGCGAAAGCCGCGAGCAGAGCGCCGAAGATCAGGGTTCTCCTCATTTCGTCCTCCTCCGTATTGAAATCGTTGTCAGTCTTCCCCGCGTTCGTGGTGCCCGTCTACCTCGCGAAGGCCGCTTCCCACACAGGAATAGTTGCCCGCGACGCTGATGTCGCCGCCGGCCGGGCCCGTGTACCGCAGCGTCCTGGGGTAGGGGCACAGGGGCCGGCTGCGCGTGGTCGGCAGCCCCGTCAAGGTTCCAAGGGTGCCGCTGAAGTTGGTGCCGCTCGCGACCACGGTCTCGGGAGCGACGTCGTTCTCGATCCAGTTCACCATCGGCGAGAGCATGTCGAAGCGGTCGGTCGCCGCGTTGCCGCCGCAATGGCCCATATTGGGTACGAGGTACAGCTTCATGAACGCGTCGACCGCGCTGCGCTCGTCGCGGTGCCCGTCGTGCCGCCGGCCGAAGAACCTTTCCACCGAATGGAAGTAGTCGACCGTGTAGGGCCACGGCGGGCCCGAGTCGCTCAGGCCATGGTAGAAGATCAGCTTGCCGCCGCGGTGGACGAACCTCGAGATGTCGGGCGAGTTGTTGACCGCCGGCGAGTGCGCCGTCACCAAGCCGATGTCGGTGTCGTAGTTGACGGTGAGCGGGTTGTAGTTCGAGTCGGGAACCGTGAACCAGAACAGCGGCAGCTGTCCCGATCCGAGGCCGATGTTGCCGGGGGGCGTCGTGGCCGTTCCGATGTCGCGCGTCGGAATGCCCGAGGGCATCATGAAACCGCCGTCGAACGGATATCCGGACAGCAAAGTCCCGTCGGGGGAGACGATGCGGTGCCCGCTCGAGGTTCTGGGGCCTTGCGCGATCGTCTTCACCGCAGTGACCTGCGCGGGAGTAAGACAGGTCGGAGTCTTCGACCCGTTGCATTGAAGCGGCTGGCCGGGAGCGATCGATCCGTACGGTCCTGTCGACGGAAAGACGAAGGTCGCCGGGTCGAAGCGGCAGGCGGCGAGATTGTCGATCACTCCGTCCACGAGCCCGTCGAGCGCGTCGCACGCCGCCAGGATCGCGTTCGTGAACAGGTTCTGGTCGCTCAACGGAAATCCCTGCAGGTAGATCGGGTTCCCGTTGGCGTCCTTCGGGGAGATGGAGATGATCTGCTCCAGGCCCCACGTCTCGCTCAGGGAAATGTCTGGCGGCAGGTAGAAGGGGTCTCCCGCGACGATTCCGTCGTAGTAAGTCGGAAACAACTGAGACATCGCCATGCCCTGCCGTCCACTGGTCGAGCAGCCGACGAAATACGAGCGGTCGGCGTGGCGGCCGTAGTACGCGTCGATGAGATACTTCGCGGTCTGGGTCGTCACGTCGATCGAGTTATAGGCCCAGTCCTTCACGGCCTGAGCGTCGGTGAAGAACATGTTCACCTGGAGAATGCTCGGCGAGGTCGGCGTCGCGGGGATCGTCGGCGGCAGCTGCGAAGTCTGGTGCCCGCCGTTCTGCGAGGCCACGGCCCATCCGTTCCTCAGCTCCGGAAAGCTCGCGGTGCCGGTCTGCGAACCGGTGGCCCCCGGGAGAGAGCCTTCCGTGCCGCCGCCGCCCTGGAACATGTACCGGCCGTTCCAGACCGTAGGCAGGCGAACTTCGAACAGGGTCCCGTACGCCTGCGGCGTGCTGAAAGGTCCGGACACGCCCGTGCGCGACTGCAGGACCCCCTGGATCTGGCAGTGCTCGGGCAGCGGGTTGGTGCCGGTCGTCTGCGCGGGATTGAGCCGAGCGAGCGTGATGGTGGTTCCGCCGACCGCTCCGTTCGGCTGTACGGGGAAGCCCGTCAGCGCCGCCAGGGACTCGCAGCTCACCGCGGGTGTCGTCGCCCGCTCTACGACCAGCTTCGCGACCGGCTCCCTCGCACCCTTGGACTCGAAGAGACGGAAGGTATTCGCGCCCGGAACCAGCCCCGACACGCTGCCCGACATCGATCCCGCGGTGTCAGCGGGTCTGAGCGCCTTGGTCACGTCGCGCCCGTTCAGCGTGAGCACGGCGCGCCACATCCCTTTCGCGGGACCGCCGACCTCGATCTGCGCGGCATCCGAAGTCACGTACCCGACCAGAGAGGCATCCGGGGTGGCGAGCGTGAACCTGGCTTCGTCGTCCTGATGAGCCTGGGCGTAGGGGGCCAGCAAGGCTCCTGCGGAAAGAACGAAAGCGCCGGTCAGCGCCCCCGCTTGAATGCGTGCAACCATGATCACCCTCCTCGTGAGATGGTCTACGGACAAGCCAACACCGAAGGATTATTTGACACGCGCTTGGAATGTGGAATATTGATGTCGGACTATCAGCTATCTGGCTCCGAGATACCGGCCCCCTTCACACTTCCAGTACCGCTTTCGGACCATCGGCTATGGATGTGAAACAACTCGACTACTTCGTGCACGTCGCCGACCTGGGCAGCTTCACGAAGGCCGCGTCGCTGCTCTCGGTCGCGCAGTCGGCACTCAGCCACCAGGTGCGCCAGCTCGAGGTCGAGCTCGAGCAGAGCTTGCTGTACAGAAACGGACGCGGGGTGACGCCGACGGACGCGGGAAGGCGCCTGCTCGCGCACGCGCGAGGAATCCTGATGCAGATGCGCCGCGCGCACGACGAGCTGACCGAGGAGAGGAATGCGATGGTGGGGCACGTTGTCCTCGGCCTGCCCCCGAGCATCGCCAGGCTCGTCACCGTTCCCCTCTTCAAGTCCTTCCGGAAATCCCTTCCGAACGGATCATTCGGTGTGGTCGAAGGCCTGTCCGCGGCGATCGTCGAATGGCTCGTCGAAGGCCGCGTCGATATCGGCCTCGTCTACAACCCCGCGCCGCTGCCGTCGGTCGAGATCGCGCCGCTGTGCGAAGAGCAGATGTTCTTGATTTCGCGCAGGAACGACGTCAAGCGGCGTTCCGCCGCATCGGTACCTCTGAGGGAATTGCCGCGCTATCCGTTGATCGTTCCGAGCCGCCCGAACGCCAACCGGATGCGGATCGAGGGCCAGCTGGCGTACCTGGGGCTCAAGCCGAGGATCGTGTTCGAAATCGACGGAGTCGCATCGGTCCTCGATCTCGTCCACGAAGGCTATGGCCACACCGTTCTGCCGTTGACTTCCCTGCGGAGCAGCGCGCTCGGGCGCGACTTCATCGCGCAATCGATCACCAGGCCCAAGCTCACCATCCAGCTGTCGCTGATCACGTCCGCCCAGCGTCCGATGACCCCTCTTGCCCAAGGACTGCTCTCGCTCATCCGCGAGGTCGCTCTGGGAGTGCTGGGCCAAGCAAAATCCTGAGCGGGTTCAATGAATTCGAAGCCGCCTGATATATAATTCGCCCCTCGCGCCCGTAGCTCAGTTGGATAGAGTACCTGGCTACGAACCAGGGGGTCGTGGGTTCAAATCCTGCCGGGCGCGCCACTCAATCAAGGGCTTGCGATGTCGCAAGCCCTGTTCATTTGCGGTGCTGTGACCAGTTGGCTCTTTCAGCATCCGCACGTGAGGTGCCCGATCGAGCCATTCCCATTCGTTCACGCATTTCCTGAGAACTGCCCGCAGCACTTCAAGTGACCGGTTTACCGTCGCATTGCTTACACCCTCGGCAACTCTCGCTTCGATGATTCGATCCACGAGGCTGCGATCGATGGCTTCCAACTGCAGATCGCGAAGGTGCCGATCGAGCCAACGAAGGTAAAGCTTGTCGGCATCGAGTGTCGCCTTGTGCGATTTCTCCTTCAGCCACCGTACCACTGCCTAGTTCCAGGTTCGGTGCGGTTTCTCACCGAGTTTGGATTGGCGCCACAACTCGGTCTTTACCTTGTCGTGGTATTCCTGCGCGAGGGTTTTGTTTCCACTTCCAGCAGGTCGGCGTATTCGCTCTCCGTTGGGAGCTTCTTGCGAAGTCGTAACGCTAGGTGTAGGGTTTTCGAGTCTAGAAAAAAAACACCTTAACCTGTCGTTTGTTCTTGGGCCAGCAGGGCCCGCCCTTTCGGTACTCCTGTACCACTCTGCGAAGTAGCTGAAAAGCTCATTCGGCAAACCGCCCGATTGAAGGAACTGCGCAGTAACACGGGGAGGATGGCAATGTATGGCCGTCATGTTTCGCCCGAACCGATTCCGGGTTCCATCATAATTGCGGGCGAGTTCCCCGCACCACTTGAGTCAAGCCGACCACGCGGGTGGAACGGCATCGTCGTCGAGCGCTACCGCACTCGCCGCATGAACGTGGTCGCGCAATCGACCGCGGCCGTGGTTACCGTCCATCTTGGGCGTCCGGTCACCATGATGCAGACCCGCTGTAAGGAAACGGACCGCCGGCGCATGACGCGGGGTGACGTCACCGTCACTCCACCGGGCAAGCGCAAAGGATGGCAGCATCAGGGACAAGCCGATTTTGCGGCGTTGTGGGTGTCTCCGGCAGTGATCCAAAACGCCGCCTCGGTCGCGAGGGAGGCCCACTTGGAACACCTTGAAATACGCGATAACTTCGGCACGCGCGATCCGCAGATCGAGCACTTGAGTTTAGCGCTACTTGCCGAGCTCGAGTGTGAGGGATTCGGCGGCAAGCTGTACGTCGAATCGCTGTCGAACGCTCTGGCGGTTCATTTGCTCAGACGCTATTCCACTGCCAAGCGCTCCGTGGCGGCGACGACGACCGTGCTACCCTCGTTCAAGCTGCGGCGCGCGACCGAATACATCAACGACAATCTCGGCAAGAGTTTGGCGCTTTCGGAAATTGCCGGCGCGCTGTCGATGAGCCCCTATCATTTTGCCCGGGTGTTCAAGCAGACCACCGGGATTGCCCCGCACCAGTACCTGCTCGAGCGCAGGGTCGAATGCGCAAAATTGTTGCTGCACGAGACCGAGTTATCCATTACCGAGATCGCGCACCGGGTCGGCTGCTCCAATCCGGGCCACTTCTCCGTGCTGTTTCATCGGGCGACGGCAATGACGCCCAGCATGTTCCGGCAGCAACGCTGATTACCCTCGTTCAGGCAAGCCCCGGCGCAGAGGGGCGCGCCTCGACCGCTTTCCCTCGTTGCGCTTTACCGCGGACGCCCGGGGCCGCAGATGTTGCGCGTGCGCCATCCCAAAGCCGCGCGCCATGATTGCGACAAACGCGCAAGATTCAAAACGTTTTAGCAAAAATACGAAAGACGATCTCTGCCCTTGTCGCTACTATCGCAATCGCTTCATTGAATCCTTACAAGGAGGGGAAAATGCATTCGTCATTCTGCATGAGTGGCAAATCGAGGCTTATCGCATTATCAGCCGCCGCCTTGGCTGTTCTCGCTTTCAGCACCAGCGCGCTTGCGTGGGGTATCGCCCAGAGCGGCGAGCAGCACGACATGAAACTGGTGGGACACGCTGACCTGCAAGGACGCGGCGCCTACCAACCGAACTTCATCGAATATCCGGACGGGCGAATCATCGCATTTGCGGGCCTGCATCCGTCGCCCAACTTGAACGGCGTTCCGGCCGGCGCGGTCAAGAATCCGCTGAACGGCAATGTCGCCGAACCCAACGGAACGATGATCATCGATATCACCAATCCGAAGAACCCGGTGCAAAAGTTTCATATTCCGGGCTCGGCAGGCGGCACATATACGATGGTACGCCTGTGCCTGGGTTCCGACCTGCCAGCCGGCCTTGCCGGACACGTGTATATGCTGCGAAATGTTCAGAGCAGCAACAACAGTGTCTCGGGGTACGAGGTCTGGGACGTGACCAATGTATCCGCACCCGTGATCGTCGGCGCATTGCGCGGAATCCGCAGCACGCATAAATCCTGGTGGGAGTGCAAGACTGGTATTGCCTATCTGCCGGGCAGCAAGGCGACCGCGCCGCTGTGGCGGCAAGCCCAGTCCATGGTGATCGTTGACTGGGGCAATCCCGCACTCCCGCATTACATTCGCACTCACGGCCTGCCGGGCGGACAACCGAGCGGAACCGGCCCGGTGCCCACCTCGCTGCATGGAGCGATTTCCGCGCATGATCATCCCAATGCCGCCGGCAAGCTCGTGAGCGGTATCGATGTGATCGGCAATCGCGTTTATGCCGCATGGGGTGTCGGTTCGGACGGCGTCGTGCAAATTCTTGACCGCACGAAATTGTTGCCGCCGGCCTATGGCGGAACGTATACAGGCGACCCCGACAATCCCACAAATGCCGAGCTGACGTCGGCACAGGCCGGCTATCTGAACATGTCGCCGGATCAGGGCGGGCACACCACAATGCCGGTGTTCGGCGTCGCGCCAAAGAGCCTGCAGTGCTCAAGCACGGCATGTCCCGGCGCGACTCCTCACGTGCGAGACCTGATCATCGATACGTCGGAGGCGGGCAACTGCGATTCACAACATTGGGGCTTCGTCATCGATGTGTCGACGGAAAACTCGATCGGCGTAAAGCAGGACATCTGGCAGGGACCGCAGGTGCTCTCGACGCTGTGGGTTGATCCGCAACGCGGTGAAAAATACCGGCGCGGCAACTACTGCCTGCGCGGCCAGCGCTTCGGCACGCATTCCACCGAAGAGAACTTCCGCAATCCGTACTACGGCAGGCTGGTGTTCACGTCGTACTTCAACGCCGGTGTGCGCGCATGGGACATCACCGACCCGCAAGGGGCCAACGAGGCGGCGTTCTATGTACCGGTCGGTCCTGTCAATCCCTGCGGGAATGGGACTGATTGCTCGTATATGACCAACAACGTCGAAGTCGACAACCGCGGCTACATCATAATCGTCGATCGAATCGGCAGCGGGATGGACATTCTCAAGCTGACCGGCAAGGCGCGGGAGATCGGCTTAGGCAAGCATGGCGATGATGACCGTGACCGTGACGATGACGATGACTGAGCGAAGCTGACGCGTAAAGGCGAGAGTCAACGCCCAATGCGATAGCGATAACACGCAGTCAGGGCAGACAGGGCACGCCGTAATGGCGTGCCCTGTTTTCATGATGTAAGAGTTTCGGCAATCCAGCTTGAGCAAAGCGATGCAAACCGTTTCTTTCAGGTGTGGGTAGCGAATTGGTAAGAAGCCGCAGGTGAACCGCGTGATCTTCCCTTTCCGGTCGAGCTCGCGTGCCAAGTGTTGCCGCGCAATATCCGCTTTGGGTCGGGAGCAGACGTTGGGCCGGATAGAGACAAACTCTGATGACATTTGACCGGATCGTCACCTTGTTGCCAACCAGTGCCAGTCTTAACTTCTACTGGGAGTCAAAGCTCAACGACCGCAATCGACCCGAAGTGGTCATTCCCGCTACCTACCTTTTGAAGTCGACGCGGCACGCAAAGAGGTCCATTCTGGAGGCAAAGCGACACAAGAAATCATCGCGCGTCCAGGAAGAGATACGCTATAAGTGTGGCGATCCGGGCAAAAAGCCCCGAATAGATCTTCGGAGAGAAGCGATGCGAGATCTGGCCCTAAGAGCGTTGAATAGTCGTTGGACGGTCGCCGTGGGCGGTGCGATGTTCATGATGACGCTCGGCACGATTTATTCCTGGAGTCTGTTTGCGCAGCCTCTGCTCGCGTGCTTTGGATGGTCGAGTACGACGGTCACCTGGGCTTTTGCACTCGCCATTTTTTCCCTTGGCACGGGCGCCGTGGTTGGCGGACGTTTGCAGGACCTGGTAGGGCCGCGCAAGGTCGCGCTGACTGGGGTGATGCTCTGGAGTCTGGGCAACTTTCTGGCGGGCTTGGGCACCGCACATTTCGGCGCTACTTGGCTGTACCTGACCTACGGATTGATCGGCGGCTTCGGTGTCGGAATGGGATACGTGACTCCGGTCGCCGTGGTGACCAAGTGGTTTCCCGAACGTCGCGGTCTGGCAGGGGGAATCGTGGTCATGGGCTTCGGACTGGGAGCAGTGCTCTACAACGTGATCGTCAAGAGCATCCCGTCATTCGCGGCGGCCGCGGAAGCCGCTGCCGAGTATTCCGCTCAAATGACGGCTGCCGCGCACGGAACGTTGAATCCGGCGTTCGCCCAGACCCATGTTCTGGCCATCATGAACGTATTCCTGTTTTCCGGCATCGCGTTCGCCGTGCTCGCGGGAGCCTGCGCCGCTTTGTTAAGAAATCCGCCGTCGGCGTTGCCCGATGATACCGGAGCCGCATCATCCGAAGCCGTCGCGTGGACCACTCGCGAAATGCTGCGGACTCCGCAATTCTATTTCCTGTGGCTGATGTTGTTCTTTAACGTGACTGCTGGGATTCTCGTTATCAGCCAAGCGGTGCCGATCATGGAGGAGTTGACCCGTGTGGCGCCAGCAATGGTCGCCGCAACCTATGGCGGAGTTGCATTGTTCAACGCACTCGGCCGCTTTTTCTGGGGCGCCATATCCGACCGTATCGGGGGCACCCGCACCTTCGCGCTGATATTCGGAATTCAAGTCGTCGTATTCGGGACAATGGGCGGAATTCACAACCTC
>DASSQD010000125.1:0-4010 GCA_035702665.1 Burkholderiales bacterium
GTATTCGAGCTCGGCGGCCTGGACTTTCTCGCCGAAGGGGCCGTGCTCGGGAAAGCGGTGCAGGAGATTGGTCATCCACCAGGAGAAGCGCTCGGCCTGCCAGACGCGCCGCAGCGCCCGCGCGGAATAGGCGTCGAGCCCGGCGCTGCTCCCCGAACGGTAGTACTCGATGAGCGCCTCCGAGAGGTAGTGCACGTCGCTCGCCGCGAGGTTGAGCCCCTTCGCCCCCGTCGGCGGCACGATGTGCGCCGCGTCGCCGGCGAGGAACAGGCGCCCGAAGCGCATCGGCTCGGCGACGAAGCTGCGCAGCGGCGCGATGCTCTTCTCGATCGAAGGGCCGGTGACGAGCGCGTCCGCGGTCTTCGGGTCGAGGCGCCCCCGCAGCTCGTCCCAGAAGCGCTCGTCGGGCCACTGGTCGACGTCCTCGGCGAGCGAGCATTGCACGTAGCAGCGGCTGCGCGTGGGCGAGCGCATGCTGCACAGCGCGAAGCCGCGCTCGTGGCTCACGTAGATCAGCTCCTCGGACACCGGGCGCGTGTCGGAGAGCACGCCCAGCCAGCCGAAGGGGTACACGCGCTCGTAGGCGCGGATCGCCGCGGCCGGCATGCTCTTGCGCGACACGCCGTGGAATCCGTCGCAGCCGGCGATGAAGTCGCACTCGACTTCCTCGTCGCGCCCGTCCGCGTTGTAGCGCACGCGGGGATGCGTGTCGATGCCGTGCAGGCTCACGTCGTCGGCCTCGTACACGCTCTTCGCGCCGGCGGCCGAGCGCGCGTCCATCAGGTCCTTGGTGACCTCGGTCTGCCCGTAGACGACGACCTTCCTGCCGCCGGTGAGGCCGGCGAGGTCGATGCGGTGGCGCGCCCCGGCGAAGAGGATGTCGAAGCCCTCGTGGACCAGTCCCTCGCGCTTGAGACGCGCCGCGACCCCGGCGCGCTCGAGCATCTCGACCATGCCCTGCTCGAGCACGCCGGCGCGGATGCGGCCGAGAACGTATTCGCGGCTGCGGTGCTCGACGACGACGGTGTCGATCCCGGCGAGGTGCAGCAGCTGCCCGAGCAGCAGGCCGGAAGGCCCCGAGCCGATGATGGCGACCTGTACGCGCATGATTTCTAGGGTACCCCAAGCAGTGATTCGATTTCCTCCGCCGTCTCGGGCCTGAGCGTGCCCTTGGCGAGGGCGAGCGGAACCGTGCGCAGGCTGAGCAGACGGTAGAGATCGACGGACTCCGGAGAGGATTCGGCGAGCGCATCGAGGTGCTTGCGGATCGTGCCGACGTCGCCTCTCGCGACGACGCTGCCGAGCGCGCCTGCGAGGCCGAGCTTCTCGACGTTGTCGGCCGAGCCGCGCAGGAGCGGCAGCAGCGCGGCGAGCGCGTCCTTCTCCGCGATGCCGAGCTTCTTCCACAACGCGACGGTCTCGGCGATGAGCGCGACGACGAAGGCCCCGGAGAAATTCGCTCCGATGTGGTAAAGCGCGCGCGCCCCCCCGGGAAGCTGCAGAGGACGCGCTCCGATCGCGCGCGCAAGGCGCCCGAGCTCGCGCGCGATCGGCCCGGCGCCCGCGATCGCGACGGCGCAGCCGCGCATGTCGAAGGCCTTTCCCGGCTCGCCGAACATCCGCAGCGGATGGAAGCCGCCCACGCGGGCGCCTTGCGCCGCGGCGCCGGCCAGCAGATCGAGGTCTCCTGCCCCGCTGCAATGCACGCACGTCGCGCCCGCGCGCCAGCGAATGCCGGAGGCGACCGCTTCGATCGCGTCGTCGGGCACCGTGAGAAACACGAGGTCGACGGCGTCCGCGACCTGCTGCGCGGAGGACACCGCGCGCGCTCCCGGGATGCGGCGCGCCAGCGCCCGCGCGGAAGCCGCGCTGCGGCTGGCGACGGCGGCGACTCTTCGCCCCGAGCGCGCCAGGGAGAGCGCGAGCCCGGTGCCCACTCGGCCCGCGCCGACGATCCCCAGCCTCGGCTTCCTTTGCGCCATTTGTCACCAATTGTACGGCGTCGCTTGCAGACGACAAACCGCGCGCCGGGTCAACGGGATAGCTGAACCCGCGTTACTGAGTTGGTGTCCATATCGGGCATTACTTTCACATCAAAGGAGTTCACATGAAAAAGCTGATCGCTGTCCTGATGGTCGCCTCCTTCGCCGGCGCCGCGCTTCCCGTGTTGGCGCAGACCTCGACGAGCCCCGCGCCGTCCGCCAACGCGCCGGCGGCCTCCGACAAGCCCGCGAAGCACAGCAAGAAGCAGAGCAAGAAGCACAAGAAGGAAAGCAAGGCCAAGACCGAGCCGAAGAGCTAGGACGGCTGCGGCCACCCGGCCGCTGCGCATCACGGAAAGGCGGGACCTCCCGCCTTTTCCTTTTTTGGAGAGGCTACAATCGCGGCGAAGCTTGAATTTCCCCCGCTCGGCCCCACTTGGCCGCTACACCGCAGACACGGAGCCCGGATCATGAAACGCATCGCTCTATTTCTCCTGACGAACGTTGCCGTAGGCGTCCTGCTGTACGTCGTCGCGAGCGTCCTCGGGGTTGACCGCTACCTCACACAGAACGGCCTGAACCTTCAGATGCTGTTCTGGTTCTCCATCGTGATGGGATTCGGCGGTGCGTTCATATCGCTCCTTTTCTCCAAGCAGATCGCCCTTTTCTCCACCGGCGCCCACATCATTCAATCGCCCGAGGGCGCGCACGAGCGCTGGCTGGTGGACACTGTGCACCGGCTGGCCGACAAGGCCAACATCGGCAGGCCCGACGTCGCGGTCTACGAAGGCGAGCCGAACGCGTTCGCCACGGGCGCGTTCAAGAACTCCGCGCTCGTCGCGGTGTCGACCGGCCTGCTCGAATCGATGAGCCGCGAGGAAGTCGAGGCGGTGCTCGGCCACGAGATCACCCACGTCTCCAACGGCGACATGGTGACGCTCACCCTCATCCAAGGCGTGCTCAACACTTTCGTGTTCTTCCTCTCTCGCGTCGTGGGTTTCATAGTGGACAAGGTTGTGTTCCGCACCGAGCGCGGCATCGGCATGGGGTACTACCTCACCGTGTTGGTGTGCCAGATCGCATTCGGCTTCCTTGCGATGATCATAGTCATGTGGTTCTCCCGCCGCCGCGAGTTCCGTGCCGACGCCGGCTCGGCGCGCCTACTAGGCACCCCTCAGCCGATGATCGGCGCGCTGACGCGCCTTGGCGGGATGCAGCCGGGCGCACTTCCGAAGTCGATCGCCGCCTCGGGGGTGAACGGCGCCACGGGCCTGGGCTCGCTCTTCGCCAGCCACCCGCCGATCGAGGCGCGCATCGCCGCGCTGCAGGGGCGTTCCTAGGCCTTCAAAACGCCCAGCGGATCTGGGCGCTGACGATCTGCACCGAGCCGGTGTAGTTGGCCGAGAGATTGCCCCTGGAGAAATTCTCGGT
Organism: Burkholderiales bacterium; assembly: GCA_035702665.1. Classification (GTDB taxonomy): domain Bacteria; phylum Pseudomonadota; class Gammaproteobacteria; order Burkholderiales; family SG8-39; genus VBDM01. Next base: position 3,414 of record DASSQD010000125.1, read on the forward strand.
GCCGATGCCGCTGGCGGTTTTCTGAACGGAGCTGTCGGCCAAGCGGACGTAGGTGTAGGCGAAATCGAGGTTGACGCTCTTTGACGCCCGCACGCCGGCGCCCAACGAGAGCCAGCGCCGGTCCGAATCCGGCAGCCGCGGCGTCCTGTCGGCGGCGCTCGTCACCGGCGAGCGGTCCAGCGCGACCCCGGTACGCAGGACCCATGCGTCGCTCACGCGGTACGTCGCGCCGAACGAGTAGCGATACGCGTCCTTCAAATTCAGCGTGACCACCTGATCCGCCTGGCCCGAATCGAACTTGATGCGCAGCTCGGGCAGCACACTCCAGTTCGTCCGCGTCACGTCGGCCATGAGCGTCCACGGGCCCTGGGTCTCGAGGACGCCGCTCAGTGACAGCGTCGAAGGCAGCGTCACGTCGGTGTGCGCCGCCGAATCGACCAGCAGGAAGTTGGAGTTCGTCAACAGCGCGTTGGGCACGTTCGCCGGCGCCGTGATGTCGAAGTTTCCGTCAAGCTTGTACTTGATCTGCGAGCGGTACGCGAAACCGACTCGCGCCGGCCCGACCTGCGTGAGGATCCCGAGGTTGTAGCCCCAGGC
>DASSQD010000126.1:0-2652 GCA_035702665.1 Burkholderiales bacterium
GCGACGATCGGCGGACGGACGCCGCCTTGCTCCACCTCCTTCAGCGCCCACTCGATGTCGGGAAAGTCGCACAGCGGATCGCCGATGAGCCTGAGCCTCTTCAGATAGAGCGTGCGCAGGTCGAGCGCCACCTTGCCGCCCGCGTGGGCTCCGGCCGTGACCAGGCGCCCGAGCGGACGCAGGCTGTTGACGGCGCCGGGCCACAGGTCCGGGTCGCCCACGTTCTCGGTCACCACGTGCACGCCTTCGCCGCCGGTGAGCTTCATGACTTCCGCGGCCAGGTCCTGGGTGCGGTAGTTGATGCCGTGGTCGGCGCCGAAGGCGATCGCGGTCGCGACGTGCTCGTCCGATCCGGCGGCGCCGATCACCGTCGCCCCCATGCGCTTCGCGACCTGGATGCAGCACGACGCGAGCCCGCCCGCGGCGCCCATCACCAGAACCCACTCGCCCGCTTTCAGGCCGGCCCGGCAGTGCAGCTGGTGCCGCGCGGTCGGCATGTGCCGCATGATCACCGCGGCCTCCGTGAAGCTCAGGGCCGGCGGAAGGGCGAAGGCGTTCTCGGCGGGCACCACTGCGTACTCCGCGTACCCGCCCCAGCGGTTCACGCCGATGATCGCGCCGAAGTTCGGGTCGTCGGCCTCGTGGCCGGGCGTGCAGCGCGGGCTGCGGGTCACCGCGTGCACCGAGACGCGTTCGCCGACCTTGCGCCGTGACACGCCCGCTCCGAGCGCCGCGACCTCGCCCGTAGGATCGCAGCCCAGCACGTGCGGGAAGGGCGGCTTGCGCGGGTAGGCGCCTTTGCGCACCGCGATGTCGAGCGTGACGTTCACGGAGACCGCGTGCACCTTGACCAGGATCTCGCCTGGGCCGGGCGCCGGTGCCGGAATCTCCTCGAGCTTCAGGACTTCGGGACCGCCGAACTCGCGCAGCACGATCGCTTTCAAGGGCTCTCCATGGGCGGCGAAAAGGAAAGTTCAGGGCAGGGTGAAATAGTGACGCGCATGGTATCAGGCCCGGCTTGATCGACGCACCGCTGCACGGGTAGTCTGCGTGCGGAGGGGGAGGAAGCGACGGAGGCGGACCGATGGACCAGTACCGCATGCTCGGATTCCTCGTCATCCTGATCCTCTACGCGACGGTCGGGCTGCTGGCGGCGGCCGGCGCCGTCTCCGTCACCCGGAAGATCTTCGGCCCCAGGGCGGAGCAGGTTTTTTATGGCCTGTTCCTCGTCCTGGTCGCGGCGTTCTATCTGGGCTTCGTGGCGTATTTCGGAAACGCGGCGGCGTGGCGGGTGGAAACGGCCGCCGTCATCGTGTTCGCCGCGATAGGCCTGTTCGGCGCGCGCCTGCCGGTCGCCCTGGTCATCGGCTATCCGCTCCACGGACTGTGGGACTTGCTGCACGAGCTCCAGGCGCAGGGCGCCTTCTCGGCTCTCGATCCGGGCCAGCTGAGCGCGGTGCCGCTGGCCTACGGCGTCTTCTGCGCGGCCTTCGACGTTTGCATCGCGGGGTATGCCTACGCCAGGCGCTCGGAGTGGAGCGACGCGTGGCGCCCTCAGCCGCAAGAGGCGGCTACGCCGCAGGCCTGAGGACCGCGGTCGCGAGCGCGTCGAGGACGTGGCGCACGGCGGCGGCGCGCTCGGGCAGCTCGCTCGTCACGCGCTCGACCCGAAGCCTGTTCGGTCCGGCGAGCCTCCACTGGCGCTTCTGCGCGAGCTTCAGCACCGCGGCGGGGTCGAGCGGCGGGTGCGGCACGAACTGGATCTGCAGGGTCTCGGAATCCGCCTCGATGCGCGCCACGCCGAGCGGCTTGCCGAGGAGCCGCAGCCGGTGCGATTCGATCAGCGCGCGCGCCGCCGGAGGCAGCGCGCCGAAGCGGTCGACCAGCTCCTCCTGCATGCCTTCGAGGCGCTCCTGCGTGTCGCAGTTGGCGAAGCGCTTGTACAGCACCAGGCGCTCGTGCACGTCCGCGCAATAGGTCGCGGGCAGGAGCGCCGGGAAGTGCAGGTTGACCTCGGTCGTGACCTCGAAGGGCTGCGAAAGGTCGGGCTCGCGTCCGGCCTTGAGCGAGCGTACGGCGTGGTCGAGCATGTCGGCGTAGAGGTTGAAGCCGACCTCCTGCATCTCGCCCGACTGCGATTCCCCCAGCACCTCGCCGGCGCCGCGGATCTCGAGGTCCTGCATCGCCAGGTAGAAGCCCGAGCCCAGCTCTTCCATCATCTGGATCGCCTCGAGGCGCTTCTTCGCCGCGGAGGACAGGGCGTCCTCGCCTGGGGTGAGGAGGTAGGCGTAGGCCTGGTGGTGCGAGCGCCCGACGCGGCCGCGCAGCTGATGGAGCTGGGCGAGCCCGAACTTGTCGGCGCGCTCGATGATGATGGTGTTGGCGGTCGGGATATCGATGCCGGTTTCGATGATCGTGGAGCACAACAAGAGGTTGGAGCGCTGCTGCAGGAACTCGCGCATCACGCGCTCCAGCTCGCGCTCGCGCATCTGTCCGTGCGCGACCGCGATCCGCGCCTCGGGCAGCAGCTTCGTCAGCTTCTCGCGCATCACCTCGATCGTGGCGACGTCGTTGTGCAGGAAGAAGATCTGGCCGCCGCGCTTCAGCTCCCGCAGCGCCGCCTCGCGGATGACGGCGGGAGACCAGGGCGTG
>DASSQD010000127.1:0-13745 GCA_035702665.1 Burkholderiales bacterium
GCAGCGTCACGGTGCGCTCGCCGTCCTGGGTGGGCTCGACCGTGTAGGTGCCGATCAGCTTGCGCGAGGGCTTCGGGATCGGCCCGAAGCTCCGCTGCACGAGCTTCAGTACCGCGGACTCGTCGATCTTTCCCGACACCAGCAGCACCGCGTTGTCGGGCTGGTAGTAGTAGCGGTAGAAAGCGCGCAGGCGCTCGATCGGCACGTTCTCGATGTCCGAGCGCGCACCGATGATCGCGCGCCCGTAGCCGTGCCACAGGTACGCGGTCGCGGCCACGCGCTCGCGCAGGACGTTGGAAGGGCTGTTCTCCCCGGACTCGAACTCGTTGCGCACCACCGTCATCTCCGCGTCGAGGTCCTTGCGCGCGATCGGCGCGTTCACCATGCGATCGGCCTCGGCGTCGAGCACGAACGCGAGCGTCTTCCCGCTCGCCGGGAAGGTCCCGAAGTAGTTGGTGCGGTCGAACGAGGTGCTGCCGTTGTAGCGGACCCCGTGCTGCTGGTAGGCGGCCTTGATGTTGGGGATGCGCTTCGTCCCGCGGAACATCAGGTGCTCGAGCAGGTGCGCCATGCCCGTCTCGCCGTAGCCTTCCTGGCGCGAGCCGACGAGGTAGGTGATGTTGACGGTCATGGTGTCGATCGAGCGGTCGGGCACGAGCAGGACCTTGAGCCCGTTGGCGAGGCGATACTCGGTCACGCCCTCGATCGACGCGCCCCGGGTGACGCCCGGTGGCAGGGCGACCCCCGGGGCCTGGGCGGGCGCGAGCGCCGGCAGGAACAAGAGCAGCGCGGCGAGAATTCGGGGAAGGGTCATCGAGCTTGATTCTTGACCGGCCGCAGCCGGGCAAGTTCAATTGTATCCCGGGGCGGGCTTGAATTACGCCCGACGGGCCTCATTCTCCGCTCGGGCGTCGTCCCCCCGTTTCTCCCGTAGGTAGTACGTATACAGTCGGAGCCACCATGGCGGCAGCGGCAACGAAGGAAACCCTGGGCTTCCAGGCGGAGGTGAAGCAGCTGCTTCACCTGATGATTCACTCCCTCTACGGCAACAAGGAGATCTTCCTGCGGGAGCTGGTCTCGAACGCCTCCGACGCGGCGGACAAGCTGCGCTTCGAGGCGCTGTCCAACAACGCCCTGTACGGCGGCGACGCCGACCTGAGGATCCGCGTCGCCTTCGACAGGCAGGCGCGCACGGTCACGGTCTCGGACAACGGCATCGGCATGTCGCGCGAGGAGGTGGTGCAGAACATCGGCACGATCGCCAAGTCCGGGACGCGCGAGTTCTTCCAGTCCCTGAATAAGGAGGAAATGCGCGGCGACCAGGCGAAACAGCTCCAAATGATCGGCCAGTTCGGCGTGGGCTTCTACTCGTCGTTCATCGTCGCCGGCCGGGTGACGCTGCTCACGCGCCGCGCCGGCGCGCCTCAGGACCAGGCGGTGCGCTGGCATTGTGACATGAGCGACGGCGGCGGCGAGTTCACGGTCGAGGCGGCGGAAAAGGCCTCGCGCGGGACCGACGTGATCCTGCACCTGCGCGAAGGGGAGGACGAGCTCCTCTCCGAGGCGAGGCTGAAGGCGATCCTGCGCAAGTACTCCGACCACATCGCGATCCCGATCGTGATGAAGAAGGTGAAGTGGGACAAGGACAGGTCGCAGGAGGTCGCGACCGACGAGGACGAGACGGTCAACCAGGCGAGCGCGCTGTGGGCGCGCCCGAAATCCGAGATCAGCGAGCAGCAGTACCAGGAGTTCTACAAGCACGTCGCGCACGACGGCGACGCGCCGCTCGCCTTCACGCACAACAGAGTCGAAGGCAGGCAGGAGTACGTGCAGCTGCTCTACATCCCGTCGCGCGCGCCCTTCGACTTATGGGACCGGCGCGAGCGCCAGGGGCTGAAGCTGTACGTCCGGCGCGTGTTCATCATGGACGACGCCGAGCAGCTGCTGCCCGCGTACCTGCGCTTCGTACGCGGCGTGGTCGATTCGAACGACCTGCCGCTCAACGTCTCGCGCGAGATCCTGCAGGAGAGCCGCGACATCGAGGCGATTCGCGCCGGCTGCACCAAGCGCGTGCTGTCGCTGCTCGAGGACCTCGCCGAGAATGCGAAGGACAAGTACGCCCGGTTCTGGAAGGAATTCGGCCGCGTGCTGAAGGAAGGCGTGGGAGAGGATTTCGCCAACCGCGAGCGCATCGCGAAGCTCCTCCGCTTCGCTTCGACCCACTCCGACAGGGAGGAGCAGGGCGTCTCGCTCGCCGACTACGTCGGCCGCATGAAGGAGGGCCAGGACAGGATCTACTACGTCACCGCCGAGACCTTCCTCGCGGCGAAGAACAGCCCCCACCTGGAGATCTTCAGGAAGCGCGGCATCGAGGTGCTGCTGCTGTCCGAGCGCGTCGACGAATGGCTGGTCGCCAACCTGCCCGAATACGGGGGCAAGCCGCTCGCCTCGGTCGCGAAAGGCGAGCTCGACCTGTCGAAGCTCCAGAGCGACGAGGAGAAGAAGGAGGAGGCCCGGCAGGCGGGCGAGCACCGCGCGCTGGTGGCGAGGTTGAAGGACGCGCTCGGCGACAAGGTGAAGGACGTGCGCGTCAGCGCGCGCCTCACGCAATCGCCCTCGTGCCTCGTCGCCGACGAGCACGACATGGGCGGCAACCTCGCGCGCATCCTGAAGGCCGTCGGCCAGAAGGGGCCCGAGGCGAGGCCGATCCTCGAGATCAATCCCGCGCACCCCATGGTGAAGCGGCTCGAGGAAGAGAAGGCGCGCTTCGCGGACTGGGGAAACCTGCTGTTCGACCAGGCGCTGCTCGCCGAGGGCGGCCAGCTCGACGACCCCGCGGGATTCGTGCGGCGAATGAACGAGCTGATGCTCGAGATGTCGGGAGAAGGCGGCCGCATCATCGTTCCGGGCCGCTAGACGCCGACAGTCAGTGCTAGACTCCGAACATTAGAGAAGGCTTCTAAGCTTCCATTGCCGCGGCAACGGGAGGCCGCGGACGGGGAGAGCGATTGTGGCCGCCTGGCTGCGTAAGCTGCTGACTGCGCCGGAATATCCCGGGGACGCCGAGCTCAGCGTCCAGTCGCGGCTGTTTACCTTCTCCGCGCTGCTGCTGGCCGCCGGCCTGAGCGTCGCATTCGTCAACAATCTCCTCGCCGGCCAAGACGGCCGCATTGCGGTCGAAATCCTCGCGGCGATGGGCGCGATTGCCGTCCTGATCACGGGGTCGCGCCGCGGCCATCTGCGCCTTTCCAGCGCCTTGCTTCCGCCCGTGGTCGTCGCGCTGCTGTTCGGCGAGATGCTCGGGCGCGACGGCGCGCACGACTCGGCGGTCGTGAGCCTGTGCGGCACGCTCGCGCTCGCGGGTACGCTGATGCGATGGCGCCCTCTGGCGGCGTTTACCGCTGCGACGGTGACGGTGTTCTGGCTGGTCGGATACGCGGAGCTGAGCGGAGCCCTCTCCAATCGCTTGAGCGCCTTCACCGACGCGCGATATCTCACCGCGGTGTCCATCGCCCTCGTGCTGATGGCCGCCGGAGTCCGCTATCTCATGGACAGCGTGGTCGGGAGCGTGCGCCGGGCGCGGGGTGAGGAGGAGCGCTTCGCCCGCATGATCGAGGCCACGCCCGCGGCGACGACCGTGACCCGCTACGAGGACGGCGTCTTCCTCGAAGCCAACCGGGCGGCGCTGGAGCTGTTCGGGCACTCGCGCGAGGAGGTGATCGGGAGCACCGCGGTGTCGCTCGGCGTCTGGCCGAACCCGGAGGATCGCGCCGACCTGATGCGCTCGATGCAGGAAGGCAAGCCGATCAATCTGTACCCGCTCACCATCCGCAGGGGCAACGGAGAGTTGCGCAACATCCTCGTGTCCGCGGCGTGGGTCGAGATCGACCGGCAGAAGCAGATGCTGATGTCGGCGGTGGACATTACGCAAGCGCGGCGCGCCGAGGAGCTGCTGCGCCGCTCCGAGGAGAGCTTCGAGAAGATCTTCCAGGCGAGCCCGGATGCGATCGTCATCAGCCGGCTCGCCGACGGCCGCTACCTCGACGTCAACCAGTCCTGGCTCGAGCTCTTCGGTTTCTCGAGAGAGGAAGCCGTCGGGCGCACCGCCTACGATCTGGGAGTGTGGGTGGATCCGGCCGAGCGGCCGCGCTTCGTCGCGGAGGTGCGAAAGCGCGGATCCGTCAAGGATTTCGAGACGCGCTTCCGGAAGAAATCCGGAGCGGTCATCGACGCGCTGATCTCCGCGGACGTCATCGAGATCGGCGGGGAGCCGCACGTGATCGTGCCCATCCTGGACGTCACCGACCGCAAGCGCGCGGAGGAGCGCATCCAGCAGCTCGCGACGCGCGACCCGCTCACCGGACTGCCCAACCGCCTGCTGCTCAACGACCGCCTTACGCTCGCGATCAGCAACGCGCAGCGGCACGGCGGCAGCCTCGCGCTGCTCTTCATCGACCTCGACCGCTTCAAGTACATCAACGACTCGCTCGGCCACGTGATCGGCGACGCCTTTCTGAAGTCTGTCGCCGAGCGGCTGACCGGCATTATGCGCCAGGGCGACACGCTCGCGCGGATCGGCGGGGACGAGTTCGTGGTGCTGCTGGAGAACATCGCCACCATGGAGGACGCCGCGGGCCAGGTGGCGCGCAAGATACTCGCCTGCTTCGTCGAGCCCTTCTCGGTCGAGGGCCACACGCTGAGCTGCTCGTGCAGCATCGGCATCAGCGTTTTTCCGACGGACGCCACCGACCCGCAGATGCTGATCCGCGACGCCGACACCGCGATGTACAACGTCAAGGAGGGCGGCCGGGGGTCGTACCGCTACTTCTCGGCGGAGATGAACACGCGCATGCAGGAGCGGCTCCAGGTCGAGAGCGGCCTGCGGCAGGCGATCGCCGCGCGGCAGTTCGAGCTGATGTACCAGCCCAAGGTCAACATCGGGAGCGGCGAGGTCGTCGGGCTCGAGGCGCTGCTGCGCTGGCGGCATCCGGAGTGGGGCGTGGTGACGCCCGACCGGTTCATCGCCGTCGCCGAGGACACGGGCCTGATCGTAGAGATCGGGCGCTGGGTCCTCGAGGAGGCGTGCCGGCAGCTCGCCGAATGGCGCGACCGCGGCCTCGCGTCGCGCCCGGTGGCGGTGAACCTGTCGGTGCGGCAGTTCACGCCGGCGCTGGTGGGCGACATCTCCACGGCGATGGTCGCGCACGGCGTGCGCCCGGGGCAGATCGAGGTCGAGATCACCGAGAGCCTGTTCATGCAGGACGCCGCCGAAGTGCGTGCCATCCTCAAGGGCCTTTCGCGGCTCGGCGCCCGCGTCACCATCGACGATTTCGGGACGGGCTACTCGTCGCTGGGATACATCAGGCATTTCCGCGTGGACGCGCTCAAGATCGACCGCGCGTTCCTGAGCGACATCACCTCGTCGTCGCAGAACCTCGCCATCGTGCGCGCTGTCATCACCATGTGCCGCGGCCTGGGCATCGGCGTCATCGCCGAAGGGGTGGAGGACAGGCAGCAGCTCGATATCCTGCGCAAGCTCCACTGCGACGAGTACCAGGGCTACCTGTTCAGCGGGGCCGTCGCCCCCGGGGAGATCGAGCGGCGCTACCTCAAGGCCGCGGAGCGCGAGGCGCTGAGCGGGCATCGCTAGCGGCGGGCGTGCTACGCTGCGGCGGGTGCGAGTCCCGCCCCCCAACCCGGCCGTAGCCGCAGCGCTCCTCCTTGCCTGCGCTTGCGCGTACGCGCAGCCCGTATACGGACCCGATCCGGAGCCGGCGACTCCGAGAAGCGAGAAGCAGGTCGTCAGGGCCTCGCGCTTCATGGTGGTCGCGGCGAACCCGCTCGCCGCTCGCGCCGGCGCCGACGTCCTGAAGCGCGGCGGCAGCGCGGTCGACGCGGCGATCGCCGCCGAGCTCGTCCTCGGCCTGGTCGAGCCGCAATCCTCGGGCATCGGCGGCGGCGGGTTCCTGCTCAGCTACACGGTGCGCTACGCCGAGCTCGAAGCCTACGACGGGAGGGAAACCGCCCCGGCGGCCGCGAAGCCCGAACGCTTCCTCGGCGCGAACCGGAAGGCGCTCGACTGGCCCGACGCGGTCATCAGCGGAAAGTCGGTGGGCGTGCCCGGCCTGCTGCGGATGCTCGAGACGGCGCACCGCAGGCGCGGGAAGCTTCCGTGGTCGGATCTCTTCGCTCCGGCGATCAGGCTCGCCGAGGGCGGCTTTCCGATCTCGCCGAGGCTTCACGCGCTCGTCGCCGCCGACCGCTTTCTCGCCCGCGACGGGAACGCGCGCCGCTATTTCTATCTCCCCGACGGGACCGCCAAGCCGGCGGGCGCGCTCCTGAAGAACCCCGAGCTTGCCGCTGTGCTGAGGCGCGTCGCGTCGGAAGGCGCCAGCGCGTTCTACAACGGCGAGACCGCGCGCGACATCGTCGCGGCGGTGCAGAGCCGCGAGCGCTCGCCCGGCGATCTCGCCGAATCGGATTTCGCGACGTACGCGGCGAAGGAGCGCGAGCCGCTGTGCGGCGGCTACCGCGGCTACAAGGTGTGCGGCGTGCCGCCGCCCAGCTCGGGGGGCTTCGCCGTGCTGCAGCTCCTCGGCATCCTCGAGCGCTTCGACCTGCGGGCGCTGAAGCCCGGCTCGGCGCAGGCGGTGCATCTGTTTGCCGAGGCCGGACGCCTCGCGTACGCCGATCGCAACCTGTACATCGCCGACCCCTCGTACGTCTCCGCTCCGGTCGCCACCCTGCTCAATCCGCGCTACCTGAATTCACGGGCGAAGCTGATCGATCCGCGGCGCTCGATGGGACGGGCGCGGCCCGGCGATCCGGCGGGCATCGCCGGCCGCTACGGATTTTCCGAGCCGCTCGAGCTGCCTTCGACCACGCACCTCTCCGTGGTCGACGCCCAGGGGAACGCAGCGGCGCTCACCGCGACCGTCGAAGCCGCGTTCGGAAACCGGCAGATGGTCGACGGCTTCCTGCTCAACAACGAGCTGACGGATTTTTCCTGGGAGCCGGAGGAAAACGGCAAGCCCGTAGCGAACCGCGTCGAAGCGGGCAAGCGTCCGCGCAGCTCCATCGCGCCGACTATGGTGTTCGACGACAAGGGAAACCTGTTCCTCGTGATCGGCTCGCCGGGCGGGCACTCGATCATCAACTACGTCGCGGAAACGATCGTGAACGTCCTCGACTGGGGCATGGACATCCAGCAGGCGATCGACGCGCCGCGCATGGGCAGCCGCAACGGCCCGACCGATTTGGAGAAGGGAACCGCGCTCGAGCGCCTCGCGCCCGAGCTCCAGCGCATGGGACACGACGTGCGCATCCGCGACGAGGCGAGCGGACTGCACGGCATCATGCGCACGCCGAACGGCTGGGCGGGCGGCGCGGATCCGCGGAGAGAGGGAGTGGCGCTGGGGGAGTAGAGTCGTCGGGCCGGCGCGCGGACACGAAGGTGTCAGGTAAACCACTACGGCCAATGTAGGGACGCTTCGGATGGGATGGATCGGTGATTGACTCCCCGACAACGCCCGCCTAGTCTTTCGGCGCCGCTCGCACTTCGGCGACTGTGCGGGCACGGGGAGGGCGCGATGAAGCGATGGGCGACGGTTGCATCGGCGATTCTCGCGTTGGGTTTCGCGCGGCCGTCTCACGGCGCGGACGTCAAGCCGGCCGGCTACAACCCGAGGGCAAGTCCCTACGCGCTCACGCTCAGCGGCGGCGTCAGTCTCGGCGCGTACGAGGCGGGGATCAACTGGGCTCTCCTGCGTTTCCTGGGCTCGTTGGCCGAGCGCAATGCCAAGACCGAGCGAGAGGTCATACCCGACGTGGTGGCGATCACGGGCGCTTCCGCGGGGGCGATCAATACGCTGATGTCGGCCATCAGTTGGTGCATAGATCCGGAGAAGGTCAGGAATACCGGCGTCGAGAAGGAATACCCCGAGCTCGCCAATGCCGTCTCGAAAAATCTGTTCTATCAGTCCTGGGTTCCCATCGGAAAACAGGAGCTGATGCCGCCGCGGACGAAGGCGGGCGGCTATGACGCCAACGCCTATTACAACGACGACGGCGCTCTGACGCGGCACGCGTTCGACGGGGTGCTGGGCAAGATCGCCGATATCGTCGGCCTGAAAGGCGGAGAACCGGCGGCGTACCGCCTTCCCATTCGCGATCGTGAACGCAAAGGGTTGCGGGTGTTCAGAGAGGGGTGCAGCGTCCCTCTGGGTTTCACGGTGACGGCCGAGGTGCCGTACGAACAGAAGGTCGCCGGACTCACCGTGATGAATCAACGCCATTTCATTCCGCTGAGGCTGACCGTCAAGAACGGCGGCGTCGTCTTTCTGAACGAAAACGTAGACCCGACCGCGCCCGGGGTCGGAAACGTGATCTACCTTCCCCGAGGGGATCATGCGGAGCCGGGGGAAGGCGATGCCGTGCACTACCGGGTCGACAACGGGGCGGTGATCGCGGCGGTGCTGACGTCGAGCGCGTTTCCGGTGGCGTTCGGCCGCCGGGAATTGACGTTCTGCCGGCCCGGAAGGGGCAAGCAGCACCCCAAATGCGGCGCGGACACCACCCGGGAAACGGGCGTCTTCGTCGATGGCGGGATCTTCGACAATATTCCTCTGGGCGCGACCAAGGTGCTCGCGGAGGGCGGAGACACCGAGGCCGACCGCAGAATCACCTATATCTATATCGACCCCGACCAAACGAGAAATCAGGGACGAGTCGCAAGGAAGGACGAAGACAAGACCTCGAAAGGGGACCCGAAGGACACCCGGCTCCGCTACGACATCGGTAGCCAGCTCGCATTCCTCCCGGGCAGCATCGGCTCGGCGCGAAGCTACGAGCTCCACAAGGAAATGGCCACGGGAGAGTGGACGGCTTCGGTGTCGGTGATGCGTGAAGAAATCGTGACGGAGCTGCAAAGGCTCCGGTCCGCGCGAAGCGCCGAGGACCGCACGATATCCTCGGCTTCCGTATGCGACGCGGGCGACTTGGCGGGTGCGGAATGCAATGCGTTCTTCGAGCAGGTGAAGAGGCTCGTTAAGGAAGACGGCCCGGAAGCCAGAGGCTTCTTCAGCGGGCCAAGCGGGGCCGATCGGATCGCAAGAGCGGAGTCGTGCCTGGCCAACAGCGCGCTCGGCTTCAAGACCCGGCTCCAGTCGTGCACGATCGATCGAAGGAGGGATTGGGTCTCCGAGCGGGAGAAGAATCTGGAGTGGATGGGCAATGTGATCAGCCTGCTCCTGGAGAATTCCGAGGCGAAGCCGATCCGGCTGAAGGCGCTGCAAAGCGGGGTGCGGCGCGCGCTGAACGACCCGCTGGGGGACAGGCAGGTGTTCATATCCTCGCGCTTCCATCCCATCATCGGCGAGTATCTGTTCGGGTTCGGTGCGTTCTTCGAGCGATCCTTCCGCGAGTTCGACTACTACGTGGGCGTGTACGACGCGGTACACAGCATCGCAGACAAGATCTGCGACCTCAGGAAGGAGGCTTCGCTGTCCGTCGTGGGTTGCAGCCTGAACGACGAGATCCAGAAGCTGTACGCGCTACTGGGCCTCGGGGACGACAAGGACGACAAGGCGGCAGCCTACGTCTTTACCGCCATGCTGAAGCGCGAGCATCCCGAGTTTGTCGACGCGACGACCATGCCGTCCCCGGAGCGGGACAGAACGCTGAAGAAGTACTCCGTGCTGCTGGAGAGTCTCGCTACGGACGAATGCTCGGCCGATCGGGCGGAGAAATGCCTGCTGCGCAACGAGAAATTCGATTCGTTCCTGGGCGCGCTCGATCAGAGGAGAAAGGATCTGTCTCCGGAGCAGGCCGATGCCCTGAAGCGCCTCGCCGGCGACAACGGAAGGATCGGCGACTGGTGGCTGGGTCCCGTCTCCGAGGTCGGCCATCGCCTTCAGTATCTGGAGAACCAATGGGCGCCGGGCAAGAAGGGATGGAGCCAGGAGATGGGTTGGGGAGCCGCGCTCGCGGACGCCAAGGCGAGCGAAGGCAGCGGTTTCGGAAAGCTGAGCGTGCGGAACGACAGCGGATATGCCGGGAGCGGGCGGTTGGCGCAGGCGCTTGTGCCGTCGGAGCTGGGATACAAGGCAGGCAGCGCCGGAGTGCCGTATGTCGCCTGGCAGTGGCACCCGGAGCTCGTGACGGTCAAGCTGCCCATCGAGGCGCACCTGAAGCAGTACTGCGGCGACGTCTGCCGGAACGGAGAGCCGTGGATCACCCAGGCGGGGATGGGATTCCTGGCGTCGGTCTCCGGAATCAAGCTCGGACTTCGAGTGCCGGAGGTCAACTACCTGTCCCGCGACAACAGCAACGGGCGCCGCACCGGATGGGGATGGAGCGCGTTCGTAGGCTGGGGATGCCTGCGCGCCACTTACGGGGAGCGTTCCATCAACGGCGATCTCGTCACCAAGCCGAAGGATTACTACCTGGATCTGGGCGTCAGGATCGAGCTGTACTCGTATATCGCCGGGAGCGCGAAGCAGGCGTGGGAAGCCTGCGGCAGCTAGGGCGGAGCGACCTACGGGTGGTTCGGTCGCGTCTGAGTGATGGCGGTGAGCAAGTCGAGAGCAAGCCGCGTCACGCGGGGAAGCCGATCGTCCCACGGCAGCGGAGCGCCGAGGGCGAGCCACATGAAGAACAACGCGATCAGGGTGCCGAACAGGATGCCGGGCCATTTGTTCTTGGGCTTCATTGCCTCGCTCCACACTTGCAGTAAGGCGGGCGCTTGTTGCCTGCCAGCTTCCAAATCCGCCGAACTAGTAGGCTCATGCAGTATTTCAACGCCCTGGGGTCACCTATTGCGCTAGATCAAGACTTGCCCGATTGCCGCCATTCTCTGACTCATCGGTGGGAACTTCCCCGGACACATCCGATAGGATTTGCCTGACACGTCGATGTAGCGCGCTTTCGTTTTCTAGATGCACGTTCCGAATACTGGTACTGGCTCTAGTGATAGCGATACTGAGGCGTTCTGTCTAGCCGACAAATGAACCGACTCCAACAGCTAACGAGCACAAAGGTCTTCACAGCATCATGCGCACGAAGGGCGGTTGGGCGGGCCGCGCGGATCCGCGGCGAGAGAGTGGCGCTGGGAGAATAGTCGCTTCTACATGCGGCGGCCAGCTGCGTTACACGATCTTACGTTTTGGACACATCCTGCTTACCTGTGGCTGCGAGACTTTCGCAAAAGGGGGCAGCAATGAGATCAAGAACTCCGGTAGCGATGTTGCTGGCTGTCGCACTGGGATTGGCGGCCTGTGAAACTGGAATGCAGCCCTCAAGTCCTCAGGAAAGTTCCACACGTTCTATCGACAGCTGCACCTTTGATTCGGAGTGCATGAGCAGAAACTGCGAATTCGGCAAGTGCTCTCCGTTCAAGAAGACCAATGGGTGCACCTTTGATTCTGACTGTCCCAGACTGCAGCAATGTGTGCTCGATTCATGTTCCCCAAGGATTGGGGCGTGTGATTTCGACTCAGATTGCAGCTACGGAGAACAGTGCATGGGCTCGTCGTGCTGGAGAAAAATAAATGGATGCGCCTTCGATTCGGATTGCACCAACGGGCATTGCATCGGCGGATCGTGTATGTAAATCGCTTCACGCATTAGCTAGGTTCAGCCGTCCGCCCGGTGATGTCATAGACAGTAGCCTGAAGGACCTGGCCGGTCGTAGAAGATGTGTCCTTATTCTTAAGGGAGTTCACATATGAGGATTGCTCCAGCGCTTCCGCTTGTGGCTTCTCTCGTCGTGTGCCCGGGCTGCATGGCAGTCTTTCCGCCAGCCATGGACTCACCAGCTATCGTGAAGCCGGCGCAAATGATCAGCGCTGGGCACACCGGGTGTCTTCCTGAGGAGAACGTGATCTCAAATGCGAAGCTGAGCATGGATGGCAGCGGAACGTGGAACGCCACGTGCAGAGGCAAGACGTATCTCTGCTCGACTTTCAGCTCAGCTAGATCTGAAACCTACAGCTGTGCGCCTGTGGCTCAGTAGCAGCTCGAAGGCGCGGTGGCGAGGCCAATACGCGGGATAGACCGGACATCACGTGTAGGGTATTCCCGCATATTGCAGAAGATCGCTTGTTGACTCGGATTTCACGAGAGAGTAGGGTTCGGCCCGCATCCGTTGCTGGCGCTTGATCGCGAGTCGGCTAAGTCCGGCCGCGACTTCTCTAACTCACGTCAGGGAGCAGGCCATGAAGAAGCTGATGCGACTTCTACGAGTCACTCTCTGCGCGTTCATCTTGGTCGGCCCCGCCTCAGCGTTCGCGGGGCAGAACATTCTGTACTATCTCAGCCAGGCCGGCGACTATATAGGTCAAGGCGAAGAAGACACCTATACCAGCGCCGACGGCACGTTCGGTGCTTTTTCCACCGTCCCGAACGTCGCCATGGTGAGGTTCGCCACGCCGACGTTCAGTCACTGGTGGAACCTCACTATCGATGCACCCGACACCGCACCTCTTGTCGTCGGTGCCTATGAGGGCGCTCAACGGGCAGCGTTTCGCACGGCGGGGCACCCGGGACTGGAATTTACCGGCGACGGGCGCGGCTGCGATACTCTGACGGGCCGTTTTGACGTTCTAGAAATCGTCCGGGACGCTACCGGTGCCATTACCCAGCTCGCGGTCAATTGGGAGCAGCACTGTGAAGGCGGCGCGCCCGCTCTCTACGGCCAGATTAGATACAACTCGGATGTGCCTGTTATCAGGCGCGCCCGGATCAACTTGGAAAATCCCTTGAACACGCGAGGCTGCGTTGAGGCGGCCAGTCCGCAAGGCGCTCTGGTTTCGGTGGATGCCAACGACACCACTGATGCTACCGGCGGGAAATCGCTCCTTTACAGCTGGTCCTCCACGACCGGCGATACGGCAACCACGCCGGTATTCAGCTTCAATGCACCTATCGCTACGGCCCCTGCAAGCCCGACCGTCGTTACGTTGTCCGTAACCGACCAGACCAACAACA
Source organism: Burkholderiales bacterium (assembly GCA_035702665.1). Classification (GTDB taxonomy): domain Bacteria; phylum Pseudomonadota; class Gammaproteobacteria; order Burkholderiales; family SG8-39; genus VBDM01. The sequence continues at coordinate 12,985 of DASSQD010000127.1, forward strand.
GCGTCAGTACGGCCAGCAAGCCGGTCTGCGTTTCGGACACGACCGGGCCCGCGATCACGATCAACTCGCCCGTGCCCGGGCAGAACGTGTACGGCGACACCTTGGTCCTCGACGTGACGATCAAGGATGCCGTCGACAAGAACATCACTCAGTACGAGATCTTGGTAGGAAGCGACTACCTCGCCCCGATCAGCGCAAGCACTGGTCATGCTCGCCAAAATGTTCTGGCGGCACCCAAGGCCAACGGGTCCATTGCGTTGACGATTACCGTGCGCGCCGTCGACGTCTCCGGCAACACTGCCCAACGCTCGGTAACGGTGACTCAGTTCCCGTAGAAAAGAAAGAGCTCAAGCCAACGCCCGGCCTTCGCGCCGGGCGTTGTTGTTTCTTCGCGTTCCATGTGTCCCCGAGCAGCTCGCGCGCTGGCGGAGTAGCTACACCCAGGTTATCGCGATTACGTAGTTGCAGTCGCAGCGCCGGGAAACCACGACAACATCTCGCGGGTAATCCCGGACATCGTGTCCGTGTTTTCCCATCTTGCGAAAACCAGAGCTTCCTGTAGATTTTTCTCAGACGAACTCGGGGTACGACAAGCTTCAAAAACAGAAATCGTCCTGAGCTCGTGGAGGTGTACGCAGCATCGCTGGCGTGCTGGCGTGGCGCCTGCACAAGAAAACACGGTCGGGTAAGCAAGAGACCGGGGGCGATCCCGGCAGGGGGAAAGAATGGATATCCGAGCTGTGGGCAAGATGGTCAGGGTT
>DASSQD010000128.1:0-33536 GCA_035702665.1 Burkholderiales bacterium
GATCCAGAACTCGGTGTCGCGCACGCCGACGTGGCCGATGAAGTGGATCACGCCCAGGCCGCCCGGCTTGAGGTAGTCGGCATGAGCCTTGATCACCTCGCCCAGCTGGTCGCGCCCCGCGTGCTCCAGCGTCCCGATCGACAGCAGCTTGTCGAACTGGCGCGGCACCTCGCGGAAGTCGCGCTCGAGCACCTCGACCTTGCCCTCGAGGCCGCGGCGCTTGATCTCGGCGCGCGTCTCCTCGACTTGCTCGGTGGTGGTGTTGATTCCGGTCCCCCGCGCCTTGTACTTGTCCCAGGCGTAGAAGAGCAGGTTGCCCCAGCCGCTTCCGATGTCGGCGAAGGTATCGCCTTCCTTCAGCAGCACCTTGCGGCACACGTGGTCCATCTTGGCGATCTGCGCCTCTTCGAGCGTCTTCGAGCCGTCGGCGAACCACGAGCAGGTGTAAGCCATGCCGACCTCGTCGAGCCACTCGCGGTAGAAATCCTGTCCCGGTCCGTAGTGGAAGCGCGCGTTCTTCTTCGCCTGCGCGATGCTGGCGTTGCTGGCGACCAGCTCGTGCCACCCGTTGCGCACCTTGACGAGGAAAGTCGGCTCGCCGTCGAATCCGGCGTCCATCCCGGCGCGGAAGGCGTGCGCGAGGCTCCCCTCGATGTCGATATCTCCGTTGAAGTAGCCTTCGAGGAAGCCGACATGGCCGAAGAGCAGCACCCGCCAGTAGGCGCGGCGGTTGCGGATGAGGATGGTGACGTCGGGAGCCCGCTCGCGGTTCTGCCACGAGGTGCCGTCGGCGAACACGACGCGAAAGCAGACCTCGGTCTTCGCGCCGATCTCTTCCATCGTCCTCTTGAACTGCGAGCTCATGACTCCCGTGGGGTGGCGATGCGAAAGCGGGGGAATGATATTGACATTTTTTTGCGGAGTTTTGAAGCTCCGCGGCTTCTGCTAGTCTCTGGGGCCGCCCACACCTGCCTCCCTCCGCCGAATTGAAGAACCTCCCGCGCTTCCTCCTCGCCGCGCTCGCCCTCGGGGCGGCGTGCGCGCACGCCCAGATGCGCTGCTGCGCGCCGCCGCGGACGCCCGAGGAGGCGCTGTTCCGGTCGATCGAGAACGGCGATTTCGCCCAGTTCTCGCGCCTGGTCGACTCCGGCGTGAGCCTCGCCTCGCGCAACCCCCAAGGCGAAACGCCGCTCTACGTCGCCGCCGAGAAGGGGGAGGTCGAGATGGCGCGTGCGCTGATCGCGAAGGGCGCCGACGCCAAGGCGCTCACGCCCAACGGCGAGACCGTCCTCCACGCCGCGTCCATGATCGAGAGCGCGGCGCTCACCGCCGAGCTGATCCGGGCGGGCGCCGACGTGAACGCGGCGAACAAGGACGGCGAGACGGCGCTGCAATGGGCGGCCCTGACCGGAACGTTTCTCGCGGTGAAGGCGCTCGCCGACGCCGGCGCCGACCTCAACGTCCAGGACGCGCGCCTTGGGAACACCCCGCTGCACGCCGCGGTGGCGCACGACGACATCGTCCTCATCCACTACCTGCTTTCCAAGAACGTGCGCACCGACATCCGCAACAACCAGGGACTGACCGCGTTCGAGCTCGCACAGTCGCGCGGCCGCGGCACGGCCAAGCTGTTCGAGCCCCAGGATGCTCAGAGACCGTAGGATCGTCTTCGCGGCGGGGTTTCTGCGCGCCGTCGCCAACGGGCTGATCGGAGTCGTCGCCGGAATCTACCTCGCCGAGCTCGGCTTCGAGCCCGCGGCCTGGGGCGCGATCCTCGGCGCGGGCGTCGCGGGCACCGCGGTGGGCGCGGCGGGGGTGATGTTCTGGGGCGACCGCATCGGGCGGCGCAACTGGCTCGTCATGCTCGGGGTGATCGCCGCCGCGGGCGGCGCCGTGTTCGCGTTCGCCGCCGAGGCGCTGGTGCTCGGCGGCGCGGCGTTTCTGGGCATGCTCAATTCGCTGGGCAAGGACCGCGCCGCGGCGCTCGCGCTCGAGCAGGCGATCCTGCCCTCGACCGGAAGCGACGCCGAGCGCACGCGTGCCTTCGCCTGGTACAACGTGATCCAGGACATCGGCCACGGGCTGGGCGCGGCGCTGGCGGTGCTGCCCACGCTGCTGCGCGACGCCGCGGGCCTGGACCACCTGCACTCGCTGCGCGCCGCGGTCATCGTCTACGCCGCCCTGTACGCTGGGACGGCGATACTGTATCTCAGCCTGTCGAGGCAGGCCGAGGCGCCGGCAGCGGCGCTCGACGTGCGCGTCACGCCGCAGAGCCGATCGATACTCGCGAAGATGTCCTTCCTGTTCGCGCTCGACAGCTTCGCCGGCGGCTTCCAGGGAAGCGCCCTGTTCGCTTTCTTCTTTCACCAGCAGTTCGGCGCGTCGGAAGCCACCATCGGCCTGCTCTTCGTCGGCGCGCGCGTCATGAACGCGGCCTCGCACCTGGGCGCGGCCTGGCTCGCCTCGCGCATCGGCCTGGTGAACACGATGGTGTTCACGCACACGCCTTCGAGCATCCTCACCTTCACCATTCCGTTCACCGGCAGCTTCGAGATCGCCGCGCTGCTTTTTCTGCTGCGCGAAGGGCTCTCGGAGATGGACGTGCCGACGCGCCAGTCGTACCTGATGGCGGTCGTGAGGCCCGAGGAGCGCACTTTCGCAGGGGGCGTGACCAACCTCGCGCGCATGTGCGCCCGCGCGGTGGCGCCGTTCTTCGCCGGCGCCGCGATGCAGACGGTCGCGCTGGGCGCGCCCATCATGGCCGCGGCCGCCCTCAAGGTCCTCTACGACGGACTGCTGTACCTGGGATTCCGCAAGATCAAGGCGCCGGAGGAACGCTGATTCTCGCTATTGGGGCGGCGGCATGTAGGTGCGGTCGGCGGGAGCGGAAGGGCCGGAGCATCCGGTCGGCTGGCTCACGGCCTGGCACTTGTCGAACGCTTCCGGCTTGATCGCGCCATTCGCGAGCCTGTAGGGGGCGAAGCACTCCTGGCTCGCCTGGTACTTCTGCATCTGCTCCTCGCATTCGCTTCCGGCCTGTGGGGCGGGCGAAGGAGAGGCGGACGGCTCCGGCCCCGCTCTTCCCTCGCGCTCCCGCTGCAGGGCTTCGACCTTCGCCTTCTCGCGGGCGACCCGGTCCGCCGTCTCCCGGCGCTGCGCCTCGCTCGTCTCGACGTCCTGGACGCCGACCTTCTTCGCCGTCTGCTTGTACTTGTCCGGAACGATGTCTCCGTAGTGCGTCTTGCCCGCCTCATCGACCCAGCGGTACACGTCGGCGGCGCGCGCCGCGAGCGGCAGCGAGCACGCCAGGGCGATAAGAGCGATTTTTGGAATCATGAGTGGCCTCGCAAGAACACGGCCTTGAGGTCCCTCGCCGGCATCGCCTCGCGGACCCACTGGTAGCTGCCCTGGTCGCGCATCGCGAGCGCGGCGTCGCGCACCGCGGCGAAGGCGAGCCGCGACAGCGTGCCGCCGATGCTGATGCGCTTGACGCCGGCGTCGGCGAGCTGCTGCGTAGTCAGATCCGGGTCGGCGGCGCTCATCACGATGTTGACGGGCTTCGACACGGCGGCGACGACCTGCCTGATCGTCGCGAGGTCGCGCAGGCCGGGTGCGTAAAGGACGTCGGCGCCGGCCTTGGAGAAGGCCTGGAGCCGCTTCACGGTGTCGTCGAGGTCGCGGCGTCCGTGCAGGAAGTTCTCGGCGCGCGCGGTGAAGGTGAACGGGAAGGGTAGCGCCCGAGCAACCTCGGCCGCCGCGGCGACGCGCTCGACCGCCAGGCCGAAATCGTAGATGGGCTTGTCGTCCCTGCCGGTGGCATCCTCGATCGATCCGCCGACCACTCCGGCCTCGGCGGCTATGCGAATAATCTCCGCCGCCTTCCGGGGATCGTCGGCGTAGCCGTTTTCCAGGTCCGCGTTCACCGGCAAATCGGTCGCGTGCGCGATGTCGCGGCAGTTCGCGACCAGCTCCTCGCGGCTAACCGCGAGCGTGCCGTCGACGCGGCCGAGCGCGTTCGCGAAACCGAAGCTCGTCGTCGCCAGGGCCTCGAAGCCAAGCGAGGCGAAGAGCTTCGCCGTGCCCGCATCCCACGGGTTGGGCATGACAAAGATCCCCGGGCGCTCGTGCAGCGCGCGGAAGGCGTGAGCCTGCTCGGTCTGTGTGCGCATCTTTCCGCTTCCGATTGCACGTATGATAGCGCGATGATCCGGGCGCCAGACGACGCCACCCCGTCTCGCGCGGGCGTGGGCCTGTCGGGTCGCGCCTGGCTCTGGGCGTGCGTGCTGCTCGTGGTACTGACCTGGGCTCCCGTCTTCGCCCTGCACGTGCGCAACATGTCCGTCGCCGATCCGGGCGCCGGAACGCTGATCGCGGTGTTTCCCTGGACCTCGAGCACCCGCGACGTGTTCCGCAGCATCGGCGAGGCGAAGGGCACGCCGGTGAGCCCCGTCGGCTGGATTCCGCGCGCCTGGGTCGTTCAATCCGGCGAGGCCGGCTTCGCGGGGCGCTTGCGCGAGCGCGGAGCGTTGGGCGTGTATTCGCCGAACCTGCTCAGCATGCGGCAGGTCCTGAGCTGCTCGGGCATGGTGACCCCTCCGCCCTCAGCCGGGTCCGGGCCCGCGACCTAGGATCTTCCGGAAGCCGTCGGCAATGCCCTCCGCCTTCTGCGGCGGGGTGAACACGGCATGCAGGCGGGCGTCGGGATCGAACAGGGCGACGATCGAGGAGTGATCGACTGCGTAGACGCTTCCCGTTCTTCCCTCGGGAAACGAGTAGGCGACGCCCACGTCGCGGGTCAGGCCGGCGAGCGCCGCATCGTTGCCCGTCGCGGCGATGAATTTCCGGTTGAAGAAGCTCACGTACTGCGCCAGCCGCTGCGGCGTGTCGCGCCGCGAGTCGACGGAGACGAAGACGTACTGGTTTCCGGAGTCCTCGCCCGCCTTCTCGAGGAGCTGCTGGGCGCGGGAAAGCTCGGCGAGCGTCGTCGGGCAGACGTCGGGGCAGTAGGTGTAGCCGAAGTAGACGAAGGACCACTTGCCTTTCAGCGCGCCCAAGTCGAACGTCCCGCCGTCCTGGGCCGTCAATGCGAACGGCGAGATCACCTTCGGCTCGGGATAGACGAAGCCCGCGATGGCGGGAGGCTCGTCGTGCCGCGACAGCATCCCGAGCAGCAGGCCACACGCGGTCGCCGCGAGCGCCGCAGCGACCAGCGCGACTTTTTTCGAACGGCTCATCGTGGTTGGCGCCCGGATGGGTGCTAGTGCGTCATCGCCGGAGCGCCGGAGTGGCCCTGGCCCTTGCCGTCGGCTCCGCGCACGCGCACGCTCGTCTGCACCTGGCCCGCGTTCGCGAAGGTCAGCGTCAGCGGAAACACGTCGCCTTCCTTGAGCGGGCGCCTGAGACCCATCAGCATGACGTGCCTGCCGCTCGGCTCGAACGCCACCGGAGCGCCGCTGCCGACGTCGACGGAAGCGAGGCCCTCCATCTTCATCACGCCGTTCGTCATCGCGCTGACGTGCAGCTCGGCGCTCTTCGCGACGGGCGAGGAGACTCGCAGCAGGCGGTCGCTCCTGCCCGCGTTGCGGATGGTGAAGTAGGCGACGCCCACGTCCATGCCCGGCGGCGTCGGCCGCGACCAGGCGTCGACGACCTGTATGCCTTGCGCCGCGGCGCCGGCGGGAAGCGCCGCGCCAAGCGCGAGAACCAGGGAGACACAGAGATTTCTTGCAGTCATCTTTTCCTGCCAGGCGGTTTCGATTCTTGCATGCTAAGACCGCGCGAGGCTGTGCGCAACGGCCGCGGCCGCGCGGGCCGGCCGCCGCCGGATGGTCGTACGTCACAACCAGGATGTGGCGTTTCGAACAAATGGGGCACCGCGCATGAGCTACACTAGCAAGGAAGCGGAAAATACGGAGCAGGGAGGGCCAGTGAACATCAGCAAAGCGAGTATGCCCGGGGTCGCGCGCGGCGGCGCCGCCGCGGCCGTGTCCGCCCTCGAGCGCCTGCCGCACATCACCAAGCGCGTGTGCCTGTTGTGGGGGCATCCCGAGTTCGATGCCTTCACCTCGCACCTGCTCATGGACTCGCGCGACGGCAAGCGCCAGGGCCTCCCCTGGGACGTCGCCGAGGAGCTGCTGTTCCTCGCCGAGCTGCGCGTGGTGAAGCGCGCCATCATCGCCGCCGGCGTGACCGGCCAGCCGTTCTGGGAGGTGTTCAACCAGATGATGGCGAACGCCGAGGCCGCCGCGGCGCGCGTGCAGCACGAGGCCTGGGACGATCCGCAGATGACCAAGGACATCAGCCGCACGCTGCGCCCCGAAGGCGAGTTCACGCGTCCGCCCGCCGACCTGGCCCGGACGAACACGAAGAAGCCGCCTCCCGCGAGAAAAGGCTGGCTCACCCGCCTGTTCGGATAGCCTGCGCTTCGTACAGCGCGCGCACGGCCGCAATCGTATCCGCTTCGCTCGCGCGCTTGTCCTCGCGGTAGCGCCTGACGCGAGCGAAGCGCAGCGCGAATCCGCCCGGATAGGTCGGGCTCGCCTGTATCTCGTTGAACGCGATCTCTGCCACCAGCTCGGGCTTCACGTGCACCACGTGGCCTTCGCGAGCGGTCTCGAGCGACAGGAGCTTCTCGGTCTGCCAGGCGAGCATCTTGTCGGTCATTCCCTTGAAGGTCTTGCCGAGCATGACGAAGCCGCCCGTGTCCGGGTCGAGGGCTCCGAGGTGCAGGTTGGAGAGCCAACCCCTGCGGCGCCCGCTTCCCCACTCGACGGCGATGACCACGAGGTCGAGCGTATGGGCTTTCTTGATCTTCAGCCAGCCGGCGCCGCGGCTCCCGGCCTCGTAAGGCGCGTCGAGCGCCTTCGCCATCACGCCTTCGTGCCCGCGCGCGAGCGCCTCTTCGTAGAAGGCCTGCGCCGCCGCGCGGTCGTCGGTCACGATGCGCGGGACGACGAGATCACGCGGCAGGAATCGGGCGACGGTGGCGAAGCGCTCCTCCGCTCTTGCCGCGGTGACGTCCTCGCCGTCGGCGAGCAGGCAGTCGAAGAAGAACACGCTCAAGGGACGCTCCGCGCGCTTCGCTTCGACCTCCAGCCTGCTGCCGAAGCGGGACATGGTCTCCTGGAAGGGATAAGGCGTGCCGTCGGGCCGCAGCGCGATCGCTTCGCCGTCCAGGATCAGGTCCCGGGCCGCGCAGGCCTGCAGCGCCGCGACGATCTCGGGCGCCGCGGAAGTCGCCTCGTTCAGGTTCCGCGTATAGACGCGGATCTCGCCCTGCGACTTGTGCGCCTGAACGCGCACGCCGTCGAGCTTCCACTCGAATGCGGCCTTGCCGAGCCGCTCGAGCGCGCCGGCGACGCCGTCCGCGGTCTGCGCGAGCATCGGCTGCACCGGGCGGAAGACGGTCAGCGCGAAGCGCGCGAGGCCCGCCTCGCCCTCGGCAAGCGCGGCTTCCGCGACCGCCTGGAGCTCGCCCGCGCGCATCGCCGCCGCGCGCACCCTGGCGGGCGGCAGGCGGGAGGCCTTCGCGATGGCGTCGAGCATGATCCCCTCGAGCGCCCCCTGGCGCAGCTCGCCCAGGAGCAGGCGCGCGAGGAAGTCCTGCTCGGGCGCGGTTGCCCTTGCGAACAATTCCGAGAGCAGCCGCGCTCGCTCGCCGGCGGAGCCTTGCCCCTTCACCCGCGACAGCCGATCGAGCGCCTCGTCGACCTGCGCGAGGGTCAATTGTTCAGCGCCGGCGGCGCTCGCGTTCAGCTCTTCCTTCAGTCCGGCGTAGCCGACGCCGATCCTTCCCTGGGGCAGCTCGCCGCTCAGGTACGCGACACCGAGGGCGATCTCGGAGGGCGCGAGCCTGCGCAGGCAATCCGCGAGCGCGTCGATCTTGGCGAGCCGGCTGCGCGTCGCGCCGACGCGCTGCGAGGCGGCGAGGAGCTCCGCGAGCAGCACGCCTTCAGGCTCTGAGCACCGCGGCGACGAACAGCGCCCACGAGGCGAGAAACGCGAGGCCACCGACCGGCGTCACCGCACCCGGCCAGCGCTCGCCCGAGAGCGCAAGCGCGTAGAGGCTCCCGGAGAACAGGACGGTGCCCGCGAGCATCAGCCAGCCCGACCACCTGAGCGGTGCGGAATCCGGGACATGGATCGCGACGATGCCGACGGCGAGCAGGCCGAGCGCGTGGAATACGTGATACTCGACCCCGGTGTGCCATACGGAGAGCATCTCGGGCGGGATACGGCTCTTCAGCGCGTGCGCGCCGAAGGCGCCGAGCGCCACTGCGAGGAGCGCGGCGACGCCGCCTGCTGCAAGGAAAGTCTTCGCGGCTGCCGGCATGGGATCCTTCCGTTAAGATGCTGCGCGTGGCCAAGATCGTAATCCTCGGCATCGAAGGGCTCAAGGACTGGGTCGGCAAGGAGGTCGCGCTGAGCGACTGGCTTACCGTCACGCAGGAGCACATCGACGAGTTCGCCGACGCGACGTTCGACGACCAGTGGATCCACGTCGATCGCGAGCGCGCGGCGCGCGAGTCCCCCTACCGGACCACGGTCGCGCACGGCTTCCTGACGCTGTCGCTCCTGCCGCACTTCTTCAAGGAGGCGGTCGATATCCGGGGCGCGCGCATGGGCATCAACTACGGCCTCAACCGCGTGCGCTTCACCGCGCCCGTGCCCTGCGGCTCGCGCGTGCGCGCGCGCTTCCGCCTCGCCTCCGCCGAGGACATCGAGCAGGGCGTGCAGATGGTGTGGAACGTGGCCGTCGAGATCGAGGGCGCCGACAAGCCGGCGCTGGTCGCCGAGTGGATCACCCGGCGGCACGCGTGAGGTCTATCAGGGACGAACTCAAGCTATGGAATGGGACATCGTCGCGTTGCTTGCTCTCGCCCTGCTCGCCTGGCTGTGGTACGACAGCATGCGCGCGCGCGAGCGTGCGGTCGCGGTGGGGCAGGCGGCCTGCGCGCGCGAGCGGCTGCAGTTCCTCGACGAGACGGTCGAGTGCACCTCGGTACGGCCGGCGCGCGATGCGGCCGGGCACCTGGTGCTGCGCCGCGTCTACCGCTTCGAGTTCTCCGACGACGGCAGCAACCGCCGCGCCGGAAGCATCGTCATGCTATCCGGCGAGGTAGAATCGCTGACGATGGAGCCTTTCCTGTTGCAGTGAACTCCCCGGCGGTCATGCAGAGGTGGATCCAGGGTACGGTAGCGGCCCAGCGCCGCTGGACCGAGCGCCTGTTCTCGCTGAAGGTGGACGCCGACATCGGCTTCGAGGCGGGACAGTTCGCCAAGCTCGCGCTCGACGTCGGCGGCGAGAGGATCGCGCGCCCGTACTCGTTCGTGAACCCGCCCGGCGAGCGGCCGCACGAGTTCTACTACGTGACGCTCCCCGACGGCCCGCTCACGCAGAGGCTCTGCAGGCTCCAGGCCGGCGACGCGATCTATCTCGCCCCCAGGCCGGCGGGATTCCTGGCGCTCTCCGAGGTCCCGGACGGCGAGAACCTCTGGTTGATCTCCACGGGAACCGGAATCGGGCCGTTCCTGTCAATTCTCAGGACCGAGGCGCCTTGGCAGCGCTTCAGGCAGGTCGTGCTCGTGCACGCGGTGCGGCGGGCCGAGGAGCTGACCCACCGCGACATCATCGGTGGGCTGATCGGCGGGCACGGGGCGCAGATGCGCGCCGTGTCCTTCGTCAGCCGCGAGGCGGCGGAGGGCGCCTTGCCGGGACGCGTCCCCGCGGCGATCGAGGACGGGCGGCTCGAGGCGGTGACGGGCGTCGCGCTTTCGGCGGAGAAATCTCAGGTTATGATCTGCGGCAACCCGGAAATGGTGAAGGACACCAGCGCGGCGCTCGCCAGGCGCGGCATGAAGAAGCACCGGCGCCGCGACCCGGGCCAAATCACGGTGGAGAATTACTGGTGAACCGGCGGACGATCCCCCTCCTCGCGGCCTGCGCGCTGCTGGGCGCGTGCAGCGCGACGCGATTCGCGTACGACAACGCCGACACCCTGCTGCGCTTCATGGCGTCGAGCTACTTCGACCTCGACTCCGCGCAGGCCGAGGACATGCGGCTGCGCATCGTCCGGCTCCACCAGTGGCATCGCACGAGCGAGCTTCCGGCGTACGCCGCGCTGATGCGCAGCGCGAGCGAGCGCGCCGCGCGCGGCATCACCGCGGAGGACGTCGCCTGGGGCCTGGAGAACGTGCGCTCGCGCTACCGCAAGCTCGCCGCCAAGGCGGCCGAGGAGGCGGCGCCGGTGCTGGCGACGCTCGCGCCCGAGCAGATCGCGGCGCTCGAGAGCAAGTTCGCCGACAACAACGCGAAGTTCGAGAGGGAGTTCCTTTCCGCCGACGACCAGGAGCGCCGGCGCGCGCAGGCGAGGCGCATGCTCGCGCGCTTCCGCGATCTGGCCGGCGACCTGAGCGCGGACCAGGAAGCGCGCATCGAGCTGTTCGTGCTGGCCAACGAGAAGCACGTCGCGCTGCGCTACGAGGACCGGCTGCTGCTGCAGCGGGACCTCGTCGCCGCGATCAGGACGCACCGCGACCCGCGCGAGCTCGGGGCGAGCCTCGCGGAGATCTTCGGGAAGCCCGAGCTGCGGCGCACCGAGGCGTTCATCCGGGACGACAAGGCCTGGGACGCGTCGCTGGCGCAGCTCATCGTCGAGCTCGACCGCTCGCTCTCGCCCGCGCAGCGCGCCCGCGTGGTCCGCCGCCTCTCGGATTACGCGAGCGATTTCGCGGCGCTCGCGGGAGAGGAGAAGGGAGCCGCATGAGCGCGCGACAGCTCCTGCTGGCCGCGGTGCTGTCGGCGGGTGTTCCCGCCGCGTCGGCCGCCGGCGGCACGATGAAGCCCTGGAGCGAAGGGGCGACGCCGCCGCTCGCGCTGCGCGACCTCGCGGGCAGGGAGCACAAGCTCGCCGACTACAAGGGCAAGGTCGTGATCCTGAATTTCTGGGCGACCTGGTGCGACCCCTGCCGCGAAGAGATGCCCGCGATGCAGCGGCTCCAGGACAAGCTCGCCGGCAAGCCATTCGCGATCCTCGCGGTCGACTACGGCGAGGGCCCACAGCGGATCGGCGAGTTCCTGAAGAAGGTTCGGGTGCGCTTCACCGTACTGCTCGACCGCGACGCGTCCGCGGCGACCGCCTGGAAGGTCAAGGTGCTGCCGACGACGCTGGTGATCGATCCTGAGCAGAAGGTCCGCTTCGTCGCGGTCGGCGACATCGGCTGGGACACTCCGCCCGTGGAGAGCGAAATCGTTAAACTCCTGCCTAAACCCTGAGGAGATTCTCAATGAACAGACGTTCGTTTCTAAAGGCCGGGGCCGCCGTCCCGGCCGCGGTCGCGCTGCCGAGGCTCGCGCACGCACAGGAGCTTCCCTTCAATCCGCGCCAGGCGGAGACCTGGCGCACGTTCGAGGTGACGACCCGCGTCGAAGTGCTGTTTCCGGCGGGAGCGACGCGCGTGTGGCTGCCGGTGCCCTCGGTCAATTCGGTGTACCAGAAGGTCATCGACAACGCCTGGTCGGGCAACGCCGCCACGATGAGGATCGTGCACGACGGCAAGTACGGCGCCGGCCTGTTCTGCGCCGAGTGGGCATCGGCCGAAGCGAACCCGGTGGTCGAGCTCTACAGCCGCTTCGCCACGCGCGATCACGCCGTCGACCTGGCCAGCGTTCCGTCCCCGGGCCTGCGCCTGAGCGCGCCGGAGCGCGAGTTCTACACCGAGCCCACCGAGCACATGCCGACCGACGGCATTGTCAAGGAGACCGCGCAGAAGATCACCCGGGGCGCGACGACCGACTACCAGAAGGCCAAGGCGATCTACGAATGGATAGTCGACAACACCTTCCGCGATCCGAAGACGCGCGGCTGCGGCATCGGCGATATCAAGACCATGCTCGAGACCGGCAACCTCGGCGGCAAGTGCGCCGACATCAACGCGCTCTACGTCGGCCTCGCGCGCGCCGCGGGGCTGCCGGCACGCGACGTCTACGGCGTGCGCGTGGCGAAGTCGCAGTTCGGCTACCGCAGCCTCGGCGCGGGAACGTCGAACATCACCCGCGCCCAGCACTGCCGCGCGGAGGTCTATCTCACCGGCTTCGGCTGGGTGCCGGTCGACCCCGCCGACGTGAGGAAAGTGGTGCTCGAGGAGCGCGCGCAGCCGACCACCGTGAACGACCCGCTGGTCGAAGCGGTGAGGCCTAAGCTCTTCGGCGCCTGGGAGATGAACTGGCTCGCCTTCAACACCGCCAACGACATCGTCCTGCCCAACGCGAAGAGCGGCAAGATCACCTTCTTCATGTATCCCCAGGGCGAGACGGCACAGGGACGGCTGGACAGCCTCGACCCGGACAACTTCAAGTACACGATGACCGCGAAGGAAGTGGGCGCCTGACGATCTTGCATTTCTCGCACGCCAACGGCTTTCCCGCGGCGTGCTACCGCAAGATGTTCTCGGGTCTCGAAGGCCGCTTCGAGATCCGCTACGTCAACGCGATCGGACACGATCCGCGCCATCCGGTCACCGACGGCTGGCCGCACCTGGTCGAGGAGCTGGTCGAGCACGTCGAGCGTCGCGGCGAGCCGGTGCTCGGCGTCGGGCACTCGCTCGGCGGCTATCTGACCGCGCTCGCCGCGATGAAGCGCCCGGCGCTGTTTCGCGCCATCATCCTGCTCGACTCGCCCATCCTCGACCGCTGGAAAGGAGCGATGCTCCGGGTGGTCAAGCGCTTCGGGCTGGTCGACCGGGTGACGCCGGCGGGAGTCACGCGCGACCGGCGCGCGACCTGGGCGTCGTCCGACGAAGCCTACGCGCACTTCCGCAACAAGCGCGCGTTCCGCGACTTCGATCCGGACTGCCTGCGCGACTACGTCACGCTGGGCATGCGCGCCTCCCCTGATGGCGTGCGCCTCGCCTTCGACCCCTCGATCGAGTACCGCATCTATCGCGCGTTTCCGCACGGAATCGTGCGGGACCTTCCGGCGCTGCGCGTTCCGGCAGGCTTCATCTTCGGCCGCGAGTCCGAGGACGCGCGCCAGATGGGGCTCGCGGCGACGCGAAAGTTCTTTCGCGTCGCGCGCGTCGAGGGAGGTCACCTTTTCCCTTTCGAACACCCGCAGGCGGCGGCGCGGGCGATCGCCGACATGGCCGAGGCGCTGGCCGCGCGCTAGATCGTGCGCTGGCGGCGGCGCGCCTCGAGCTCCTCGAGCCTCTCGACCATGCCCTGCACGCCGTCGAGATTCGGATTGACCGCGAGCGCGCGGCGGAAATACTCGAGCGCCTTCTCCGGCTGATCGAGCCGCAGGTAGATCTGGCCGTAGCCCGAGAGCGCGCCGAAGTGCTGCGGATTGCGCTTGATGACCTCGCCGCAGTCGGCGAGCGAGCGGCGGTACTCGCCGGCGAGGTACAGCGCCGTCGCGCGCTTGTTCCATCCCTCGGCGAAATCCGGCTTGAGCTCGATCACCCGCGTGAAGGTCGCGATCGCCTCGCTCAGGTGCTCGGCGCTCATCTCGCCGACTCCGCGCCTGAAGAGCTCGTCGACGCGCGAGTCGCCGGAGCGGCTCCACACGGCCCACAGGGCCTCCTCGGCGGTCGCGCGCACCAGCTCGTCCGTGTCGCGCAGCGCGGCGATCAGCGCCGGCGCATCCTCGATGCGGCCCGCCGCCTCCAGGCCGAGCGCGCCGCGCCGGCGCTCCTGCGGGTCGGGTTTCTTCAGGGCGGCCAGCGCCTGCGCGCGGGTCGGCGCGGGAGAGTCGGCCGCCGCCGGCACCGCCGGGATCAGGCAGGCGAGCGCGACGGCGGCGAGGAGAATCAGCTTCTCGACCGGGGCCCTGGAGAGCTTCATCGGGAATAAATTCCCCCGCCTGGTGGTATACGCTGGAACGCGACAAGACTCTCGGAGACTATAATCCTCAAAGTCGATTGATGAAAGGAAAGATCATGCGCAAACTGCTCATACCGGCGCTCGCCTTCGCCGCGGGGCTGGCCCTCGCTCCGATCGCTTACGCCGCGGACACGCCCTCTCCGCCGTCACCGTCGCCCAAGCCGAAGGACCCCGATCTCGAGAGCGGCAGGCGGGCGGTCGAGGCGCAGAACTGGAAAGCGGCGATCGAAGACTTCAACCGCGCCGCCGCTCGCGACCCGAAGAACGCCGACGCGCAGAACCTGCTCGGCTACTCGTGGCGCAAGTCGGGCAATCTCGACATGGCCTTCAAGTACTACAACGAAGCGCTGCGCCTCGATCCCGATCACAAGGGCGCCCACGAGTACATCGGCGAGGCGTACCTGATGGTCAACAACCTGCCCAAGGCCCAGGAGCATCTGTCGCGGCTGGACAAGATCTGCTTCCTCCCTTGCCCGGAGTACAGCGAGTTGAAGAAGGCGATCGAGAAGTACAAGACCGCCGCAAGGTAGCGGCGTTTGCAAAGAACAAACGCCCCAAAGCGGCGTTTCGAAAAAACAAACGCCCGGCATGCCGGGCGTTTTCGCTTGCTGTGCGCGTCCGGGGATCTCCCGGGCGCGGCGCTTATTTGAGGTGCTTGTTGACGAGCTTGGTCATCTCGAACATGCTGACCTGCTTCTTGCCGCTGAAGACGGCCTTCAGCGCATCGTCGGCGTTGATCATCCGGCGGTTCTTGGTGTCCTGCAGCTTGTGCTTCTTGATGTAGGCCCAGAGTTTCTTGGTCACTTCGGTGCGTGGCATCGCCTTGGCGCCCACCACTTCCGCCAGCGTGGAGCTCGGGGTCATGGGCTTCATGAACGCTGCATTGGGTTTTCTCTTCTTGGCCATCGTATATCTCTCCTCAAATTACGAGCTGGGGTTGGTGAGCCGCACTAACGGTACGGGCAAAGCGAGAGTGCTGCAATCAGAGGGAAATGTCAACCACCCGGAAGCGTTCTCCTCCCTATGAGAAAGGCGCGAGGCGGCCGCTGGAGTCGCCGCGCTTCGCTATAATCTGCGGGCTGAGTTCCCCGAGCGCCGGACCTTCCTTCCTGACAACCGCCTGTCGCCCCGCGAGCCGCCTTGGATAACGCGAAGAAGAACGTTGCCGTCCTCTCGGCGTGCCAGGCGCTGCTGTTCACGAATAATTCCACGGCGATAGCGCTGAACGGGCTGGTGGGCTACGCGCTCGCCTCGAACAAGGCCCTGGCGACGCTCCCCGTCACGGGATGGGTGGTCGGCGGCGCGCTTTCCACCCTGCCGATGTCGCTCCTCATGAAGCGTATCGGCCGGCGCGCCGGATTCACCGTCGGAGCGGTGATCGGCATGATAGGCGCGGCGATCTGTTCCTTCGCCCTCGTTCGGGGGAACTTCTGGCTGTTTTGCCTCGGAACGGCGGTGTTCGGCGTCTACAACGCGGTCGCCCAGTACTACCGCTTCGCCGCCGCGGACGCGGTGAGCGCGGATTTCAGGCCCAAGGCGATCTCGCTGGTGCTGGCCGGGGGACTGGTGGGCGGAATCGTCGGGCCCGAGGTGAGCAAGCACACGGTCGAGCTGCTGGACACGCGCTATCTCGCTGCCTATCTTTCCCTGATCGGATTCCTCGCCCTGGTGATAGGCGCGCTGCAGCTGCTCGAGATACCGTCGCCCGCAAGCGACGATCAAAAAGCCGTGACGCGTCCGATCGGGGAAATCATGAGCCAGCCGGTATTCATCGTCGCCGCGACGGGAGCGGCGATCGGCTACGGCGTGATGAACCTGCTGATGACGGCGACGCCGCTGGCGATGCGGCTGTGCGGGCACCCGTACTCCGCCGCGGCGACCGTCATCGGTGCTCACGTCGTCGGCATGTTCGGCCCCTCGTTCTTCACCGGATCGCTCATCAAGCGCTTCGGCGTGCTGCAGGTGATGGCCGCGGGAGCGCTGCTCCTGTACGTCGTGGTGGCGATTGCCCTCTCCGGCATCAGCGTTCCGCATTTCTGGGTGGCGCTGGTGCTCCTCGGAATAGGCTGGAATTTCCTCTACATCGGCGGCACGACGCTGCTCACCGAGGCCTGCTCGCCGCCCGAGCGCGCGAAGACCCAGGGGGCAAACGACTCGATCATCTTCCTCACGATGATGCTCACCTCCTTCGGCTCGGGGGTGCTGATCGACGCCAAGGGCTGGGAAGTGCTCAACTGGCTCGCGCTGCCCTTCATCACCGTTGCGGCCGCTGCGGTGCTGTGGCTGCTCGCCCGGCGCCGCGTCGCGCCCGCCTGACGACGTGACCGGCGGCCCCGGGCTCGATCCGCAGGCGCGCGAGCTGCTCGAGCGGCTGGCGCGCGCGCCGGCGCAGGCGCTCGAGACGCTCTCCGCGCCCGAGGCGCGGCGCTCCTACCGCGAGGGGCGCCTCGCGCTCGCGCCGCCCCCGCTCGCGGTCGAGGAGGCGCGCGATCTGCGCTTCCACGGCCCGGGCGGCGAGATCGGGGCGCGCTACTACCGTCCCATGGGCGAGAAGCCCGGCGAGGCGCTGCCGGTCGTCGTGTACTTCCACGGAGGCGGGTGGGTGTGCGGGGACCTGGATACGCACGACAGCGTCTGCCGCGGCATCGCGGTGCACGGACGCTGCGCCGTCGTCGCGATCGACTACCGCACGGGGCCCGAGCAGAGATTTCCCGCGGCGGTCGAGGACGCCATTGCGGCGGTGAGGTGGGTGAGCGCGAGCGCCGCGTCGCTCGGCGCCGACGCCTCGCGGCTCGCCGTGGCCGGCGAGAGCGCGGGAGGCAACCTCGCCGCCGTCGCGGCGATCGCGCTTCGCGAATCGGGCCCGGCCATCGCCATGCAGGTGCTCGTCTATCCTCTGGTCGATCAGCGGGCCGATACCGAGTCGCTGCGCAGCTTCGCGAGCGGCTATTCGCTCACCCGGGATCTCCTGCGCTGGTACCAGAAGCAGTATCTGCGCGACGGGCGCGACTACGCCGACTGGCGGGCCTCGCCGCTCCTTGCGGACGACCATTCGCGCCTCCCGCACGCGTACGTCCTGACCGCGGGCTTCGATCCGCTGCGCGACGAGGGCAAGGCCTACGCCGATCGGCTCAAGCGGGCGGGCGTCTCCGTCGTCTACGAATGCTTCGAGGGCATGATCCACGGATTCCTTCCGATGGGCGGCGTGCTCGCCGGGGCGCGCCACGCGCACTACCGCATCGGGCAGATGCTGCGCACGCGCTTCGGGACCCTTCCGCGCCTGCGTCCCTGAACAGCGTAGAATCGGCAGACACCTCATGCTCGCGCCCGTCAGGAAAGCTCCCGTCGAACGCAGGATCGTGCGCGCCGCGTGCCCGCACGATTGTCCCGACACCTGCGCGCTCGTGGTCACCGTCGAGAACGGCGTCGCTGTGAAGCTGGAAGGCGCGAAGGACCACCCGTTCACCGCGGGCACGCTGTGCACCAAGGTGTCGCGGTACCTCGCGCGCACCTACAGCAAGGACCGCGTGCTCTTTCCGCAGAAAAGAGTCGGCGCGAAGGGCAAGAGCGAGTTCGCGCGCATTTCCTGGGACGAGGCGCTCGATACGATCGCCGCGAGGTTCCGCGCCATCGAAGCCGACGATCCCCAGGGCATACTCCCCTACGACTACGCCGGCACGATGGGCTACGTGCAGTGGCATTCGATGGGCCGGCGCTTCTTCAACCGCCTGGGCGCGTCGCGCCTGGACCGCACCATCTGCTCCTCCGCGGGCAAGGCGGGCGCGCAGATCACCGTGGGAGGGTCGCTCGGCATGGACCCGGAGCGCTTCGACGAGTCGAGGCTGATCATCATCTGGGGCTCGAACCCGATCGTCTCCAACCTGCACATGTGGTCGCGCGCCCAGGAAGCGAAGCGGCGCGGCGCGAAGCTGATCGCGATCGATCCCTACCGCAGCCTCACCGCGGAGAAGTGCCACGAGCACCTCGCGCCGCTGCCGGGCACGGACGCCGCGCTCGCGCTCGCGATGATGCACGTCATCATCGGCGAGAACCGCTACGACGCCGACTACGTCGAGAAGTACACCCTCGGCTTCGAGGCCCTGCGCGAGCGCGTGAAGGAGTACGCGCCGCAGGCGGTGGCGCGGATCACCGGGGTTCCGGCCGAGCGCATCGTCGCGCTCGCCCGCGAATACGCGGGCACGAGGCCGGCGGGGATCCGGCTCAACTACGGCCTGCAGCGACACGCGGGCGGCGGCATGGCGGCGCGGGCGATCATGTGCCTGCCCGCGCTCACCGGCGACTGGCGCCACCCGTCGGGCGGCGCCGTGCTCGGGACGTCCGGATTCTTCGGGATGAACGACGCGAAGCTCGAGCGCCCCGACCTGCTGAAGCTTTCGCGACGCCCCGATCCGCGCACCATCAACATGGTCGCGATCGGCGACGCGCTGCTCGGAGCGAGCCCACCCATCCGGGCGCTCTACGTGTACAACTCGAATCCGGTGGCGGTCGCGCCCGACTCGAGCAAGGTGCTGAAGGGCTTCGCGCGCGAGGACCTCTTCACGGTGGTGCACGAGCAGTTCTTCACCGACACCTGCGACTACGCCGACATCGTGCTGCCGGCGACGACGCAGCTCGAGCACTACGACGTGCACACGGCCTACGGACACCTGAACGTGATGGCGAACAGCCCGGCGATCGAGCCGCTCGGCGAGGCGCTGCCGAACAGCGAGGCGTTCAGGCGGCTCGCCGCGCGGATGGGGTTCACGGAGGAGTGCTTCCGCGATTCCGACGAGGACATCTGCCGCCAGGCGATCGAGTCGTCGAAGCCGTCGATGCGCGGCATCGAGTGGGAATCGCTGAAGAAGCGGGGCTGGCAGCGGCTCGCCGTCCCCGAGCGCTTCGCGCCTTTCGCGCACGGCGGGTTCGCCACGCCCTCGGGCAAGTGCGAGTTCTACAGCGAGACGGCGAAGGCGATGGGGATCGACCCACTCCCGGGATATTCGCCGCCGCGCGAGTCGGCCGCGTCGAACCCGGAGCTCGCGGCGAAGTATCCGCTCGCGATGATCTCTCCGCCCAACCGGCACTTCCTCAATTCGTCCTTCGCCAACCTGCCTTTCGCGATCGCCGAGGCGAAGGAGCCGAGTCTGGACCTGCACGCCGCGGACGCGGCGGCGCGCGGGATCGCGGACGGCGACACGGTGCGCATCTTCAACGACCGCGGATCGTTCAGCGCCCGCGCGCGCGTCGGCGACAGGGCCCGCGAGGGCGTCGTGGTCGCGCTATCGGTGTGGTGGAAGAAGCTCGCGGGCGACCGACGCAACGCCAACGAGGTCACGTCGCAGTCGGTCACCGACATCGGCGGCGGCGCGACCTTCTACGACTGCCTGGTCGAAGTCGAACGCGTCGCGTCGCGCCGCGATGCCTGAAGCCCCGAAGCTGAAGCCCGGCCCGGCCGACGCCCTGATCGTGGTCGACGTGCAGAACGATTTCTGCCCGGGAGGCAGGCTCGCGGTGCAGAAGGGCGACGAGGTGGTGCCCGTGGTGAACGAGCTGGCGAAACGCTTCGAGAACGTGGTGCTCACGCAGGACTGGCATCCCGCGGGACACCAGTCGTTCGCGACCTCGCACCCGGGCACGCGCCCCTTCGACTCGATCAAGCTCCCCTACGGCGAGCAGGTGCTCTGGCCGGACCACTGCGTGCAGGGCAGCGATGGCGCGGGGCTGCACAAGGACCTCGCGGTGTGGCACGCGCAGCTGGTCGTGCGCAAGGGCTGGCGAAGGGAGGTCGACAGCTATTCCGCCTTCCTCGAGGCCGACCGCAGGAGCCGCACCGGGCTCGAAGGCTATCTCGAGGAGCGCGGCATCAAGCGGATCTTCGTGTGCGGGCTGGCGACCGATTTCTGCGTGGCGTGGACCGCGCTCGACGCCCGCAAGCTCAAGTTCGAATGCGCGGTGGTCGAGGACGCCTGCCGCGCGATCGACATGCAGGGCTCGCTCGCCGCGGCATGGGAGAAGATGGGCAAGGCCGGCGTCGCGCGCGTGCAGGCCGGCGGTTTCGCCTGAGGAGGACAATGGCAATCCACGGAATGAATCACTTCAACGTGCTCACCGACAAGCTCGAGGAGTCGCGCGCGTTCTACACCGGCGTGCTCGGCTTCACCGAGGGCCCGAGGCCGCCGCTCAGCTTCGGCGGCGCCTGGATGTACGCGGGCGGCGAGCCGATCCTGCACATCTCGGAGGCGAAGCTGCCGGCCGATCCGGCCGGCGTGCTCGACCATCTCGCGTTCACCGCCAGCGACCTCGAGGGCACGGTCGCGCGCCTGAAGGCGCACGGCATCGAGTACACGCTGCGCCAGCAGGTGGGCACGCGCATCTGGCAGATCTTCTGCAACGACCCCTGCGGCGCCAAGGTCGAGCTCGATTTCGCCCCGGACGAGTCGCCGCCCCCGGGCGCGTGAGGTCCGGTAACATTCGGTCTGTCGTGAAACCCAAAGGAGGAGTCAAATGAAAACGAAACGGCTGTTCGTCGTCGGCGTCGCCGCCGCGCTCGCCGCGAGCCTGCTCTACGCGCAGGCGCCCGGCTTCAAGCGCATTCCGGTCCAGGACCAGGACTTGAGCGTCCCGGGCCGCCACGCGGTTCAGGCCAAGGCGGAATTCGAGCCGGGAGGGGTGGTCGGCAAGCACACTCACCCTGGCGAGGAACTGGGGATCGTGCTCGAAGGCCAGTTGCTGCTCGAAGTCGCCGGTCAACCGGCACGGACCGTGAAAGCCGGCGAATCGATCTTCATTCCGCCCAACACGGTCCACTCCGCCAAGAACACCGCGCGCGGCAAGACGGTCGTGTTCTCGACTTACATCGTCGAAAAAGGCAAGCCGGTCGCCATCGCGGTCCAGTAGGAAGCGCACCCCGAGTCGGCAGCGCGCGTGAGCGCTGCCGATTTCTTTTCCGGTCCCATGAGCCGCCTGCGCAACTGGATGGCCGCCCGCAAGGCGATCGAGATCGTCGAGGAGGACGGCGTGCGCGTGCTGCAGATCGGCGGCGACGCCATCCAGAGCGCGATGCGCCTGGACGCGCCCGACGCGATCGAGCTGGACTACGTGCGCGCGATGATGGCTTTCCTCCTGTTCTGCCCCGAGCCGCGCGACATCCTCATGATCGGCCTCGGCGGCGGCTCGATGGCGCGGTTCGTGCACGAGCGCATGCCCGGGGCCCGCGTCGTCGTCGCCGAGATCGATCCCGGCGTGGTCACGGTCGCGCGCAAGTACTTCCGCTTTCCCGAGGAGGACGAGCGCCTCGAGGTCGTCATCGGCGAAGGGGCGCAGGCGGTCGCGCGGCGTCCCGCGAGCTGCGACGTGCTGGTCGTGGACGGCTTCGTGAACGGCCGGGTCGCGGACAGCCTGTGCACGCGGTCGTTCTACGAGAGCGCGTTCGCCGCGCTGCGAAGGGGCGGCGTGATGGTGGCGAACTTCATGGCCGACGACGCGAGGCTCGAGCGCCATTCGGCCCGCATCGAGGAGGCTTTCGGGCGGGCGCCGGTGCTGCTGCTCGCCGAGGAGCAGGACAACCTCATCGCTTTCGCGATCAGGGAGCCGCCGTCTCGACTGCCGTGGGAAGTGATGAAGCGGAGGTCGCTGCAGGCGCGTCGGAAGTACGGTCTGGACCTGCACGAAAGCCTTGCGTCTCTCAAGTCTAGAAATCCCAGCAAGGGTGGGTGTCTTGTTCTCTAGGGTCGGAGGTGACGCGTTCCGGTTCGCGATCGGTGTGGCTCTGGCACTTGTCTGTATTCAGGCGCGCGCCGATGAGGACAAGCCGAACTGCGATCCGAGGGTTGGTCTCGTGGACGGTTCCTGCTACCACGAACCCAGCGAGCGGGAACTACCCTGGTGGACGTGCGAGCGCTACATGTACCGCAAGCCGGAACCCACGAAGCGGCAGCTACAGCGCCTCAAGGAATTCGGCTCGGGAATCTTCTCGCCCGGATTCTATGTGGACGGCTTTCCGGGCCCGCGGTTTTCGCGCGACGAGGTGGCCAAGCGCTTTGGCCGCCCGCTTGGCACCAAGTCCAAGGAGGTTCCGCGCGACCCGCAAGATCCCTACGACAAGGGGAAGTTGGAGATGACCACCTGGGATTATCCCGGGTTCAGGATCACCACCGTAGCGGAAACAACGGCTCGGGACAGACTCTGGCTGGAGAACGGCGAGGTCTTCGGGCCGAACGTGCGGCTACTCCATGAAGTGCGCGTCGGACAATCGATAGAGCGCTGGGCCGCCCGATTCGGACAGCCGGACTGCAGTACAGCGGGTCCGCAAGGCACCGAGAGGTATTTCGTCTACGCGGGGGAGACGGACAAAGCGATGTATGAAGTCCACCTGTTTGCCGATCGCTCGGGCAAGGTCAAGCGGATCAAGTGGTTTCATCCTGAAGGACATTGAGCGCCTGATCGTACGGTAGAATCCACGCGCGATGCAGCAAGAAGAAATACTCGACGCCGCTCCCAGGCAGGTCCTGTCGCTCGGCGACGCGACCGCCATCATCGTCGGCCTCATCATCGGCGCCGGGATTTTCGGCACCCCCGCGATCGTAGCCGGCGCGGTGCAGTCGCCCGGGTTGATGATCGCCGCGTGGGTCGCGGGCGGCGCCTTCTCCGTCGTCGGGGCCTTGTGCTATGCGGAGCTCGCGACGGCGTATCCGTCCGCGGGCGGCGAATATCATTTCCTGATGCGCGCGTACGGCCGCTCGCTGGCCTTTCTCTACGGCTGGGCGCGCATGACCGTGATCGTCGCCGGATCGATCGCCGTATTCGCCTACCTGTTCGGCGACTACTTCTCGCGGGTGATCAGCCTCGGCGAGCACTCCTCGGCGCTGTGGGCGGGGATCATCGTGGTCGTTCTCACCGCGATCAACTATGCCGGAATCCGCGAAGGCAAGGCGACGCAGGACCTGTTCACCTTCCTCGAAGCGGGCGGGCTGGTAATCATCGCCGCGGCGGGACTGGTCTTCGCGCCCGAGGCCCCGCCGGCGCCCGCGCCGGCCGCGGGCGGCGAGCCCTGGTACATCGGCGCCGGCATCGGCTCGGCGATGGTGTTCGTGCTGTTCACGTACGGCGGCTGGAACGACGCCGCATACATTTCGGCGGAAGTGCGCGATCCGAAGCGGAACATGGCGCGGGCGCTCCTCTACTCGATCGGACTGATCACGCTCCTGTACGTGCTCGTCAACCTCGCCTACTCGAAAGGCCTGGGGTTCGACGCGATGGCGCGCTCGGATGCGGTCGCCGCCGACCTGCTCAAGCGCGTCTGGGGCACCGGCGGGGAGAAGCTCATCTCGATCCTGATCGCGATCTCGGCGATCACCTCCGTGAACGGATCGATGATCGTCGGCGCCCGCTCGAACTACGCGCTCGGCCGCGACTGGCCGATGATGCGCTGGCTCGGGCACTGGGACGGGGCGAGCGGTTCGCCGCGGAAGGCGATGCTGGCGCAGGGCGCGATCGCCTTCGCGCTGGTCGCGTTCGGAGCGATCCAGAACGCGGGGTTCAAGGGTCTGGTCGAGTACTCCCTGCCGGTATTCTGGGGATTCTTCATGCTCGTGGGCATCGCCATCTTCGTGCTGCGGATCAAGGAGCCCGATGCGCCACGGCCTTTCCGCGTTCCGTTCTATCCGGTGACGCCGGCGATCTTCGTCGCGAGCTGCGCGTACCTGCTGTACGCCAGCCTCGCCTACCACCGCACGCACGCGCTCGTCGGGCTGGGGGTGCTCGCGGCGGGCGCGGTGATCTTGCTGCTCGCCCGCCGGGGAGGCGCCGCGGCGCCCGAAGCGAAACCCTAGCGTGACCCGCCGCGGGCTCCTCCTCGCAGGCCTCGCGCTGCTGCCGGGGTGCGCCGCGCTCGATCGCTGGTTCGGCGGCACCGCCCTGAGCGACGGTCCGGCGACGGGACCGGATCCGCAGGTGCCGTATTTTCCGAGCACCGACGAAGCGGTGCTGGGCATGCTCAGGCTCGCGGGCACCGGCCCGAACGACGTCGTCTACGACCTGGGCTGCGGCGACGGCCGCATCGTCATCGCCGCGGCGAAGGAATTCGGCGCGCGCGGCGTCGGCATCGAGATCGACCCCAACCCCTTGCGCATGGCGGTGTACAACGCGAAGCGCGCCGGCGTCGAGGACCGCGTGCGCTTCGTCCGCGGCGACGTGTTCGAAGCCGACATCCGCGACGCCACGGTGGTGACGCTGTTCCTGTTCGAGTCGCTGAACCGCCAGCTGCTGCCCAAGCTGAGAAAGGACCTGAAGCCCGGCACGCGCATCGTGGCGCACCGCTACGGCTTCGGCCCGGACTGGCCGCCGGAGAAGACGGTGCAGGCGGGCTCGAGCACGCTGTACCTGTGGACGGTGCCGCCGCGCTGATCCGGAATCCGGATCAAGCAAGGGAGACGGCTTCGTAAGCGCCGCGACGGCCGGCGCAGCCGGGACTGGCCGCCCTTTTTGCGCGCAACGTCGAATTTGTCCTCGCACCGATCATTAGATATTTCTAATATAGGGCCCTTCGGACTCCCGGCCCCGCGACGGCCGGGGGCATCGTGCATCTGCTACGGGAGGGCATCATGCGTTCGGTCCTTATCCGCATCGCGGGCGTCTTTGCCGCGGGCGTCGTCACGGCGAGCCTGGCCGCGGTTCCTCAGCTCAAGGTCAGCATCTCGGCGGAAGCCCGCGAGGAGATCAACACCGCCGCATTCATGGAGCGCTACACGACGCTCGCCCAGTACGTGCACGCGGCGACCGGCGCCGACGTTCACCTCACCTTCGGGCGCGACCTGACGCGCGAGCTGGCGCAGACGCGCTCGCGGGGTTACGACCTTATGATCGGGCCGGCGCATGTCATCGGCAGCGCCATCCGCTACGGCTACGAGCCGGTCACGCGCTTCGAAGGCGAAGAGCGCGCCGTGTTCATCGCGAGCGAAGCGAGCGGCGTGACCGCGCTCACGAACGCCAAGGGCAAGCGGCTCGCCCTGCCGCCTGCGGACTCGCTCGCCACATACCTTGCACGCGGCGAGCTCAACGCGGCGGGAATCCAGGCGAAGTCGTTCTTCGGGGAGATCCGCGAATTCCGCTATCACGAAGCGGCGCTGCTGGCGCTCGAGCTGGGCGCCGCGGACGTCGCCGTCGCCGACCGGCGGCTCGCGCAAGAATGGCTCGGCCGCAACAAGGGCCGGATCCTGCTCGAGACCAAGACCGCTCCCGCGACCGGAGTCGCCGTGCTCAGCACACTCGACAAGGGAATCAAGGACCGCATCCGCCTGGCCTTCATGTCGCCCAACGCCAAGGCCGCCGCCTCGACCGCCCAGGCGGGGCTGGACGTGCGCGCGATGGAGCCCATCACGGCGAAGGAATACGACTACGTGTCGACCCTCGGCTATTTCACCCCGCGTTCGCTCGAAGGCGTAAAGATCGTGAGCGCCGAGGAGGCGGCCGAGATGATGCGGAAGGGGATCGTCCTCTACGACACGCGCATCGAAGAGGAGCACCGCGAGGGCCACATCAAGGGTGCGCGGTGGCTGCCGTACGCGGAGAAGAGCGCGAAGGAAGTCGGCTTCGACTCCAGCGTGGACAAGTTCGAGGTCTCGCGGATCCCGAGCAAGGGCGCGCCCGTCATCTTCGCCTGCAACGGGCCGGAATGCTGGAAGAGCTATAAATCCTGCGTGACGGCGCTCAAGGCCGGGTACACGCAGGTCTACTGGTTCCGCGGCGGCTTTCCCGAATGGGCCTCGAAGGGCTACCCCGTGGAGTCCGTGCCGACGAGCGTCGCGCTCGCGCACTGAGCGTGAGGAGACCCGGCTGCGAATTTGTTGCTATGGGGCGAAGTGCTTCCCGAGGAAGCCGAAGAACGCCTCGTTGAACTCGGCGGGATTCTCCGCCCAGGGATAGTGGCCGGAGCCCGACACGACCGCGAACTCGCAGCCGGGGATCATCGCCGCGACGCGCTTCATGCCGGCCGGATGGCCGGTTTGGTCGACCTCGCCCGCGACGAGGAGCGCCGGGACGTTGACCGCGCGTATTGCCGACACCGCGTCGGCCTCGGGATAGGTCTGCACCGCCTTCACCGCGGCCTGCACGGTCTTGGGCGGCGTCCGCGACGCAACCCAGCGCACCAGCTCCACTTCGGGGCCCGACGATGTCGGCCCGAGCATCGAGTTCACCATCGCGAGCTGCGCGGCGTACGGGTCGGTGCCCGGAGGAGGCGGCGCGGTGCGCTTGCGCACGAATTCCTCCTGCTCTTCCTTGGTCCGGTTGCCGAAGTAGCCGATGGTCGCCGAGATCACGATGCCCTGGACGAGGTCGGGCACCTTCAGCCGTACGCGCGGCGTGATCTGCCCGCCCATGCTGTGGCCGAAGACGACGTTGCGCTCGGTCGCCTGCGCGCGTATCAGATGCGCGCCTGCCTCGGCGACCACGTCGAAGCTGAAGGGATCGGGGAGGGGCGAGATGCCGTAGCCCGGCGCGTCCCACGCGACTACGCGATAGCCGCGCGCGACCAGCCGCTCGGTCTGGTAGCGCCAGTAGTCCTTGGCGCCGTAGATGCCGTGGAGCAGGAAGACCGTCGTCCGGCCTTCGCCTGAGACCTGGTAGTCGGGCATTCTCATTCTGGGCCGTTCCTATGCGAGCTTCATCTGCTCCAGTACCGCGCGGCCGAGGAGGCCGTAGGGATTCGCCAGCGTCTCGATGATCTCGAAGTGGTTGTACCCCGGCGCGACGAGCAGCTGCGCCGGCTTGCCCGCCGCCTTCATCACCTGGGCGAAGTCGCGCGACTGGCGCTGGAACTCGGGCGTCTCGAAGGTGCCGTGCGCGAGGACCACCGGAGCGCGGATCCTGTCCAGGTGGCGCTGAGCGCTCAGCGCGTCCTCCGTCTCGTCGGTGAACTTGACGTAGCGGCTGCGCGCCGAGAGGCGCACCGGCTTGAGGTCGAACATGCCGCTGCAGCACAGCGCGCCCTTCACGGCGTCGGCGGGCAGGCCGAAATCTTTCTTCCAGTCGGTGATGAGGACCACGCCCGCGAGGTGCGCGCCCGAGGAGTGGCCCGAGATGTAGAGGCGGTCCGGGTCGCCGCCGAAAGTCTTAGCGTTGCGATGCACCCAGGCGACCGCTCGCCGCACCTGATCGGCCATCGCCATGAGATCGCCGCCGAGATCGGTGACCGGCGCGAAATCGGGCACGACGAAATGCGCGCCGGCATTCACGAACAGCTCCGCCGGGAAGCCGTAGGCGCTCGCGGTTCCGGCGCGCCACGCGCCTCCGTGGATGAAGACGTTGATCGGGGCGTTGGGGCGTTTCGTCGCGTACACGTCCAGCCCCTCGACCGGCGTCGGGCCGTAGGCGAAGCGACGCGGCGCGCCCAGGCGCGCGCGCACCGCGTCGCTGTTGGTGACGTAGCGGCCGGTGACCTGCTTCTGGTTGGGCGCGTAGACGCTCTGGTCGTAGGCGTCGTCGAGCTCGGCCTGGTCCATGTCGAGCCACACGCGCGGGCCCTTGACGCGCGGCTGCTGGGCGAGCGCCGGAGCGAAAGCGAGGAGGGCGCCGGCGGCCGCCGCGCCGAGGGCGGCTCTCCGCGAGACGGTCATCTCACCGCGCCTTCTTCAGCGCGGGCCTGTCGCTGCAGCGTTTCAGCCAGGCCGCGGCGCGCGGCCAGCGGTCGAGCGGCAGGCCGAACATCGTTCCGAGCATCAGCCAGCTCGCCGCCGCGAGATCGGCGAGGGTGAAGATCCCGACGATGTAGTCGCGCTTCGCGAGGCGCGCCTCGAGCGCGTCGAGGATGCGCTCGAGCTGCGCCTTGTTGTACGCGGCGGTCGCCTTGCTGCGGTCCTCGGGCTTGTAGGACACCGGCGTGTCCATGCCGTGGTACAGGTACTGCATCATGTACGGTCCGAGCTCGGTCATCGACCACACGGTCCAGCAGAGCGCGTCGGCGCGGTCCTGTCCGCCCGCGGAGGGCCACAGCTTTTTCTCGATGCCGTACTTGTGCGCGAGGTGGATCAGGATCGCGAGCGATTCGAAGAAATGCTGCTCGCCGTCGACCAGCGCCGGCACCTTGCCGTGCGGGTTCAGCGCGAGATGCCCGGGTGCGAGGTTCTCCTTCTTCTTGGCGTCGACCTCGACGTAGGTGTACGGTACGCCCAGCTCCTCGAGCGCCCAGGAAATGCGCGTACCCGAGCTTCGCGGCCAGGAATGCAGTTCGATTGCCATGGATGGACCCTCCCTTTCTGTTGGTCTGGATTCAGGTCGCCGGGCACGGCTTGAACGACGACCAGTCGATGCCGTTCACGAACCGCTCGTCGGCGGGAAACGGGTGCTTGAAGGTGAAGGCGAAGGCGGTCGGACCGTGCGCGTCCAGGTGCGCGAGCCGCTGCTTCGCTTCGTCGATCCCCGGCCGGTGTCCCTGCGGCACCCACCACAACGCCGTGTAGGCGCCGGCGAACTTCTCGAACCAGTCGTGCCTGCGCTTGAGAACCTCGACGTGCGCGCTGTAGTAGACGTAACGCCTCAGCTGCTCGATCGACTCCCACACCGACATGTTGAACAGGACGCGGTCGTCGTCATAAGGGCGCAAGTAGGTGGCGTTGCCCTCCGGGGTCTGCAGGCGCCACACGAAACCGGGGCTGCGGTCGGCGAGCGCGTTGATCTCGTCGAGGCGCGCGACGAAGCCGGCCATGACGGGATCCTCGAGCGCGGCCTTCATTCTTCCGACGTTCACTTGGGCGAGGTGCAGGGTCTTCATCCGGCTCTCCTCCTGGGCAAGACGCACCGGACCCCGCCGCGGGGATCGGCAACGTCGCCAGTGTAACGGGGAATGAGATGCACATGGACGTGCATGCGCGACTGTCCGGCGGCCTTACCGACGTTGGCGCCGATGTTGTAGCCGTCCGGAGCGTGCTGCCGGTCGATGAGGCGCCTGGCCTGGTTCAAGAGGGACAGCACTGCGGCCTGCTCGTCCGGCGTCATGTCGAAGAAGCCGGCGACGTGGCGCCGCGGAACGACCAGGACGTGGCCCGGGCTCAGCGCGTCGCCGTCGTGGCGCGCGTAGGCGAGGGCGTTCTCGGCCACGACGTCGCGCGGCGCGCACAGCTCGCACTCTTCGGCGTTCATCGCGTTCTCAGCGGCCCCTCTCCAGGAAGCGGACGTCGGCGATCCAGTTGCGCTTGCGCCGCGCGAGGCGCGGATCCGTCCCTTCGCCGGCGAAATCTGCCGGTGTCCGGCGGAGGAGTGACGGGTCGACGTCCTCGAAGGCGTTGACGTTGACCACGGCGTACAAGTGCCCGTCGATCCGGCTGGTGACGACGGGCACGATGCCGCACCTCGAGCAGACGTGGAACTCCGCGGTGCGCGTGCCGTGGGCGTATTTCGACACCAGCGCCGGGTCCTCGACCGCGACCTCGAGCGCGCCCTTGGGGTTGGAGGTCCACACTCCGCCGTGCTTGGTGCAGAACGAGCAGCTGCAGGCGCGCGCCGGAATTTCGGCGGGGTCGGGCTCCCAGGCGAGGGAGAAGGAGATGTTGCCGCAGTGGCACTTGCCGTGGATCAGCATCGTTCCGTCAATCCAGCGGGAAGCTCGGCCCGCTCGCGACCGTCGTGTCGAGCGCCCGGGCCACCGATTCGAGGGCGCGGCGGATCTTCTGCGCGACTTCGGGGGAGGAAAGCATGGCGTCCTCGGTGATGCACGTGCCGAGCAGTGGAAGTGTAATCGAAGCCTCGGGCAGGATGCGCGCCGACATGGTTTGCAGCACTTCGCGCAGGGCGTCGTGCGCGTGACGGGCGCGCGGCGAGGTGTTCACGAGCGCCACGGGCTTGCCGATGAAGCCCTCGAAGCTCACCAGCCAGTCGAGGCCGTTCTTCAGGATCCCCGAGATCCCGTGAGCGTACTCGGGGCTGGCGATGATCAGGGCGTCGGCGCCGCCCACCGCCTCCCGGAAGTCCCGCACCGCGCGCGGCGGGTCGGGCTCGAGGTCGGGGTTGAAGGGCGGCAGCTTGCCCAGCCTCGAGTCGACGGAGATCCGGACCGACGCCGGAGCCAGGCGCGCCGCCGCGCGGCAAAACGCGGAGTTGATCGACGCGGCGCGCAGGCTTCCGGAGACGGCGAGGACGTTCGCGCCGGGCTTCGGGCCGCTCACTTCGGGAACGAGCTGTCGCGCTGCACCGTGCAGATCTGCACCCGGTATTCCAGGTAGAAGCTGGAGCGTCCCTTCTTCTTCGCCTCGACGTGCTCGGGGAGCAGGCTCCACGCGCGCTGCGTTTCCTCGGACTCGAACTCGACGATCGTCACCCTCTCGCCGTCCTCGGCGACGAAGCCCTTGTGGGAGACGTACCCCGGCATCCTGCGCGCGAGCTCGCTCATTCGGGCGGCCCAGCGGCCGTATTCTTCCTGGGCTTCGGGCTTCACGCGGGAACGAAACACGGTGACGATCATCTTCTGCTCCGAATCGATTGACATGGGTGCTTAGTAGATCGGACGGGCCGGTTCATTACATTCATTTCAGGTACCTGACCATCAGGTAAATGATCAAGACGATACACAGGACGATGCCGGGAACGGCAATTCGCGAGATCTTCCTTACCCGGTCGATCGCTTGGCGCTGCAACTCGATGGATTCCTGCACTTGCCCGCGCGAACGTTCGATTTGCTCCCGCGCTATCGCGAGATGCTCTTCCTGCCTTTGCAGGGACACGCGCTGATTGTCCCGGATTTCTTTCAGCAACTCCCTTATGTCCTCTCCGTCGCTCATGTGGGTCCCTCGCGGATTGAGGTTAAATGGCCCCCGCCACCGACTCATAGTGCTCGACCGTCGGGAACGGATCATAGAAATCATGAGTGCTCCTGTACGCGTGTCGCGTGGCCGCGCGGTATAGGTTAGCCCGGGTGTACCTTGACCAGCTTCACGCGGCCCGACGCTCCGGACTTGATGGACACGGCGGCCTTGCGACATCGGAAGTGCTCGGCCACCAAGGCGACGAGCTCCTCATTGGCTTTACCGTCGACCGGAGGCGATTTCAGTCGCGCCTCCCAGGTACCGTCGGGCGTCTGGACCAGGGAAGAAACCCGCGCTCTCGGTTTTACCCTGACTTGCATGATTACCGTTGCCATTCGGGCGGCGCTAGTTCCACGGCTTGATGACCATGAGGTAAAGAATGGTGATGACGACGATTCCACCCCCCGCACCCAAGCCGCGTCCAAGCAAGGAGGTTCGTCGATACGATGCAGAGATGGGCCCCTGGTTGTCGAACAATCCCCTTTGCTTGTGCAGAAGGGCGAGGGAGCCCCCCAACATCGCCAACCCGACACTCCATAATGCGAGGGCAGCCTGGATCCATTTTGTCGTCCACGGCCAGGACAGTTCAACCATCCAGAGACCTGTCACCAGCATGAGCACGTATCCCGGAACCACGAAGAACGCGACGACCCGCTCGATGGCGCGGAGCACGAAGGGCCCGTGCGTCGGGTGATCCCCGTAGAACTCGAGGACGATTCCCAGCCCTGCGCTCGTTCCCAGGGCGAGTATCGCCACCAGGATATGCAGAAACTTCGCCAATGCGTACTCGTTCATAGCACACCGATCGCCCGCGAGATCAGAAGGACCATGATCGTGAGCGAGATCAGAATCTGCGTCATCGTGAGGAGCTTTGCCCAACGAGTCAGGACCGGCGAATCCGTCGGGCCGAAAGTCGAACTCGTCGTGAAGGCGATGAAAAGATAGTCCACGAACCCGGGGCGCCATCCGTCGACCTCGAAGGTCTTGCGCTCCGCTTTTTCGATCTGCATCTGCGCAAAAACGAAGCTGCGGCTTCCGAACTCGTGTTTGGTTTCACGTTCCCTGGGACCGCCGCCGTCCAGCCTCCAATACCAGAGCGCGAACACCAGGATGTTCGTCAGCCACAGCGCCCCGCCCGAGCGCAAAAGCGTCAGCGCGGGCTCCTTCCCTCCCGGGATCGTGGTGACGAGCAGGACCACCGATGCGACGAGGCCGAACGTGATGATTGCACCGATCACGATCCCCAGGACATGGTTGAGCGAATGGCGTCCCGTCCGGTGCGCGAACACGGTCGGGACCAGCAGCACCACGACCAGAACCGGCAGGAGCCACGTCGGGCCGACGACCAACTCCTTCGGCAGCGCCATGTAAATGCCCGCGACCGCGAGGAGCGCGAGGATCGCCTGCCAGCGTGGCTCAGGCCGATCGATCCGACTCGTCGTCATGACATCCGGTATGGCATGTAGATTGGGCCTTAGCGCGTGGCGACGGCGACGTTCCAACGTGTGGTCGGGTCGGGGCGTTCGATATGGGCGTGCTTGAAACCGGAGGCCGTGAGTGCCGCAACGATTTCCTCGGGCGTTCGCGGCGTGAAGATGTCCGGCGGATGTCCGAGCCTGTCCATCCATTCCTTCGGAAGGAAGCCGATGACCACGCGGCCACCAGGCGCCAGCACACGTCGGATTTCAGCGAAACCCGCGTCGAGTGAACGCCAGAAGTAGACTGTATTGACGGTGAGCGCCTTCCCGAACGACGCCGCATCGAAGGGGATCGCTTCAACGCTACCCTCGCGAAAGTCCGCCCTGCCGGCGATCACGGCGGCGGAATATCTGGCCCTCGCCCATTCGACCATCTCCCGCGAGAGGTCGACTCCCCCGATGAACGAGGCGCACCCGACGAGAGACCGAAGCGCAACGCCGCCGCCAAACCCGATTTCGAGCACGCGATCAGGCCGGCCGAGTTCAAGCTGTTCAACGGCGAACGCATTCATTTTGGCGTTGTGCCGATTCATGAGCCAGCCCATGACGCGAGCAAAGGCCCCCGTGGGGCGTGAAAGCTGGCGGGAGATGAAACGAGGGGGCATGGTGCGCGATGCTCGGTTTGAGTGCCGCCTGGCGTTCGAAATCAGTGGTGGGCCGCCGCGATATGTCAGGCCGAGCGCTGCGCCTTGTCCTTCTCGTTCTGCGCCTTGATCGCCTCGCGCGCCGCGTTCCATTCGGCGTCGCCCCACTTGAAGAGCTCGTTGAACGAGCCGCCGTTCACGAGGTTGGCGCCGCCGTCGAGCGCGATCGTCTGGCCGGTGAGGAACTCGCAGCCGTCGGCCATGAGGAAGGCGGCGAGGTTCTGCAGCTCGGGCATGTTCCCGGTGCGGCGCATCGGATTCACGGCGACCGCCTCGTCGCGGAAGTCCCGCCCGGGCGCGAGGCGCTTGCCCGCGCCTTCGGTGGGGAAGATTCCCGGGGCGATCGCGTTCAAGCGTATGCCGTAGCGCCCCCACTCGACCGCGAGCGACTGGGTCATCACGTGCACTCCCGCCTTGGACATCGCCGAGGGCACGACGAAGGGGGAGCCCGACCAGACCCAGGTCACGACGATCGAGACCACCGAGCCGCGGTTCTTGCCCGCGATCCAGCGCTTGCCGACCGCGTGCGTCACGTAGAAAGTGCCGTGCAGCACGGTGTTCGCGATGGCGTCGAAGCCGCGCGAGGACAGGTCTTCGGTGCGCGAGATGAAGTTGCCCGCGGCGTTGTTGAGCAGGCCCGTCAGCGGCCCCCCGTCGTCCCAGATCGACTGGACCATCGCGTCGACCGCCTGGGCATCGCGGATGTCGACGGTGCGGATTTTCATCGAGCCGCCGTGCTTGT